>JADJPO010000001.1:0-669984 GCA_016713225.1 Kineosporiaceae bacterium
GACGAGATCGCGTTCAACCAGGGCGCGGCGCTGGCCGACGGGACGCCGATCGGTGACGGGCACCCGGCACTGAAGGACAAGCGGGTCCGCCAGGCCATCGCGCACGCGGTCGACCTCGACGCCCTGGTCAAGCGGGCGATCGGCGGCCATGGCCGCCCGGGCGGTGGGGTGATCCCGCCGATGTACACCTCGTTGCACTACGACCCGGGCGCCGACCGGTACGCCTTCGATCTGGCCAAGGCCAACCAACTTCTGGACGACGCGGGCTACCGCAAGGGCGCCGACGGCATCCGCACCATGCCGGACGGCACCAAACCGCTGGCGCTGCGCCTGTTCGCGCGCAGCGAGTCGCAGGGGTCCAAGACCACCGCCCAATTCGTCGCCGAGTGGCTGAACCAGATCGGCCTGAAGATCACCGTGAAGACGATCTCGGAGGACCAGCTCACCGAGGCCGTCGCCACCGGCGAGTTCGATCTGTTCGAGTGGGGCTGGGGGGTCGAGCCCGACCCGGACTACCAGCTGTCGACCTTCACCTGTGAACAGCGCTCCTACAAGGAGGACGGCAAGATCCTCGCCGGGTTGTCGGACAGCTTCTACTGCAACCCCGCCTACGACGCCCTGTACGCGCAGCAGAAGACCCAGGTCGACCCGGCCGAGCGCGCCGCGACGGTCAAGCAGATGCAGAAGATGCTCTACGACGACATGGGCTACCTGGTGACCTACTACTACGACGATCTGCAGGCCTACCGCAGCGACAAGTTCACCGGCTTCGTGCACCAGCCCGACCCGGACGGCGTCCTGCTCTTCCAGCAGGGCACCCACTCCTACCGTGCCGTGATGACGGTCGCCGATGCCGCGGCGGCGAAGGCTGCCGCCGCGAGCCAGGCGCCGGCCGCCACCGCGACCGGCTCGGGCGGGGTGTCGCCCACCTGGGTCGTGCTCGGCGTCCTGGGGGTGCTCGCCGGGTTCGGTGGTGGCTACGGGCTGGGACGGCGCAACCGGCTGCTCGAGGACGTGCGCGAGTGAGCACCCGGATCGGCACCGTTCGCGTGCCGTGGGCGGTGCGTCAGGTCGGCACCACGATCCTCACCCTGATCTTCGTGCTGGTGTTCAACTTCTTCCTGTTCCGCATGCTGCCGGGCGACGCGTTGCGCAGCTACACCCGCGGCCGTCAGGTCGACCCGGAGCAGCTGGCGGCGCTGCGGCGCAGCATGCACCTGGACGGGTCGAAGTGGGAGCAGTTCTGGGCCTACGTCCGCAACCCGTTCAACCCCGACGTGTTGTCGCTGAAGTTCCGTCAGCCGGTGTTCGAGGTGATCGGTGACCGGGTCTGGCCCACCCTGCTGCTGGTCGGCACCGCCACGGTGCTCGCCTCGGTGTTCGGCATCTGGATCGGCATCCGCAGCGCCTGGCGGCGCGGGCACACCTTCGACAAGCTCGCCACCACCGCCAGCGTGGCGTTGTACGCGATGCCCGAATTCTGGCTCGGCATGCTGCTGCTGATCGTCTTCTCCTCCGGGGTGGGCGGCCTGCCCGGGCTGTTCCCCAGCGGGCAGATGAGCTCGGTCACCGACAGCGCCGGCACCTGGGCCCAGCTGGACGACCTGATCGCCCACCTGGTGCTGCCCTGCCTGGCGCTGACCCTGGCCTACCTGGCCGAGTACGTCACCGTGATGCGCTCCTCGCTGCTCGACGAGATGGGTGCCGACTACCTGAACACCGCGCGTGCCAAGGGATTGCGCGATGCGCTGGTACGCCGCCGGCACGCCGTCCCGAATGCGCTGTTGCCCACCATCACGCTGATCTTCATGAACCTGGGCTACGTGATCTCGGGGGCGATCACCATCGAGACGGTGTTCTCCTGGCCCGGATTGGGCCAACTCACCTACGAGGCACTGACCGGGCCGGACGTGCCGCTGCTGGAGGGGTTGTTCCTGATCTTTTCGGTCTCGGTGGTGCTGGCGAACCTGGTGGCCGATCTGTTGTACGGCCTGCTCGACCCGAGGGTGAGGCTGTCGTGACCACCTCGTCGGCCCTCTCGACCCTGTCGGCTCGCGCCCTGCGGCGCCAACGCCGGCTCCGGGCCATGCGCCAGTTCTGGGACGGCTACCGCACCCATCGCGGTGGGCTGGCCGGCCTGGCGATCCTGATCGTCTTCGTGCTCATCGCGCTGGCGGCCCCGCTGCTGGCCGACGCCGACGGCCTCGCGGTCACCAAGGCCACCGGCAAGGCCTTGGCCGCACCCGACGGGCAGTTCCCGCTGGGCACCGACGAGACCGGGCGCTCGGTGCTCACCCTGCTGATCTGGGGTAGTCGGGTCTCGCTGCTCGTCGGACTGGCCGCCACGGCCATCTCGGTCGTACTCGGCGCGGTGATCGGCATCGCGGCCGGGCACTACCGCGGCTGGCTGGGCGAGGTGTTCAACCGGCTCACCGACTGGTTCCTGGTGATCCCGTTCCTGCCGCTGGCGATCGTGCTGGCGACGGTGCTCGGGGGATCGCTGCTCAACATCATCGTGGTGATCGGGGTGACCTCCTGGCCCGGTACCGCCCGGCTGGTGCGCGCTCAGACGCTGGCCGTCGAGGGACGTCCCTACCTCGAGCGGGCCCGGGTGCTGGGCGGCGGTGACTGGCATCAGATGACCCGCCACGTGCTGCCCAACGTGATGCCGCTGGTGATGGCCAAGACCACGCTGGTGGTGGCGATCGCGATCCTGTCCGAGACCACGCTGTCGTTCCTCGGCCTGGGTGACCCGAACCGCCCGTCGTGGGGAACCATGCTGGACGGCGCCCAGGCCTCGGGCGCGATCACCTCGGGCAGTTGGTGGTACGTGCTGCCACCCGGCCTGTGCGTGGTCGCGGTGGTGCTGGCGTTCATGCTGATCGGCCGCGCGGCCGAGGCCGTGCTCGACCCCCGGAGCGGAGGCCGGTCGTGACCCTGCTGCAGCTCGAGGATCTGAACGTCCGTTACGCCACCCGCGGTGGCCCGGTGCACGCCGTCCGGGGGTCGACCTGCAGGTCGCCGCCGGCGAGGTGGTGGGCCTGGCCGGCGAGTCGGGCTGCGGCAAATCGACCGTCGCCCAGGCGGTGCTGCGGCTGTTGCCCGCCGGCACCGAGGTCACCGGGCGGGTGCTGCTGGACGGCGCGAACGTGCTCGACATGACCTGGGGCGCATTGCGGCGGACCCGGTGGGCGACGGCGTCCATGGTGTTCCAGGGTGCCCTGCACGCGCTCAACCCGGTGCAGCGGGTGGGCCGCCAGATCGCCGAGCCGATCATGCTGCACCGCCGGGTGAGTCGCGAGGCGGCGGACGCGCGGGTCGGTGAGCTGCTCGACAGCGTGGGCATCCCCGCCTCGCGAGCCTCGGCCTACCCACATCAGCTGTCCGGTGGGCAACGCCAGCGGGTGATGATCGCGATGGCGCTGGCCTGCGATCCGGCGCTGCTCATCGCCGACGAGCCGACCACCGCCCTCGACGTCATGGTGCAGGCGCAGATCCTCGACCTGCTGCGCTCCCTGGTGCGCGAGCGCGGGCTGGGCCTGATCGTGATCAGCCACGACCTGTCGGTGCTGGGCACCGAGTGCGATCGGGTCGAGGTGATGTACGCCGGGCGGGTGGTCGAGCACGGCCCGGCCCGCACGGTGTTCGACCGGCCGCGCCACCCCTACGCCGAGGGGCTGTCGGCGGCCTTCCCCACCATCGGCGACGCCGCGTCCCGGTTCGCCCCCCGCGGCGTGCCCGGCGACCCGCCCGATCTGGCAGCCGAGCTGACCGGCTGTGCCTTCGCGCCGCGCTGCTCGCGGGTCGTCGACGCCTGTGCCACCACCGACGTGCGGCTCGACGCCGACGGCTTGGCCTGCCTGAACCCGTTGCCGCGCAAAGCCTCCGGCGTGATCGAGGAGGTGTCGTCATGACCGGTCCGGGTGACGAGGCCACCGGCCGTCCGGCCCTGAGCGCGCGTGACCTGCAGGTGCACTTCCGCCGCGGCCACGACGTGGTGCGCGCCGTGGACGGCGTCGATCTCGACCTGCGTCGTGGCGAGATCCTCGCGCTGGTCGGCGAATCCGGGTGCGGCAAGACCACTCTGGCCCGCTGCCTGCTGGCGCTGGAGCATCCCACGGCCGGCACGGTCAGCCACGACGGCGCCCCGGTGCCCACCGGACGCCGCGCGGTCAAGGCCTACCGGCGCGCCGTCCAGCTGGTGTTGCAGGACCCCACCGGGGCGCTGAACCCACGGCACTCGGTGTTCGAGGCGGTGGCCGAGGGCCTGCGCATCCACGACGTGCCGGGCCACGAGGTCGAGCTGGTCTCGACGGCACTGTCGACCGCGGGACTGCGGCCACCGGAACGCTTCTTGCTGCGCTATCCACACGAGCTGTCCGGTGGTCAGCGCCAGCGGGTGGTCATCGCGGGGGCACTGGCCCTGAACCCGCAGGTGCTGGTCGCCGACGAACCGGTGTCGGCGCTGGATGCCTCGGTGCGCGGCGAGATCCTGGCGCTGCTGCTGCAATTGCGCGAGCAGCAGGGACTGACCGTCCTCGTGGTGACCCACGACCTCGGCCTGGCCTGGAACATCGCCGACCGGATCGCGGTGATGTACCTGGGCCGGATCGTCGAGATCGGCACCGTCGAGGAGGTGCTCGGCGATCCGCGCCACCCGTACACGCGCGCGCTGCTGTCCGTCGTCCCCGAGGTCTCGCAGACCGCACCCCAGGTGCTGGTGGGCGAGCCGCCGGACGCCGCGCGGATGCCGAGCGGGTGCCGGTTCCGGCCGCGCTGCCCGCTGTACGCCTCGGCGGCCGACGCCCCGGACGGCGCCGCGTTGCGCTCCCGGTGCGAGCAGACCTCGCCCGCGGTGATCAGTGCGTCGGACGCCGAGGGGCACGTCGCCGCCTGCCACGCTGCGACGGCCCCGCTGGCACCGTCGACCGAGGCGTGATGTCGGACGACGTGCTCTCGCCCGTCTGGGTGAGTCGGGTTCGCGCGGCGGTCGACCGGCATCGCGGCGAGCTGGTCGACCTCGCCCGACGGCTGGCCGCCGAGCCCGAGCTCGCCTACGAGGAGTTCGCCTCGTCGCGGCGCTGCGCCGAGGTCGCCGCCCGGCACGGGCTCGAGGTGACCCACCCGGCGTACGGCCTGGCGACCGCGTTCACCGCGACGGCGGGGCCGCGCACCGGGCCAGACGGACGCCGGCTGCCGCACCTGGTGTTCTGCGCCGAGTACGACGCGCTGCCCGAGGTCGGCCAGGCCTGCGGGCATCACCTGATCGCTGCCACGGCACTGGGCGCCGGCCTGGTGCTGGCCGAACTCGCCGACGACCTGGGGGTGCGGGTCACCGTGCTCGGCACCCCCGCCGAGGAGACCGGCGGCGGCAAGATCGACCTGCTCGCCGCCGGCGCCTTCGACGATGCGGACGCCGCGCTGATGGTGCACCCCAGCCCGTACGACGACTACGGGCCGCAGGCCCTGGCCATCGTCGAGTGGCAGGTGAGCGTGCACGGGCGCACCGCGCACGCCAGCAGCGAGCCACACCTGGGTCGCAATGCCCTCGACGGCCTCATCGCCGGGTACGTCGCGATCGGCCTGCTGCGCCAGCACCTGCGCAACCACCAGCAGGTGCACGGCATCATCACCCACGGTGGGGCGGCGCCGAACATCGTGCCCGACCACACCGAGGCGATGTACTACCTGCGGGCGGCCTCGGTCGACGACCTGGACGACCTGATGCAGCGGGTGCGCGCCGCACTCGAGGGGGCCGCCACCGCGACCGGCACCACGGTGACCATCACCCAGCACGGCCATGCGTACGAACCGCTGCGGCCTCACCCGGGTCTGGTGACCGCCTTCACCGCGGCCTGCCAGGCGTTGGGGCGGCGGGCCGTCGAGCCCGAGGCCCAGCGGATCAGCGGGTCGACCGACTTCGGCAACGTCAGCCAGCGGCTGCCCGGATTACACGCCGAGATGTCGGTGCACTCCTGGCCGATCTCGAACCACCAGGCCGAGTTCGTGGCGCACTGCCTGGCCGAGCCAGGGATCCAGATGCTGCTGGACGCCGTCGCCGCGCTGGTGCTGACCGCGGTACAGATCGGCCGCGACCCGGCCGTGCTGGCGCACTCCACCGAGACGTGACCATGCTGATTCTCACCGACCCGGCCACCGCCGACCACGACCCCCGGGCCGAGATCTGGCTCGGACGACGCACGCCTGCCGCCGAGGTGCCCCACCGGGTGTCCGCCATGCGTGAGGCTCTGGTGGACAACGGATTCAGCCTCGACCAGCCGGGATCGTTCGTCGGGCTCGACGCCCTGCTGACCCGGGTGCACACGCCGGAGTTGCTCGACTTCCTGCGCACGGCGGCGACCACTTGGCAGGACGCCGGGTACCCGGACTGGGCCCAGGCCGACCGGGTGGTTCCGTACGTGTTCCCCATTCCCGGGTTGCTCGACGGCTCGGGGCACCACGACGGACGCCGTCCGGTGGCGCCGCACGGACTGACCGGCCTGTTCTGCTGGCGTCCGCCTACGGGGGATCGTGTTACCTCAACAACGCTGCGGTGGCCGCGGAGGCGTTGCGGGCCAGGGGATTCGAGCGCGTCGCCGTGCTCGATGTGGACGCCCACCACGGTAACGGCACGCAGCAGATCTTCTACGACCGCGGCGATGTCTGGTACGGCTCGGTGCACGTCGACCCCGGGGCAGGTTGGTTCCCGCACTACGTGGGCTTCGCCGACGAGACCGGCAGCGGTGCGGGGCAGGGCACGAACCACAACCGGCCGTTACCGCCGGGCAGTGGGGATCAGACCTTCCTGGACGCCGTCCGCGACCTGATCGCACAGGCCTCGGCTTGCGGGCCAGGCGGTTTCGGGGCGCAGGCGGTCGTGGTCTCACTCGGGGTGGACGCTGCCGCGGACGATCCGGAGAGCCCGTTGCAGGTCAGCGCCACCGGGTTCGGCGCCCTCGGTGAGCTGCTCGCCGAGGTGGCACGCGCCGTCCCGATGGTGCTGGTGCAGGAGGGCGGCTATCACCTGCCGACCCTGGGCGAGCTGGTGGCCACCGTGCTGCGGCCGCTGCGGTCGCTGCGCGGCTGAGCGCAGACCGCACGCACAACACTCCAAACGGCAGCAGTGGCCGTCACGCCGGAGCGTGACGGCCACTGCTGATGAAGCGGGACTACCTCTGGATCAGAGGGTCAGATCGGCCGAACGTTGGCCGCCTGCGGACCCTTCTGGCCCTGGGTCACCTCGAACTCGACGCGCTGGTTCTCCTCGAGCGAGCGGTAGCCCTCGGTCTGAATGGAGGAGAAGTGGACGAAGACGTCGGCCGAGCCGCCGTCGGGGGTGATGAAGCCGAAGCCCTTCTCACCGTTGAACCACTTCACGGTTCCCTGGGTCATGCTGTGTTCTCCTCATGCGACTGCTGTCTGGGGGTGATGCGGCCCGGTCAGGTGACCGGTGCCAGTTGAGGCCTCCCCCAACGGGAAAACGCCCGTCGGAGACAACTCCGCGGGCGTTCGAGAACGTACGGGAACTGCAGCTGCAACCGGGACGAGATTAGCACGATCAGCCGATCGCGCCACCCCTGGAGGTACCCGAGATCAATTCGGGTCCCCGTCAGCGGAACTCGTGCACGGCCCGACGCACCTGGCGCCCGCGACGGGTGAGCTCCTCCAGGGAGAAGCCCGCCGCGAGCAGGACCAGCGCCACCAGGGTCAGCGTCACCCAGCGCGGCACCATGTCGGCCAGTTGCCACACCTGCCCCAGGGCCACGAGCAGCAGTCCGGCCAGCCCGACGAACAGCGGGGCCAGCACCTTGCCCAGACCGCCGGCGACGGCGATCACCGCGGCCACCACCAACACCACCAGGGTGCGCAGCAGGTGATGGCGGTCGATCACATCGGGCCAGGTCGCCACCGCCGAGGGCAGCAGTGCCATCGCCAGGGCGGGGCCGACCAGCCACAGCGAGGGCGTGGTGCGCACCAGTTCACCCAGGGGCAGGCGCCGGACGCCGCGAGCACTCACCAGCCCGGCGAGCAGCAACAACCCCGCGGCGGGCAGGGTCCAGTTCTCGAGGAGGTCGACATCGCGGTCGACCCAGAGGATCCACAGCGCGACGATTCCCAGGATCGCCCCGGCCCAGGGCAGCAGCAGCGCCTCGCGCACCGCAGCCACGGGAACGAGCAGGGCCACCAGCACGAGCGTGATCGCGATCAGGGCGAAGAACAGACTGCCCGCGCCGGCATGCAGGCTCGACACCGGCTCCGCGTTCCCCGGGTTCGCCGCGTTCCGGGAGGACCACATCAGCGACTCGGCCGCGGGCAGCGCGAGCAGCCAGCAGGTGATCGCGCCGGACCCCGCGACGATCGACCAGGGACGGCACCGACGGACGACCAGTTGACCGGTGCCGAAGATCGCGCAGCCCAGGACGCCCAGCAGGACCAGGGCCACGTCGGGTGTCAGGTTCGAGTGCGCCGCCAGCCGAGCGGCCACCTGGCCCACGGCGATCCCGGCAGCCATGGCCGCCGGCCAGACCCAGATCGCCTTCAGCGGCCGAGGCAGGCCCGAAGGTGCCGGTGTGCGGGCCACCAGCGTGGCGGCACCGCCGATGACGGCCCAGGTCAGCGCCCAGCTCAGCCCGCGCTCGAGGTCACCGATCCCGAACAGCACGCTGATGACGGCCAGTCCGCCGCCGAGGTAGACGGCCTCACGAGGCAGGTCGGGTCGGCGGCTCGAGGCGAGCAGGACGCCGGCCGAGACTGCCGCCAGGACCGCGACCGCCAGCGGCTGCGGGCCGCCGTCCGGCTCGTCGATGGCGAAGGTGGCCGCCACGGCCGAGGCACCCATCGCCACGACCGCGGCGATCCGCCAGGCGGTCAGTCCGCCGAGGCGGGCCATCACGACCGAGAACGCCGCCACCACCAGGAGAGCCACCGTGGCCCACGCGGCATCCCGGGTGCGCATCCACTCGGCCCCCAGCCCCAGGCCGGGAGCGGCGAGCAGCGCGACGGCGGCGACCGCGGCAGCGGCGACCGCGAGGGCCTCGGCGGTCGAGCGGTACCGGCGGCGCATCAGGTGCGAGACGCCGCTCAGCAGGCCGATCACCCCCAGCATGGTCACCACCTGACCGGCGGGACCGATCTTGTTCCAGGCGACGGCCGTGAACACGATGGCCGCGACCACCAGCAACAGGGCGCCGCCGCCGAGCAACAGACCCTGCGCGGTCACGGGGGCGCGGGTCGGCAGGGGCGCGCCACTGGGGGCCGGCGCCGTCCCGGGTGCTGCCGTACCCGGTGGCACGCTCGTCTGCCCCGCCGCGATCTGCTGTTCGACCCAGGTGAGCCGGTTGACCAGCCGCTGCTGCTCGCCGCGCAACCACATCGCCTCGGCGACCAGCGCCGCTGCGGCTCGGTGACCACAGGTGGGGCAGGTCGCGACCGGATCGGAGCCGGTGACGAGGTGTCCCTGGTGGCAGGTGGGGCAGGTCAATCCCGGTGCATCGGGAGTGCTCATGCCACGAGTGTGGCCCCAACTGGGAGGTGCTGGAGACAGCCCGAGGTCCCATCCGGCCTCATGATCACCGCTGGATCACCGTCCACCCCGGTCGAGCGGTGGGAAACCGCGATCGAACAGTGATCACGACTTGGCGCGACGGCCTCGGCGGGCGCTCGTCGACGGGGCGTCGTCCGGGGCCTGGGGGGTGACCTCGAACGACTGCCACAGCCCACCCAGCGGGGCGTAGACCCAGCTCGGCAGGTACTGGCCGGCATAGACGATCTCGTGGCAGAGCTGCTCGGCCTCGAAGGGCGCGATGAGCCGCTCGTCCAGCAACTCGGGGTGACCCGCCGACTCCAGTTCGAGGCGGTAGGTGTCCAGCAGCATCGTCCGGGCGCTCTCGCTCCAGGCGTCCACGGCGGGGGTCATCGCGAAGCCGGTGCCCTTGTCGACGACCCGGGCGACGTGGTCGAGGCTGCGCAACAGCCGCGCGATGTCGCGGGCGGCCGGGGCCATCGCCTGGCTGACCGACAGGCCGGCCAACTCGACCACCGGGTTGGGGTGGAAGTCGACCACGACCAGTCCGCCCGGCCAGCGCAGCACCTGGCCCACGTGCAGGTCGCCGTGCACCCGCTGAATGGTCACCGGCGGGCCGGTCCCGGCCTCGACGGCATCGGCCACCTCGGCGAGTCGGTTCACGGTGGCGGTGAGGGCCTCCAGGCGGGGCAGCAGCACATCGGCCACCCCTTCGAGCAGGCCGTCACGGGCCACCTGGGTCGCGGCGGCCAGCCGCTCGGTGGCCGCGGAGTGCCAGGCCCGCACCAGATCGGCCGACGCCGACGCGGTGGGTTCGGGCACGACGGTCGACCGGGTGGCCAGGGCGAGGTGCAACTTGGCCGCCGTCCGGGCCAGGCGGGCGGGGAAGTCGTGCACCCAGGAGTCCACCGCGATGCCCTTGGGGCCGCTGGACGTCGGCGGACGCGGCATGTCGTCCGGGTCGACGCCGAGCGCGCGTTGGGTCAGATCGATGCACCAGTCCCAGCCGTCGCGGGCTCGGGGCAGGTACTTGGTGGCCCAGGCGACCGGCACCTCGCGGCCGCTGGGCGCCGTCCAGAGCAACATGCCGTGGGTCTCGGGCACCTCGAAGTGGTTGACCGCATCGAGATGGGCCAGCGTGGTCGGGGCCTCGTGGGGGGCATCGACCACGTGGCGCACCCAGGTGACCACGACCCGCTCGCCGACCACGACGGCCGAGGCTCGGCCCTCGGTGATCGGCCGCTCGCCACGCGCCTCGGGCGGCGGCACCAACCGCACCACCCGGAAGCCGTCGACCTTGGGAATGACCTCGTGCCGCAGTAGGTCGACGAACGCCTCGGCGATACCGTCCTCAGCAGGCTCGGCCGGGGTGGCGGTGGTCGTACTGCTGCGGGTCGAACCTGCCCGCGCGTGCACCAGCGTGCGGGCCGCGGCCAGGTCGTTCTGCGACAACCCCCAGGCCGGGGTCGCTGCGGCGAAGATGTGTTCGGGGCGGCAGATGAACGAGCTGCCGGACTGTTCGACGGTGATGGCCGAGGTGAGATCGAGGGGGTACAGCCAGGTGGTCGGTTGGTCCGAGGTGACGTCCGATGTGACGTCCGGCCCGGGCCGGTCGGCGTCCGTCAGGTCCGTGGTTCGGTCGTCCGGCACCGGCGCGGCGCCCTCAGGGACGTCGTCTGGCCCGCGCGCCTTGTTACTCACGGACAACCTCCAGTCACCCCGCGCAGACGGTATCGCGCTTCGCGTTGTTGCACATAGAGCCCGCCAGCGGTGTTTTCATGAACTTCGCCCCGCAGCAGGACGTACCCGCTGCGACTGGTGCCGCACCCCCATCAGGACACGTTCACCCCGTTGGGCGCAAGCGTGCACATGTCCCTCCAACGCCCCATCGTGTGAAAAGGAGCCCCTCCGGTGTCGACCCAGCTGCCCTCCCACCTGCCGGTTCAACCGCTCGAGACACTGGGTGGGCCCTCGCGTGAGTGGTTGCTCACGGAGGCCTCGCGATTGTTGGACGGCGCCACGGCCTCGCGCCGGGCCGACGGCGGGTTCGGCTGGCTGGACGGCGACGGCCGGCTCGCTCCGGAACACGGCCGGCCGTTGTGGATCACCACGCGGATGACGCACTGCTTCGCCCTGGGTGCCCTGCTGGGCCGCGAGCAGGACGCCGCGCTGATCGACCACGGGGTGGCGGCACTGCGCGGGCTGTACCGGGACGCGGAGAACGGCGGCTGGTTCACCGACCCGGACGCCGAGTCGCCGGCAGACGTGAACGCCCCGAAGGGCGCCTACGGGCACGCGTTCGTCGTCCTGGCCGGGGCGAGCGCCACGGCCGCCGGCCGCGCCGGGGGACGCGAACTGCTGGCCGAGGCGCTCGCCGTCCAGGAGAGGTTCTTCTGGGACGAGGAGGCGGGCGCGGTGCGCGAGGAGTGGGATCGAACGTTCACAGACTGCGACCCGTACCGCGGCGCGAACGCGAACATGCACACCGTCGAGGCCTACCTGGCGGCCTCGGACGCCAGCGGCGATCGGCTGTGGCGCGATCGGGCGTTGCGGATCGCCTCACGGATCATCGACGCCGGCGCGCGGGGCCACGAGTGGCGGGTGCCGGAGCACTTCGCCGCGGACTGGAGCGAGCAGCCCGAGTACAACCGGGATGCGCCGGCGCACCCGTTCCGTCCGTATGGGGCGACGCCCGGGCACGGGCTGGAGTGGGCGCGGCTGCTGTTGCACCTGGAGGCGAGTCTGATCGCCGACGGGATGTTCGACGCCGGGACGCACGCCTGGTTGCGGGAGGCCTCGGTCGGCCTGTTCGACCGGGCGCTGGCCGACGGCTGGGACCAGGCGAACGGCGGCATCTGCTACACCACCGACTGGGACGGAACTCCCGTGGTGGAGCAGCACTTTCACTGGGTGACGTGTGAGGGCATCGCGACGGCGGCCGTACTGCACCGGGTGACCGGCGAGCAGCGGTTCGCCGACTGGTACGAGCGGATGTGGGACTACGCGCAGCGGTACTTCCTGGACGGTCGGCCGGGGTGGCAGATGGAGGTCAACCCCGACGGCAGCCCGTCGACCGTGACGTGGGACGGGCGTCCGGACACCTATCACGCGCTGCAGGTGGTGCTGATCCCGCTGCTGCCGCTGACCCCGTGCTTCGCCGCTTCCTTGGCGGGCTGACCGGCTGATCGAACCCTGATCGCGCTGGGCTTCGTCGAGTTGTCCACCGACTACGGTGGTCAACTCGACGAAGCCTCGCCCGGCGTCAGGGGCTGCGGTCAGGTCGACGCCACGGGACCGCATCGCGGCGGGTGCCGAGCCACCGGCCGCTGCTCTCCGACACGAACTCGACGCCGTGACGCGCGCACGAACGAGCCAGAGCAGTACAGGCACTGTCGAGGTCTCGACGCCTGATGAGCACGAGGGTCGCGAAGCGGAAGTCCGGCGTTAGTCCGATCTGATTGCCCACAGGAGGGGTGGTCGCGCGCACCCAGAGCTCGGGCAGGGTGGGGTCGGGCAGGCGCCGGCGTCCGCCAATTCTCCACTCCGGCGGCCACGACAACCGATCGACCCAGACCAGGGGGAGGTCGGCCCACGCCACGGCGGTCACCACCCGGTTGCCCCGCGACCAGAGCAGGTGCGTGCCGTCGTCCCAGAGGGAGTCGTCGCGACAGTGGTACCAGAGCGCGGCACGACCCGCACCGAAGGCAAAGAACGCCACGGCCCCGGCGAAGAACACCGCATCCCCCACCGTGATCGCCCCGTAGAGGCAGGCGATGCCGACCAGACCGGGAGGAATCGCGGCGCGATAGGCGTTGCGGCCACTCGACATCACGATGCACTCGCCTGTCGGTGGAGTCCCCAGGAGTGCCTCGGCGGTCATCTCGCCTCACCACGGCGCTGGCATGACGGGCGGCAGGACCTGCCGCGCGAGCACGGTGGCCCCGACAGGGAACTCCTGACGTAAGGCTCCGGTGGCGTCGGAGGGGTCCAGCAACCAGACCGAGCGACGTCCCATCACGGTCCACGACGGCGTCCCGGACGACTCGGACGTCCCAGCTGGGACGTCGATAACCGAACCGAGGCCGGTCACCAGGGCCGTGTCCTCGTCGATCCCCAGCAACTGGACGCCGGGCGCCGGGTCGGCGGCGCGGGCGGCGATCAGGCCCGGGAAGCGGCGCTCGAAGGCATCGAAGTGGGGGATCACCTCGACTCCCGGCACGACCCCCAGGCCGGCGATGGGTGGGGCGTGCAGGTCACGGATCCGCGGCACCCGCGCGCCGAGGGCCATCGCCCCGGCGCTGCACCCGGCCAGTGCCGCTCCGGCCTGCCAGGCCGCCACGATCGCCCGCCACACCGCGGTGTCGGCCAGCGTCTCGGTGAGGAATCCGGGGTTGCCGCCGGAAAGGTAGATCAACGCGGCGCCGTCCAGCAGCGCGGCCAGGCGCGCGTCGTCCGCGCTCGCCCGATCGACCACGGGAACGACGACCTGCTCGGCGGCCGCGCGCTCGGCGGCCGCCGCGCCCAGGGCGTGCCAGCGGGCCAGGGACGACGCCCCCTCCGGGGCGGCCGCCGTGGCCAACTGCACGAAGCGAGGACGCGTGCCGGCCGGGGTGCCCACTGCCGAACTGCCGGCCGCGAGCAGCGCCTGCTCGACGTCGTCCATCACCGGCAGATACTCCCCGGACCCGACCAGGGCCACCGGCCCGCCTCCCACCAACCCGCTCATGCTCCGCAGGTGACCAGGTGGAAACGTTTACAGGCCATGCGAGAGCGTCAGCTGCGGAGCATGAGCGGGCACCTGCGGAGCATGAGCAGGTTGGGGGTGGGTTGGTCAGGAGAGCCAGGTGGGGCGGAGGGGCATGCCGGACTCGCCGTGGTCGCCGAGGCGGATCGCCAGCACCTGGTGCAGTTCGACCTGATTGCGCTCGAAGCCCAGGCGCGATCCGGCGATGTACATGCCCCAGATCTTCGCGGTGGCCAATCCGACCTCGGCCACACACGCATCCCAGTGGGCGACCAGGTTGGCCGACCATGCCGCGCAGGTCATGGCGTAGTGCTCACGCAGGTTCTCTTCGTGGCGCACTTCCAGCCCGGCGTTCTGCGCCTCGGTGATGATCTTTCCGGCACCGGTGAGCTCCCCGTCGGGAAAGATGTACCGGTCGATGAATCCGCGCTTGACCCGAGGGACGTGATCGTTGTCCGGCCGGGTGATGCAGTGGTTCAGCAGCCGGCCACCGGGACGCAACCGCTGCCGCAGGAAGCGGAAGTACGCCGGATAGTTGGCCACCCCGATGTGCTCGGTCAACCCGATCGAACTCACCGCGTCGAAGCCGGTCTCCGCGACGTCGCGATAGTCGGCGTAGCGCACCTCGGCCAGCTCGCCGAGGCCGTCTCGCTCGATGGCCTGCTGCGCCCAGCTCGCCTGCTCGCGCGACAGGGTCACCCCCAGCGCCGAGACGCCGTACTCGCGCGCGGCGTGACGCACCATGCCGCCCCAGCCGCAGCCGACGTCGAGCAGCCGCATGCCCGGCTTCAGGTCGAGCTTGCGCGCGACCAGGTCGTACTTGGCCGCCTGGGCCTGCTCGAGGGTGGCATCGGCGGTGGGATAGCAGGCGCAGGTGTAGGTCATCGACGGGCCCAGCACCATCTCGTAGAAGGCATTGGACACGTCGTAGTGGTGGTGGATCGCCTCGGCGTCCCGGGTGCGCGAGTGCAGCATGCCGTACAGGACGCGACGCCAGTCCGGCAGCGCCTCCTGCGGCGGCGGCGGGGGCGGCACCAGGCGGGCCACGCCGAGCGCCCGAGCCGCCCGGGCGAGGGTGACCGGGTCGGGACGACGCCAGTGCAGTCCCTCACCGAGGGCCACCAACAGGTCATAAGGGTTGCCGGGATGGACACCGAGCACGTCGAGGTCGCCGGCTACGTAGGCCCGGGCCATACCCAGCGACCCGGGCGCGGTCGCCAGATACGCGACGCCGCGCGGCGAAGTGACGTGAAGACCGATTGCCGCATCCTCGGGTCCGGTGCGACTGCCGTCATAGGCACTGAACCGGAAGGCGACCGGGGTCTCGGTGAGGAGATCGACGATGTCGGCCAGGCGTAGGTCGGCGGCGGTGGGTGCCGTCCGCCACGGACTGAACAGCGTTGCCATGTAGTACTCCCGTGGTTGCATACAGTAACCAGAGATCGTCGGAACCGCTCAGAAGCGAGGGCGACGACACTCTATGTCGCAGGTCAGAGCCCTGCCATCGGACAAATGCGCCCGACACCCTGCCCGGACATCACCCGTGCGGGAGTGCGGCCGACAGAGGCCTCGGGCACGGATCGGATGGATGACACAGAACCGACAAACCGGGGGAGATGGGGCGAAGTTTTCCGCCAAGCTGTCACAGGATCATCCCGGACATCACCTTTGATGGGCAGTTCGAGATACAGGGCGTCACCGAGAGGGGTCTCACATGCTCCACATCGAGGTCTTCAGGGCCGTGTGGTCAACGCTGCGTCAGCGACTGACCGATCAGCGGGTCCAGGACGACGGTTCGGTCAGTGTGGAACAGGTGATCATCACGGCGGGGTTGGTCACCGTCACCGTGGTGGCCATCGCCGCGTTGATCGCCGGCGTGACGAAGTACGCAGGCAAGATCTGACGGCGGCTGCCATCACGATCTCCGGACGCCGGGCGCCGGGCTGGGCTCACCCGCGTGACCGAGGCTCGGCCGCCGTCGAACTGGTGGTGTTGTTCCCGGCACTGCTCGCCCTGATCTTCATCGTGGTGCAGGCCGGCCTGCACTACTACGCCCGCAGCGTGGCCCTCTCGGCCGCACGCGAGGGAGTGCGGGCAGCCGCGGTGCAGGACGGCACGGCCGCTGATGGCCAGGCCGCCGCCGACGCGTTCCTCGCCCGTGTCGCCGATGACCTGCTGGCGGGCAGCCAGGTGAGCGCCGACCGGACCGCCCAGACCGTCACGGTCACCGTCACCGGCACGTCCCTGAGCCTGGTGCCGGGCTACCCCGGCTTCGCGATCAGCCAGCAGGCCTCGGCCCCGGTGGAACGGGTGAGCTGACCATGACGTGGCGATGGGCCGGGCAGAGGGAGCGGGCGAGGGAGCGGGCGAGGGAGCGGGGCTCCGCCTCGGTCGAGACGGTGATCCTCGCTCCCGCCCTGCTGATGTTCCTGACCTTGACGATCTACGGAGGACGGGTGGCCATGGCACGCCAGGCGGTCCACGCCGCAGCGGCGGACGCCGCCCGCACGGCGTCCATCGCCCGAACCCAGAGCGCGGCCACGGGCACCGCTCAGGTGTCCGCCACTGCCACGCTCGCCGCCGAGGGTCTGCGCTGCACGGCGCTGCAGGTCAACCTCGACACCGCAGGGTTCGCGGTGGCGGTGGGGACGCCGGCCACGGTCTCGGCGACCGTCAGCTGCACCGTCGACCTGAGTGACCTGGTCGCTCCGGGGGTCCCGGGGAGTCGGCAGGTGGTCGCCACGGTCACCAGTCCGCTGGACACCTTCCGGGAACGCGGATGAGACGGAACGAGCACCGGCCGGACCCTGCGCGCGACGACCGCGACGACGCAGGCGCGGTGAGCGTGTTCGCCGTGATCGCCGCGACCATCCTGGTGATGTTCGTCGGCGTGGCGGTCGACCTGAGCGGACTGGTGCACACCCTCGAACGCGCCCAGGACGTCTCCCGGCAGGCAGCACGGGCCGCCGCGGAGGCCGCCGACGCGCCCCGGGCGATGCGCGGTGAGGGCCCGGCGGTCGACTCTGCCCGCGCCGTCCAGGCAGGCCAGCTGTATCTGAGCACGGCAGGGATGACCGGCACGGTGCAGGTCTCGGCCGACACGGTCACGGTCTCGGCGAGTGCCTCGTACAGCCCGGTGATCCTCGGCCTGGTCGGGCTCGGCCCCCGGTCACTGAACGGCACCTCGACCGCTCGGATCACCCAGGCACTGCAGGGAGTACAGCAAGGAGTTCAACCATGAGACGACGCCTGACCGGCGCCTTCGCCGTACTCGCGATCATCGCCGTGGTGGCGGGAGTTCCGCTGCTGCTCATCGCGATCGGGGCCGGCCCGGTGCCGGACCTGTTCACGTCCTGGTCGCGCGCCCGTGCCGCCCTCACCGCCCCGGACGACGGCACGCTGCTGCTCGCCCTGGCTCGGCTCGTCGCGTGGGGGGCCTGGCTGGTGCTCACCGCCGCCCTGGTGGTCGAGATCGGGTCGCGGCTGCGGGGGTTGCCGGTCCCTCACTGGCCGGCACTGTCCGTGCCGCAGGGTCTGGCACGCTCCCTGGTCACCGCGGCCGCCGCCACGTTCCTGGTGGCCCAACCAGCGAGTGCCGCGCCGATGCCGCAGCCGGCGCTGAGCTCGATCAGCCTGTCCGTCGGAGCGACCGGGCCGCTGCGGGCATCGATGGCCGCGCCGGCCCCGGTGACGGTCGCCGTGACCCATCGCGCCGGGCCGGCGAGCCCGCCGACGGCGCCGGCCACCGTGATGTCGGCGAGCCGGGACGAGGCCGTGCACGTGGTGGCGCACGGCGAGACCTTGTGGACCATCGCCGAGCGCTACCTCGGGGACGGCGCGCGCTTCGGCGAGATCGCCCGCCTCAACTACGGGCGAGTCCAGGCCGATGGCGAGGCACTCACCGACTCGCACTGGATCACACCGGGCTGGCGGCTGGTGGTGCCCTCACGTCAGACCGGTCGGGCCACCCCGACGCCGGCCGCACGCCCGGACAGCGACACCGCGACCGGCGATGTCGCCACGCCGCCGCACATCGTGGCCGACGGTGAGTCGCTGTGGGACATCGCCGAGGACCGCCTCGGCGACGGACAGGAGTGGCCGCGGCTCTTCCAGTCCTCCCAGGCGACGGTGCAGCCGGACGGCGGGCACTTGACCGACCCCGATCTGTTGCGACCGGGCTGGATCGTGACGCTGCCGGACGACGCGGCCGAACCCACGGCCGAACCCACGGCCGTGGTCGATCCCGCCTGGGGTGCCACACCGGCAGCAGCTCTGCCCGCGCCGGCTCCGTCCGTGCCGACTCCGCCCGTGCCGACTCCGCCTGTGGTGACGAGCTCGGTGCTCCCGGACGACGGCCTGGCCGACGGCGCTCCCTGGCTGGTGCGTACGGGCAGTGGGGTCGGAGCGCTGCTGGCCGCCGGATTGGTCGGCACGCTCGGCGCCCGGCGCCGGCTCCAGGACCTGCGGCGACGCCCCGGGCAACGGGCGGCCTCGCTGATCACACCACCCGCGATCTCGTCCACCGAGAACGCCCTCCACGTGGTGGCCGATCCGCTCGGTGTCGCCACCGTCGACATGGCGCTGCGCACCCTGGCCCGCGACTGCCATGCCGCCGGTCGGCACCTGCCCGCCGTGCGCGCCGTCCGGCTCACCCCGAGTCATCTCGAGCTGTACCTGGCCGAGCCGGCCGTGTTGCCCTCGGGCTGGACCACGCCGGCCGGCAGCGGCGAGGGCACGGTCTGGCGGCTGCAGCCCGACGAGGCCCCGGTGGCCGACGCCCGCCAACTGGCGGACATCCCGGCGCCCTACCCGGCTCTGGTCACCCTCGGCCACGACCCGGACGACGCGCACTTCCTGGTCGACCTGGAGTACCTGGGGGGCCTCGGCCTGACCGGTCCCCCCGACCGCACCCGGGCGGCGCTGGCCGCGATCACCGTCGAGTTGGCGACGTCGTCGTGGGCGGACGACGTCCGGCTGACCGTGGTGGGGGAGTTCGCCGGTCTGGAGGACGTGCTGTCGACTGGGCGGATCCGCTACCAACCGGCCCTGGGACGCGTGGTGGAGCAGTTGGCCGCTCGGGCGAGCCGGGATCGCGAACTGCTCGCCTCGTGTGGCCTGCCGGACGTCCGCTCGGCCCGCGCCGCGGCGAGCGCCGCCGATACCTGGATCCCCGAGATCCTCTTGATCGCCGGGCCGCTGGACGCCGAGCAGCACCGCCAGATCGCCGACGTGTTGCCGTCGCTGGCGGGGACCGCCCATGCCGTCGTGGTGGCGGGTCAGGCCCCGGGCCCCTGGTCGCTGGAGATTCCCGCGGACGATCGGCCCGGTCTGTTGGCTCCCATCGGGGTGACGTTGCGTCCCCAGGTGCTGGAGGACGCCGTGCGCCACGACGTGCTGCAGCTGATCGCCCTCGCCGATCCCGACCGGCCGGCCGACGAACCTGTCGACGGTGGGCCGGGCGACGGTGGGCCGAGCGGCGGCCGGCATGTGGCGATGCCGACCGAGCCCACCCTGACCGACCTGGCGACGGTGGTGGCGATCGAGGAGGATCTCGCCGCGCCGGTGCCGGTGGCGGCCCCCGCCCCGGCGCCCGACACCACTCACCCCGTGGTGCGGGTGCTCGGGACCGTGCGCATCGACGGCGCCCGGGGATCGGTGGAACCGTCGCGTCGGGCCCGGCTGACGGAGCTGATCACGTACCTGGCACTGCACCCCGGCGCCGCGCATCGTGAGATCGACGAGGCGATCTGGCCCGACCGGCGCACCGAGGACAATCTCAACACCCGTCACACAGCGACCTCGAAGGCCCGCTCCTGGCTGGGCCGCACGGACGACGACGAGGACTACCTGCCGCGCCATGCCGCCGAGCGGGAGTACCGGCTGCTGCCGCAGGTGCGCACCGACTGGCAGCTCTGGCTCGACCTGGTCGCCGATGGCGCGCAGGCGACCTCCACCCAGGACCTGGAGACAGCCCTCGCCCTGGTGCGCAGCCGTCCGTTCGACGGGGTGCATCCCAAGCGCTACGCCTGGGCCGATCGAATCCGCCGTCGCATGATCACCGAGATCGTGGACGCCGCCCACGAAGTCGGCCGCCGCCGGCTGACCGAGGGCCGCTACCGGGCGGCCGAAGCGGCTCTGGCCGTCGGACTGGCGGTGGAGCCCGGCTGGGAGCCGCTGTGGCGACTGAGGATCCTGACCGCTCACCAGGCGGGCAATCGAGCAGCTGTCACCGAGGCCATTGACCGGCTGTTGGCGATCACCGAGGCCCTCGGATCGGACCTGGAGCCCGAGACCCTGGCCCTGCTGGCGGCGGTGCGTCCGAACGGGTGACGACCGTCCGGCTTACAGAGGACCGCGCTTGCCGTGAGCGCATGGTGAACGCCCCGCGCGAATCACTGAACGAAAGATGAATTGTGCGTTAACGACTCCGGCGGGAATGGCGCCGGACATCCTGTGCCCCAAGAGGTTTCGGCGGATGATCAACATGAACAACGCGCTATCTAGGCGATTCGGCAGGACAAACGGCCTCTGTCGGGGCATGTGTTCTGGCTGACATCCTGATGACCTGCCGTCCTGGGAGGTAATCGTGAGTCTTCTCGTGGTCAGCGTCATCGCCGTGGTGGCGTTGGCACTGCTCTTCGACTTTTCCAATGGGTCCAATGACGCCGCCAACTCGATCGCGACCGTCGTGGCAACCCGTGCTCTGTCGCCCCGCAAGGCCGTGTGGTTCGCGGCCCTGATGAACTTCGCGGCGTACTTCATCGCCGGTACGCCGGTGGCCACCACCATCGCGAAGACCGTCAACATGAAGGAGATCGGAGGCTCGACCAACAACAACACGGTCGTGGCCCTCGTCTTCGCGGCCCTGTTCGCGGCCATCGCCTGGAACTTCCTGGTGTGGTTCTTCGGGATGCCGTCCAGCTCGTCCCACGCCCTGATCGGTGGCCTGGTCGGCGCCGGTCTGGCTGCCGGCGGCACCGCCGCCATCTCGTGGAAGGCCGTCCGCAAGGTCCTCATCGCCATCGTGGCCTCGCCCGCCGTGGCCTTCACCATCGCCGTGATCGCCACCGGCCTGGTGATCGGCTTCCAGAAGCTGACCAAGCTCGACGACCACGCAGCACCGTTCAAGTACGGCCAGTTGCTCTCGGCGGCGGCGGTCTCCGTCGGTCACGGCGCCAACGACGCCCAGAAGACCATGGGCATCATCACCGCTCTCATGGTCGGCACCGGGGTCGGCTCGGTCGCGATGAAGAACGGCAACCCCGTGGTTCCCGAGTGGGTGGCCCTGGCCGCCTACACCGCGATCGCCTTCGGCACCGTCTGGGGCGGCTGGCGCATCATCCACACCATGGGCATGAAGCTGACCAAGCTCAACGCCAAGACCGGTGTGGCCGCCAACATCGGCGCCACCGCCGCCATCTTCGGCGCCACCGCCATGGGCGTGCCGATCTCGACCACCCACGCGGCGGCCTCCTCGGTCGTCGGCGCCGGTGTCGCCGCCCGCCGTCACACCCGCTGGCGGGTCATCGGCGAGATGGTCGCCGCCTGGGTCATCACCATCCCGACGACCACCGCGATCGGCTTCATCCTGTTCAAGCTGACCCAGCTGGCCCAGCCGTTCAACTACGTCGCCGACGTCGTCATGGTCGGGCTGCTGCTGGCCGCCATCACCTGGGCGATGCTGCACCGCACCACCGCACACGAGATCGAGACCGAGGTCATGGAGCTCGACGTCCTCGAGAACGACATCGCCCCGGTCCACGGTGGCAAGGTCGCCGCAGTCGCAGCTGACTGACCGAAACACCCAGGTGCCACCGGCACCTGACAGTCCCATCGATAGGGGCGCTCGCACCGCGAGCGCCCCTATCGCTGTCTGCGACCTCCCCCGGGCCACGGTCCGGGCCACCCCCGACGAGGGCGTGGACTACGCGGTGGGGCGTGGTCGGCCGTGGCGGGGCTTGCGCGCCGGAGCGGGCTGCCGACCCTGTGGTGAGGACCGGCTCGGACGCCGCGGCGGCCGAGCGCCGGCAGACGGTTCGTCCACCCGGGTCAGGCCGATCAACTTGCCCGAGATCCGCGTGGCGGACAGGGCTTCGGCGGTGCCCTCCGGCAGGGCGGCAGGTAACTCCACCAGGGAGTGGTCGGCACGGATGTCGATGTGCCCGAAGTCGGCCCGGCTCAGGCCACCCTCGTTGGCGATGGCCCCCACGATGGCGCCGGGCTGCACCTTGTGCCGGCGACCCACCGAGATCCGGTACATCGCCAGGGCGACCTCGCCACGGGGACGCTTGACCCCGGCAACCCGGGCGGGGGCCTCCTTGCGCCGCCCCTCCGCGCGGGGGCCGTCCTTGCGCAGCGACTCCTTGCGGACGGACCGCGGTGGGTCGGGGGGCAGCAGGAACCGGGACCCATCGCGCGACATGACGGCCAGGGCAGCCGCGACGTCCAGCAGGTCGGCGTCGTGTTCGGCGGCGTACTCGGCGATCAGTGTCCTGAACGTCGCGAGCTCGGCCTGGGCCGGGCCGTGACCGGACGCCGCGGCGCTCAGGTGCTCGGTGAGCGACTGGGCGAACCGGGTGACCCGGGTGGTGTTGACGTCCTCGGCCGAGGGCAACGGCATCTCGGTGATCGGTTGCCGGGTGGCCCGCTCGATCGAGGCGAGCAGATGCTTCTCGCGCGGGGTGACGAACAGCAGCGCGTCGCCGGAGCGCCCGGCGCGGCCGGTCCGCCCGATGCGGTGCACGTAGGACTCGCTGTCCTGCGGAATGTCGAAGTTGACGACGTGGGTGATCCGGTCGACGTCCAGGCCACGAGCCGCGACATCGGTGGCCACCAGAATGTCCAGCGCGCCGCTCTTGAGCTCGCCGATGGTCCGTTCGCGCTGCGCCTGGGCCAGGTCACCGTTGATGGCGGCAGCCGACAACCCCCGAGCGCGGAGCCGCCCGGCGAGGTCCTCGGTGGCCGACTTGGTGCGGACGAAGACGATCATCGCCTCGAAGGGCTCGATCTCGATCACGCGGGTCAGGGCGTCGAGCTTCTCGTGGTGGCTGATCAGCAGATACCGCTGCCGGGTGTTCGCGGCGGTCATGGTCTTGCCGCGCACCGTGATCTCTTCGGCGTCGGTGAGATACCGCCCGGCCATCCGTCGGATCTGCGGCGGCATGGTCGCCGAGAACAGCGCCACCTGCTTGGCATCCGGCGTGGTCGCCAGGATCGTCTCGACGTCCTCCTGGAAGCCCATCTGCAGCATCTCGTCGGCTTCGTCGAGCACCAGGAACCGCAGCTCGTGCAGGTTCAGCGTGCCGCGGTTGAGGTGATCGATCACCCGACCGGGCGTACCCACCACGATGTGCGCACCCCGGCGCAACGCGGACAGCTGGGCGCCGTAGCTCGCGCCGCCGTAGATCGGCACCACGTGCACGCCGGGCAGATGCGCGGCATACCGGGCGAAGGCCTCACAGACCTGCAACGCGAGCTCGCGGGTGGGGGCCAGCACCAGGGCTTGCGGCGTCCGCTGGGTCGGATCGAGGCGAGACAGGATCGGTGCCGCGAAGGCCGCGGTCTTTCCGGTGCCGGTCTGGGCCAGGCCCACCACGTGTCGGCCGGCCAGAAGCGCCGGGATCGTCGCGGCCTGGATGCGGGAGGGGTTCTCGTAGCCGACATCGACCAGGGCGCGCAGCACGCGCTCGTCCAGGCCGAGGGCGGAGAAGGTGATCAGCGGGTCGTCGTCCGGTGCGGTCGTCATCGTGCTCACCAGGCTACGGGCCATTCGGTCGAGACCGGCACCAGACGGCTGCCTTCCACCGGAAGGTCATCCGATCACCGCGAGCCGGGCCGCCACCCCGAGGCGTGCCCGCGCCCGGTGAACGCGTTGCCGCAGCGCCGCCACGCTGGTTCCGGTGCACTCGGCCAGCTCGCGATAGGTGCGAGCCACGTCACGGTAGGTGCGGTGACCACCGGACCGGCGGGTCGGCGGGGCGTAGACCTCGAGCAGCAGCCCGGCGTCGTCCGGCGAGATCACGCGGCGTTCGACCGCCCAGCGCAGCAGCTCGGCCAGGGAGCAGTCCGGGTCGAGGTCCGCGACGACCACGGCGGCCTCCGGCGGCATCGCCCCGCCCTCGAGCAGGGCGCGGCGACCGTCGAGGATGGTCAGCGGATCCACCGGAACGTCTGCGGGGGGCCGGGTGGCGAGCAGCCGGTGCAGGGTCTCCATGGCCAGGTTGGCGGCGATCCTGCTACCGCGTCGCGCCAGCGGATACTCGCTGGCTGCTTGCCAGAACTCGGCCAGGGCCACCTGGAACCGCTCCTCGAGAGGTGCTCCCGAGCAGGCCACGTCGCGGAAGGCGAAGCTGGCGAGCTTGGGCAGCATGGCCTGCAACACGACTCGGCCGGCGAGGCTCTGACCGTCGAGGAACAACCCGACCAGGGCACCCAGGAGTTCGTCCTTGACCGGTGGGGTACCGGCATCGATGGCATCGACCAGGTCTGCGGGGCGCACCGGCTCGCCCAGGACCGGACAGCGCCGCGCCCACCTCTGGACGACGAGCACGCTGGCGGGGTCGCGGTTGAGTCGCACCCACTCCTCGGCCAACCGGCGTTCGAGCCGGGTGGGGTACCGACCCTCGGCGTCATCGTGACGCCGATAGGGAGCAGGGGCGTGAACCGTCTCGTGGGTGAGCACGCCAGGACCGTCTCGAACGACCCTTGCCCAATCCCTTGCCCGATGTCTTGCCCAGGCCGCGGAACTGCCTGATGCCCCGAATCGGGTGCCTGTCGTCGGTCACAGGCCGAGGAATCGACCGCCTTCTTCAGACGAGATCACACCACGAGACAGGAGGGGACATGCCCGCCATGACCACACCGATCGGCACCGCACGCCACCGGCGACCCGAGCCCGCTCTGACGGGGGACCCCCTGACCCTGATCGGCGCCCTGGCCGCCGGCCCGCTGGAGCACCCTGCGGCCCAGGCCCTGGGGCGAGCGGTCGAAGTGGCACTCGGACGACTGGACGGCGCAGCGGTCGCGCCGGCGCGCGGCGGCGTTACGGTGAGTCGGTGAGCGAGCAGGCATCCGAGGTGGACCGCCCTCGGGTGACCCTGGAGCGCCCGGCCCGCCGCCGATCGCCTGGCTGGATCCCCAACCAACACGGGGCCTGGGCGATGCTGGCCAGTCCCTTGCTGGTCGGCATCCTCGCCGCTGGACCGGCGTGGGCCCACCTGCCGCTGACGCTGTTCTGGTTCGTCGGATACTTCGCCTTCTTCGCCGCCGGGCTGTGGCTCAAGGCCTCGCGGCGGGCACGCCATCGCCCACCGGTGCTCGCCTACGGAGCTGCTGCGGCGATGCTGGGCGTGATCGTCGTCCTGGTCGAGCCGCGGCTGATCCGGTGGGTGCCCGCCTTCGTCGTGCCGCTGGCCGTCGGATTGTGGTCCTCGGCCCGGCGCACCGACCGATCATTGCTCAGCGGCCTGTCGACCTCGATGGGCTCGGCTCTGATGACGCTCGTCGCCTACGACGCCGGCGGCGGCACCGATTGGCGGCGTGCCGGGCTGCTGGCCGCGACCCAGGCCGCCTACTTCGCGGGCACTGTCTTCTACGTCAAGTCGCTCATCCGACAGCGCGGTGACGCATCCTTCCGACGCCTCAGCATCAGCTGTCATGTGGGGTTCGCGGTGTTGGCAGCCGCCGCAGTCGTGCTCGGCACCCGTACCCGAGCGACCGACATCGGGCACCTCGGGGTCTCCTGGTGGGTCGTGGCCGTCTTCGGCGTGCTCGCCGTCCGGGCTGCCTGGGTCCCTCGATTGACGCCGCCACCCCGTCCTGCCCGGATCGGCCTCGGCGAGATCGCCGCAACGCTCGCGGTGGCCGTGACGTCCCTGGCGGCGTGACGTGGCCGCCCGCCGCGCCGACGATGCCGCGCCGCACCGGGCGACGAGGCTCAAGGGGCGCAGGCGTCGGGCCGACGAGACCGATGTGGCCCCGATCCCCGAGCAGCGGCCGGCGGACTCGCCGGCCGGGGACGAGGCGACTTTGGAGGCACAACTCGCCGACCTCGAACGCCTGCGGTCGAGCAGTGTCGAGAGTCGGCTGGCCCGGGCCCGCGAGATCGAACTCGCCACCGCCTCGACCGGTGGCCCGCCGCATCGGCGAGCTCGCCTGATCGTCGCGGACATGCTCCACCGCCAGGGTGACGTGGCGCAGGCCGCCCAGCTCGCCACCGAGGTCCACACCTGGGCCGAGTCCACCGGGCATCGGGGCCTGCAGGCTCGGGCTCACCTGGTGCTGTCCTCGGTCTTCGAGGGCATCGGTGACACTGCAGCGGGCCTCGACCACGCCGTCCGCAGCATCGACCTACTGGACGACTCGGAACCGACGAGGGAACGCGGCGTCCACCTGTTGCGGCTGGCCGATGCACTCGCCGCCACGGAGACGGTCGAGAAGGCTCGCGAGCGCTACCTCGAGGCGGAGCGGGTGTTCGCCCAGGTCGGTGACGAATACATGCGGGTGACCGTGCTGAACAACCTGGCCTTCCTGGAGTGCGACCTCGGCGAGGCCGCGGCGGCCGTCGCTGCGGCGGAGCGGCTTCGAACCACAGCCGAGGCCGATGACGCCCTCAATGCCGACATCGCCGACACGGTAGCCCGCGCCTATCTGGTGGCGGGCCGCCTGGACGACGCGCTCTCGATCATCGACCTCGGCCGTCGGCTGCTGCAGGAACAGGGCGACTCACAGGTGTCCACCCCGGCCGAACTCGCCCTGACCCACGCCGAGGTCCTGCTGGCCGCCGATGAGCCCGACCTGGCCGGGGAGCGCGTCGAGGAATGCCTGCGCATCTGCGGCGAGCGCGGGCTGGACGGGCTACGCGTCCAGGCGCTCGCCGTCCAGGCCGAGGTGTTCGCTGCCCGAGGTGACTTCGAATCCGCCTACCGGACGCACCGAACGTTTCACGCCGAGGGCCAACTGCGCCGGTCGCGGCAGCAGGAGGCAGCCGCCCGGGCCCGTCAGGCCCTGTTCGAGACGGCCGAGGCACGACGCGAGGCCGAGCGCTTCCGCGCCCAGGCGCGCACCGATCCCCTGACCGGGATCCCCAATCGGCGCTTCGTCGACGAGCGGCTGCCGCACTATCTGAGCCGGGCGGCCGGTGCCCCGGGCGACGGCGCCGCCGCCGCCGCCGCCGCCGCCATCCTGGTGGCTGCCGTCGTGGACGTCGACCACTTCAAGCGGGTCAACGACACCTTCTCGCACGAGGTGGGTGACCAGGTTCTCCGTCGGCTGGCGGGGTGTTTGACCGCTGCCGCCGACGGGAGCGGCGATCTGCCGTCGTTCGCCGCCCGATTGGGGGGCGAGGAGTTCGTGATCGTGCGCTGGGACGACTCGCCGGCGGCGGCGGCCGCCGCCTTGGAGCGGCTACGCCGCGCGGTACAGAGTCATCCCTGGCATGAGCTGGCCCCGCGACTGCAGGTCACGATCTCGATCGGCACGGCGCTCGCCCGCCCCGACGACACCCAGCAGACGTTGCTGAGCCGGGCCGATGCCCACCTCTATGCCGCCAAGGCCGCGGGCCGTAACCGGGTGATCAGCGACCTCGAGGCGGCACGGACCGGCTGAG
Source organism: Kineosporiaceae bacterium (assembly GCA_016713225.1). Taxonomy (NCBI): domain Bacteria; kingdom Bacillati; phylum Actinomycetota; class Actinomycetes; order Kineosporiales; family Kineosporiaceae; species Kineosporiaceae bacterium. The sequence continues at coordinate 27,874 of JADJPO010000001.1, forward strand.
GCATCGCCGGCACGTGGGTCGTAGAGTGCTGCGGTGACCGCCTTGCCCCGATTCCCCCCACCCCTCACCCTGCCGGCGCCGGATGCCGCCCTGGCCTGGCTCGACGAGCAGGTCACCACTCAGCTGACGACGGGGCGCGAGATCATCGAGGCCCTGAAGGCCGACCCACCGGCGAAGCCACTCGACGTGCTGCACCGGTGGAACCAGGCCCAGCTCGCGCTGGGCACGGTGGCCTCGTGGGGGTCGCTGTTCAGCGAGGTCCACCCGGACGAGGACGTGCGCAATCGGGCCGACGAGGCCACCCAGGACGTGCAACGCGCCTACACCGAGATCACTCTGGACGCCGAGCTGTTCGCCGTCTTCTCGCAGCTCGATCCCACCTCGCTGGACGACGCCGCGGCCCGGTTGCTCGAGCACACGCTGCGCGACTTCCGGCGCAGCGGCGTCGATCGGGGCGAGGCGACCCGGGAACGCGTGCGTCAGGTGCGCGAACGGCTCGTCGAGGTCGGCCAGGAGTTCGGCAAGACGATCCGGGACGACGTCCGCAGCATTCGTCTGACCCCCGAACGACTGGCCGGGCTGCCGCAGGACTGGATCGACGCGCACCCCCCGGACGCCGACGGCCTGGTCACCGTGACCACCGACTACCCCGACGCGATCCCGTTGCGCACCTTCTGCGCCGACACCCAGGCCCGCCGCGACCTGACCATGGCCACGCTCACCGTGGGCTGGCCCGACAACGACGCCCGGCTGCGCGAATTGTTCGCCCTACGCGCCGAGCTGGCCTGTCTGCTGGGCTACCCGGACTGGCCCAGCTACGACGCCGAGGTCAAGATGATCCGCCACGGCGAGGCGATCCCGGCGTTCATCGACGAGGTGGCAGAAGCCGCCGCTGAGTCCGCCGAGCGCGATCGGCAGGTGCTGCTCGACCGGTTGCGCCGTGACCGGCCCGAGGCCACCACCATCGATGGCGCCGACCTGTTCTTCTACGCCGAGGCCGTCCGCCGCGAGCAGTTCGACGTCGACGCGCAACAGGTGCGCCGCTACTTCGACGTCACCCGGGTGCGCCAGGGGCTGCTCGACGTCACCGGGCGGCTGTTCGGGCTGACCTACACGCCCGCCACCGATGCCGTGGTCTGGCACGAGGAGGTCACCGCGTTCGACGTGCATCGGGCCGGCACGAATAGCACGAATGGCACGAATGGCACGGACGGCGAGCGCATCGGACGGATCTACCTCGACCTGCACCCGCGCGAGGGCAAGTTCAAGCACGCCGCCCAGTTCGACCTGGTCAGAGGAGTCTCCGGCGATCATGCCGGCACCGACCCCCTGCTGCCCGAAGGGGTTCTGGTCTGCAACTTCGCCCGGGGGTTGATGGAGCACGACGAGGTCGTGACGTTGTTCCACGAATTCGGCCACCTGCTGCACCACGTGCTCGCCGGGCACGGCCCGTGGGTGGACTTCTCGGGGGTGGCCACCGAGTGGGACTTCGTCGAGGCCCCCAGCCAGCTGCTGGAGGAGTGGGCCTGGGACCCCGAGGTGCTGGCCACGTTCGCCATCGACGCCGGCGGCGAGCCGATCCCGGCCGACCTCGTGGCCCGTATGCGCCGGGCCGAGGACTTCGGCAAGGGGTATCACGCGCGCACCCAGATGTTCTATGCCGCGATGTCGTACTGGTTCCACGTCGAGCAGCCCGACGACCTGACCGCGCGCACCCGTGAGTTGCAGAGCCGGTACTCGGTGTTCCCCTACCTCGAGGGCACCCACATGCCCTGCTCGTTCGGGCACCTCGACGGCTACAGCTCGGCGTACTACACGTACATGTGGTCGCTGGTGATCGCCAAGGACCTGTTCAGCGCCTTCGACCGGGCCACCCTGTTCGACCCGGACGTCGCGGCACGCTACCGCGACCGGGTCCTGGTACCGGGTGGGTCGCGGGACGCCGCCGACCTGGTCGCCGACTTCCTCGGCCGGCCCTACTCGGTCACGGCGTTCCGGCTGTGGCTGGCCGAGTAACCAGCCGATCAAACACCGAGCGGGTGCAGCCGCACCGGTGTCGACCTCGCCACACCAGACATTGTTGAGCCCTGCTTCAGCCAGGGAACCGGACAAAGGCCAGAGACTGTCCCCCATGGTGACCGATCATGCCCAACACCCCCGAGGGGTATCGAAGCGGATCTGGGTCACCGCAGTGCTGGCGGTCCTGCTGACCGGAGCCGGAGGCGCGGTCGCGGCTCTGGTGTCCAGCGAGCTCTGGTTCGGGGGTCGGAGCCCGGCATCCACCTCGCACGGCCCCGACACTCGGGACGGCGCCACGGCGCATCCCTCCCCGAGCGGGGCGCGGGCCGGCGTGCACACCTACGCCGGCTCGCTCACCGTGCCGCTGCCGGAGGATCTCGACCCGCTGCCCGCTGTGAGCCCAGCCTGCCGAGCAGCCGCCGACCGGGCGCTCACCCCGGCCGGGGTACGGGCCGAGAACGCCCTCCCCGGCACCGGTACCTGGCAGCCCAGCCTCGACCGGCGGGCGCACTGGCCAGTGCAGATCTACCTCGATTCCGGCAGCACCAGCTGTGGCGGCCGCGTCGGAGTGCACCTGGGCGGCCACGGGGGCGTCGTCCGGCTGCGGGCCTACCGCGTGGGCTGGTACGGCAGCAGCGGCGCCCGGCTGGTCTGGCAGTCCCAGCCGATCGTGGCCCCGACCCGCGAGGTCGAGACCGACCCGGCCGCGTCGTCCGGCAGTGATCGCCGTATCACCCTCGACTGGCCGGTGACCGCATCGCTGACCATCCCGCCGTCCTGGACGCCGGGGTTCTACCTGATCGCGGCCGTCCCCGAGGGGGCGACGTCCGGGCAGGTGGCGCCGCTGGTGGTGCGCGCCGACGCCGCGGCGTCCCCGCTGCTGTTCCTGGCCGGTGACACCACGTGGCAGGCGTACAACGGCATGGGCGGCGCCAGCCAGTACGGCGGACGCCACGCCGACGAGGAGACCGAGTTCGACGACCGGGCCTACACCGTGGCCGTGAACCGGCCGCTGATCGGTACCGGCCTGCAGCAGCTGGCCACCATGGACCTGCCGTTGGTGCGCTACCTGGCCCGGCACGGCCTGCCGGTCGGTTTCACCACCACGACCGAGGCCGATGCCCACCCCTCGACGCTGCTGAACCACAACGGCCTGATCGTGCCGGGGCACAGCGAGTACTGGACCACGCGGCTCTACGACGGGGTCGAGGCGGCCCGTAATGCCGGGGTCAACATCGCCTTCCTGGGCGGCAACCAGGTGTACTGGCACCTGCGGATCGAGCGCGACCTGGCCGGGCGGGCGGTGACCCAGACGGTCTACCGGCAGGCGGCACTCGACCCGCTGGCGGCGTCCGATCCACTGGCGGCCACCGTCCGCTGGACCGATCCACCACTGCGGCGCGATCAGAGCCAGCTGACCGGGTCGCGGTTCTCTGGGGTCAGCGTCTACGGACCCTCGCGCGTGATGCACGCCGACTCGTGGCTGTTGCGGGGCACCGGGTTGACCGAGGGTGCCGTGATCGCGCGGATGGCCGGCAACGAGGTGAACTCGGCGCGGCCGGGCGCACCCACCGCCGCCGACCCCCCGAATGTGGACGTCGTGCTGCAAGGGATGTTCAGCGGTCGCGGCACGTTCAACTCGCCGACGTTCACCACCTCGTACTACTCGGTGCCGTCGGGGGCGGGGGTGTTCGACGCGGGCACCACGTACTGGGCCTGCCATGTGGACAACACGTGCCCCGACCAGCCGATCGGGCCGGCGACGTTACGGGTGGTCGACCGGATCACGCTGAACGTGGCGCAGGCCTTTGCCCAACCGCGGGCCGGGGCCACGTACCCGTCGCTGTCGCGTCCGGCGGTGTCGGCCACCGAGCTGAAGACCCTGTTCGGGACGGCGCCGATCGCGGGGCGGATCGCGCCCGGGAATTAACGGGGAGCTGACGGGTCGACGCGGGCTGGTTCGGCGTCGGCTGGGTCGGCGCCACCGGTGTTCGGCGTGCCGCGGGCCCGGCTGTGAGCGATGCTCGATACATGGCCGTCACCTCCGCATCCCGGCGATCCGGCGTGATCGCCGTGGCGGTGGTCACTGCTGCGATGTGGGTGAGCGAGGCGATCGACACCGTGCTCGGTGGCGCGCTCGACCGGTTCGGCATCGTGCCGCGGGAGATCTCGGGGCTGGACGGCATCGCCTTCGCCCCGTTCCTGCACGCCGGGTTCGGCCACCTGATGGCCAACACGGTTCCCTTCGTCGTGCTCGGCGTGACGATCGCACTCGCCGGTTTGGCCCGGCTGGTGGCCGTCAGCGCGATCGTCGTCGTGGCCGGCGGGCTGGGCACCTGGCTGACCGGCGCGCCGTCCACGGTGCACATCGGGGCGAGCGGCGTGGTGTTCGGGTTCGCCGCCTACCTGATCGCTCGCGGGGTGTTCGCCCGGCTGCCCATGGAGGTCGCCGTCAGCGCGGTGGTGCTGGTGCTCTGGGGTGGGGCGGTGTTCAACGGGGTGCTGCCCCAGGAGGGGATCTCCTGGCAGGGGCACCTGTTCGGTGCCGTCGCCGGGGTCCTGGCGGCGTGGCTGCTGCACCGGCGCGCGGGGCGGGCGGCTCGCCGTCCGGGTCTGGTCGGCCGGGGACGATCCTGAGATCGGGCACCCAACCTGCTCATGCTCCGCGGGTGACGACTTGCGCGTCCGGATCGGGCCACAAACGCGTCTTCCGCGGAGCATGAACAGTCACCCACGGAGCATGAGCGGGTTGGGTGGGGGTTGACGTGGCGCGTCGGCGCGGGGGTCAGGCGATCCAGGTTCTCGCGTTGCGGAACATGCGGAGCCAGGGGCTGTCGGCGGTCGGGGGTTTGTCGGTCCAGGAGAATTGGGCGTTTCTCGCGACGCGTTCGGGGTGGGGCATCATGGCGGTGAAGCGGCCGTCGGTCGTGGTGACCGCGGTGAGGCCCTCGGGGGATCCGTTGGGGTTGAAGGGGTAGCGGGTCGCGGGTCCACCGCGGTGGTCGGCGAACCGGGCCACCTTCTGGACGGCGCCGGCATCGCCTCGGGCGGCGAAGTTGGCGAAGCCCTCGCCGTGGGCGACGGCGATCGGGATGAGTGAACCGGCCATGCCTGCGGTGAACAGGGACGGCGAGTCGAGGATCTCGACCAGCGTCAGGCGCGCCTCGTACTGCTCGGAGACATTGCGGGTGAACCGCGGCCAGGCCTGCGCTCCCGGGATCAGGTCGGCCAACGCGGCGAACATCTGGCAGCCGTTGCAGATGCCCAGCCCGAAGGTGTCGCCGCGGTGGAAGAACGTCGAGAACATCTCGCTGAGCGCGGGATTGAACAGCACCGACCGGGCCCAGCCCTCCCCGGCGCCGAGGGTGTCGCCGTAGGAGAAGCCACCGCAGGCCACCAGGCCGACGGCGTCCTTCAGGTCGAACCGGCCCGACTGCAGGTCGGTCATGTGCACGTCGTAGGTGTCGAACCCGGCCACGTCGAACGCCAACGCGGTCTCCACGTGGGAGTTCACGCCCTGCTCGCGCAGGATCGCCACCGTCGGCCGGACGCCCCGCGCGAGGTTCGCACCGAATCGTGCCGCGATGTCGTCGTCCGGGTCGAAGCTCGGGACGACGACCAGCCCGGGGTCGTCGTCCGCACCGACCGCGGCGTGTTCCTCGTCGGCGCAGATGGGGTTGTCGCGCAATCGGCTGATCCGCCAGGACACCTCGTCCCAGGCCTGGGCCAGGTCGTGCAGCGACTCGTCCAGCAGCGTCCTCGCGCCATCCTCACCCTGCTCGAGCACCCGGATGCGCCGCTCACTGCGCACGGTGGCCACGTGCACGGTGTTGTGGATCAGGCCGGTCTGGTTGAGGACCTCGACAACCTCGTCCCGGGTATCTGCCGCGATCTCCAGCACGACACCGAGTTCCTCAGCGAACAGCCGTGCCCAGCCGCCGCCCCAGATGTCCAGTCCGCGATTGCCGGCAAAGGCCATCTCACACAGCGTGGCCCACAGCCCACCGTCGGAGCGGTCGTGGTAGGCGAGGACCATTCCCTTGCGCCGCAACCGGTTCACCGTGTCGACGAGCACCACCAGCCTCGCCGCATCGTCGAGGTCAGGGGTCGACCCCCCGAACTGCCCCGAAACCTGGGCCAGGATGGAGCCACCCAGACGTGCCGGCCGATCGCTGAGTTCGATCAGCATCAGCTCGGTTGGCCGCGCGTCGGTGCCGTGCACCTGCGGGGTGAGCGTGCCGCGCACGTCATCCAGGGCGGCAAAGGCACTGACCACCAACGAGACCGGTGAGGTGACCTGCTTGACCTCACCTGATGCCGCCTCGCTCCAGCGGGTGCGCATCGACAGCGAGTCCTTGCCGACCGGCACCGAGATGCCCAGCGCCGGACAGAGTTCCATCGCGACGGCCTGCACGGTGTCGTAGAGCGCGGCGTCCTCACCCGGTTCGCCGCAGGCGGCCATCCAGTTGCACGACAGCTTCACGCCGGCCAGCTCGATCGGGGCGGCGAGCAGGTTGGTGATCGCCTCGCCGACCGCCATCCGACCCGAGGCCGGCGCATCGACCGCCGCAATCGGCATCCGCTCGCCCGTCGCCATCGCCTCACCCGCAAAGCCGGTGTAGTCGGCCAGGGTCACCGCGACGTCCGCCACCGGCACCTGCCAGGGGCCCACCAGCTGGTCGCGGTGCGAGAGCCCGCCGACGGTGCGGTCGCCGATGGTGATCAGGAACCGCTTGCTGGCCACGCTCGGGTGCCGCAGCACGGCGTAGGCGGCCTCGCGCAGGTCCAGGCCCTCGGCGTCGAAATCGCCGGCAGCCCGGGCGATCCGGGCCACCTCGCGGGTCATCTTGGGCGGCTTGCCGAGCAGCACGTTCATCGGCATGTCGATCGGGATGTCCGCCGCCGCGGGCGTTGCGGCGTCCGAAACGCTCGTCCCGCCCGAGCGCAATGTCACATCGCGCTCATCTAGCGAGCGCGATGTGACATTGCGCTCGGTGTTCGGGGTGACCACCAGGTGCGGCTGGGCGGTGGCTACGCCTACCACGGCATACGGGCAGCGTTCCCGCTCACAGAGCCGGGCGAACAGGTCCAGCGAGATGGGGTCGATCGCGACGACGTAGCGTTCCTGGCTCTCGTTGCACCAGATCTCCTTGGGCGCCAGGCCCGATTCCTCCAGCGGCACCGCGTCCAGGTCGAATCGCGCACCCAGGCCGGCGCCGTCCACCAGTTCGGGGAAGGCGTTCGAGAGGCCGCCGGCGCCGACGTCGTGCACCGACAGGATGGGGTTGTCCGCGCCGAGGCTCCAACAGTGGGTGATGACCTCCTGCGCCCGCCGCTGGATCTCGGGGTTGCCGCGCTGCACCGAGTCGAAGTCGAGGTCGGCGGCGTTGACCCCCGCGGCCATGGACGACGCGGCGCCACCACCCATGCCGATCCGCATCCCCGGTCCGCCCAGCTGGATCAGCAGAGTGCCTGGGGGGAAAGCGATCTTGTCGGTCTGGTCAGCATCGATGGTGCCCAGGCCACCCGCACTCATGATGGGCTTGTGGTAGCCGCGGCGGACGCCGTCCACGCTCTGTTCGTAGACCCGGAAGAACCCGCCCAGCCCGGGGCGGCCGAACTCGTTGTTGAACGCGGCGGCACCGATCGGCGCCTCGAGCATGATCTGCAACGGTGAGGCGATATGTGCTGGCGCGCCGTAGGTCTCGCGCTCCCAGGGCTCGTCGGTGCCTGGCAGGTTCAGGTTCGAGACCGCGAACCCGGTCAGGCCCGCCTTCGGCGCCGACCCCCGCCCGGTGGCACCCTCGTCGCGGATCTCGCCGCCGGCCCCGGTCGCCGCCCCCGGGAACGGTGAGATCGCGGTCGGGTGATTGTGCGTCTCGACCTTCATCAACACATGGGTGTCGACCTGGCGGCCGGCGTAACGCCCTGGGCCGTCGGGGGTTTCGGGCAACCATCGCTGCACCCGGTGCCCCTGCATGATCGAGGCGTTGTCCTTGTAGGCCACGATCGTGCCCTGCCCGGCCACCTGTTCGGTGTGCCGGATCATGGCGAACAGCGATCGGGGCTGCGGCACGCCGTCCACCACGAAGTCGGCATTGAAGATCTTGTGCCGGCAGTGCTCGGAGTTCGCCTGGGCGAACATCATCAACTCGACGTCGGTCGGGTTGCGCCGCAGCTTGGTGAACGCCTCGACCAGGTAGTCGATCTCGTCCTCCGACAGCGCCAGCCCGAACGCGAGGTTTGCCTTCTCGAGGGCGGTGCGGCCGGCTCCCAGCACGTCGACGTGCTCCATCGGCTCGGCGTCCCGCTCGGCGAACAGCGCGGCGGCGCCCTGGCGCGAGTCGAGCGCGGTCTCGGTCATGCGGTCGTGCAGCACGGCGGCGCACGCCGTCCACTGCTCGGCAGTGAGCTCGCCGCCGTCCAACGCGAGGTGGTACTCGGTGACCCGCTCGATCCGGTGCACGGCGAAGCCGCAGTTGTGCGCGATGTCGGTGGCCTTGGACGCCCACGGCGAGATGGTGCCCAACCGCGGCCCCACCACGATCGTGCTGCCGGCGGCCCCACTCTCGACGGAGTCGCCCTCGAACGGATCGCCGTAGTCGAGCAGCCGGGCCAGCCGGCCGAGCGCGGCGTCGTCCGGGGCGGCGTCGGTCGAGACCCAGTGCACGAAGCGCGCCGACAACCCGCTCACGGACGGCGCGACGTCCCGCAGCCGATCGAGCAGGGCCGCGGCCCGGAACGGGGAGAGGGCGGTGCCGCCCTCGAAGCTGGTCAGCACATGCTGCATCAGAGGTCGTGCTCCCGACGTGGGGTTGGACGGCGGGTCCCAGGCTACCGGGGCACCGGAACCGGCACGGGACGTGATCGCCGACGCCAACGTGCACGGATTGCATGATCGCCGAGGGTAGCGCTGGGTCACCTTGGACTACCCAGGGTTATGGATTGGGACACATTCGTCATCGCGGTGTCCAATTTCGTGTCCGGAGGGTGAATGTGATGCCATTCCGGCCACGATCTCGTCACCGAAGGTGTTCTCTGGAGTGACTCACCGGTGACGGTGAGTTGGTGACCGGTGAGACATGTGCTGAATGCCCGTGTCCGGTACTGAGAGGCCCATTCGTGACCATGGCGCTCAAACGGTTGGTTCGAGTCGTTCTCGGGGCATTGCTGATCACCGCGTTTCTGTTTGCGGGCTCGCCGGTTCGGGCCGAATCGACATCTCCGAACGCCACCATCACCCCGGGGGCCTCGACCCCGAACGACGCCGCCGAACTGCTCGCCGCAGTGCGTCACCTGCAAGCCACCGAAGGCTCTGCCCGCCGCGGGGCGGCAGCCGGCGCGGTCCCGTGCGGTCTGACGTCGATGCAGGTGGTGAGCTCGATCTCGGGTACCGGCCTGGACACCACGATCTCGTTGACCGGGGATGCCAGGACCTTCTCCCTGAAGTCCATTCCGGCGTCGTGGTGGGCCAATCCGCCGGTGACCTCACCCGTCTGGCGGCTGTATTTCCAGGGATTCATGTGGGTCGGATATGTCGCCCACACCCAGGACGATCCGGTGGTCACCACACGATTGGTCGACCTCGCTCTCGAATTCATCGCAGCGAATCCCGATACCGGCGTCAGCGCCCGGGGGTGGGACGAGGGGACGAACCTGCGGCGCGAACAGCAACTCAATTGCCTCTACTCCCTGACGCAGGACCCGCGACTCATTCCCGCCATCACCATGTCGGCGGCGGCGAACATCGACATGAAGCGCTACTACGGCCTGCCCAACACCCCGCCCCACAATCACGGATTGATGGCCAACCTGGCGCTGCTCGAGTCCGGGACGCTGCTGGGCAAGCCCGGCTGGCGACAGTTCGCCGTCGCCCGGCTGACCCGTGACTCGGCCGGCGCGTTCACGTCGTCCGGCGTCTCGATCGAGCAGGCCTCGGAGTACTGGCAGGCGAACAGCGTCGCCTGGTGCGCGGTCGCGTATCTGCTCGAGGCGCAGGACACCCCCGAGACGACGACCACCGCCACCGCCATCCGTGCCCGCCTGGTCACCGTGACCTCGGCGCTGGCGTACGCCACCACCCCGACCGGGGTCCTGGTGCCCTATGGGGACTCCAACGCCATGGCGAACGAGCCGACGCCGCAACGCCTCGGTGTGTTCCGGGACGATGCCGCGGGACTCATCACCGGGCGCTGGGCCTGGTCCGACCCGTCCACCTCGTTCTACCTGATCCGCTACGGCGGTCGGCGCTGGGCTCACGGCCACGAGGACCGGGGCAGCATCGTGTGGCAGACCCGCGGCGTCCCGGTGTTGATCGACCCGGGCAAGTTCAGCTACGACCCCGGCGCCTACGCCACGTTCGCCAAGTCACCGTTGGCGCACACCACGTTCATCCCCCGCGGCGGCGCCACCTTCGTCCCGTCGGCTCCCGTGGCCGTCGCGACGGCACGCTTCTCGGGGCCGGCGCACACCGTCGTCCTCAGCGACAAGCAGTACGGCGCCGCGCACACCCGATCGCTGGTCATCAACAACACCGCCCGCAGCCTGACGGTCGCCGACTCCTCGGCGTTCTCCAAGACCACCCAGACCTTTCAGCTCGACTCCGGGTGGGTGCTGCGCGCCCGCAGCGCGGACCGGAAGACGGCCCGCTTCGGCCACGCGGCCACCGGCAGGACGCTGATCATCACATCCACCTACCCGCTGGCCCTGTACCGGGGGTCGACCTCACCGGTGCTCGGCTGGACCTTTCCCGCCTATGGCCACCGGGTGCAGACCTATCAGGTGCTGGTGTACGGCGGGGCCTCGGCCAGGACGGTGTTCACGGTCGGGTGAAGAAGGGCCACAACTGCCACCACGGACGGCGCCTGGTCACCTCGGGCTCGGTCACCTCGGCCTCGGCGTCTGCCTCGATCTCGGCGAGCACCTCGGGCTGGGGGGTCGGAGTGACCAGGGGCTCGATCGAGGCCACATCGGTCAGGTCGACCACCGAGTCGTCGGCACCCAGCCCGTTCGGCACGTAGTCATCCGCGGCCCAGTCGTTCTCCCACCGCCGGCCGTCGAGCAGGTAGCGGAACCGGGCCCGCTGCCCGGCCGGTAGCCGCAACTCGGTGCGGAAGTAGCCGTCGTCCTGCCGGGCCAGCGGGTTCGCTGCCGGTGACCAGTCGTTGAAATCGCCCACCAGGCTCACCGAATCCGCGGCCACCGCGGCGGGCAACTCGAAGGCGACCAGCACGCTGCCGTCGTCCAGCCTGTGCTTGTGCACGTGATCTCTCTTCCAACGGGATTCACGCCGGGCGGACTACAGCGCAGGAGTGCGGCCGGGAGGTGAGGGGCTCGAGGCACCCAAGGTACTCCGCACGGTGCGTGATCATGACATTTCCGGCGGTTCGGGCTGGGTGATCCGGCATCACGAGTCTGCGCGGTCAGCCGGCCGCCTACCTCGTGGACGTACGGTCGCTGGTCAGCGCAGGAACAGGTGGTACGCGGGGTGGTCGGTCTCCTCGGTGAACCGGTAGCCCACCTGGGCCAGGAAGTCCTCGAAGGCCGCGCGGTCGTCGGCCGGCACCTGCATGCCGACCAGCACCCGGCCGACGTCGCTGCCGTGGTTGCGGTAGTGGAACAGCGAGATGTTCCAGTCCGGCGACATCGCCGCCAGAAACCGGACCAGCGCGCCCGGGCGCTCGGGGAACTCGAACCGGTAGAGGCGTTCGTCGTCGGCCAGCGGGGTGCGGCCGCCGACCAGGTGGCGCAGGTGCAGTTTGGCGAGCTCGTCATCGGTCAGGTCCAGCGCGCGTAACCCGGCGGCGTCGAAGGCGTTCGCGATCTGGCTGGCCTCGGCGCGGTCGCGCACCTGCAGCCCGACGAAGACGTGGGCAGCGACCTCGTCGGCGATCCGGTAGGTGAACTCGGTGATCGCCCGGCCCGGGCCGATGGTGGCCAGGAACCGCCGGAAGCTGCCGCGCTGCTCGGGGATGCTCACCGCGAACACGGCCTCGCGCTGCTCGCCGATCTCGGCGCGTTCGCTGACGAAGCGCAGCCGGTCGAAGTTCATGTTGGCGCCGCAGGCCACCGCCACGTAGGTCTGCCCCCGGGTTGCGTGCCGCGCCGTGTACGCCTTGACGCCCGCAACCGCCAGTGCCCCAGCGGGTTCCAGGATGGCCCGGGTCTCGGTGAAGACGTCCTTGATGGCCGCGCAGACGGCGTCGGTGTCGACCCGCACGAACTCGTCGACCAGCGTGGCGGCCAGCCGGAAGGTCTCCTCGCCGACCAGCCGGACGGCGGTGCCGTCGCTGAACAGCCCGACGTTGTCGAGCTCGACGCGATGGCCCGCCTCGACCGATTGCGCCATGGCATCGGAGTCGTCGGTCTGCACCCCGATGATCCGGACGTCGGGCCGTAACGCCTTGATGTAGGCCGCGACCCCGCTGATCAGACCGCCGCCGCCGACCGCGACGAAGACGGCATCGAGCGGGCCGGCGTGCTGACGCAGGATCTCCATGCCGATGGTGCCCTGGCCGGCGATCACGTCCGGGTCGTCGAACGGGTGCACGAAGGTCAGGCCGCGGTCGGCCATCAGCCGGACGGCGTGCGCGTAGCTGTCGCTGTAGGACTCACCGTGCAGCACCACCTCGGCGCCGCCGGCGCGCACCGCCTCGATCTTCACCTCGGGGGTGGTGGTCGGCATGACGATCACCGCGCTGCAGCCGAGGCGACGAGCGGCCATCGCGACGCCCTGGGCGTGGTTACCCGCGCTGGCCGCGATCACGCCCTTGGCCAGGGCGTCCGGGGGCAGGTTCGCCATCTTGTTGTAGGCGCCGCGAATCTTGAACGAGAACACCGGCTGCAGATCCTCGCGCTTGAGCAGCACGGTGTTGCCGAGGCGGTCGCTGAGCAGCGGCGCGGCGTCCAGCGGGGTCTCGTCGACGACGTCGTAGACCCGCGAGGTCAGGATGCGTTTGAGGTAGTCGGTGGCGACGTCGTCCGGCCGGGGCAGAGCGCTCGTCACGAGGTGAGCCAGGCCAGGTCCGTGATCACGCCTGGGCCGTTCAGGTCCAGGCTCGGACGCTCGAGGTAGTGGGTCACCCGGGGCGTCCCGGCAAGGTAGGGCTCGACCGGGGCCCAGCAGCGCACGGACCGGGTGTCCATGTGGGCGGCCAGTTCCTCCGGCGTCTGCCAGCGCACCTGGACCAGGTAGGTGGCGGGGTGATCCTGCAGGCCCTGGGCCACCGCGAATCCGCGGAAGCCGGGCGAGGCGAAGACCCGCTGCCGCACCTCACACAGGGCCGCCTCGAAGGCGGCCTCCTGCCCGCCGGACACGACGAGCTCCACCTGCTCCACCACCATGCAGCCAGGCTAGCCCCGGCGTCACAGGAGCGTTCAGGTGATCCGCGGCGAGCTCGGCCACGGGTAGGGCCGGGTTTGCCCTCGCAGACGCGGGCTAACCCGGCGCTACCCGGTGATGCCCTGATCGGGGCGGGCTACCCCGTCAGGGTTGGGCGACGCGGAAGCGGTGCACCAGGTCGGTCAGGCCGATCACCGTGACGCTGTCCGTCACATAGGGCTCACCGCCTGCCTGCGGTCGCACCAGGTAGCAGGCTTCGACACCCAGATCGCTGATCGCCCGACGGTATCCCGCGCGCTCACCGACGGCGCCGTGGAGCGCGTCACCTCCACGGCGACCTGCGGACGCCCACCCCGAACGAACACCAGGTCGATCTCGTCTCCCCGGGCGCTGCGGTAGTGGTGCGCCCGCCAGCCACCCAAAGACCCGAAATGGTCGCTATTCAGCCGTCATGGCGACCATTTCGGGTCTTTGGCGAGCGCCGGGGGACGTCGTGGGTTCAGGCGGGTCGGACCGGGCAGGCGAGTTCGCCCTGGAGGCGGCGGAGCAGGGCATAACCGAGCAGGGCGAGGCCGGCGACGGCCAGGTAGGGCTGCACCGGGGCGAACCAGCGCAGGGCACCGGTATAGCCCAGGGCCAGCAGGGCGATCTTGTTGCACACCGGGCAGCCCACGGCGAAGTACGTGAGCAGCCCACCCGCTGCCCCCCACCGCGAGCCCGGGGCCTGCGTGGCGGTGACATCGCCGGGGTGGCCGGGGTCACCGGGCACCCGTACATAGGTGGCCGTGAGCAGCCCCGACAGCACCGCTGTCAGCAGCAGCACCGGCCAGGCCCACCCCGTCACCGCGATGTCGCGATGGAACACCGGGTTGGGCACGAGCACGGTCGGGACGCCGACCACCACCACGGTGGCGACGGAGGTCGCCAGAGCCACCAACCACCGCCGAGCCGGCCAACCACGGAGCAGGAGGAGCGCGGACATCTGCACAACATACCCACTGGGGTATCTCCGTGCAGGGGGACCCCGAGAGGACCCAGAGCCGGCTCGGTCACGGCGGGTAGGGGGCGGGTAGGGTCTGCCTGATCATCGGGGAGGTGAGATGCCGGAGCCACGAACTCGCGGCGGGCGACCAGTACCCACCGGCACAGACTTCCTGCCCTGGGCGCGCCGACGCTACCGCCGCACGCTGCAGACCTTCGCCGGCTCGCTGGTGTTCGTGGCGGTCGGCCTGGTCGTGATCATCGCGAACTGGGCCGATCTGAGCACGGGCTCGGTGACCCTTGCCCTGGCCATCCCGCTACTGGCGGGCAGTCTGGCCGTCGCCTGGTTCAGTCGTTCGCGGCTGCGGATCAATCGGCGGTTGGTACAGGCGGCCGAACCCGCCGACGGCTCGTCCTGACCGGTGTAGGAGTCACCACCGACTCACGAGCAGTCCACCAGGTCTCCGAGCCACGGGTCGACGTCGTCCCCCTGGGCCGCCCACCAGTCGGCTCCACGAGCATGTTCGGACGGAGTCAGCTCCAGCCCGCTGAAGGCGAGCCGGATCCGCCGGAGTTGCTGCTGGTCGATGCTGGGGACCCATTTTGTAACGATTACCGTTTTCATTCCCTGCCGTCCTCCAGCCCGGGTGTCGGTGACCGCCGGGCAGAGGGTGCTCAGGGACGCCCCGCGACCAGCACCGAATTGACCACCTCACCGAACGGATGCACCAGGACACAGGGACGAAACCCTGCTGCGCGGACGTCGTCCACCTCGACGACCGGGTAGAGAAGTGCCCGCAGGCCATGGGCACTGCGCATCAGCACCCGGGCGCCACGAGGCATCACGGCCGCGAGCGAGCGCAGCACAGCGTGCTTGTCCGCCCGCGTCAGGCCGACCAACGCCGCGACGATGACCACCTCGCAGTCCTCGACGCCAGGGCCGAGATCGCCCCGACGACGCGCATCGGCCAGCACCACCTCGACCGGCTGCTCCGGGTCGAGCCGGCGCACCACGTCGCAGGCCAGGTCGACCGCCGGCCCATCCTTGTCGAGGACCCGAACCGCGACCCCGGCCCGAGCGAGCTCGAGTGCGGTGAGCGGCAGCGGCCCGCCGCCGATGAAACAGACCCGCCGCGGAAGGGCGCCGTCCAGTCCGCTGGCAGCGAGCGCGTGCAACTCGAGGCGGGTGAGCTGGGCGTAGTTCTCGACGTAGGGGAACCTGCCGAGCTCTTCCGCCGCATGGGGACTGCCGATGATCTGTCTGGCCCAGTGGGCCTCGAGCAGTCCCTCACCCAGGGCGCAGAGCTCGAGCAGGTGCGGACGGATCCGACCCACCTGCTGGTGCGCGAGTACCGCGGCCTCGGACTCTCCGGGATCGGTCACACACCTGACCAACTCGGCGAACAGCGCGTTCACCACGGGCGAGGGGGCGAGATTCGGGCGTGCCCGCAGCAGGTGGTAGAGCGAGATGATGCGCTGCGCCAGGGGCTGCTCGACAATCACCGGGCCTTCTCGCGAACCCAGGCCCGGGCCTCGAGCTCGAAGTGGACACAGCGGCCGACCGCATCACGGGCGTCGTGCACCAGGCGGGTGGGCATCGCCCTCCAGAATGCCTCGGCCCCACGCACCCGGGCGTCGGTGTGCAGGTAGATCCGCCGGTATCCGCCGACTCCGACCGCCCAGGCAGCCGCTGCACGGACCAGTGCTCGGCCGTGGCCACCGCGGCGGGCGGCCGCGTCGACCCAGACCCGCACCAGCTGGCAGGTGTCGTCGCGGTTGTATTCGGCGGCAAGCCAGTCCGGGTTCGGTGGGCTGAGCAGGGCACAGGGACGTACCGCAGCCGTTCCCACGACCATATCGTGATCGCGACTGACGAACAGTGCGCGGCGGGGGCGTTCGAGGTACGCCGCACCCAAGTCGTCGAGGTCGGCATGCCAGTGGGACCGGTACCCGCCGAGATCGGAATCGAGCACCGACCGCATTACCCGCCCCGCCGGTGCCAGGTCTTCTCGGCACGCGAGAGTGACGCTCATCGGTCACCCACTCTGATCATCCCTGTCACCGGTCGGCGTGGACGCGATGGTCAGTGCTGATGCCCCGTGACCGAGAACACGGCGAAGGGATCCACCGGCAGGGTGGCGCGGCGAGCGACGCGGCGCTCGGCCAGATCGACCACCAGCACCTCATCGGTACGCGGATCGCAGATCACTGCGTCTCCGTCGACCAGGGTCATGGTCGGCCGGGCCACCGTGAAATCGGTCGGCGGCGTCCATGCGGGAATCGCCGGCACGGACCCGGTGACCCGTCCGCTCACCTCGTCGATCAGGTGTACGGCACCATCGACACCGAGCACCACCACATCCCCGGAGTCATCCCGGGTGAAGGAGCCGAAGGCCCGGCCCAGGTCCACCAGCCGCATGGCCGCGGATCGGGTGTCGATCAGGGCCAACTCGGTGGAGCTGAAGTTGCCGACCACGACCGGGGAGTCCTCCGTTCCCGCCAGGGCACTCACCCGTCCGGTAGCCCCGGCCGGTTCCGTGACCTTGCGCACCGATCCTGTGCGATAGAGCACCACGCCGTCATCACAACCGAACGCCACGACACCCCCCTTGGCCGGCCCGTCCCCGTGCAGGCCTGGGCAGGTATCCCAGCGGGAGATCACCCGGCCGTCCTCCCCGATCCGCGCCAGGCCGACCCTGGCCGTGGAGCCGACGGCCGGCACGCTCACGAGGTAGCCCGACGGCAGCGGGACGGCAATGCCGTGGTGAGCCGCGAAGGGTGCCAGCACGTTCACAGCCAGTGCGCGGCGCTCCACCTGATCGTCCCGAAAGACCTGGATCACGCCGCTGCCGTCGTCGAAGACCGCTGTCTTGCCGTGCTCCCCGACGACGTGCCCGGGGGCACTGCCCGCCAGTCGGCCGGCTTCCAGGTGGGGCTGGGCGGCCCTGCCTCGACGGGCGGGATCACCGGTGTCGAGCAGGAGCACCTGACCGGTGGCCGCCGGGGTCAGCGCCACGTGGTGTCCCGTGCCGAGAGGTGAGACCCCGGGTCGGGCAGTCGTCGACACCGAGCCCACCGTTGACAACGTGCCGGCATCGAGGATGACTGCGCCTCCGGCATGGGACACCACGAGGCGTCCCGCAGATGCGGGCGTGGCCGCTGGGGGTCGCGGTGAGGCCCAGACCGGTGAGGCCGACCCGACCGAGCTGACCAGAGCGGCGCACAGACCGACGAGGACGGCGGAACGGGAGATGAGAGGTCGCGTCATGCCGTCAGGCTAAATGAAAAGCGTTGTCGTTATCAACTGTGTCGCCGCCGGGCAGGTTCAGCCCCAGGGCCGACAAGCGCCCTACTCGGAGGTGCGGGCCCACCCCGAGCGCCCACCCGTGGTGCGCTCATGCTCCTCAGGTGACGAGCCCGGGACTCGAAACAAGCCTCGAACGCGTCAGCCGCGGATCACGAGCAGTCACCCACGGAGCATGAGCGGGTTTGGTGGGGTTATTCGACGGTGACGGACTTGGCGAGGTTGCGGGGCTTGTCGATGTCCAACCCCCGGTTCAACGCCGCGTGATAAGCGAGCACCTGCAGCGGGATCGTGAGCAGGATCGGGTCCAGCTCCGGCTCGTTCTTGGGGACGACGACCGTGGGCACGTGGTGCTCCTCAGAGCCCAGCCCGGCGACGTCCACGCCGGGGTGGGTGATCGCCACCAGGGGGCCCCGCCGGGCCAGGACCTGCTCGGCGGCAGCCAGATTGCGGTCGGTGAGCTCGTCGTCCGGGATCAGCGCGATGGTCGGCATCTCGGGGCTGATCAACGCCAGCGGGCCGTGCTTCAGCTCACTGGTCTGATACGCCTCGGCGTGGATGTAGCTGACCTCCTTGAGCTTCTGCGCCCCCTCGCGCGCCACCGGGTAGCCACGCACCCGCCCGATGAAGAAGCAGCTCTGCGCCTCGGCCAGGCTCTTGGCCACATCGGCCAACTGCGCCTCGCCGTCCAGGATCTCGCGGATCTGGGCCGGTACCTTGCGCAGCCCGGCGATGATCCGCTGCCCGTCGGCCACCGACAGGTCACGCACCCGCCCCAGCAACAACGCCAGCAGCGCGAACGCGATCGCCATGGTGGTCAGCGCCTTGGTCGAGGCCACCGCCACCTCCGGCCCGGCGTGCAGGTAGATGCCGCCGTCCACCTCGCGGGCGATGGTCGAGCCCACCACGTTGACCACGCCGAGCACCGTGCCACCCTTGCGCTTGACCTCGGCGACGGCGAACGCGGTGTCGGCGGTCTCACCCGACTGCGACACCACGACGTAGAGCGTGTCCGGCTCGATGATCGGGTTGCGGTAGCGAAACTCCGAGGCCGGCTCGGCGTCCGCGGGGATGCGCGCCAGCTCCTCGATCATCGAGGCGCCCATCTGACCGACGTAGTACGCCGACCCGCAGCCCAGGATCTTCACCCGCTTGAACGCCCGCAGCTCGCGCGGGCCGAGATTGAGCCCGTCCAGCCGCGCCGTCCCGAAGCGCTCGTCGATCCGGCCGCGCATGACCGCGGCGGCCGCGTCGGGCTGCTCGTGAATCTCCTTGGCCATGTAGTGCGCGTACCCGGCCAGCTCCAGATCGCCGGCCTCGACCTCGATCTCGACCGGCTCGCGGTGTGTGTCGTCGCTCTCGCGCGAGAAGGTGCGATACCCGGTCGCCGACACCGTGGCCAGCTCGCCGTCGTGCAGGTGGATCACCGAGGTGGTGTGCCGCACCAGGGCCGAGACGTCGCTGGCGACGAACATCTCCTTCGCGCCCACGCCCAGGATCAGCGGAGACCCGTTGCGCGCCACCACGATCCGGTCCGGGAAGGCGGCATCCAGGACGGCGATGGCGTAGGTGCCCTCGATCTTCGTCAGCGCGTCGAGCACCTTGGCCTCGAGCGTGTCCGCACTCGAGCGCGCGATCAGGTGGGCGATCACCTCGGTGTCGGTGTCGGAGGCCAGCGGCACGCCGTCCTTCTCGAGTCGGGCCCGCAACTGGGGCGCGTTGTCGATGATCCCGTTGTGCACCACGCTGATCCGGCCGTCCGCACTGGCGTGCGGGTGCGCGTTCGGCTCGGTTGCCGGGCCGTGCGTGGCCCACCGGGTGTGACCGATGCCGGCCACCCCGCTCAACCGCTTCGGGACGGCGTTCGCCAGGTCGCGCACCCGACCCACCCGGCGCACGGTGGTGATCTCGGCCGCGGGCTCGCCCTTGGACGACCCCTTCGCGCCGGTCAGCACGGCCAGCCCGGCCGAGTCGTAGCCGCGATACTCCAGGCGCATCAGGCCCTCGATGAGCAACGGGGTGGCGTTCTGGCTGCCGATGTAGCCGACGATTCCGCACATGGGGGCAGGTCTCCTGAAGGGCTGGGTCAGCCGTAGATGATGCGGCGCAGTTGGCGCAGCGACAGGGTCGGTGGGGCGACCAGGCGGTGGGTCAGTTCCTCGGCGATCATCGAGAAGGCCTGGTCGTTCCGGACGCCGTGCGCCTGCAGGTGCGCGTGACGGCGCCGGACGTACCCCTCGACGTCCTCGCGGTAGTACGCCAGGACATCGTCGATCACCCGCGCGGCCTCACCGGGGGTCAGCCCGGTGCTGGCCGCGACGCGGTCGACGAGCTCAGGGGTCAACACCCAACCCACTGTGCACGCTCAGTGCGGTGATCACCAAAGATCTGCCCGAATTCGGGCAGGAATCCTCACCAAGTGGGGGATTGCTCACGGCCGCAACGACAGCGCCACCCGGCCGTGCGCCTGCAACGCGTCGTCCTCGGCGAAGGCCACCCAGCCACCCCGGCGGAGCACGGCCTCGATGAGCTCGTCCACCAGATCATCGATCACGTCAGGTGCGTCGAGGCCGTGCGGCTCCGGGTCGATCACCGTGTCGTCGGGGCCGAGTCGGGCCGGGTGGACGTAGCTCTCCTCCACCACGAGCATCTCGGGCCGCTCGGCGTGCGCGGCACGCCAGGCCGCCTGGATGCCCGAGGCCACCCGGCCCTCGCCCGCCCGACGGTGCAGCAGCTCGATCGCCTCCTGGTGCCGAGACACCAGGTACTGCTCGAGCACCACCCGGATCCGGGGCACCAGCTCGGTGGTGGGCGAGGTGACCAGGCTGCCGGGCACCCACCCGGCCAACCGACCCAGGTTGACCGACATCCGACGGAAGTCGGCCACCACCCGCTCAGTGCCCACCAGGACCAGGGGCGCCGGCTGGATACGGAGGTAGGCACCCAGCGCCCGGTCGACCTGCCTCAGGAAGGCCTTGCGGGCCTCGGGGCCGGTGGGCCGGCGGCCGGATCGACGGCCGCCACGACCTCGTCCGCGCTCGTCGTGCTCAGCGGTCGCGACCGGGAAGGCCCGGGTCTGCGCGGGGTGCAGCCGAGCGCCGATTCCGTCGAACAGCCGGGCCTCGTGAGCGCTCAACGCCAGGACGACGTGGCGCGGCGTCCGGTGCAGCGCCCGCACCAGGTCGCGCGTGGCGAAGGTGGGGTCGACGACGACCCGCTCCACCACCGGCAGATCGAGCTGCACCACGGAATGGACGGCCGCCGAGGCGAAGACCGCCAGGGCCTGGGTGGCCGGACCACGACAGGCGCTCTCGACCAGGTCGCGCAACGGGTTCACCACCGTCGACCGCACCCCGGGCAGGGCCTCGACCTCCACCAGTCGGCGTTCCGCCTCGCGCAGCAGGCCGTGCAGTCGGGCAGCGTCCTCGCGGAGCATGCGGGCAGCCGGTGTCGTGCTGAGCAGCAGGGACACACACGGGTGACCGGTCGCCGACTGCAGAGCGGTGACCAGGCGCGGCGTCACCCCGTTCACCGGCACCGCGGGCGAACTCTGCGGCGTCGGCGCGTCCGGGTGGTCACCGGACGAGGTGGTGCCTGCGCGATCGAGGTCGGCAGTGGTCATGACGGTCCTCCAGGGGTCGACGAAGCGGATGACAGATCGGACGACGGATCGGACGGGTTCTCGGAATCACCGGTGCGGGTTCGGGTTCGGGCCAGACTGGCCACGACGGACGTCGTGATCACGCTGGCGATCACGACCAGCGAGAGGGCAATCGGCACCTTGTAGACGTCGAGCAGCAGCATCTTCACGCCCACGAAGACCAGCACCACGGCCAGGCCCAGCTTCAGGTAGACGAACCGGTGGATGAGGTCGGCGAGCAGGAAGTACATCGCGCGCAGCCCCAGGATCGCGAAGGCGTTGCTGGTGAAGACCAGGAACGGCTCGCGGGTCACCGCGAAGATCGCGGGGATGGAGTCGACCGCGAAGATCAGGTCGGTGGTCTCGATCAGGATCAACACGGTGAACAGGGGCGTGGCCACCCAGCGCCCGTTCTCTCGGACCCAGAACCGGGTTCCGTGCCAGGTCTGGGTGCTGGGGATCAGCCGTCGGGTGAGCCGCAACACGCGATGGTTGGCCGGGTCGCCGTGATCGTTCCGGTGCCGGAACATCTGCACCCCGGTCACCACGAGCAGTGCCCCGAACAGATAGAGCACCCACGCGAAGGCATCGATCAGCGCCGCGCCGGCGGCGATGAAGCCCGCGCGCATCACCAGCGCACCCAGCACCCCGTAGAACAGCACCCGGTGCTGGTACTCCCGCGGCACGGCGAAAGCGGTGAAGATCAGGGCGAAGACGAAGACGTTGTCGACGGCGAGGCTCTTCTCGATCAGATACCCCGCGTAGTACTCCCCGGCCGCCTGGGCGCCGAAGAGTGCCCACACCACGCCACCGAAGGCCAGGCCGAGGGCGACCCACACCCCGCTCCACACGGCGGCCTCGCGCACCGGCACCACGTGGGCCCGGCGATGGGCGAGCAGGTCGACGGCGAGCATCACGGCGATGACGGCGAGCACGGTGAGCCAGAGCCACAGCGGAACATCCATCGGCAAACCTCCGGTCGACAGGTGCTGACCGAAGGTCTCTCCCGACGCCACCGCGCCCACCCCGGCCGGGCCTGCTCGACAGTGCTCTGTCAGCGCGCCGTACTGACGACCGGGACGTCTCGGGATACTCCCCTTCGTGGCCGAGGATCATCTCGACCAGTGATATGAGTTTCAGGTAATCTCTTTCAGGTGTCAAGCGCGACCTGGACCTTTCTCAGCAACCACGCCCACGTGTTGCTCGCGGTCTCCCGCGAGCCCGAGATCCGGGTCCGAGACCTGGCCGCGCAGGTCGGGGTCACCGAGCGACGAGTGCAGACGATCGTCGCCGAGCTGGAGGACGAGGGATACCTGGCCCGGCACCGGATCGGCCGGCGCACGCACTACCAGCTCCTGTCCGGTCGGCCGTTCCGACACCAACTGGAGGCAGGGCGCAGCGTGGACGACCTCCTCGCGCTCTTCTCGGCGTCGCGATCTCGGGCTCGGCACGCCCTGGCCGACAGCTGACCGACAGCTCACCCCAGACCGACCGGACGCCGCTGTGCCAGGGTGGCAGGGTGTCGTCCCCCGACCTGCTCGCCGCCCTGACCGCGCCGGACGCCGTCGAGCGCCCGGACGCCGTGACGATCGCCGGCCGCACCCTGGCGTCGCCGGACCTGCTCGACCGCGCGGGCGCGGTCGGCGAGCGCATCGCCGGGGCGGGCACCGTCGCCGTCCATGCCACGCCCACCCTCGAGACGGTGATCGCGGTGGTCGGTGGCCTGCTCGCCGGCGTACCCGTGGTCACGCTGCCGCCCGACTCCGGGCCGGCCGAGCGCGCCCATCTGCTGCGCGACTCCGGCGCCGAGCTGGTGCTGACCGGCGAGGACAGGCAGACCATGCCCACTGAGACGACTACGCCCACCACGACCACCACGACCGACCTCGGCCTGCCGGTGATCACCGTGGCCGACCTGCCGCGGGCGCCCTCGGCCGGCTGGTCACCGGCGAGATCACCGGACGACGCCGCGCTGTTGATCTACACCAGCGGCACCACCGGGGCACCCAAGGGCGCCATCCTCGGACGCCGGGCGCTGGCCGCCGGGCTCGACGCGCTGGCCGAGGCCTGGCAGTGGACCGCCGCCGATCGGCTGGTGCACGGCCTGCCGCTGTTCCATGTGCACGGTTTGGTCCTGGGGGTGCTCGGCGCGCTGCGGGTGGGGTCGCCGGTGGTGCACACCGGGAGACCGACCCCCGAGGCCTATGCCCACGCCGCCACCGAGTCCGCTGGCACGCTCTACTTCGGCGTGCCCACCGTCTGGTCCCGGCTCGTCGCCGAACCCGCTGCAGCACAGGCACTTCGGGGTGCACGACTACTCGTCTCGGGCAGCGCTGCACTGCCGATTCCGGTCTTCGACCGCTTGGAGTCCCTCACCGGCCACCGCGCCGTCGAGCGCTACGGCATGACCGAGACGATGATCACCCTGTCGACCCGGGCGGACGGCGAGCGCCGTCCGGGATGGGTCGGCCTGCCGGTGCGCGGCGTGAGCACCCGGCTGGTGCACGAGGGCGCGGATGTGCCGGACGACGGCACCACCCCGGGGGAGATCTGGGTGCGCGGCCCCATGCTGTTCTCCGGCTATCACCACCGGCCCGAGGCGACCGCGGCGGTGCTGGACGCCCAGGGGTGGATGCACACCGGCGACATCGCCGTCCGCGACGCCGGCGGCATGCACCGGATCGTCGGGCGGGCCAGCACCGACCTGATCTCCTCCGGCGGCTACCGGATCGGCGCCGGCGAGGTCGAGGACGCCCTGCTCGCCCACCCCGCCGTGCGAGAGGCGGCCGTGATCGGGACACCGCACCCCGACCTGGGCGAGGCCGTCACCGCATTCGTCGTGGCCGACGGCGTCGGGGCCGAGGCGCTGAGTGCGTTCGTCGCCCAGCGGCTGTCGGTGCACAAGCGGCCGCGCGTCGTCCAGCTGGTCGATGCCCTGCCGCGCAACGCCATGGGCAAGGTGGTCAAGAGCCGACTCACGAGCTGATCGCCGGATCATCCCCCCCGTTCGGGAAAGGTGATCCCGTGATCATGCAATCCGTGCACAAAACGTGCACGGATTGCATGATCACGGATGGGTCAGCGGGCGGTC
The DNA here is from genome assembly GCA_016713225.1 of Kineosporiaceae bacterium. Lineage (NCBI taxonomy): Bacteria > Bacillati > Actinomycetota > Actinomycetes > Kineosporiales > Kineosporiaceae > Kineosporiaceae bacterium. The sequence goes on from JADJPO010000001.1 coordinate 52,250, forward strand.
AGCGACCCCTCGGCGGCGCCTCAGCGGCCCAGTGAACGGATCACCACTCGGCCACCGGTGCCCGGATCGGGCAGGGCCGGGATCAGGATCCGGTTGCGGCGCAGGTCGTAACCGATGTCCGCGGCGTTCTGGAACCCGCCCGCCACCTGCACGATCGACCCGTCGCGGCGCACCAGGTAGATCACGGCTGCCGTCGCGTTGGAGAAGTCGACCCAGCTCGACACCAGCACGCCTCGCGGAGTGATCTCGACGCCGTCCAGCAGACCGGTCGGCAGGGTGATCACGTTCGACTTCCGGCCGGCGGCGTCCAGGGTGAACATCTCGCGGGTGCCGTCGAACGGGTCGTAGGTGACCACCAGCAACCGGCCGTCCGGGCGCACCGTGACCCCGTTGGGGTGATGCAGCACCGCATTGCCCGCCGCCACCACGCTGACCGCGCCACGCGGCGAGACCCGATAGACCGCATCGGTGCCGCTGGGGCCGAACGCCGGGACGGTGGTGAACCCGATGTCGGTCACGTACACGGTGCCGTGCTCGTCACTGGCCACGTCGTTGAGGAAGGTGGCGTTCGGGAAGGCGATGCTGCCGCGGGGCGCCCCGGTCGCTGCATCGAAGATCCGCAGCTGGTCGATGTCGGCCACGTACAGCAGGCCCCGGGCGATCGCCATGCCCTTGGGCGCGTTGAGTGTGACCCCCCGGACGCCGCCGGCGATCCAGCGCGCGGCCAGCACTTGACCGTCGGGCGCCACCCGGGAGATGAAGCCGGTGTTGTCGGTGTCACGCGGGCCGTTGGTGATGTTCGAGACCAGGTAGACGTCGCGACGGGTGTCGTGCAGCACCGACTCGGGCCGATCGAAGATCCCGCTGATCACGATGTCCGGGGTCGGACGCGACGGGCTGGTGCCCACCGCTGCGGGGGCACTCGGGGCCATCCCCAGGGACAGCGATGCCACGGCCGCCAGCGGAACGATGCGACGCAGAACCTTCATGGCCACTCCCGGAGCTCGCGGCGCTGCCCGCCGCACGGTCGATGATCGGCTGAGGGGGAAGCTAGCACGAACGGGTGATGTAGATCACGCCTTGTCGGAGCGCGATCACGCACCGGCGCCGTCCGAGCCGACGCTGGGCGCCCATCGGCCGGGACGTTGGCAACTGTCACCACCGCGATCACGGGCGTAGGCCTGGAACTGCCGCTCCGTCGGCGCGTCCACCCTCCGGCCTGTCCTCGATCCGTCGAGCCTCGGCGAACCTGGCGAGCGGCATCTGCTGTGGGGGGAGTTCATCATGAGAGTCCGATCCATCCTCGCCCTCGGTGCCGCGCTGGCGATGAGCCTGGCCGTGGCACCCGCCTCGGCCGCACCCGTATCGAGCGGGCCGGCGCATCCCGTGCCGGTGAGTCGGGTGGCTGCACCGGCAGCACCGGCACAACATGGTCCGACCGCGCGCCTGGTCACCACGTTCGACAAGGGCATGGCCGGCGCCTTCGCCGAGAGCATGGCCGTCGCTCGGGACGGCACGCTCTACGTCGCGGTGACGACCTGGAGCGCCACCAGTTGGAACACCGGTCAGGTGTACCGGGTCACCCCGGCCGGACGGCGGACCCCGTTCGGTCCGGCGATCACCGGTGGCCTGATCACGGGGCTGGCCTTCGATCAGACCGGCCACCTGTTCGTCGGGCTGGCCGCCTGGCAGGAGCCCGGTCTGCCCACCATCAACCCCGGGGTGTTCCGGATCGACCCGAACGGGCGCGCCACCCGGGTGCTCACGCTGCCCAACGGGGCGATGGGCACGGCGGCGTTCCCCAACGGCCTCGCCGTCCACGGCCGCTACCTGTACGTGGCGGACAGCGTCGGCAAGATCTGGCGCACCCGGACCGATGCCCGCCGCGTCGTCACGCCGAGCCGGCCGTGGCTGAGCTCGACCGTGCTGACCGCGAGCGCCGGGCACTTCGGGCTGAACGGCATCACCTTCCGCGGTGACGTGTTGTACGGCGTGGTCTACGACTCCGGCCTGGTCGTGCGGGTGCCGGTGACCCGCCGCGGCACCCCGGGACCGCTCAGCATCATGGCCCGCAACACCCTGCTGAAGACCGCGGACGGCATCACGTTCGATGCCATCGGCCGGCTGTGGGTGACTGCTACCCGCAGCGGCACCGTCGGTAGCGGCGCACTGCTCACCGTCGACCGGACGGGCCGGGTGCGGCTGGTGGCCGAACACACCAGCTGGCTGGACTACCCGACCCAGGTGGTGTTCGGCGTGACAGCTCGTGACCGCGCCACGCTCTACCTCACCAATGGCGCGTTCGAGTCGGGCAAGGCTCCGACCGTGGTGGCGCTGACCCACGTCGGCGTCCGAGGCTGAACCCGAGATCACCGTTGGATCGCAGAATCCCCCCGGTGAAGCGGAGGAGACTGCGATCCAACGGTGATCATGGTTGTGGGGGTGGGGGACCCGGGTGGGCAGGACGTAGCCTCGGCACATGACCGACCCGACCGCCGGCCTTCTCAGCGACCTTCTCCCCGACCTGGACCGGCACACCCAGGCGCTGCTCGCCACCGTCGCCACGCTCACCGACGACGACCTGGGCGCCGACTCGCTGTGCACGGGGTGGACCCGCGGCCACGTGCTGAGCCACATCGCGCGCAACGCCGACGGCCTGACCACGATGCTCCGGGCCGCCCTCGACGGCACCGGCGAGACCATGTACGCCAGCGTCGAGCAGCGCGAGCTCGACATCGAGACGGGGGCACGGCGTCCGATGGTCGATCAGCTCGCCGACATCGCCTCGTCCGCCGCCACGCTGGACGGCGCGCTGCGCCGGCTGCGCCCCGAGCACGCCGACCTGCAGGTCGAACGCACCCCCGGCGGCCAGCGGGTCAGGATCGGCAACGTGCCGGCCATGCGGCTGCGCGAGGTGGTCTACCACCACGCCGATCTGGCCGCCGGGTTCGGCTTCGAGGACCTCGAACCCGCTCTGCTGCACCGGTTCACGAAGCTCGAGATCACGCTCTGGGACGACGCGGCGCGGTCGGGCACGGCCACCGGGGTCCAGCTGCGCGCCGACGACGGCAGCACCTGGACGGCGGGGGACGGCGGCCAGCTGATCGAGGGATCGCCCGGAGCCCTGCTGGCCTGGCTGGCCCGCGGCGTGACCGACGGGGTCCGCGCCGGCACGGTGCCCCCGCGGCCCGCCTGACCTCGCCCGACCGCATGCCGGTGACGACGCGCGCCACCGCCCGCCACGGCTACCGGCTGCGGCGTTGGAGCCGGCGCGTCCGGGGTCTGACCGGTGGCGTCCTGGTCCTCGTGGGCGGTGTCGCGATGTGGCTCGGTTTCCTGGGCGGCGTGCTGGCCTTCTTCGTGGTGCTCGACACCAGCTCCGGGCTCGATCCGCAGCTGCGCCCCCAGATCCTGACCGTGTGGCTGTGGGTGGCCGCGGTGGCCATCTCGGCGCGCGTCTCGGCCCGCACCCTGCGGAACACCCCCCGTCGCATGGTCTTGTGGCTGAGGCGGTTTCGGCACACGGACTCCATCCGGGCGGTCTCCAGCGCGCTGGATCACCTGGGGTACTCCTGGCGCGTGGTCACCCTGGACGACGCCACCGCTCAGCCCTACGGCGCGGCCGCGGGGCTGCGGCTGGGTGTCTCCGCGGCGACCGTCGTCCAGCGGGCCGTGACCGCAGGACAAAGGTGGGCCTCCGTGTGGGGGGTCTGGGTGGCGCGGGGATACGCCGCAGCCTGGGTGGTGCTGATCGGGTGGACGGTGTGGCAGGGCGAGCCGCTGACGGTGCTGGATTCCCTGGCCGGCGACTGGAGGCAGTGGCCGGTGCCCTGGACGACCGGTGCCGCACGGTTGCTCGCCGGGGCAGGGATCGCGTTCTTCGTCGGGCTCCTGGCCTTCGTCGCCGTCACCCTCGTGCTGATGCTGTTACTGCCCCTGATCATGTCGGCCGGGTCCGTCGGCACCGGGGTCCGGGCGGCCGAACAGCACAAGCGGCAACAGGTGGCCACCCTGGCCGGGCTCGCCGAGGTGTCCGAGACCGTCGCCACCGCCTCCCGTGCCGCCCTGGCCCCCGATTGATCGTCGTCACGGTCGAGTCGGCGATCTGGCGTGAGGCGGTGCTCGCCTTCGCCCGGTCGGCCGAAGCCCTCCTGCTCGACGTCTCGGCCGCCTCCGAGGCCCTGCTCTGGGAGGTCCGGGAGCTGGGCGCAGGCGGCGTCCGGCTGGTGTTCGTGGGCGAGCAGGCCGCGGTCGAACGACTGGTGACGGGTGACGACGCGACCCTGACGCCGCCCGAGCTGGCGTTGCGCGAGGCGCTCGAGGGCGGCGAGATCCTCACGTATCGCCCCACCGCCTGGGGCCGGGTGCGATTCCAACGGGCGCTCTACGGCACGCTCGAGGCGACGGCATCACCTCGGGTGAGCCTGGTGGCCGCGCGCCGCTGGGCTGTGGCCGTCGTCGCGGTGGGCATCGTGATCGTCGGTCTGCACGAGATCGTCACGACCATGCGAGCCTGGCCGTGGGGTGACCTCGTCGCCTGACGAGAAGACCGACAAGAGACTGAGAAGAGACCGAGAAGAGACGAGGTGGAACGAGAAGGGTGGAGCGTACCGGGCTCGAACCGGTGACCTGTTGCTTGCAAAGCAACCGCGCTACCAACTGCGCCAACGCCCCAAGGCAGGAATCAGCGTACGGCGTCGAGACGCCGTAGAGCGACTCCGTTGTGCTCGTCCGTGCTCGTCGGTGCTCGTCCGGCTGCGTGAGGCCTACTTGACCGGGTCGGTGACCTCGGCCCACAGCTCCTGCTCGGCCTTGCCGGCCTCGACCTTGCGCCACACGGCAAACGCTGCAGCGGCGGCCAGTGCCACGGTCACGATCTTCTTCACCGGAACTCCCTCAGGTCACGATGCCCGCCCGGCGTGGGCGAGGGGCGACGCGTCCGACCGTACCGCGCCCACGCCGAGATGTCCGATCCAGCGCCCCACCCGAACGGGCGTCCCCCGGTCGGGTCAAGGCGAGAGGCGGGGCAGCCGACTCAGACGACATGACAGGCGACGGATCCACCCCCCGACCCCGGCCGACGACGTCGCGGCCCGCGCCCACCTCGCGCCCTGCGCCGCTCTCCGCGTCGTCCGGTTCGTCATCCGGTGCGTCGTCCGGCTCGGCGGGTCGGCGGCGCTGGCGGCACCGCGCCGCGGTCGCCGGCGGCGTGCCGATCGTGCTGTTCGGGCTGCTCACCACGATGACCCAGACCGACGCCGCCCCGAACGCCCCAGCGGTCGGTGGCGCAGCGGCCGGCCCCGGCATCGCCCCGGCCACCGTGTCGCGGGCGGGGATCAACGACGCCGCGACGCGCGGCGGCGCGAACTGGGCGCCCGCCCCGGCGACCCTCACCGGGCTGCGCACCCTGGCCACCACCGACAGCCGCGGCCTGCGCCTGCTCACCAAGGACGGCGTCCGCAGCTTCATCGCCGGCGTCGACCTCGGGGTCACCACTCCCGGCCATCAGCCCGGCGAGCTGTCGCCCGAGGCAACCGACTACCGGCGCTGGTTCGACCAGATGGGCCGGCTGGGCATCCGCGCGGTACGGATCTACACCATCCACCGGCCCGAGTTCTATGCCGAGCTGGTGCGCTACAACCAGCTTCACCCCAAGGACCCGATCTACCTGGTGCAGGGCATCTACATCCCGGACGAGACCTACCTGAAGGGCGGCACGCTGTACGACCCGGTCACCGATGACGGCTTCGCCGGCGAGATCGCGGACGCCGTCCGCGCCGTCCACGGCACCTTGAACCGCAACCGGCTGCCCGGGCGCGCCTGGGGCCGCTGGACCGCGGATGCCTCGCCCTGGGTGATGTCGTGGATCATCGGCGTGGAGTGGGACCCCCACGCCACCCAGCGCACCGACGCCCGGCACACCGACGCGCCGCCGGTCAACGGCCGTTACTTCCGCTCCACCGCCGGCGCGACGCCGACCGAGCGCTGGATCGCCAAGCACATGAACGCCCTGGCCCAACTGGAGGCAGCCCACGGCCGGTCGATGCCGATCGCGTTCGCCAACTGGCCCACCATGGACCCGCTGCACCACCCCGCCGAGCCCAACCCCGAGGAGGACCTGCCCGGGGTCGACGCCAACCACGTGCTGCCCACGCTGGCCTGGCCGGGCGGCACCTTCGCCAGCTATCACGCCTACCCGTACTACCCGGACTTCCTGCGCTACGAGCCCGAGCTGCAGACCCCGCAGCTCACCGGCCCCGCCGTGGGCACGGTCGACCCGTACGCCGCCTACCTGAGCGCGTTGAAGAAGCACCACGCGCCCATGCCGGTGATGATCACCGAACTGGGCGTGCCGTCGTCCCTCGGGTCGGCGCACACCGGAACCCGCGGCCGCGATCAGGGCGGGCACTCCGAAGAGGAGGCGATGGCGATCAACGCCTCGCTGCTGCGCCTGGTCAAGGGCCAGGGCCTGTCGGGAGCCTTCCTGTTCGCCTGGACCGACGAGTGGTTCAAGTTCACCTGGAACACCATGGAGCACCAGGCCCCGCGCGATCGGCGGCAACTCTGGCACGACGTGATGACCAACGAGCAGTACTTCGGCCTGGTCGCCACCGACCCGCAGCGGCTGCCCGGCGCTCACGTCGAACAGATCCCGGACGGCGGCAAGATCGCCAAGGTGACCCTGGACGCCGACGCGTCCTTCGTCTACGTCGACGTCGCCTACGCGTCCGCGGCCCGGGAACCCCTGATCGTCAGCGCGGACGTCGTGCCGGGCAACACCGGGCGCACCAGCGACGGCGAGAGCGACTACCGGGTCGAGATCGACCCGCGGGCCGGCAACGGCCGGGCCCTGGTCCGCGCAGCGCTCGACCCGGCCCGGCTCGACACCTGGGAGCCGCTGCCGCAGGACGGCGAGCCGTGGCACCTGTACCGGTTGATCACCAACCGCTCGTACGCCGGGGTGACCGACTCGACCATGGAATACCAGGACGTCGGCACGCTGGTGCGGGGCCGCTGGGACCCGGCCGACCCCGGCTACAACTCCCTGGCCACCTGGCGCGCCGGGGGTGACACCGTCCGGATGCGGATCCCGTGGGCGATGCTCGGCTTCGCCGACCCGTCGAGCCGCACCGTGCTCGGTGCCGGCGATCCCGCCACCACCCAGACCGTCTCGGGCATCACGCTGAGCTTCTCGGTGGGTGGTTCGGTGCCCTATCGCACCCGGTTCACCTGGCCGACGTGGACCGAGACCCGCTACGCCGAGCGGGCCAAGGCCGGCCAGGCCCAGGTGGGGGTGGCGTTCGCCGCGCTCAACCGGTGAGAATGCTCAACCGCTGAGGGGCTATCCGGCGTACTCCGAGGCCAGGAACAGCGCCCGCCGGGGGCAGGCGCTGATCGCCGAGCGGGCCGCCCGCAGATCGCGGCCGCCCACCTCGGTCGGGGGCAGCACCGGGTAGCCCCACGAATCGACCCCGATCACCCCGGGGGCGACGTGGGCGCACATCCCGATGCCCTCGCAGGCAGTGGGGTCGATCCTGACCCGGTCGGTGGCATCCCCGAGTCGACGGCGTCCGCTCATCACGCCACCTCCCGGCCGGGGATCGGCATCACCGCGATGTTCGTGTGGCTGCACCCGGCACCGGCGAGGTGATCGTCGATGTCGTCGGCGAAGACCCGCAGTGCCGACAGGGTCAGGTTCACGGCGGCGTCCGGTAGGGCGCAGGCACCGCGGCGGGCGACCTCGCCCGAGATCCGCGCCAGGTGCTCGGCGTCGCTGCGCCGGGCGGTGCCTCGGGCGATCCGGGTCCAGGTGTCGGCCAGCGCACGGGTGCCGAACAGACAGGGTCCACACTGCCGCGCGCTGGAATCGGCCAGATACGTGGCGATCGCCGCGGTCTCGGTCACGCCGCAGGCGTCCACCGGCAGCGGGGCCAGTACTCCCGCGCCCAGGGTGACATCGCGGGGCGCCACACCGGCCCCGGGCGCGCGGCGGCGGTCGAGCCCACCCAGGTGCAACCCGGCCGCCTCGTCCCAGCGCAGCCAGGTGCCGCCGTAGCCACCGATCAGGACGGCGCGCGGCGCCGTCCAGTGCCCGTAGCGGTCGAGCACCGCGTCGGCGACCGTGCGCTCGGGGGCGAGTTCGCGCACCGTGAGCACCTGCTGGTCGGCCGGGGTGCGACCGAGCACGGTCACCAGGACTCCGGGCATCGGGGCGTGGGTTCCGGTGCGGGCCAACAGGGCAGTGCGGGCCAGGGTCTCGACGTTGTGCACCAGCGTGGGCATGCCGCCGATGCCGCCGCCGGCGGCCACGGGTATCGCCCGGAACCACGGCAGGGTCGGGCCGCCGTCCAGTGCCCGGACGACGGAGTTCGCCTCGCCGGTCAGGTAGCGGTCGGGCCCGGTGGCGATGGTGATGGGCAGTTCGGCCAGCCCGGCGTCGCGCCGTTCGGCCAAGGCCCGAGCCACCGCGGCACGGGTGGCGTAGGCGCTGTCGTGCAGCCACACCACCGCGCGGGTGGCACCGATGACCTCGGCCACACAGACCAGGCCGTCGAGCACCACGTGGGGACGATGCTGCAGCAACGCGGCGTCCTTGGCGCTGGCGGGCTCACCCTCGGCACCATTGGCCACCACGACGATGTCGCCGGGCGGGCGGCCGGTGCTGCTGCGCGCAGCCAGCTCGTGCACCGCCCTGATGACGGTGCGCCACTTGGCTGCCACCGGGAACTGCGCACCACCGCGACCGGCCAGGCCGCTCTCCTCGACGATGCGCAGCAGCAGCGCGCCACCGTGACCGGTGGTCATCGGGCGTGGGCCGTAACGGGCCACGTGGTCGGCCAGCAGATCGACGGGAGGGCCGAACACGCAGTCGCGGTGGTCGGCACCGAAAACCGCCTCCTCGTCGAGGAGGGCGTGACCGGGGGCCAGCCAGGTCGGCGTCCGGGGTGCCTCGGTCGAGCCGATCGGCACGTCGGCGGATCGTGGTGGGGTGACCGAGGCCCGGGGGATCCGGCGATCGGAGGACAGCTGGGCGCCCAGGGACAACGGTCGGGTCTGGTCGGGGGCGAAGCGCAGGGTGCGCGTCCGCGGGAAGCCGTCCAGCAGATCGCCGAAGGCCGCCTCCGGGGCCGAGGACAGGTCCTGACGTTCGAAGGCGGTGGTCACGCGACCTCCTGGGTGTACTCGGCGACCAGGTCCGCGGGGGTGCGCACGACATAGCGCGACGCCGCGAGCACCACCACCCCGACCGCGGTCACGGCGTACAGCCAGCCGAGGGTGCGGGTGTCGATGCCGGTGTAGACGCCGTGCAACCAGGCGAGCACCAGGCTGAGCGCGGACACCTTGTGGATCGGCCACCACACCTTGCCTGCCCAGCGACCGGCCGCCGAGGCGGTGATCCCGGCCAGGATGCCGGCGTAGGTCGCGATCACCCCGAGGGTCACCGGGACCGGGCGATACTGCGAGGCCATCGGCAGGAAGGCACCGGCCCACCCGACCTTGGCATAGTCGTCGGTGGCCAGCACCACGATGTGCAGCACGAGGAAGGCCAGGGTGAACACGGCCAGGCTGACGTGGATCCGGATCCGGACGATGGTGGCCGGACGACGCCACTTGGTGCGCCACGGGTGCGAGAGCACCAAGCCGAACACCACCAGGGCAACCATGAGCAGGTAGGCACAGATCCCCGAGGCGCGTCCCAGGATCCAGGGCGCGTTCTTGTCCCCCGCCACGGACTGGGCGGCGGTGCCCGCGAGCCAACCCGAGAGCCCGGTCGAGACGGCGATCAACGCGATGGTGCGCCAGGACGCGGGGCGCCGGGTGCCCAGGTCGAGTCGTGGCCTCTCGCCGCCGGTCGTGGACCGCGGGGTGGGGACGGCGAGGCGCGGCAACCCCTGGTGTGGCGTGGCAGGTCCGGTGCGGCCGCGCCGAGGGCGGCTCATGAGCCGTCGCGGGTCGTCAATGGACATGGGATGCACTCCAGATGATGTCGTCGCGGATGGCCTCGCTGGCTTCGAGCCGACCGGATTCGTCGACCCAGAGCGCCGGCAGGACCTTGGCGTGCGCGAGCTCGGCGATCCGGTGGCGTCCGGCGATCAGCAGGGCCTTGCTCCAGACCTCGGCCCGAGCGGGGTCCGAGTCGAGCACGGTCACCGATCGCAGCCCGGTGTCGGCGCTGATCCCCGTGCGAGGATCGACCAGGTGGTGCACCTGGCGGCCGTCGACCTGCCAGGTGCGCTTGCGCAGCGAGGAGGTGGCGCAGCCGATGTCGGTGACCTCGAGGACGGCGACCGGCTCGGAACCGCCGAGCGGATCCTCGACGCCGACCCGCCATGGCCCGCCGTCCGGCCCGGGCCCGCTGAGGGCACAGTCACCACCCGCCTCGACCAGGTAGCCGGCGCCGGCCTCGAACAGCAGGTGTGCGGCCCAGCGCACCGCCAACCCCTTGCCGATGCCGCCGAGGTCGATCGGAACCGGTCCCACCGCCACGGCGCGGTGGTGTCGATCCAGGCCCGGTGCCCACGGCGCCGTCCCGGTGGAGGTCCGGGCGGATGTCCCGAGAGCTGTCCCGCCGGCCGTCCCCGAGGTCACGGGGACGATCGAGGGGATGTCGTCCGGGGTGCGGCCGGCCGACAGCCGCACCGGGCCATCCCCGAACGGCAGCGTCCGGTCGTAGCCCATCGCGACCAGTGAGGTCAGCACCCGAGGGTCGAACAGGCCCTCGGTCTCGAGGTGAGCCCCCGCCGCCTCGGCGATCGCGAGGTAGCACTCCTGCGGCACCTCGCACCACTGATCGGCCGCGGCGTTCGCCTGCATCAGCGCGCTGGTCGGGTCGAACCGGGTGCAGGTGCGCTCGACGCGCACGAACACCTGCTCGGCCTCGGCCAGCAGCGCCGCCGCCCGCGCCCCGGGCCCGACCACCTGCAGGGTGACGTCGGTGTTCATGGCCCGGAACCTGCGGACGAGGGGGACCAGCCCCTCCGGAGAGGGGCTGGTCGAGGTGATGCCAGGACTCATCGCCAGGTCCGTCACGACCCACCGGTGCTGGCGGTGGTTGTCGGCGCAGGCGCAGGCGCCGGCTTCGTGGTGGTCGGCGCGGGCGCCGGCTTCGTCGTGGTCGGGGCAGGAGCCGGCTTCGTGGTGGTCGGCGCCGGAGCCGGAGCGGTTCCGGTGGGTGCCGGTGCCGGGGTGGTCGCGCCACCGGTCGGCGGGGTGGTGGTGCCGGTGCCGGGCGCCTTGCCCCGCAACGCGGCGACGTCCTTGCGCAGCGCGGCCACCTGACGGCGCATGGTGCGGACCTGAGCCACCTGGGCCCTGATCTGACGCTCGAGGTCCTTGTCGCGGGGCGAGCTCTTGTGCTCCCCCTGGACCGCGGCGCTGGTCAGCGCCGTGTTGGTGGCGGCAGCAGGAGTCGAGGGCAGCACCGGGTCGTGGTCGGCCGTCCAGCCCATGGTGCCGGCGAAGACAGCGGCCGAAGCCGGCGCCAACAACGCCGCGGCAGACCAGCGCGAGTGGCGGCCGACCTCGGGGGTGGTGGTGTCAGTCATCGTCGCCAGACTCCTTCTTGTCGCGCTTCTCGTCATCGTCGTCATCGTGGGAGGTGTTGCCGGTCGCGGAGCCGCCACCGGTGGAACCGCTGGACGATCCGCTGGCCCCGGTGCTGGTGTGCGTCGAGGGGCGGTGGTCGCGGGGGTGGTCTGGGACGATCCGCTGGACGATCCGCTGGCCCCGGTGCTGGTGTGCGTCGAGGGAGCAGCGGTCGCGGGGCTCGATTGGCCGGGACCGCCGGACCAGTCGCCCGAGTGGTCCTCTTGGTACCAACCCCCTTCGTGGGAGTGTTCGTGGTCGGAGCCCGGCACCGCAGGCCCGGAGGCACTCGGCGACGGGCTGGTGGACGTACCGGGCAGTCCGCCGGCCACACCCTCGGCCTTGGCCAGCGCGATCTCCTGCTTCAGCAGGTCGGCCTCGGCAGCCAGCTTGGCGTTCTCGGACGTCAGCTGATCGAGGGCCTTCTGAAGCCCGGACCTCGCGGTGGAGGCGCCCTTCGCAGACCCTCCGAGTGACTGCGAGGTCACGGCTGTGGACGCGGCGGATGCCGTTCCTGTGGTCAGGCCCAGTGCCACCCCCGCACCGCCCAGTAGTGCGGCGGTCGCGGCGGCGGTTGCACCGACCCGACGTGAGTGATTCATCGACATACCTCATACCCTCGGAGGGCTGGATGAGGAATCCGCGAAGAGGACCATGAGAGGGCTCTCATGGTCCGATCAAGCGGTCCTCTTCACGCGGACGGCGTCACGTCCCGCAGCCGGTACCCGGCGCCGCGCAGGGTCTCGATCCGTTCGGCACCCACCTTGCGCCGCAGGTACCGGATGTAGACGTCCACCACGTTGGAGCCCGGGTCGAAGTCGTATCCCCAGACCTGGCTGAGCAACTGCTCGCGACTGAGTACCTGCCCCGGGTGGCGGATCAGGGTCTCGAGCAGGGAGTACTCCCGGGCCGACAGGTCGATCTGCCGTCCGGCGGCCAGCACCCGCCGGGAGCTCGGATCGAGGGCCAGATCGCCGTAGCGCAGCACCGAGGGTTCGGGAGCGCGGCCCTCCGAACGCAGCCGCAACCGGATCCGGGCCAACAGCTCCTCGAACCGGAACGGCTTGGGCATGTAGTCGTCGGCACCGCTCTCGAGGCCGGCGACGGTGTCGTGCACGCCGGTGCGGGCCGTGAGGATGATCACCGGCAGCGCACTGCCGCCGCGGCGGAGCTTGCCCAGGACGGCGAAGCCGTCCAGCAGCGGGAGTCCGATGTCCAGCACCAACAGGTCGTGGTCGCCGCTCACCGCCTCGTCGTAGGCCGCCTGACCGTCACCGACGACGGTGACGGTGTAGCCGCTGGCGCGCAGGCCCTTGTCGATGAACGAGGCGATGCGCGCCTCGTCCTCGGCGACCAGGATGCGGCTCATGCCAGCGTTCCGTTCTCGGGTCCGGCCGTGCAGGTCACGATCTCATCCTCACGCTGGACGTCGGTGGGCCGTTCTGGTGCCCGCTCTGCTTGTCGGGCCAGGGAGAGGGTGGTTGCGTCCGGGCGACGACGGTCAGCGGCATGATCAGGGTGAACCGGGCTCCTGGTTGCCGACCGGGCGGGGTCTCGGTCGGCCTGCTGAGCTCGACCGTGCCGCCATGGGCCGCCGCGATGCTGGAGACGATCGACAGACCCAGCCCCGAGCTGTGGGTCTCACCCCGGGACACCCCGGCCCGACCGAACCGGGCGAAGATCCGCTCGGCGTCCTCGGGGGCCACGCCGGGGCCGCTGTCGCGGACCCAGAGTTGTACCTGCCCGCGCGAGAGGACGCCCCCGACGGCGACCACGTCGTCCGGTTGGGTGTGCCTCACCGCGTTGTCGGTGAGCTGCAGCATCGCCTGCGTGAGGCGATGAGCGTCGGCGACCACGACGGCGTTGATCGTGGAGTCGAGCACCCAGTGCCGATCGGCCAGCGCCTGGGCCTTGTCGAACACGTCCCGCAGCAGGCGGTCGAGATCGACACTCTCGAAGCGCACGAAGTCGGGCCGCCCGGTCTGGGCCAGCACGATCAGGTCGTTGACCAGGCGACCCATGCGGTCGAGTTCGTCCATCACCAGGTCGCGGGTGGCTTCGACCTCCGCCGGGTCGGCCGGATCGAGGACCTCGAGGTGGCCCTGCACGATGGTGATCGGGGTGCGCAGTTCGTGGCCGGCGTCGTCCAGGAAGCGTTGTTGGGTGTCGAAGGCGCCGGCCAGCCGATCGAGCATCGCGTTCACGGTGCGGGTCAACTGCGTCACGTCGTCCCGCCCGGTCACCGGGATCCGCGTGTTCAGGTCACCCGGTGAGATCGCCTGGGTCGCCTCGCGCAGCACCCGTAGCGGCCGCAGCAGTCGGCCCGCGACGAGCCAGCCACCAACGCCGATGATCACCAGGGCGATCATGGCCAGGACGGCGAACTGGGTGGCGCTGGTGGTGAGCCGTTCGAGGGCGGGCTTCAGGCTGATGGCCACGACCAGCGAGCCGACCTGCTTGCTGCTGCTGTTCTGTAGTTGCATCACGACGTAGCGCACCGGCCCGGCGGTCACGGAGTCGAGCTGGCGGATGCGGGTGGGGGCGTCGGGTGGCAGGGCGGCCACCTGGGCCAGCAGGTCCGGCTCCTTCGTGATCTGGAACGCCGGGTCCGAGGTGACGAAGGTCAGGTTGCCGTCGATGAAGCCTCCGACCACCTCGCCGTCGACCGGGACATGTTGGCCCATGACCGCCTGCAACAGCTCACTCATCGACTGACTGGTGTTCTGGTCCACCTCCTGGCGGAACTGGCCCACGTCGGCCAGCAGCACCGAGTCCAGGTGATCGATCAGCTGGCGACGCTCGAACACCGTGAAGGCCGAACCGGCGAAGGCCATGCCCAGGGCCGCGAGCAGCAGCACCGTGGCCAGGATGCGAGCACGGACACCGATCGTCAGCCGACGCTCAGTCGTCATCCTTGTCCGTATTGCGGGTGGAGCGCGAGCTCGTGGACTTGTCGTCGTCCTCGTCGTCATCGTCGGAGCTGACGGTCCGAACGCGCGTCGGCTGAATCGTCTGCGGGGCCGGCGTGCTCGTGGGCCCGGTGGTGGGTCGGGTCGTGGGATAGGTGGTCGTCCCGACCGGCCGCGCGGCGGTCGAGGTTGTGGGCTGCCCCGTCGGGCGAGCCACGGAGGTGCTGGTGACCCCGGTGACGGTCGACGACGTGGGTGGCGCGTGACTCGCGGCGTCACCGATGATCACGGCCGTGGATCCCGAGGACGGCTGCGACGTCGCGCCCGGAGAGCTGGTGGTGAAGGCGACCGGGGCGGTGTGATCCGCATCCGGGTCGGTCTCGGCGGTCGATGACCCGGCCGTCATCGGCGGCGCCGTGGGATCGGCCATCATCACCGTGCCGTCGGCGCGAATCACCAGAGCGGGGCTGACGATCCGGCCGTCAGGTTTCGGCGTGATGACCGAGGCCCAGGCTGCCGGGCCCCAGACGACGCCGGCACCGAGCAACGTGGCTCCCACGACGCCGACCTGCCACCCACGCATCACACCATCCTCGACCAGCTACTCGACAGCGACTGTGACAGCACGATGAGAGTCCTCTCATCGTGCCGACACGATCAACCGCGGATGTTGCCCCAGGTCAGGCTCTGGTAAACGGCCTCTGAACGGGGGTTGGCCCCGTACCCGTGAATCGTGTAGGCGGGATCGCCACCGAAGACCACGTTGAAGTAGGCCATGTACAGCATCTTGCCGGCCGCCGCCGCAGGGATCTTCGCACCGATCTGCCAGGTGGCGGTGTTCGCGTGCTGGGCAGACCAGGTGTGGACCGCGGTGATCCACTCAGGTGAGTCGCCGCCGCCGTCCGGCTTCAGACCCCACTCGGGCAGACCCATCGGCTTGCCGTGCTTGGCCGCGTACTGGCGCCACGCCTCGATGCCCAGTGGGCTGCCGCCGCGCCAGCTGGTGGAGCTCGGGTCTTCGCTGTACCCGTCGTGGTAATAGTCCGGCGCGATCACGTCGACCACGTCGTCACCGGGGTAATAGGTGTCGACGGGGACGCCGGAGTGGTCGCCGGAGTTCGGGCACCAGACGATGTAGGCCTCGGGCAGCGCCTCGCGCAGGATGCCGGCGTACCGCCGGAAGGCCGCCTTGAAGTCACCGACATTGCCGGAGTTGACGGACCACTCCGGGAACCAGGTGCCGTTGAACTCGTGGAACGGCCGCAGGAAGGTCGGCCCGCTCGCGCCCTTGCGCACCGAGGCGATGGTCTGGGCGGCCTGGCGCCAGCGCGCGTCATAGGCGCCGTCGGCGGCGGCGGAGTAGTTCTCGCCGCTGCCCAGCACGGTGCCGCCGACGGCGATGTCGATGGCGCCCTTCCAGCCGGAGTAGTTGGCGGTCAGGCCGGACACGGTGCGCTGTTCCTCGTCGGAGCCGTCCGCCCACGTGCCCACGATGCTCAAGGGCTCGCCCTGCCAGGCCGCGAAGCTGCCGTCGGCGACTCCGACGCCACCGGCACCGGCGTACCAGCCACCCATACGGCGTCCGTCGAGGACGACGCCGGACCGGCCGGCCGGCTTGGCCGCGGACTTCGTCCCGGTCGCCTTCGCGGTGGGCTTGCCACTGGTGCGGGCTCCGGGTGAGGCCGTGGGTGATGGTGTGCCGGACACACCCGCCGAGACGCTGGGCGTCGCGCCGCCGATCAGGCTCAGCGGCGGCACCGAGGACGAGACGCTGGCCTGGGGTGTCTGGGCCAGAGCGGTCTGCAGATCGCGCTCGGACGTGCGCTGGGTGAGCGCCACCACCACGGCCCCCGAGACCGTGAGCACACCGACCGTGGCCACGGCCGCCAGGCGCATCCGGCGCGAGCGTCGACCTGCGGCCCGGGTGTCCCGCTGGGTGCGGCGTCCGGCTCGGGTGACCGGGGCGTCGAGGTCGAGTTCACCGACGGCGCCGGCGGCGGCCGTGCGCGCGGCACGGCGGCTGGACGGCGGTCCGGGAGGGGCGGGGCGGCTCGAGGCACGGGTCGGCGGGGTGGCGCTGGTCGATGAGGCGGCGGGGGCGCCGGCCGGTGACGCGGCGGGGGACCGGAAGTCGATGATCGCGGTCGTGCCCGGCTCCACCGGGGTCAGGGCACGTCGACGAGGAGCCGCCGACCGAGCGGTTCCTGCCGATTCAGAGGTTGACGTGGACGCAGAGGTTGACGTTGACGCAGAGGTTGGTTCGAGGGCCAGTTCAGGGACCAACAGCACGGGCATCGCGTCAGCCACACGGCCGGCCTCGACCTCGGCTGCCGTGCTGCGCGCGCGCCGACGTCCGGAGCGCGAGGCGGGTTCGGCCGAGCTCAGGTGCAGGGCGAGCGTCGAGGTGTCGCGACGGGAGCGTCGAGCGCGACGGCCGGAGTCCGGCTCTGCACCCAATCCAACTCACCTCAGCTCGAAGATGACATGACGTAGTGATCTGAACACGTAGGGCAAGTACTGCGAATCACCCAATCGAACCGAAACGCTACCAGGGGCCGGAGCTGCACGGACCCGGAACCAGCGGCGCCCAACCGGACTCTGACCAGCGTCTTTGCGAATAATTAGGGTTCCCTTGAAGATCCTCGGAAGGCCCGGCGTGCCGGGTCACATCCTGGGCGCCACCTCGCCGATCACCGGGTGGCGGCTCGAGTCGGGGGGCCGTCTCGTCTAGCGTTCGGCTGTCACCGGCGGGAGGGAACCACGATGAGGATCGTCGGTCTGTTCGCCGGCATCGGTGGCATCGAAACCGGCTTTCGGGCCGCGCTCGGCGAAGCGGCCCACACCGAGCTGCTGTGCGAATGGTGGCCCCCCGCGCAACGCGTGCTGGCGGCGCGGTTCGGTGAGGTGCCGCTGCATCCGGACGTGCGTGAACTGCGTGAGCTCCCCGCCGGGATCGACGTGCTGGCGGCCGGGTTCCCGTGTACCGATCTCTCCCAGGCAGGGCGGACGGCGGGCATCACGGGAGGCCAGTCGGGCCTGGTCGGACACGTCTTCGAGGCCCTGCGTCTGACCGCGACCAGGCGCCGCCGGTTGCCGTGGCTGGTGATCGAGAACGTGCCGAACATGCTGTCCCTCGACCGGGGGCAGGCGATGCGCTACCTGGTCGGTGAGCTCGAGGCGCTGGGATACCGCTGGGCCTATCGCGTGGTCGACTCCCGCTTCACCGGGGTGCCACAGCGTCGACGACGAGTCCTGCTGGTGGCCTCCGCCGACCACGACCCGCGGGAGGTGCTCTTCGCGGACGAAGCGAGCGAGATGGTCGAGACGGGGCAGCACGCCGAGGATGCCTACGGCTTCTACTGGACCGAGGGCCGCAGCGGCCTCGGGTGGGCGCGGGACGCCGTCCCCACCCTCAAGGGCGGTTCGACGCTCGGCATCGCCTCACCCCCGGCGGTCTGGGTGCCGGGCGCGCCGCCGGGACGGCGCCTGGTCACCCCGCAGATCGAGGACGCCGAGGCGCTGCAGGGGTTCGCCCGCGGCTGGACGGCGCCCGCCGAGGATGCCCCCCGCCGCAACGGGCCGCGGTGGAAGTTGGTCGGCAATGCGGTGACCGTCGGGGTGGCCAGGTGGCTGGCCGGCCGGATCGCCGAGCCGGGCGAGGTGTTACCGCTGCCGTCCGAATCGTGGTCGGGCAGTCGATCCTGGCCGACCGCGGCCTGGGGTGAACGCGGGCAGGTGTGGCGCATGGCGGCGTCGGAGTACCCGCGGCTGGAGCCGTATCGCCACCTGCTGGACGTGATGGACGCCGAGACCGCACCCGCGCTGAGCCATCGGGCGGCCGCCGGGTTCCTGGGGCGGCTGCAGCGCGGAAACCTCGGGCGTCACCCCGGCTTCCGGGAGGACGTGGCCCGGCATGTGGAGCTGACCGAGCCGAGGGGGGCAGGACTCGCCGCGGAGGCAGCCTGGACGGGTGGCAGGTGATCCACCACCGGCTGCCGTCCGCGACGACGTACGACGGATGGTGCGTGGATCAGCCCGCGTGCTGACTGACGGCGGCGAGCAGTTGATCCTTGTTCATGGCCGACCGGCCCGGGATCTCGAGCCGGCGGGCCTCGGCCAGGAGTTCGGCGCGCGTCAGGGACTCCAGACCGGCCGGCTCGGGCTCCGGCTCCGGCTCGGGCTCCGGCTCGGGCTCCGGCTCCGGCTCGGGCTCCGGCTCGGGCTCGGGCTCCGGCTCGGGCTCCGGCTCGGGCTCCGGCTCCGGCTCGGGCTCCGGCTCCGGCTCCGGCTCTGGCTCTACGGCCGCAACGGGTTCGGCCGCCTTGTCCTCGACGGCCGGGGCCTCGACAGCGACAGCCGCGGCGGGAGCGCTCGCAGCGTCCTTGGCCGCCTTCGCGGCCTTCTTGGCCTGCTTGGCAGCCTTCTCGGCGACCTTCTCGGCCTCCTTGGCAGCAGCCTTCGCCGCCTTCTCGGCCTCCTTGGCAGCAGCCTTCGCCACCTTCTCGGCCGCCTTGGCGGCCTTCTCGGCCGCGACCTTGGCCGCCTTGGCCTGCTTCTTCAGCGCGTCCTTGGCCTTCTTGGACAGCTTCTCAGCGGCCTTGCCCTTGTCTTTGCTCTTGTCCTTGCTCTTGGCGCCCTTGCCCTTGGACATGTGATGACTCCTCGACGATCGCTGGGGAACGGTCCGCGAACCCGGTCCGAGTCGGCCCGACGGTGGCTATCGGGGCCGGTGGTGTGGGGCTCGGCACGACTGTGTGGCCGTACCGTACCGGGCCGAACCATCTGTTCGTGGGGGTGTGCCAGAGTCCGGCCATCCCCCGTGGGGTGCACGCCGCCGTGTCACCCTTCGGCACCCCGCCGGCCCGCCCACGCGATCACCCGGTGAGCCGATCGACCCGGCCCGCGGCAGGTCGCGGCACACTGAGGCGATGAGTCGTCCGCCGGCTTCCTCGCCCGAGGTGCAGCGGCGCATGCAGCGGCAGCGCCGCCGCGACACCGCTCCCGAGCTGGCGCTCCGGAGAGCGTTGCACCGCAGGGGTTTGCGCTATCGGGTCGATCGGCCCGTGGTACGCGGCGTCCGACGTCGAGCGGATGTGGTGTTCGGGCCGGCCAAGGTGGCGGTGTTCGTCGACGGCTGCTTCTGGCACTGCTGCCCCGTGCACGCGACGTATCCGGCATCGAACGCGCAGTGGTGGGCCGAGAAGCTCGCCGGCAACGTCGCCCGTGATCGGGCCACCGACCTGGCGCTCACCGCGGCGGGATGGCTCGTCGTCCGGGTCTGGGAACACGAGGACGCCGAGACCGCCGCCCGACACATCACGGACGTCGTCCGAGCCCGCCGCGCCTCGTGATCATGAGCGCAGCGCCTGGTGCAGCTCGTGCATCGCGATGGTGACGGTTCGCTGCCGAACCTGGTCGCGATCACCGGACAGTGACAACGCCCGCAGCCGCCGACCGACAGGGGTGACCACCGCGAGGTGCACGGTGCCGACCGGCTTGTCGGGGGTACCGCCACCAGGGCCGGCGACCCCGGTGATCCCCACCCCGACGTCCGCACCCAGGGCGGTGCGGGCCCCCTCGGCCAGGGCTTCGGCGACCTGAGAGCTGACCGCGCCGTGGGCCGCGAGCAGGTCGGCCGGCACCGCCGCCAGTGCGGTCTTCACGGCATTGCTGTAGGCCACGATCGAGCCGAACAGGTAGTCCGACGATCCAGCGCGCGCCGTGATCCGGGCGGCGAGCAGGCCGCCGGTGCACGACTCGGCGGTGGCCACCGTCCAGCCGCGGTCGAGCAGGCCCTGCGCGACCAACGCGTCGATGGTGGCGCCGTCCGGGCTGAACGCGGTGGCGGCGAAGTCGGCCAGCACGGTGCGGCGCAGCAGCTCGAGCTGGTCGAGCGAGGTGGGGGTCTGCGGCCGGTACCGGGTGACGATCTCGAGCTCGCCGTCGCGCAGGCACGTGGTGACCTCGAGATCGCTGATCTCGGACTCGATCCGGCGCAGCGTGGCGGCCAGGTCGGCCTCGAGACTTCCCCAGAGCCGGATGGTGTCCTCGCACAGCGGGGTGGCTCGGGCCATGATCTCGCGCACGGCAGGGACGGCGAGCGCGGCGGACCACATGCCCTGTAGCTCGTTCGGAGGGCCCGGCAGCACGACGACCGGGGGCCCGGGGTGTCCGTCGGCCGCGGGGACGACCAGCCCGGGGGCGGTGCCGATCGGCTCCAGGACGGCGGCGCCGTCCGGCACCATGGCCTGCTTGCGCACCCCGGCCGCCGTGGCCGCGGGGTCGGACGGAAGGCCGCGACGACGGTGGAGGGCCGCGACGGCGGCGGCGATCCGGTGCTCCAGGGCGGGGTCGAGGTGCATCGGGCGGGCCCGCACCTGGGCGACGAGAGAGGCGGTCAGATCGTCGGCGGTGGGACCGAGCCCTCCGCTGGTGATCACCAGGTCGTGATCGGCGAGCAGGTGGCCCAGCGCGGCGACCAGGTCTGTCGGCCGGTCGCCGACCACCATGATCTGCCCCACGTCGACGCCGAGTACGCGGAGTTGCTCGGCCAGCCACGGGCCGTTGCGATCGGCCACCCGACCGGTGAGCACCTCGGTTCCGGTGATCAGGATCCCGGCTCTGACTGTCGTGCCCTGTGCCATACCCGAACCGTACGCACCGACCCGGTCGGATGGGTCAGCCGAGTGAGCCGGGTCAGCCGGGCAGGACGGGGTTGATCCAGGTGAGCTCGGGGAATCGGGCGAAGTCACTGTCGGCGCTCACCATGGGCACGCCGTGTTCGATGCACAACGCGGCGAGCGCGGCGTCGGAGATCAGGTTGCCTCGCAGGTCGTAGCGCGTGATCAGGTCGCGCAAGATGGCCGCATGCCCGAGACCAGGCTCCGGGATCCAGGTGGCGGGGGCACCGAGCCAATCCTCGACGTGCTCCCACGCCTCGGCACCGGTCAGCGGTGTTGCCAGCGCCCGGGGGTTGCTGACGATGCGGACGAATGCCCAGAGGGACAGCCAGGGGATTCCCACCCGGTGGGGTCCGTTCAGGGCATCGGTGAGCCAGGTGACGGCCCGGTGATGGAAGGGGCTCTGCTCGTCGACCGAGTAGAGCAACACGTTCGCGTCCAGCAGCATCAGCGGGCCGTCGGCCCCTCGAGCAGATCGAGCGCCTCGGCCACATTCGAGACATCGATGCGCAGGCCCAGCGCACGGGTCCGGGGCGTGAAGGGTGCCCGCCGCTGTTCGATCAGCATGCCCCGCCGGATCAAGTCGTTGACCGCTTCGCTGACGCCCTTGCCGCTGCGACGCAGGGCTTGGACAGCGGCTGCCGTGTCGTCGTCCAGCTCAACCGTGGTTCGCATGCACCAAAGCTAGCACTTGAATGCGGATCCTTGCGCACTCGCATGCGCCGGCGCCCGGAGTGGCCCCTGTTGAACGGCGTCAGTCGGTGGTCAATCGGTGACGGTGACCCCGCGCCAGAAGGCGAACCGGCCGGTGATCTGCTCGGCTGCCGGCTTCGGGCTCGGGTAGTACCACGCGGCGTCCGGGTTGAGCTGACCATCGACCTCGAGGGAGTAATAGGACGCCGTGCCCTTCCAGGGGCACACGGTGGTGGTCTGCGACGGACGCAGCACCGCCGGGTCGACCGAGTCGGCCGGGAAGTAGTGGTTGCCCTCGACGACGACCGTCTGGTCGCTGTCGGCAATGACCTGTCCGTTCCAGATGGCACGCATGTGGCTGCCAACGCCGGTTGGAGGGTGATGCTTCCCGCCGTCAGGCAGGTGGCGGCTCGACATCGAGCTCGATCCAGGAGCCGTCAACCCCAGCGGTCACCACAGCTGCGTTGGCGCGGCAGGCGGAGGTGATCGGGTGTTCGCCATATCGATGGGCCGCACGGTCCGCGGTGTGTGCCGCCAGCGATCGCGCGGCGGCGATCGACCCCGTCGCGAGCCGGTCGGACGCCAGCCCATTGGCAGCGGCCACGGTGTAGGGGTGATCGGAGCCGAGGATCGAGGTGAGGTCGTGGAAGGCGGGTTCGTCGAGTTCCTGAGCCTCACGGGAGCGCCCGAGGCCGCGCAGCGTGCCGGCCAGCACCACGGACGAGGCTGCCGTGACCGGATGCCTCCACCCGAAGCGACGACGGTAGGTGTCCTGAACGTCCACAGCGAGGCTCCATGCCTCCCCGAAGCGCGCCTGTGCTCGGAGCGAGTTGACGTGACTGATGCTGGCCGCCAGGGAGCGTTCATGGTCGGCGCCCCACGAGTTCAGGTGGTTCTCGTAGCTGCGCCGGCTGGCCTCGGCCGCTTCGGGCCTGCCCAGGCAGCGCAGTGCCACCGCGACCGTGCGTCCGGCGAGCAGGGGAAGGACGTGGCCAGGGCGCAAGCCCGGATCGAGGTTGCTCCAGGCCTGTGATGCCTGCGCCAGCATTTCGTCGAAACGACCCAGACCGTAGAGATCCCAGGCCAGGTTGAGTTGTGTGGTGTGAAGAAGATGATCATCAACTTCCACCAGGGTGTTGAGGTGGGCAAGAACGTCTCGGTGGTGGTCATACGCGGCGGCATAGTCGCCCAAGAGCCGGCGGCTCACGCCAAGATTTGCTCTCACTCTCACGGACCTGAGGGTGCTGACGTGGGGCGAGCGGATGCTTCGCTCCAAAGTGTCCTGTTCCATAGCCAGGGCCGCTTGGTACTCACCGGCGATACGCAGATCTACCCCGGCGCTCGTTGCGACATCGAGCGTGACTGGATGGTCACGTCCGAACTGGTGATCGCCACGAAGTCGGTCAAGGGTCGATTGGGTGACGTCGCGTGATCGCTCGTACTCCCCCAATGCACGTAGCGCATTGGCCTGATGGCGTGAGAGACCAACGACGGACTCATCGAGGAACGCCGGACCCGATACATCGAGCGGCGTCCATTCATCCATCGCCTCTTGTGCGAGTCGAGCGCTTCCAACATAGTCGCCCGTCAGATAGAGGAAACGCACCTGATGCAGGACCAACTGACGCGCCTCAACAGTTGGCACGCAGACCAAGTCCGTGGTCCTGACATGAGGAGTGATCAGGGCGTGAAGCCCCCACGTGCGCTCGTCGTCCGCATGCCCGGGATCGGCAGCCGTCAGCACGGCACGAGCGTTCTCGCGGCCTCGTGCTTCCTGGGTCGCACCCCACCCCTGTCGGGCGTGATCTCGAACCAGGCGATGCATGGTCACCCATCCCTGATCTTCCTCCAGCCCGACCACCCCGACCCGAACCAATTCCCCGACAGCGCGCTGTAGTTGTCGAGGATCGTTGAGGCATCGGGCCAGGGCTGGGGTGAGACGGCCACTGCGGCCGTTACGGAGCAACGCCAATGCCACAGGTGCGGGGCCCAGGTGTGCCAGCACTTCGAGAAGCATCAAGGCCCCAGGGGAGTTCTCCGCGAGACGGCGGAAGGTGAGGTCCAGCGACGCGGTCAAGCCAGCGTGATCGGCTGAGCGATGATCGCGCAGCAGGTCACGCAAGTGGCCATCGAACAGCGAGATGTATCGCGTCCAGGACATACCGGTCACCGCTTGGACGTCGGCAACCTGAGCCAGCGCCAGTGGCAGGTCTCCCAGCAACTCGGCGATCCGGTCGGCCTCGTCACTCGAGATGTTTCGACTCATCCGGCCGAGGAACTGGACACTCTCGGTCCGTGTGAAGGTGGGCACGGAAAGAGCTTCACCCCATGAGGCAAAGCCCGGGTTCCTGGTGGTGATCAGGACATCGCCGCCGGCAGCGGGCAGCGCATGATCGACGATCACCTCGTCCTCGAGGTTGTCGAAGATCAGCAGCCAGCGCTGCGCCGTCGATTCGAGTCGAGTCACCACCACGCGGACGACGTGGTTGAGGTCTCTCCCGATGCGCAGGCCGAGTCGATCCGCCAGATCCCGGACCGAACGGCGCAACCCCGACTCGTCACCTGCGGGGATCCACCAGATCAGCGCATAGTCACCACGGTGGCGGTGCGCGTACTCGAGGGCGAGATGCGTCTTGCCCACGCCCCCCAAACCATGGATCACGACCGGGTTGGTCGCCGCCGCCGTCAGCAGAGCGCCGAGTTGCCGCAAGGAGGGCTCCCGGCCACAGAAGCGTGCATTGCGGCCGGGGAGATTGTGGATGAGCGATTCGGCAGGCAGCGACTCCTTGTCCGCGGCCTCAGCGACCTGAATCGGTGCGGACCCGGAAGTAGTCCGACCTGCCCCGGTATCTCGAGCAGCGGATGGCGCACCCCCAACCGTTGGCTGGCCCTCATCGAAGGCCCGCAGCCACAGGTGGTGAAATTCCCTCACCGTGGTGTCCGCCGTCTGTGTACCGCCCACGCTCCAGTCGGCGAGCTGCCGGACGACGCACTCGAACTTCTGCCATTTGACCAATCCACCGCCACGCAGCAGCATGGCGATCACCTCGTGGCTCACCGTATCCGGCAGGTCGTTGCGCTTGCGTATCTCAATGCTGACGGAGCGTGTCGACGGCATTCCCGCCCCGCGCCACAGGTGATGCAGGGCCGTCACCATGTCCCGCAACGCCCCCGGGGGCAAGACCTCTTCCGAGGGCATGGCAATCCGCACGGCGCATCCTTCGATCGCTGTCAAGGACTGTCAACTCATGACAAGACCACAGCATGGCAGGTGTCGAGATCCGTCAAGCACGGTCAGGTTGTGAGCTTTACCGACAACTCCTGACGTGCACACGTCTCGGACTTCCAGACTCGAAATACAGGAGGTTTTCGGGGCAGAGGAGGAATCATGAATCCCCTGATCATGATCTTGGTCATGGTTCTCGGCGCGACGTTCTGGCGACAGCTGGTCAATCTGGTGGCCGCTGCAGCCATTCTTTTGATGATCTTCGGCCTGGTGTTCGTGGTCCAGATCCTGGATTCTGTTCGGTAACGTCGCACGGATCAGAGCGAGGTCGACAGGTGACACGACAATCTTTCGCCACGCGACGATCACTGGCCGACGACTTGACCCGTCTCGGGCTCGCGCCGGGTCAAGTCGTCCTCGTGCACTCCTCGATGCGTCGGCTCGGCTGGGTGTGCGGCGGGGCCGTCACGGTGGTCGATGCGCTCCTCGACGCGATCGGTCCCGCGGGCACGATCGCCGTGCCCACCCACACCGCGGACAACCGCGATCCCTCGCGATGGACCGACCATCCGGTTCCGAGGCAGTGGTGGTCCACCGTTCGCGAGGAGTTCCCGGGATTCGACCCGCGCATCACGCCGAGCCATGGCATGGGTGCTCTCGCTGAACAGGTGCGCACCTGGCCCGGCGCCCGACGCAGCGACCATCCCCAGACCTCTTTCGCCGCACTGGGACCCATGGCCGAGGTCATCACCTCGGGGCACGCGCTCGACTGCCACCTGGGGGATGACTCACCACTGGCACGGTTGCGCGACCTGGGTGCCGACGTCCTACTCCTGGGCGTCGGCTGGGAGGTCTGTACCGCATTCCATCTGGCCGAGTATTCCGCGGAGTTGTGGCAACCCGCCGAATATGGCTGCGCCATTGGACACGGCCGCGACCGCCGGTGGATGACGTATTCCGACGCCAGCCTTGACGACCGCGACTTCGGCGTGCTTGGTCACGCCTTCGATTCGGCCGGGACCACCGTGCGTCATGGAGTGGCCGGTCAGGCGACCGCTCTCCGGTTCCCACTGCGGGAGGCCGTGAAGTTCGCCCTTACCTGGATGACCCACAACCGAGTTCACCGATGACATCGGGTTTCAACACCGGAACCCTCCGCCTGCTGACCCAGGCTCCGCAGCAGCACTCAGGCATTGTCAGAGTTCTTGCTCGCTCCTTCGAGGGCTCAATGTCCTCTGAGAGTGTGATTCTCAACGTGTTGGGGAAGGTTGCCTCACGCTCTATCGTAGGTGGTGACGGTGGGCTGGGAGGGTCAATGTCGCGTGGGCCGGTTTCCCGAGACGCGAATCCACACGTGTTCAGTGAGGCGGAGCCCAGTGGGGACCCTTCGCCCTGCCCCGATCTGACGCAGGTTTCTCTGTCGACACTGCGTTCCCTACACTCGGGCACGCTGGCGCGGTGCGCGGCGAAGGTGGTGGACGAGTCGGATGATCACGAGGCGCTCATCTCGTTGTTCACTTCGGCGATCTGAGAATCTGATTGTGAGGGCCGATGCTGCCGGAGGACCGTGTGGTCGCTGTCCTCGATGGGCACCCCCAGCCGTCTCGGACGGCGCCGCCGCCGCTGGACTTGCGGCTTGTATCGCTCAGGGCACTTCGCAGTCTCCCGGCCGGCCAGCTCAGCGAGTGTGTGGCCAAGGTGTTGCACGAGACCGCCGCGAGTGAAGCGCCGGCATCCCTTTTCTCCTCTGCCATCTGAGGGCGGCCATGCAGGAGTGGCCCCTCACTGGTCTGAACCTGCAGCGGGTGCGCGGGTCCGGTTGGCGCGCAACGCCGATGAACCAGTTCGTTCTCAAGCTGGTCGGCCCCTGCAACCTCGCGTGTGACTACTGCTACGTGTACACCGGCGCCGACCTGAGTTGGCGTGAGCGACCGGTCACGATGTCGCGAGCGGTGCTCGAGGCGACGGCCCGCCGCATCGCCGAACATGCCCGGGAGCATGCGCTGAATGGGGTCTCCATCGTTCTTCACGGGGGGGAGCCCCTGATGGCGGGAGCCGCACTGCTGGCCGAGGCTGCGGTGATCATGCGTGAATCGGTGCCGACCAGCGTGACCGTCTCGATCTCCGTCCAGACCAATGGGGTCCTGCTCGACAACCGGATCCTCGACGTCTGCCGAGATCACAGCCTGCGGATCGGCATCAGCCTCGACGGCGACCAGGCGCATCACGATGCCCATCGCCGCTACCAGGACGGGCGGGGAAGCTACGAGCTGACCGTTGCCGGGCTGCGCCGGCTGCTGGCCCCGGCGTATCGCGACCTGTTCTCCGGTCTGCTCTGCACCATCAACCTGTCGAACGACCCGCTCGCGGTGTACGACTCACTGCTGCGATTCGACCCGCCCGTGATCGACTTTCTGCTGCCGCACGGTACCTGGTCATCACCGCCTCCCGGTCGGCAGGCCGATACGAAGACCCCTTATGCCGATTGGCTCATCACCATTTTCAACCGTTGGGCGGCCGCCCCCACCAGTGAGGTCGAGGTGCGCCTCTTCACCGAGATCATCAGAGTGATCCTGACCGGCACGAGCCGTTCGGACCAGGTCGGGCTGACGCCGGCCGCCTACCTGGTCATCGACACCGACGGCAGCATGCAACAGGTCGACATCTTGAAGGTGGCCTACCCCGGTGCTGCCGAGACCGGACTCACCGTCCTGGAGCACCCGATCGAAGCCGTCTTCGATCACCCCGCGATCGTGGCTCGTCAACTCGGCATCGACGGTCTGTCCGCCACCTGCCGAGCCTGCCGATTGGCGAGTACCTGCGGCGGGGGTCACTACACGCATCGCTACCGCCCGGGCACCGGGTTCCTCAACCCGTCGGTCTACTGCGCCGACCTCGAGGCCCTGTTCGATCACGTCGCGGCATCATTGACTTGACCGGGAGCATCAGGTGATCAGCTATCACGCCATCCGTGAACCGTGGATATCCCAGGTGCTGTCCGGAACGTCCGGCCCGCAGGCACTGGCAGAGCTGAGATCTGCGCAGTTCAGCCGTCACCTGGTGCTACTCCGAGGGCTCCTGGACGAGGTCGAGAAGTCGGCACCTGGTGATGGTGAACGCGGCCGACTGGAGCACAACTACGCAGCCCTGGCCGACCTCGACGCCCACCACCGCCAGCTCGTGGTGGACGCCGTGGGCTACCCCTACGTCGGCGCATGGGCCATGACCTGTCTGATGCTCCTGAACCAGCCCGGCACCGAAGCCCATCCGCTGTGGCCAGATCTGGCCCACCTCGGTTCCATCGCGGTCTCGGTGGCGCTGGCTGCCGGCGTCCCACTCGAGGTGACCGTGCCGATCCGCAACGGCCAGGTCATGATCCCCCGAACCGGAACCGTTCGCCTGGACGACCGGCCCGAGGCACGGCTCGCCACGGCTCGGGTAGCCGGCGATGGCGGCCTCACCGTGGCCGGCGATGACGCGTGCGTCCGGGTTCGACCGGCGGACGGCGCCACTGACGACTGGCGCCCTCTCCACCGTCTCCGGGCGTGCCACGATGGGCTCGACCTCGATGTCCTGCTGGACGACGCCGACCCCTACCGAAGCTGCCACGAGGTGGCCGTCGCCGAACCGCTCAGCGGCGCGGACGTCGCCCACTGGCAGGCCATGACAGCCTCCACCTGGCACCTACTCGTCGCGCGTCATCGGATGCGCGCCGAGGCGCTGGCGTACGGGTTGCGTGCCATCACCCCGTTGCTCAGCGGTCGCCACGACCTGGCCGCGAGCACCACCACGCGGTCCGCGTCCTGGGCCATCGCGCTCACCCCGCCGAATCGCGCGGATCGCTACGCCTGTGGGCTGATCCATGAATTCGAGCACTCCACCCTCAACGAACTTCAAGAGCTGGTGCCGCTGATCCGTCATGGTCAGGGCGAACGGTTCTATTCGCCCTGGCGCAACGACCCCCGCCCGGGGGTGGGGCTGCTCCACGGTGTCCACGCCTGGATCTCGGTCACCGAGTTCTGGCGCCGCGAGCTCACTCGGGATCCGGACAATCGGGGGCTGGCCTTCGACTGGGCGCGCAGCCGAGCACAGCTGCGTGTCGGAAGGGCATCCTTGGCGGCCACCGGGCTGTTGACCGATGCTGGTGAGGGACTTCTGACCGCGGCGCACTCGGTGGCCTCGGCCGACGTGGATCCGAACACGCCCGGACGGACGCTCGAATGCGCTGAGGACCTCGTGCTCGATCATGCGCTGCGGTGGCGTCTGACCAATGTCAGGGTCCCCTCGGAGATGGTCGCCTGCCTGGAGGAGGACTGGAGAGCAGGTCGATACCCGCGTGACGTGCCCACGATGTCGAGCTATCTACCTACACCCGAGATCGTCGGTGACGATCCGCGGCTTCAGTTGGCAGAGACCGTTATCACCCAGTCATCGGATGAAACCCAGGTTGACCCGGGTGACCCTCAGTGGCCGCTGATCAATGGTGACTACTCCCTTGCCGAGTCTGGCTTCCAGCAGCAGATCCTCTGCGGACAGGACGACATTCCATCGTGGACCGGGCTGGCTGTGGCGAGGATTCGCCGGCGAGCTCCCGGGCAGCGGATTCTCCACCGAGCACCCGAACTTGTTCGCGCGCTGTGGTCGGTTGTGCGGGAACAGCACGCGAATCGGCCGTCACCAACAGAGCTGGCCACATGGTTCGATCACGGGAGGTTGACATGAGAAGCGTTGCGGCAGAACTGCAGCCAACGATAAAGCCCGTCCTCTTGCGCAAGCCGTTCTCTCATCGATGATCACAGGGGTATGGTGACGCAGGTGGTAGGCACGGTTGTCGCTCACGAGGCAATCCCGTGCGCGCGCGCCCGGTACTGGACGCGACAGAACCGGTCGGTCCAAGCTCACAAATCGAACGCTTGTCGTCGGCGTGACCGAGAGTCATGCTGTGCTGAGGGCATTTTGCCCCTTTCGATGATCATCGGGGGGCCTCGTGGGACATGAACGCGGCGACGAGCCACGCCGCCTGGTCGTGCCGTCACGACTGGGGGTGGGCGAGCGACGGCAACTTCAGGACGCCGTCCGGCGGGTGGAGGCCCTGCGCCATCCCACGCTTCGTGATGTCTTGGTGACCGAGTTGGTCCACGAGTTCGGCGGAGCATTCGTGCCCCCCGACGGGCAGTCCGCTGACCCTGCATGGGACATCCTGTCCGCCTGCATCGAGGGCGGAGACCCTCACATACTGATCGATGTCTTGCGCCTCGTCGCGCCTCCCGCACGGGATATCGAGGATCTCGGTGCGCTCTTGGACGAGATCCTCCCCAGAGGACTGCTCACCGTGACCGAGCGACGGCAGGCCACCGATGCCCTCGATGAGCTGTCCGAGGCTGCTTTGAGCGACATTCTCGAGAGCAGAGAACTCGCCGACGCCCTCAGAGAGGTCATCGCCGCGACCGCCCCGGACCGACGACCTTCAGCACAGGAGGTCTTGGCCGTTCTCGAATCTCGCGCCGGGCACCACCCCGGGGCGGATTTTGCACTCATCACCTTCCTGGAAATGGCTGCCCACCGCCTCGGGGATGCCCAGAATCTGCTGCTCCACGATGTCTCCTTCCCCTTCGCCCGGCGCTTGGGCTTGCTCGACGAGGCCCGTTTGCTGTGCCGGGACATCATTGGCGAATCACCACCATCGGGACTGGATTCGTCGTCACCGGCAGCTGGTCACACCCTGGAATCCGACGATGAGACGGACTCCGACCCAACCGCGGAACCGAGAACCGAGGAATCGATGGGATCTGATGTGGGAATGGCCGGTACCCGGACAACACCGGCCCGAGGAGCGTCCGTCCCCCAGGTGATGGGAGGCGTCCCCCATCAGAACCCCTTCTTCGTCGGCCGTGACGATCAACTCGCCGCCTTGGCACTGACGCTGGAACAACGTGGTCAAGCCACGGTGACAGCGGTCCACGGCCTCGGGGGAATCGGGAAGAGCCAGCTCGCCGCAGAGTACGCCCATCGCTATCAGTCGAATTACGAGATGATCTGGTGGATCCCCTCGGATGACACCCGCTCGGTCCGACGTTCGTTCGTCTCCCTGGCCCGCCGACTGGGCATGCCGGAGACCGCCGACGTTCAGTTGACTGTTGACACGCTGCTGGACCGGTTGCGCCAGGGGAAGCCCCATACCAAATGGCTGCTGATCTTCGACGCAGCTCAACGGCCCGCTGATCTGCAGGCGTACATTCCGAGCGGGCCCGGGCACGTCCTGGTCACGTCCCGCGATCGCACCTGGAGTGGCGCCTCAAATGCCCTGGAGCTCGATGTCTTCGACCGCCAGGAGAGCATCGACTTCCTCGCGAACCGGTGGAAGGACCTGTCCGAATCCGATGCTCTGAAACTTGCCGACAGCCTGGGCCATTGGCCGCTGGCGCTCGAACAAGCCGCTGCGGTCCACGCCGAAACCGGAATGCCGCTGGCCGAGTACCTCCACCTCCTCGAGACCAAGCCTGCTCAATTGATGGACGAGGGGGAGGGACCGTACTACCCGACCTCGGTGGCCAAGACGCTTCATCTCGCCTTCGAGAAGCTGACCGAGCGATCAGAGGCTGCGGCCCAACTGCTCGAGGTCTGTTGCTTCATGAGCTCCAACCCGATCTCGGTACCCATGCTCGCCCGCGGGCGAGGTGCGGCCTCCCTGCCCGCCTCGCTGGCCGAGACGCTGCGCGACGAGATGAAGATGCGTGGCGCTATTCGGGATATCGGTCGCTATGCCTTGGCCAAGGTGGACCCGAGCCGCGACTACATCACCATCCACATGCTCATCACGGCGGTCCTGCGGGCCAACGTTCCAGCCCAGCGCAAGGCCTCGGTAGAGCAGTGCGCCCACGAAATGCTCGCCTTGGCCAACCCCGGAGAGCCGGACAACCGGCGAAACTGGTCCCAGTTCGCTCAGCTCGCCCCACACGTGCGCCCCTCAGGTGTGCTTCACTCCGACGACCCCCACGTCCGACGGATCGTGCTGGACTTGGCTCGCTACTACTACGCCACCGGCGACTATGAAGCCAGCGCGGCTGTTGCGTTGGAGGCGGTGGAGAACTGGCAGGCGCGTCTTGGGCCAGACGACCGGATGACCCTCGCCGCGTGCTTCCATGCGGGCAATGCTCAACGCGAACTGGGGGAGTACCTCGCTGCCCGGCAGATCAACAGTGATACCTGGCAACGTCTGCAATCCTCCAGCTCTGCAGACGACGAGCTGATGTTGCGGGTGGCGAACAGCAGCGGCGCAGACCACCGGCTGGCTGGAGATTTCCGTAGGGCCTTGGACATCGACGAGCAGAACTTGGCCCAGTGCCTGCGGACGTTGGGCGAGGACGACCCACTCACTCTGCGAGCGGCCAGCAACCTGGCCGTCGACTGCCGGCTCCTCGGAGACTTCTCACGCGCACTCATGCTGGATGAGGACACGCTGGCGAGACGCCAGGTCGTCCTTGGACCATTGCATTTCGAGGTGCTCGCCTCCGCGGTCAACCTCGTCCGCGATCACGCCTACCTCGGCCACTACGAACAGGGGTTGGCTGACGCCCGAGCGGCCGTCGACCGCTTCCAGCAGGCTCTGCCCGAGCATCCTCAGATGTGGTTCATGCGACGCAATCTCGCCTCACTGTTGCGACTCAACGGTAGTTATCACGACTCCGTTGTCGTCGCGACGACGGTTTACGACCGCCTCAGTCGACGGTTCGGCCCGCGCAACGAGAACACGATGGCCGCCGCGCTCACCCTGTTCAACTCGTTGCGCGCCATCGGGCGACTCGATGATGCGCAGAACTTGGGCGAGGAGACGCTCGATGCCTATACGGCCCACCTCGGGGCCGAACATCCGTTCACCCTGGCCTGTGCCAGCAACCTTGCTGTCCTCTATCGCGCGTTGAATCGCATCGACGAGGCCTACGAACGGGACCGGGTGACCCAGGATGCCCTCCATCGACGACTCGGTTCGGACCATCCGTACTCACTCGTGAGTGACAGCAACATGAGCAACAATTTGGCCCTCCGGGAAGAGGTTGACCAAGCGCTCGCGTTGTCCGAGGCCACCTATGCGGCAGCGTTCCGGATCCGCGGCGAGGACCACCCCTTCACCTTGGCGTGTGGCGCCAACCTGGCACTCGACCTGGAGGCCATGGGCCGACACGACGAGGCCGGTGACATCCGTGCCACCATCCACCAGGGTCTCTTGGAACGCCTGGGGCCAGAACACCCAGAGACGGTGAACTTCGAACGCCGACGTCGGTCCGAGAGCTCGATCGAGGTGCCTCGAATCTGACCATGACGCGGGCTCGGAGCAGTGCGCCCTGTGCGTTCGGCGTGAGTCCTGCGCCCAGGAGACAGACGTGATCGACCCCTGCCCGCCACGGGAGAGACGCACTCCGCCACACGATGTGCCGTGGCAGGTGTTCCTGGGTCACACCAGTGAACTTGCTGACGTCCCGGATGGCGTGTCATGTGTCGAGAGAGTCAAGCAGGCGGTCGTCCGGGCAGGTCATGTCGCCGTCGATATGGGGTTGTGGTCGGCGATGGACATGCCGCCCGAGGACGCCTGCCGCGAGAAGCTCCAAGGCTGCGATGTCTACGTGGTCCTGCTCGGACTGCGGTACGGCAGTCGCCCGCCAGGATCACCAGACCGGTCCTACACAGAGCTCGAGTTCGATGTGGCCGGGGAGATGGGTATTCCTCGGCTGGCGATCTCCATCTCCGAGGTTCTCGCCGAAACGGCTCACCTCGCGTGGGACGACGACCGGGGTTCCCAGTCGGCATTCCGTTCCCGTGTCGGCCGTGAGCTCACCTGTGCGCGCATCGAGGAGTGGCACGAGGTCGAACTGGCGGCCTACCAGGCCCTCGTGAACTTGAAGGAGAGGATCCACGGGCCCTCGGCCAGTCCACCGGTGTTCTCGCGGCCACCACTCATCGGACCCTTGGTGGATCGGACGGAGTTGCAGGACCACGTGGTGCGCAGCCTGCGCGAGGCCGTCGCGGCCCCGCCGGTCACCTCCCTCGACAGCTCGGCACGGGCCGCCGTGGGCATCACCACCGCGCTGTTCGGCCCCGGCGGGCTCGGCAAGACCACGCTCGCGCTCCTGGTGGCTCATGACCCCGAGGTCTGCGGGTTGTTTCCCGATGGGATCGTCTGGGTCACCTTGGGCAAGGCCGAGGGTGCCGAACTGGTGGGCAAGGTCAACGAGCTGTCCGGGATCCTGACCGGCGGTGACCCGCCCTCGATGACGGACCCGATCTCGGCCGGCAGCGAGCTTGCGCGACGGTTTGCCGCTCGGCGCATGCTCCTGGTCCTCGACGACGTGTGGATGAAGACCCAACTGGCGCCCTTCCTGAACGAGGCGCCGAACGTCATCCGGTTGATCACCACCCGCCGGCCAAGCGTCCTGCCCGAGCGGGCCGCCGAGATCGAGGTGGGCGCGATGAGCGAGGCGGAGGCCGGCGCCCTGCTGACGCGGGACCTGCCTCCACTCGCCCGGAGTGCGGTGGCCGGTGTCCTGGATGTCACCGGCCGCTGGCCGCTGCTCCTGGCCCAAGTGCGCGCAGCGGTACGTGCCGATATTCGCCGTGGTCAAGACCCGACACGGACCCTGAACGACCTGTGTGAACGGCTGTCCCAGGAGGGGCCGGCGATCCTGGACCTCGCCGATGTGGGGCAGCAGCAGCGTGCCCTGACGGTGACGTACAACGCCAGCTTGAAGCAGCTGACCCGCGCGGAGCGTGAGCGGTTCCTGGAGTTGGCGATCTTCGGTGAGGACACCCGGATCCCGTTGTCGGTGTTGGAGCGGTTCTGGGGCCGCAAGAGCCGGTTCACGCCGCAACGGATCAAGGATCTGTGCGGCAAGCTCGATGATCTGGCCCTGGCGGTCTTGGAGTTGGGCGAGGTGCCCCGGTTGCGGCTGCACGACGTGACGCGGGCGTGGCTGCGCCAGGAGCACAAGGACCGGTTGGTGACCTGGCATCGGGCGTTCCTCGATGCTCACCGGAGACTGGTGCCGGCCGATGCCGACGGTGGTAGTGCCTGGTGGCGGCTGCCGGCCACCGAACGCTATCTCTGGGCGGCTCTGCCGAATCATCTGCGTGACGCCGAGCGGTCGCAGGAGCTGACCCGGACCGTCACCGATCTCGACTGGGTGCTGGGCGTTCTGCAGTACCGGGGGCCTGCCGTGTTGGAGTCCCAGTTGGCGATGTCCCCGGTTGGCGAAGCCGCCGCTTTGCTGCGGGTGATCCGACAGAACGCCCATGGGGGCCTGTTGGCTCCCCTCGATCCCGAGGGTTCGTTGCGGGTGGTGCTGGCCTCGCGTGTACCGGTGACGGCATCCCTGATGGATCTGCGCCGACGACTGATGAAAGGCATGCCGGCAACCCATCTGTGGCCCACGGGGGCTCGCGCAGACGATCTCGCGCATCCGGCGTTGGTGCGGGTGTTGGCCGGCGCCACCGAGGAGGTCTCGGCGTTGGCGGTCGCGCCCAGCGACGGATGGCTGGCCTCCGCCGACCGCGACGGCGCACTCCAGCTGTGGGACCCGACCTCCGGCAGCACACTGGGCCACCTGCAGGGAGAGTGCCGCGGGGTCTCACTTCTGGCTGCTCACCCGGACGGTGCGTGGTTGGCGGTGGCCGGTCAGAACGGACGCGCCGAACTCTGGACCGCGCCGGCCACCCGCGCGGCCGGCGTGACCTCCCTGACCGGTCACACCCGACCGTTGAGCGCCTTCGCCGTTCCGGGCACGGGTGCTTGGTTGGCCGGGGCAGGGCTGGACGGCGCCATCATGGTCTGGCACCCCGATACGGACGAGCCACCCCTGACCCTGATCGGCCACCGCGGACCCGTGACCGCCCTGGCCGCCGAACCCCAGGGGGACTGGCTGGTCAGTGCCGGCATCGACCGCACGGTGCGGCTGTGGCGTACCCGCGGCGAGCAGCCACCTCAGACCCTCGCGATCACCACTCGCCCCGCACGCGCCCTGGCCGTCGACCCCGCAGGGGCCTGGATCGCCGCGCCGGCCGGTGATGACGTGGTCGGGATCTGGGACGGCTCGGGACGCCGCCTGCGGGACCTGCCCGGCCACGACAGCCCGCCGGTGGCCGTCACCGTCTCGACCGGCGCCTGGTTGGCCGTGGCGTGCGCCTCGGGCCGGATCACCATCTGGGACACCACATCCTGGACGATCAGGCACACCCTCGCCCTTCCCGGCCGCGACCCCAAGACCCCCCTGGTCAGCGTCACCCTCGTCGCGGGGGACAGGTGGCTGGCCGTGGCCGACCAGTCCGAGATCCGAGTATGGAACGTCGTCTCGGGACGCCTCGACCATACGTTCGACGGTCATACGAGTTGGGTGACCGACCTCCTCGTCCTGGACGCCGGCCGCCACCTGGCCAGCTCCTCGGACGACCACACCATCAGACTCTGGGACCCCTTGTCGCCACCCACCCACTACCCGTCCCGCGATGAGGATGGCCAGTCCACCACGGCCCCACGACGTCCGGCGGCGACCAGGAACGTCCCGGTCACCGCCATGGCCACCGACCTCCAGAGCACCTGGGTCGCCACCGGCGACACGGCCGGTGTCATCGCCGTCCGCGGCCTGGTCAGCGGCACCGTCCGTCACGCGCTGCGCGCCCATGCCGGCGACATCGTGGCCATGGCACCCTCACCCGACGGACGATGGATCGCCACCGCCGGCGCCGACGGCCAGACCCGGATCGTGCCCTTGGTCGAGGGTGCCCTGTCCAGCAACATCCCGCTTCAGGCCCAGCACTTGACCGTCACCCCGGACGGCAACTGGCTCATCGTGGCCGACACCGACGGCGTCACCCACGTCGTCAACCCCACCACCGGACGGGATCGGGACACCTTCGCCGGCAATCACTCACGCATCACCGCGCTGCGCTGCACACCAGGTCCGCAGATACTCACCGGCGACGCCGAGGGCACGCTGCAGGTCAGCGATCTGTTCCGGAAGTCTCGAACCGTCGGGTGCGCCGTGGGATCCATCGCCGGGATTGCCGTGTCGGTGCCGATGAATTCCCTGGTCGTGGTGGGGCCCCACGGATGGGCGAGCCATCCGTTGAACGAGTCCGAGAACCCTGCCCCACCTGCTGCGCGCGGCCACCACTCTGGCGTGGTGGCCGCGGCCCTCGACGAGTCGCGGGGACTGTTGGCCACGGCGGAGCATGACGGTGTGGTGCGGTTGTGGGACATCGCAACGGGTGACCTGCTGCGAGAGTTGATCGGCCATGACAGGCCCGCTCGTGCCGTCGCCTACGGCCCCGGCGATGCCTGGCTCGCCTCGGCGGGCGAGGACGGCACCGTCCGGATCTGGGACCCCGGCACCGGGAACGCCCTGGCCGCGATCCGCGTGGATGCCCGACTGCAGTGGCTCGCCGTGTGCGGGGACCGCATCGTCGCGGCAGGCGACCGAGGCCCCTACGTCTTCACCCTGCACCAGCCGCCGCGGGTCGAGATCGACCTTCGGACCACGATCTCCCTCACGGCCGACACCCCGGCCAGGCGCCCTTGAACACGAGTGTTGCCATGCCATCACACGGCTTCGGGCACAACCAGCTCGGTCATGGCCTCGATGATCACCTCGGCACCCGCGGCGGCCAGTCGGTCCCGCTTGCCGGGCTTGTTCGCCAGGCCGATCACGGGTACCCGGCACGCGAGAGCGACCTCGACGTCCGTCACCGAGTCACCGATCAGGACGGCGCGGGCCGGCTCGACCCTGACGCGCGCCAACGCCGCCTCGACCAGGCCTGGATGCGGCTTCATCAGATCCGGCCGGTGCCGCGGGCGTCCGAGAACCGCCGTCACGTGACCGACCAGATCGTGTCGGGCCAGGTAGGCACGCACGCAGGCGGCACTGTTGTTGCTGACGATCACCACCGGACGACGCGCCGTCCGGCATGCCACCAGGAAGGCCCGGGCACCGGCGGTGGGGCGCGACATACAACTGGCGTGCAGTTCGGCGATGGTCAGCGCGTCGTCCACCGCACCGGTCAGGTCGGGACGACGCTGCGCCACCAACCGGAGCACGGTCAGGGGGTCCTGGGTGTCAGCGAGATCGTCGAGGAACCGCATCCCGGCCGCGTGGATCACCCGTCGCACGTCGTCCGCGACCCGGCCGGACGGGTACCCCGCGAACACCTCGCCGACCGGACCGTCGAAGTCGAGCAGCACGGCGGACGCCGCCGCCACCAGCAGCCGAGCTGTGTCGTCCCCGCTCATCGGCGTCGACTCGGCCGGCACGGGTCGATCGTGAACGGCATCGGGCCTCCTGAGCCATCGGGCGCACATCGTCGTGGCCAGTCTCGCGACCCCTTGCCGCCGTTGCCGGGATGAGAGGAATCTTGACCGGTGGACCCGCAGGCCGAGCACGCCGCGCGCGTCGAGGCCGAGCAGCTGTCCCGACGCCTGACGGACCTGTATGACCTGACGACCCGGCTCGCGGCCGCCGGATCCACGACCGAGGTCGCCACGGCGATCATCGGAGCCTGCCTCCCGATGCTCGGGGCCTCGGCCGCGACGATCACGATCTATGACGGCGTCGGCCCACCTCGCCTGCTGGCCACGGTCGGGGTCGCCGGCGTCGAGGAGATCCTGTTCGGCGGATCCGATCCCGAGGACGAGGTCGGTGCCCGGGCCTATGCCGCACTGTCCGTGACCCGCTCCATCGTGGCCGAGCGGCGACCGGTGCTGGTGACCTCCGTTGCTGATCGGGTTGGCCGCTTTCCCGATCTGGTCGCCGAGGGCATCGTGCAGGAGGCGTGGTCGAACCTGCCTCTGACGGTGGGGGATCGCCTGGTGGGCATCCTCGCGTTCGGCTGGGATGCACCGCGCGCATTTGACGAGCCCGACATCGACTTCCTGTCGAGCATCGCCGCGCACTCCGCGATCGCGCTCGATCGCGCCCTGTCGCTGCGGGCTGCGGATTCGGCCCTCACGCGACTGCGCAAGCTGCAGGAGGTGACCGCAGGACTGGCGACCGCCGCCACGGTGGAGGAGATCGCCGGCGTCCTGGTCGAACGGGGCGTGCGGATGGTGGCGCCGCTCGGGGTGGTTGCCGTCCTCGATCACGAGGCACGGGTCTGGCGACGCCATGCCTCGCGCACCATGCCTCGACCGGTGGTCGAGCGGTTCGGTGTCATCCCGGTGGATCACTCGGACCTGACCCCGGTGACGGCGTGCGCGCAGTCCGGCCAACCGCTGACCTTCGAGAGCGTGGAGGACATCTCCGCTCAGTACCCGGAGTTCGCGCCCGAGTATCTGGCGACCGGGAGCAGGAGTCATCTGTGCGTGCCGATCATGATCGGCGATCGCTCGGTGGGCGCCCTGGGGTTCGGGTTCGAGAAGCCGGGACCGATCAGTGTCGAACGCCTACTGGTCGCCAAGACCCTGGCGTCGTTGGCCGGGCCCGCGCTCGAGCGGGCGGCGTTGTACGAGGCGGAATATCGCACGGCGCATCACCTTCAGGCTGCACTGCTCCCGGACCTGCCCGACAGCCTGCCGGGGGGACGGGCCGGTGGTTGCTACGTGCCCGCGACGTCCGGGCGCGAGATCGGCGGTGACTGGTACGACGTCTTCGAGACCCCGGGTAACCGGATCGGGCTGTGCGTCGGCGACGTCGTCGGGCACGATCTGGCAGCCACCACCGTGATGATGAAACTGCAGCCGCTGCTGCGATCCGTGGCCCAGACCGGCGCCGGTCCGGCGCAGGTGCTCGAGGCCCTGGACGCCGCCTGCGACCGCATCCCGGGAGTGCTGTGCAGCACGGTGGGCTGCGCGGACTACAGCGCGACGCTCGGGCTGTTGCGCATCTCGAGCGCCGGCCATCCCCCGGCCGTTCTCCTCACGCCCGGGCACGCCGCATTCCTCGAGGTGCCGCCCGGGCCTCCGTTGGGGGTGGCCGTCGAGCCGCGGCGCGATCACGAGTTCGTGCTGCCGGACGACGCGATGGTGGTCTGGTACTCCGACGGACTCATCGAACGCCGGCACCGCTCACTGGTGGACGGCCTGGCGGAGCTGTTGGCTGCGGCGACCGACATCGCGCAGGACTCGTCGTTCTCGCGCCTTGCGCCGCAAACCGTGGCCGAGCGGCTGCGGGACCGGCTCAGTACCGACAGTGCTGGTGCGGACGATCTGGTCGTGATATGCCTTGCGCTGCAACGGGAGACGATCGGCGAGGCCGGTGCGGTGTTCCGGACAAACCTGTCGTCGGTGGCGGAACTCCGCGAGATCCGCGAGCGTGTCCGGCATTGGGCAGAAGGCGCCAACGTCCGGCCCGACACCATCGATGGGTTGATCCAGGTCACCACCGAGATCGCGACGAATGCCCTGGAGCATCCCTGGGACGCCGACGACCCCCGGGCCGAACTCACCATCGACAAGGTCGATGTCGACCGGGTGCGCGTGCGGGCCGTGGATCGCGGTCGCTGGCGCACCACCGGCGACACCTCCGAACGCGGCCGAGGTCTGGCCATCGTCAGCGAACTCGCCCAGCACACCACGATCGAGCTGCGCGCGGACGGCACGCACGTCACCGCCGTCCTCCGCGACGCGGCCCTCCCGGACGACGGCGGCTGAGCGAGGTGACGAGGTCTCGGACTTTGCTGATGACTGTCGGGCTGGTGCCGGTCCTGGCTGCGTGTGTATCGCACAGCTGCACCGCCGTCGGCTGTTCCTCCCAGGTCTCGGTCGACCTGTCGCAGGTCGGAGCCCGGTTCGGCCGGCTCCCCGCGAACGTGACCCTCTGCGTCAATGGCGAATGCACCACCACCGCCGTCGAATTCACTGGCGCCGAAGCGCCTCGCCTCGTCCTCCACGATCTGCCGAGGTCACTCACCTCCGATGGGGGGAAGATCGCCACCACGGTGCGGATCGAACGCGACAGCGCGGTTCTGTTGGAGACAGCAGCCGAGGCGGAACTCACCAGACTCGTGCCCAACGGCGAACAGTGCGAACCCACCTGCTACGTGGCGTCGTTCGGGCTCGTCGGCACGCGACTCGAACGCCTGGGCGAGTCGACTCCCTGACAGCTTGCCTTCCGCCCGTCGAGGTGGTTCGGCGACCAGGCTGAGCTCGGTGGAGCTATGTGTAGTGGTATCGGGCCTGGAGGATGACGAGGTCGTCGCCGTCGACGAGGTAGACCAGGCGGTGTTCCTCGGTGATGCGGCGCGACCATGCGCCGGCGAGAACGTGGCGCAGGGGTTCGGGTTTCCCGATGCCGTCGGTGGGGTCGCGCAGGGCGTCCTCGATGAGCCGGTTGATCCGTTTCAGGACGGCACGGTCGGTGGTGAGCCAGGAGGTGTAGTCCTGCCACCCGTTGGGGGTGAAGACGAGTCTCACTCGGCGAGCTCATGAGCCTCGCGCTGGCCGGTCATGGCCTGGTGCAGGCTTTCGAGCAGTCGGTGCGCGTTCGCGGGGGCACGCAGGAGGTGCGCGGTCTCCTCGAGGGCGTCGTAGTCGGCTCGGGACATCAGGACGGCGTCGCCGTGCTTGGAGGTGATCTCGACGGGTGTGCGGTCGTCGTTGACCCGCTGGATGAGCGGGAACAGGTTCTTGCGGGCCTCGCTGGCGGTGATCGCCACGGCTACACCTCCGCGTGAGTAGTACAAGAAACGGTACCACTTGGGTCCTGGGCCGCGGTAGGACTCTGGGGCGCGGTCCCGCCGCAGGGCTGTTCCGCGGGATGGGGTTGCCGTCAGAGTCCACCCTCATGCTGGGATGGTCCGCCGGCGCCTGACGTTTCAGACTGCCGACCTGGCGCCAACGCGCGATCTCGAACGGAGTTGATCAACTGGCCGAAATGGCTGTGACCTGGGGTGATGTGGGTGGGCCTAGGAGGACTTGAACCTCCGACCTCTTCGTTATCAGCGAAGCGCTCTAACCGCCTGAGCTATAGGCCCGCTGCGCGAACGCGCCGTTGGAGACTACCGCAGCCACGGCAGACCACCCAAACCGATAGCGACGTCGCCCGCCCGGCACCTGCGGCTATGGGGAAGGAGTGGTGCACGTCGGTGCGTGGTCGACCTCGACCAGTGCCGCGTCGAAGGCGTCGAGGTGCTTCGGTGCTGCCGCGACCATGCCGGCCCATCGCTCGAGGTAGGCCTCGTTGTGCTCGTCGTGGGCCATCATGTC
The DNA here is from genome assembly GCA_016713225.1 of Kineosporiaceae bacterium. Classification (NCBI taxonomy): domain Bacteria; kingdom Bacillati; phylum Actinomycetota; class Actinomycetes; order Kineosporiales; family Kineosporiaceae; species Kineosporiaceae bacterium. The sequence goes on from JADJPO010000001.1 coordinate 94,526, forward strand.
CAGGTGGGCCGACCAGTCGGCGACCACCGCGGCGGCAGCTCCCACGGCTCGGTCGACGATCTGGGCCGCGGCCACGCACGCGTCACCCTGACCGGCCGACCCCCCTGACGAGGTGCGGGATCGAGCGCTGGCGCAGGCGCCTTCGTCCTGGTCGTACCGCGTCTTGGCGCCGGCCCACCGCACCAGGTCCTGCGGGCCCTCGGCCTTGGTCTCCTTCCAGATGGCCTTGGCCTGGGCGGAGGTGACGGTGCCGCGGTCGAAACCCTGTTGCGCCCCCACGTGGCGCCCCCAGTGCAGGGCCGCCGCCCGGCCGGCGTCCAGCGTGAGCGCGGCAGACTGCAACTCGGTTTCACACTCCGCCCAGGTTCCGGACGACGCGACGCCTGCTGGGGTGGCGTCGATCGGGCCGCCGCGGGCAACACCCGGACCCGCCGAGGCGGTCGGGTGATGCGACACGGCGGACACGGGGTTGTCAGCGAGCGACGTCGGGGAGTCCCCGAGAGTGCCCCACAGTCCGACAGCGAAGAGGCCGAGGCCGATCGCTCCGGCGATCACGGCCATGGTCCGCAGCCCCCGGCGCGCAGTGGGGCGTGAAGCCGTCACGAAGAGTCCTCCTCGAAGAGATCTGGAGGACTCAGGGTAGGGATTCAGGCGCCTTCACCTGGGTTTACGGTGATGTTTCGCCCACGGTGGAACCCACGCTGGAACTACCGGTTCCCACTGATCGCGCTGAGTAACAGGTGCGCGAATGAGCTGATACCGAGTCAGTCGTCGGCGAGGGTGACGTTCAAGCCACCGACCAGGCTGCCGGCGATGTTGTACAGCACCGCCCCCAACGTGGTCAGGGCCATGATCGTCAACACGTTGAACACGGCCACCAGGGTGGCGAACGAGATCACGCGGCTGAGCCCGACGTAGTCGTAGAGGTCGAACTGCGACTTGACGCCACCGACGTCGCGCAGGGTGCCGTTGAGGGAGTCGAACACCCCCATGCCGTTGAGCACCTGCCAGAGGATCACCGTGGCCACCACCAGGGCGACCCCGAGCGCCACGGACAGCAGGAACGACAGCTTCAGCGCCGACCAGGGATCGACCCGAGCCAAGGTGAGGCGCACCGTGCGCGGCGCACCGACCGGTGCCGGTTGACCCACCGGGACGGGCGATCCGGGAGCCGGCTGCGGCATGCCCACGGGGCTGGGCACGGGGGCAGGCTTCACCGGGGGCGCACTCGACGGGGCCGGCGATCCGGCACCGGGCGGCACCGCGCCCATCGGACGGGTCGGGGCTGCCGGGGCAACGCGAGGCAGGTCATCGCGCACCGTGGTGGTGGCCGCGGGCCGCACCGTCTCGGTGGCCGCCTTCACCAACGGGGACGGTGCCGGACGCGCGGGTGAGGTGCTCGGGCTGCCCGACCCGCCGGGCTTGCCGGTCGGCGAGGGCTTCGGGGGGGCCGCCGCGGGTACCGCAGCCATCGGAACAGTGGCCCCCGCGGACGACGAGCCGGAATCACCCGACGACGGACGCCCTGCTCCGTTGGAAGAACCCGGGGAACCCCCCGGCGTCGGCTTGGTGGCGTCCTTGGCGGCCTCGCCGGGGGTACCCGGACGTGGGGAGACCTTGGGGGCCGTCCCCTGACGGGAACCCTGATCGGACGAACTCACCGCTCACCTCCGCGACGCTGACGTCTTCGACGGTACGGCACTGGGAGCCCCCGCCGTCGCTGATCACCCGGTTCAGCAAGCCATGCGCCATGTGACGGCACCGATGCTATCCGCTGCTGATGACCTTCCCCAGCCGTAGCCGGGGTCGGATTCACTCCTGCTCGGTGGACTCATCCGATCGGTCAGCGCCCGCCTCGGCCGTCTGATCGACCACCGCGTCCGTGTCGCCGACCTGCTCGGCGACCGGTTCGGTGCCCGGCTCGGCCTCGGCGTCGGCCTCGACCTCGGCCACGACCACACGCTCGCTGTTGCGGGCCACGGCGATGATCCGGTCACCGGCGTCCGGCTTGGCGAAGACCACACCCATGGTGTCGCGACCCTTGGCCGGCACCTCGGCCACCAGCGAGCGCACCACCTTGCCGCCCTCCATGACCACCAACACCTCGTCGTCCGCACCGACGATCATGGCGCCGACCAGGTCACCGCGCTCCTCGCTCAGCTTGGCCACCTTGATGCCCAGGCCACCGCGCGACTGCGAGCGGTACTGGTCGACCATGGTGCGCTTGGCATAGCCCTGCTCGGTGACGATGAAGACGAAGGCGTCGTCGGCGTCGCGCACGGCGTCCATCGACAACAACTGGTCGTCGCCGCGGAACCGCATGCCGGTCACGCCGGACGTCGCGCGCCCCATCGGACGCAGCGCCTCGTCGTGGGCGGTGAACCGCACCGACATGCCCTTGCGCGAGACCAGCAGGATGTCGGCGCCGTCGTCGACCAGGCGAGCCGAGACCAGCTCGTCGCCGTCCAGCAGGTTGATCGCGATCACACCGCCGGAGCGGTTGGAGTCGTAGTCGGCCAGCCGGGTCTTCTTGACCCGGCCACCGCGGGTGGCCAGCACCAGGTACGGCGCCGCCTCGTAGTTCTCCAGGTCCATCACCTGGGCGATGGTCTCGCCGGGCTGGAACGCGAGCAGGTTGGCCACGTGCTGGCCCTTGGCGTCGCGCCCACCCTCGGGCAGCTCGTAACCCTTGGCCCGGTACACCCGGCCCAGGTTGGTGAAGAACAGCAACCAGTGGTGGGTGGTGGTGACGAAGAAGTGCTCGACCACGTCGTCGCTGCGCAACTGCGCGCCGCGCACACCCTTACCGCCGCGGTGCTGGGCGCGGTAGTTGTCGCTGCGGGTGCGCTTGGCGTACCCGTCGCGGGTGATCGTGACCACGACCTCCTCGACGGGGATCAGGTCCTCGGCGTCCATGTCGCCCTCGAAGGGCACGATCTGGGTGCGCCGGACGTCGCCGTGGCGGTCGACGATCTCGGCCAGCTCCTCGGAGATGATCGTGCGCTGCCGCAACGGGGAGGCCAGGATGTCGCGGTAGTCGGCGATCAGGGTCTCGAGCTCGGCCAACCGGTTGATGATCTCCTGCCGCTCCAGGGCCGCCAGGCGCCGCAGCTGCAGGTTGAGGATGGCCAGGGCCTGTTCCTCGTCGATCTCGAGCAGGTCCATCAGGCCCGAGCGCGCGGCCTCGGCGGACGGCGAGCGCCGGATCAGCGCGATCACCTCGTCGAGGGCGTCGAGCGCCTTCACGTAACCGCGGTAGATGTGGGCCTGCCGCTCGGCCTCGTTGAGCAGGTACTGGGTGCGCCGCACGATGACGTCGATCTGGTGGTCGACCCAGTAGCGGACGAACTTGTCCAGGCTGAGGGTGCGCGGCACGTTGTCGACCAGGGCGAGCATGTTCGCCCCGAAGGTCTCCTGCAGCTGGGTGTGCTTGTAGAGGTTGTTCAGCACCACCTTGGCCACGGCGTCACGCTTGAGCACGACCACCATGCGCAGCCCGCCGGTGCGGCTGGAGGTGTCGTCGCGCAGGTCGGCGATGCCGGCGACCTTGCCGCTGACCGCCAGCTCACCGATCTTCACCATCAGGTTGTCGGGGTTGACCATGTACGGCAGCTGGGTGATCACCAGACAGGTCCGGCCCTGGATCTCCTCCACCTCGACCTTGGCGCGCATCGTGATCGCGCCGCGGCCGGTGCGATAGGCGTCCTCGATGCCCCGGGTGCCCATGATCAGGCCGTAGGTCGGGAAGTCCGGACCCTTGATGCGCAACAGCAGTTGGCCGAGCAGCTCGTCCTCGCCGGCGTCCGGGTTGGCCAGTAACCACTGGACGCCGTCCGCGACCTCGCGCAGGTTGTGCGGCGGGATGTTGGTCGCCATGCCGACCGCGATCCCGGTGGAGCCGTTGACCAGCAGGTTGGGGAACCGGCTGGGCAGGATCACCGGCTCCTGGGTGCGCCCGTCGTAGTTCGGCTTGAAGTCGACGGTCTGCTTGTCGATGTCGCGGACCATCTCCATGGCCAGCGGGGCCAGACGGCACTCGGTGTACCGCATCGCGGCAGCCGGGTCGTTGCCGGGCGAACCGAAGTTGCCCTGGCCGTCGACCAGCGGGTAGCGCAGCGACCACGGCTGGGCCAGGCGCACCAAGGTGTCGTAGATCGCCGAGTCACCGTGCGGGTGGTACTGCCCCATGACGTCACCGACGACGCGGGAGCACTTGGAGTACCCCCGGTCGGGGCGGTAGCCGCCGTCGTACATCGCGTAGAGCACCCGGCGGTGTACCGGCTTCAAACCGTCCCGGACGTCGGGCAGCGCGCGCCCGACGATCACGCTCATCGCATAGTCGAGGTAGGAGCGCTGCATCTCCAGCTGCAGGTCGATGGCCTCGACCCGGTTGCCGCCGTCGGCGTCGCTGGTGATGTCGCCGGTGCCGATGCCGCCAGGGCTGGTGGTGCCGGCCGGCGGGTCCTGCGGGGGCTGCGGGGGCTGCTCGGTCACGGGAATCCTCTACTCGCGCAAGGGTTTTCAGCAGTATTCGGTCGTTCTGCGCCGATGTTTCACGGGAAACATCCGGACCTGAGCCATCAAATGTCGAGGAAACGGACATCCTTGGCGTTGCGTTGAATGAACGAACGTCGCGACTCGACGTCCTCGCCCATCAGCACCGAGAACACCTCGTCGGCGGCGGCCGCGTCGTCCAGGGTCACCTGCCGCAGGATGCGGTGCGCCGGGTCCATCGTGGTCTCCCACAACTCGTCGGCGTTCATCTCGCCCAGACCCTTGTAGCGCTGGATGCCCTCTTCCTTGGGCAGCTTCTTGGCCCGGGCCAGGCCGTCGGCCACCACGGCGTCCCGCTCACGGTCGCTGTAGACGTAGTCCGGCTCGGACTTGTTCCACTTGATCTTGTACAGCGGTGGGGCGGCCAGGTAGACGTACCCGCCGTCCACGAGGGGGCGCATGAACCGGAACAGCAGCGTCAGCAGCAGCGTGGTGATGTGCTGACCGTCGACGTCGGCGTCCGCCATCAGGACGATCTTGTGATAACGCAGCTTCTCGAGGTCGAAGTCCTCGCCGACCCCGGTACCGAAGGCGCTGATCAGCGCCTGCACCTCGGTGTTGGCCATGACCTTGTCGATCCGGGCCTTCTCGACGTTCAGGATCTTGCCGCGGATCGGCAGGATCGCCTGGGTGCGCGGGTCGCGGCCCATCTTGGCCGAGCCGCCGGCGGAGTCACCCTCGACGATGTAGATCTCGGATTCCTCGGGGTTGGTCGACTGGCAGTCGGCCAGCTTGCCGGGTAGGCCGCCACCGCCCATCAGGCCCTTGCGCCGGGTGGCCTCCCGGGCCTTGCGGGCCGCCATCCGCGCCGCGGCGGCCTGCACCGACTTGTTGATCACCATCTTGGCGTCGCGCGGGTGGGAGTCGAGCCAGTCGGTGAGGTGCTGCCGGACGACGCGCTGCACGAAGGTCTTGGCCTCGGTGTTGCCCAGCTTGGTCTTGGTCTGGCCCTCGAACTGCGGCTCACCCAGCTTGATCGAGACCACCGCGGTCAAGCCCTCACGGATATCGTCGCCGGTGAGGTTGTCGTCCTTCTCCTTGAGCAGCTTCTGGTCGCGGGCGTACTCGTTGACCAGCGTGGTCAACGCCGCCCGGAAGCCCTCCTCGTGGGTGCCGCCCTCGTGGGTGTTGATGGTGTTGGCGTAGGTGTGCACGCTCTCGGAGTACGCCGTCGTCCACTGCATGGCGATCTCGACGCTCAACCGGCGCTCGGCGTCCTCGGCCTCGAAGTCGATGATCTCGTCGTGCACCGCCTCGGACTTCTTGCTCGTGTTGAGGTGCCGCACGTAGTCGACCAGGCCACCGTCGTACCGGAAGTTCGCGGACGGCGCGGTGCCCTCGTCGTCGGCGTGGTCGGGGCGCTCGTCGACCAGGGTGATCTGCAGGCCCTTGTTCAGGAAGGCCATCTGCTGGAACCGCGACCGCAGCGTCTCGAAGTCGAAGACCGTGGTCTCGAAGATCTCGGTGCTGGGCCAGAACGTCACGGTGGTGCCGGTGAGTTCGGTCGCCTCACCCTGCGCCAGCGGCGCCACCGGGACGCCGGTGCGGTAGGACTGCCGCCAGGTCGAGCCCTCGCGACGCACCTCGACGTCGACCCGGTCGCTCAGCGCGTTGACCACGGAGACCCCGACGCCGTGCAGACCGCCGGAGACCGCGTAGCCACTGCCGCCGAACTTGCCGCCGGCGTGCAGCACGGTCAGCACCACCTCGACAGCGGGCTTGCCCTCGGACTCGACGATGTCGACCGGGATGCCTCGGCCGTTGTCGACCACCCGGACACCGCCGTTGGCGAGCAGGCTCACCTCGATGGTGTCGCAGTAGCCCGCGAGGGCCTCGTCGACAGCGTTGTCCACGACCTCGTAGACCAAGTGGTGCAACCCGCGTTCACCGGTCGAGCCGATGTACATCCCGGGACGTTTCCGGACCGCCTCGAGCCCCTCGAGCACCGTGATGGCACTGGCGTCATAGTCGCTGTGGCCGTTGGATCCGGACGACCCGGCGGAATCCGGGGTCTTCGCCGGGGTGGTTTCGCTGATCTGATCGGTCACAGGTGGTCGGGCTCCTGACGGGGTCGTCGGGGACGAGATCTCGGACGAAGCCCCCGGCATTGGTGGGACGGTCGATGTCACCGCTGTCGGACGCCACGGAGCCGTCGTCCAGGGGTGCCGAACACGACCGTCCGGTCTGCCGTCATCTTACCGTGGCCGGGCCCCTCGGCCTGCGTTGTCCACAGCCCTGGAGCAGCATGTCTGGCTGCCACTGACGCGACGACAGATCGGGCTGTGACTCCCTCTACGTACCTACCCGTTTCAGGGCCTCACGAGGCCGCACACGTGGCGGGCGAGAACCGCACGAAAAGGTCGTGGCCGGAGGTCAACGGCACGTCCACGCCAGGTACAACGCAGGTCTTGTTGTGGTGTACATCCGCCCGAATGCGACGATTCTCATGGTCGACTCATGGTCTGCGGGGGTGATCACTGTTTCGCTGGGGTGATCTCGTAGAAGGGGAGCACCTCATGAGAACCCTGCGCGCCGTCATGGCCTCCGTCGTCGTGTCCGCTGCCTGCTGTGCAGCCGCCGTCCCCGTGGAGGCCGCGGTGGCGGCCCCGAGCGCCGCCACGGTGGTCTCGAGCGCCGCCACGGTGGTCTCGACCGTGGGCCGCGACTGGACCGGCACGTACACCAAGGGCAGTTCCAGCGGCACGGCGAAGTTCACCGCGGTGCGGGCCATCGGCTTCGGCTCGATGCGCGGCTACATCGGCAACCTGGTCATGGGGGGCACGACCCGGCTGGGCGGCGAGTACTGGAGCACGCAGGCCCCCGGCCAGCGCTTCGTGTACTGGAACAACACCACCACAGGGGCCACCGGCATGTCCGCCACCCTCACCGTGGTCGATGCGACGACCGAGTCCGGCCCGGTGACCTGGTACGACGCCCGAGGAAACGTGACGGCTACCGGCACGCTGACGATTCACTGAGCCGACTCAGCCGTAGGTGTCCCGGGGGCCCACCCCACCCGGCGCGACCCAGGCACCCTTGCGCCAGGACGGCGCGTTCGGACCCTGCACGACGATCCGGTCGACGACGCCCTCGCCCACCTCCTCGGTGAGCCGGCGCATGATCGTCGGAACCAGCAGCCGCAACTGCGTGGCCCAGGTGGTCGAGTCGGCGCGCACCGTCAGCACGCCGTCCGAGAACGTCTCGGGATGGCAGTGGGCGGCGATCTCCTCACCCACCACCGCCGCCCAGCGGCCGATCACCCCGCCCACCGCGACTGGCGCCTGCCAGCCGCGGTCGGTCACCAACCGGTCGATCCCGGTTCCGATCAGCTGCGGGTCACGGGCATCGGGGCGGGCGCCGGACCGCAGCGGTCCCGCGCCGTCGCCGCGGGCCGCAGCCCGGGACGCCGCGCGCTGGGCCGCCGCCGAACCGGGTGGTGCCCCCGGCGATCCCGGGCGCAGACCCCGTTCCCGGGCCGCGGCCCGGACCCGGTTCAGCGCCAGCCGGACCGGGTCGTCCTCGATGTCCGGGGTGCCGGCCGCTGGCTGCTGGTCCGGCTGCTGGTCCGGCTGCTGGTTTGGTTGGTGGTTCGGCTGGTGAGGAGGCTGGTCACCGGACACGGTTCACCTCGCCGCCCATCACGTCGATCCGCGCGCCCTCCAGCAACTGCGGGACGTCGTCCGGCACCGCCGCGGTGATCAGCACCTGCTCGGCGCCGGCGACCAACTCGGCCAGCCGGGTGCGGCGTCCGGCATCGAGCTCGGCGAACACGTCGTCCAGGATCAGCACCGGTTCGCCGTCACCGTCCCCGCTGGTGTCGGCGCGCAACAGCTCGTACGAGGCCAGCCGCAGTGCGAGCGCGTACGACCACGACTCGCCGTGGCTGGCATACCCCTTGGCCGGCACGATCATGGTCGAGCCCCCGGCCCCGGTGATGGCCCCGGCTCCGACCGAGCTGCCGCCGAAGTCGAGCGAGAGCACCAGATCGTCGCGGTGGGGGCCCACCAGGCTCACGCCGCGCTCGAGCTCGCGCGGGCGTACCCGGGCCAGGGCCTCGAGCAGTCGCGCGGCGAGCAGGTCACGATGTCGATCGGCCGGGGGCAGGTCGACCGTGACGTCCTCACCCAGGCTGGAGCGGTAGTCGATGCGGGCCACGCCCTGCCCGCCCGAGACATCCAGGTAGGCCTTCTCGACCAGTGGCTGCAGCAGGTGCACCAGGTGCAGCCTGCCGGCCAGCAGTTCGGCACCCGCGGTGGCCAGGTGGGCGTCCCAGACGTCGAGGGTCCGGACGTCGCCGCGGCCGGCGCGCATCGAGGCGCCGGCCGACTTCAGCAGCGCATTGCGTTGTTTGAGCACCTTGTCGACCTCGGCCCGCACCCCGGCGAACCGCGGCGCCCGGGCCACCAGCAGGTCGTCCATGAACCGGCGCCGACCGTCGGGGTCGCCCTTGACCAGGCTGAGGTCCTCGGGAGCGAACAGCACCGTGCGCAACATGCCGAGCACCTCCCGCGGCCGCGGCACCGGCGCCCGGTTGATCCGGGCCCGGTTGGCCGACCCGGGCACGATCTCGAGCTCGACCAGGGTGTCGCGCCCCGCGCGGGCGATCGCCGTCCGCACCACCGCCCGGCCGGCCCCGATCCGCACCAGTGGCGCATCGTTGGGCACCCGGTGGCTCGACAGCGCCGCCACGTAGCCGATCGCCTCGACCAGGTTGGTCTTACCCTGCCCGTTCGGACCGATCAGTGCACTGACGCCGCCGTCCAACGGCAGCTCGACCGTCGCGTACGACCGGAAGTCGCTCAGCGAGAGGTGGGTGACGTGCACCCCGCCATCCTCTCGCGCTCGGCCGGGCTGTGCGGCGCCGTCGGCCGCGTCCGTCGTCCTACTCGGTCTTCTGGACGGCGCCCGCGCCGGACGTCGGACCGGCGGTGGTCACCGCGTGGCCACCGAACTGGTTGCGCAGCGCGGCGACCGCCTTCATCGCGGGGGAGTCCTCCTGGCGCGAGGCGAACCGGGCGAACAGCGCCGCCGAGATCACCGGCATCGGCACCGAGTTGGCGATGGCCTCCTCGACCGTCCAGCGGCCCTCGCCGGAGTCGTTCACATAGCCCTTGATGTCGTCCAGGTTCGGGTCGGTCTCGAGGGCCTTGACCAGCAGGTCGAGCAGCCACGATCGCACCACGGTGCCGCGGGTCCAGGCCTGGAAGCAGCCGTGCACGTCGGTGACGATGTCCTTGGCGGCCAACAGTTCATAGCCCTCGGCGTAGGCCTGCATCAGGCCGTACTCGATGCCGTTGTGCACCATCTTCGCGTAGTGGCCGGCGCCGACCGCCCCGGCGTGCACGAAACCCTCCTCGCGCGGGCCCTCGGGGCGCAGCGCGTCGAAGACCGGCATCGCCCGCTCGACCAGCGTGGCGTCCCCACCGACCATCAGGCCGTAGCCGTTGTCCAGTCCCCAGACCCCGCCGGAGACTCCACAGTCGAGGTAGCCGATGCCGCGCTCGGCCAGCGAGGCCGCGTTGACCGTGTCGTCGGTGAAGCGGGAGTTGCCGCCCTCGATGACCAGATCGCCCTCGGCGAGGTGCTGCTTCAGTGCGGCCACGGTGTCGGTGGTGGGCGTGCCGTGCGGGACCATGATCCACACGATCCGGGGCGCCGGCAGCGCGGCGACCAGGGCCTCGATCGAGTCGACGTCCCGCACCTCGGGGTTGAAATCAAAGCCGGTGACCTCGAGTCCCGCGCGACGCAGCCGGGTGCGCATGTTGCCACCCATCTTGCCCAGACCGACCAGACCGATGTGCACGCTGGAGCCCCTCTTCATCGACTTCTGCTGTCAACTTCGCTGTGAGTTCCGACCCGGACGACGCGTCGCGGCTCGAGTGGAATCGTGTGCTGCCGATGGTGCCGGGTCGGGGTGGCTCGAGGGTGCTCGCCGCGCCTCAGCTGTTCAGCCGGACCGGCAGCACGAGATAGCGGAAGCTCACGTCGTGCTCACCGGCGGCCGAGATGACCACCGGTTTGGTGGGCTGGGTGAACGTCAACCGGGTGGCGTCCCCGACCACGCCGGACAGGCCCTCGAGCAGGTACTGCGGGTTGAACGCGAGCACGACCTCATCGCCGGACAGCTCGGCCTCGACGGCCTCGGAGGCCTGGGCGTCCTCGCCCTGACCCGCCTCGAGCACGATGGCGCCGTCCCCGAACCGCAGCCGGACGGCGGCGTGGCGGCCCGCGACCAGCGAGACCCGTCGGGCGGCCTCGGCCAAGGCGGAGGTGGAGACCTCGGCCGAGCCGAGGTGCTCGCTGGGGAACAGGCCGAGCACCTGGGGGTACTCGCCGTCCATGAGCAGCGAGGTGGTGCGGCGTCCGCCGGCCTCGAAACCGATCAGCTCGCCGGCGCCGTCCGCGGGCAGGGCGAGGGTGACGTCGCCGATGGCACCGAGCGCCTTGGAGACCTCGGACAGCGTGCGGGCGCGCACCAACGCCGTCGCCTGGACACCGGGGGTGGCCGGGCGCCAGGGCAGGGTGCGCACGGCCAGGCGGTAGCGGTCGGTCGCCATCAGGGTGAGCTTCTCGCCGTCGATGACGGCCTGGATGCCGGTCAGCACCGGGCGGGTGTCATCGCGGCTGGCGGCGACTGTGACCTGGGCGACGGCCTGGGTGAGGTCGTGGCCGCCGACCACGCCGGCGGCCTCCGGCATGGTGGGCAGGCTCGGGTAGTCGTCGACCGGCATGGTCAGCAAGGTGAACCGGCTGGCGCCGCAGGTGAGCTCGACCCGGGAACCGTCGGTGGCGACGTCCACCGGCCAGTTCGGCAGCGAGCGCGAGATGTCGGCGAGCAGTCGGCCCGAGACCAGCACGGTGCCGGGATCGGCCACGTCCGCAGCGACCTCGATGCGAGCCGAGACCTCGTAGTCGAAGCTGCTCAGCCTCAGCACGCCATCAGCGGACGCCTCGAGCAGCAGACCGGCCAGCACCGGCACGGGCGGGTTGGTCGGCAGCGCACGGGCCACCCAGGTGACTGCCTCGGCCAGGACATCACGCTCGACCCGGAACTTCACGACCTCCGCCTTTCTGCGCCGCTGCGACGGGCCGATCCCTGATCCGGCGCCGGATGGCCGGTGCCAGGGGATGACGTCGTCCGCACGGATGACTGCTCGACGTGCCGGTGCCTCGGGGAAGTGGGCCGGGGGCTGATGCTGCTGCAGCGGTCCGGAGGCCGGCTCGGCACGACAGTACGCGAGTCGGCTCGACCAGGTGAAGCCGAGCCGGAAGGACAGGACATCCGGGGGAGGGCGGTTGTCCTCGGAGTAGGTGTGACCGTCCGGGGGCGCACCGGATCTCGCACGGATCCGGCACGGGATCTCGAACGGGGTCTCACGGGATCACGGAGCGGTCCATGTGGGCGGGCGATTCATCAAGTCATCTCTCTCTCGGGTTTGTCATAGGGGGTGTGGGCCCTGTGGGTAACCCGGTATCGGCGCAGGTCAGACGGAAGATGAGGGTGTCGACCGACGGTGGATGGCCACGTCTCGGCGGTGGATTGCGGCTCGAGAACTCCATCTCCTGCCCAACGGGCCGTCGGGGTGTGCACACCGTTCGGACGCGGGCCCACACCCGAACCCTGGTCGTCCCCGCGGCGTCCACAGTCTGTCCACCGGGTGCGCGGAGGGTCCGCACGCCGGATCGGGACGGGTGCGATGTACGGACAGTTATCGGTCGACCGCAAACTATCCACAGGGTTGTCCCCAAACTGTGCATGAAACGATGTCTCGGTCCTTCCGGACACATGGTGTTATGAACGGTGACCATATGTGCTCGAGTGCGGCGAAAAGCCATGTATCAGGGCGTTGCGCCACCCCGTTCGGGCGTGAGGGACCACACAGTGCATCCAGGTTGCGACGGCAGCGCCCGGCTGCATGACGTCGAAAGGACAGGAATCAGTGTCGTCGACCGCCGGGACACCGAGCGGCGACCTGTGGACAACTCGGGTTGAGCTGTTACCCAGGGTTGTCAGGAGCGCGAGGACTGCCGGATCCGGTTGGTGAGCTCGGTGACCTCGGTGTAGGTCTTGCGCCGCTCAGCCATCAGATGACGGATCTTGCGGTCGGCGTGGATCACCGTGGTGTGGTCGCGCCCACCGAAGTGCTGACCGATCTTGGGCAGCGACAGGTCGGTGAGTTCCCGGCACAGGTACATCGCAATCTGGCGGGCATTGACGAGCACGCGCGAGCGTGAGGAGCCGCAGAGGTCCTCGATGGTCAGCTCGAAGTAGGCGGCCGTCTGGGCCATGATCGTCGCTGCGGTGATCACGGGGGTGTCGTCCGCGGGGATCAGGTCCTTCAGGACGATCTCGGCCAGTGCCAGGTCGACCTGCTGCCGGTTGAGGCTGGCGAACGCCGTCACGCGGATCAGGGCGCCCTCGAGCTCGCGGATGTTCGTCGAGATCTTGCTCGCGATGTACTCCAGGACGTCGTCACGCACCTCGAGGCGCTCGCCGATCGCCTTCTTGCGCAGGATGGCTATCCGGGTTTCGGGCTCCGGGGGCTGCACGTCGGTGATCAGGCCCCACTCGAACCGGGACCGCATCCGCTCCTCGAAACCGGCCAACTGCTTGGGCGGCAGGTCCGAGGTGATCACGACCTGCTTGTTCGCGTTGTGCAAGGTGTTGAACGTGTGGAAGAACTCCTCCTGCGTCTGCACCTTGCCCTGCAGGAACTGGATGTCGTCGATCAGCAGCACGTCGACGTCGCGGTAGCGGCGCTGGAACGAACTCGCCTTGTCGTCGCGGATGCTGTTGATGAAGTCGTTGGTGAACTCCTCCGAGTTCACGTACCGCACCCGGACGCCGGGGTAGAGGTTTGTGGCGTAGTGCCCGATGGCGTGCAACAGGTGGGTCTTGCCCAGACCGGACTCGCCGTAGACGAACAACGGGTTGTAGGCCTTGGCCGGTGCCTCGGCCACGGCGACCGCCGCCGCATGGGCGAACCGGTTGCTCGCGCCGGGCACGAAGTTCTCGAAGGTGTACTTCGGGTTGAGCCGGCTCGGCTCGCCCGGGAGGACGCGTGCCGCGCTGCGTCCGGTGCTGGTGCGCAGCAGATCGGGCCGGGTGCCGTCGTAGGTGGGGACGACGTCCGGCACGTCGGAGCGGCCGTTCTCGACGCTGCGGGAGTCGGTCGTCGGGGCGGTGCGTGCGCCGGCGTCCCTGACGTCGATGACCTCGGCGTGGTGCACCGAGCGCTCGTCGTCCTCGTCATCGCCGGCCTGTTCGGACAGCGAGCTGTCGACCGTCACCGCGAGACGGACCGGATGCCCCAGTTCGGTGGCCAGAGCGCCGGTGATGGCGTCGCGCATCCGATGCTCGAGCACTTCCTTGGTGAGCTCATTGGGTGCCGCGAGCAGCGCGGTGCCGTCCAAGAGACCGACCGGGCGGGTGAGCCGGACGAAGGCGCGCTGCTGGGAGCTGACGCCGAGGGAGTCGAGGGTGGCCAAGGCGCGACGCCATACGGACGGGAAATCGGCTCCGCTCGTCACGCTGGCACCCTCCTGGCTCGGGGACGGCCACAGCAGTCCACACAGTTGTCCACAGCCTGTGCACGAGAGTTGGCCGTCCGTTGCCAAGCGGGCGGAGCGACTCCCCCAGGTTGCGTCCTCCGGCGGGCCGCCGGGGAATCGGAGCCTACGTCCGAGTCCTCAGGGGGTCGCACCCAGTCGCTCCGTTGTCTGTTCTTTTTCGAACTCCAACGGCGTGTCGGGGACTTCCCTCGGCCAGCACCACAGGACCATAGCCTGTTGGCCATCCTCCCGGTGGCCGGACGCGAATCATACTCTCAGTTGTTATCGGCTACCGTGGGTGATCGTAGCTGGCTCTGGGTGTCATCGACTGGAAACGCTTGCCAGACCATCGGACGCCGCCGAGGTCGAGTCAGAGTCGAGTCTGGATCGAGTGGTCGGTGCCGAGTACGTGCCCGGTCGTGTCCGGGCTGCTCGCAGCGCGATCGCCCCGAATTGACCCTGCTGCGTCGGGCACCGTACCGTGGGGAAGCTCGAGGACAACGGTCTTGGACAACGGTCCCGGACAGGTGCTCCTCCTTGGCGTCAGTCGCTCATCCGGCGGCGATTTACAGCATCCGCATCTTGGCGGTCGTACGAGCGTGGAGTTACTCCTGTGAGCAAGCGGACCTTCCAGCCGAACAATCGGCGCCGGGCCAAGACCCACGGCTTCCGGCTGCGCATGCGCACCCGCGCCGGCCGCGCCATCCTCGCTGCCCGTCGCCGCAAGGGCCGCGCCGAGCTCTCCGCCTGAAGCACGACAGGCACCTCGTCGTGCTACCCGCCGGCCATCGCATGCGTCGACCGTCGGAGTTCTCGGGCGCCATGCGGTCCGGTCATCGGGCGGGTCGACGCACCCTCGTCGTCCACATGTGCTGTCCACAGCCTGGTGACGGCGGGCTCACGGCTGCCTCGAAGCCGCTCATCCCGGCGCACGTCGGTTTCATCGTGTCTCGGGCGGTCGGAGGTGCTGTCGTTCGGAATCGCGTGAAGCGGCGGTTGCGGGCCCAGGTGGAGGCACGACTGGGTCGGTTGGATGACGGCTGCCTGGTGGTGGTGCGGGCACTGCCGGCCGCTGCCTCGGCGACCTCCGATGAGCTGGCTCACGACCTCGCCGGTGCGCTGGACGCCGTGACGCGGCGCATCGGCCGTGCCACCGGGTCTCGCACGTCGCCCCTGATGACCCCCTCGACCGAGGCCACCCCATGAGCGGGCGGTTGCTGTGGGTCGCACGATTCACGTGGAACGTGCCGCGCAACGTTCTCATCGGCTTCATCCGCCTGTGGCGCGCCGTCCTCTCACCCTTGTACGGACCGACCTGTAAGTACTACCCGTCGTGTTCTGCCTACGGCCTGGACGCCGTCCGGGCGCACGGCGCCGTCCGAGGCACGGCGCTGACTCTCTGGCGGATCGCTCGCTGCAATCCGTGGAGCGACGGCGGGATCGATGATGTGCCGGTCGCGCGGTCTCGCCGGATCGCGTGGACGGCACCCTGGCCGTTGCGCCCTGGGTTGACCGACGCCGGGCTTCCCGAGGCCACCGAGGGGTCCGCCGGGACCGCGACGTGCGCCCACCCCCACGACCCCACGCCGCCTGCACGGCGTGCCGCCTGATCGGCAAGGAGCCCCATGGGACTGATCGACGCCATCCTGACGCCACTCGAATATGTCGTGGCCTGGATCATGGTCGCCTGGCACAAGGGCCTGACCATCATCGGCCTGCCGGCCACGGCCGGTATCACCTGGGCGCTGTCGATTGTCGGCCTGGTGATCGTCATCCGGATCCTGCTGATCCCGTTGTTCTTCAAGCAGATCAAGGCATCCCGCGGTTTGCAGCTGCTGCAGCCGGAGATGAAGAAGATCCAGGCGAAGTACAAGGGCAAGAGCGATCAGGCCTCGAAGGAGGCCATGACGCGCGAGATGATGGCGCTCTACAAGCACCACGGCACGAACCCGCTGTCGTCATGCATGCCGATCCTGCTGCAGTCACCGATCTTCTTCGCGCTGTTCCGGGTGCTCAACGGCATCCCCAACGAGCGCACCGTGGGGCCGCTGGACGCCGAGCTGGTGCGCCAGGCGGATGCCGCCACGCTCTTCGGAGCGCCGTTGTCGGACACGTTCCTGAAGGCCGACACGATCTCGACCCAGATCCTCACCGTCGTCCTGATCATCTTGATGTCGCTGACCACCTTCACCACCCAGCGTCAGCTCATGATGAAGAACATGCCCGCGTCGGCGCTCGAAGGGCAGTTCGCACAGCAGCAGAAGATCATGCTCTACGTGCTGCCGCTGGTCTTCGCGGTATCGGGCATCAACTTCCCGATCGGGGTCCTGCTCTACTGGTTGACGACGAACTTGTGGTCGATGGGGCAGCAGTTCTACACGATCCGCCGGATGCCCGCCCCTGGCTCGTTGGCCGAGAAGGCCTTGAACGAGCGTCGCCAGAAGGCCGGTAAGGCGCCTCTGGGTGCGCCGGGCACCAAGGACTCCACCGTGTCGGAGCCGGGTTCGGCCGAGGGCTCGGATGCCGAGGAAGATCGCCAGCCGCAACGTCAGCAGCCGAAGCGTCAGCCGCGCAGCAAGCGGTCTTCACCGCAGCGCCCCACAGGTCGCCCGTCCGGTCAGGGCCGGAAGCGGCCGGACGCCGATGCCGTGGGCGGCGGCTGATCGTCTGCATCACGCTCGCCGCGCACGCCCAGCTCGGGCGATCCGGTGGGCGTCGCCCCGATGTGGCCGGGGCACCCTGACGAATCCAGATGGCCGAGGCCATCCTGATGGAAGGAACATCGTGAGCGAGACGACAGCAACAGAGGCGATCGCCCCGGGGGATGCTCCCGAGCACGAGGAGCAGACCGACGCGGCCCAGGCGGAGCCCAGCGACTCAACCCCAGAAACCACAGAAGGTGATGAGGTGACTCCTGAGGGTGAGGAGGAGCCGGCCGGTGAGTCGTCCACTGCTGGGTCGGGACGATCGAAGGTGTCCATCCGGCGCTTGGAGGAGGAGGGCGAGGTCGCGGCCGACTACCTCGAGGAGCTGCTCGACATTGCTGATCTCGATGGTGACATCGACATCGACGTGGAGAACGGACGGGCCTCGGTGGCAATCGTGGGGGAGGACGGCACGGATCGTGAGCTCCGTCGCCTGGTCGGTTCCCGCGGAGAGGTGCTCGAAGCGCTGCAAGAGCTCTCGCGTCTGGCGGTGCAGGCGCGCACCGGTGAGCGCAGCCGCATGATGCTCGACATCGCGGGGTTCCGTGCGGCACGTCGGCGCAAGCTCGAGGACCTTGCGGCCCGCGCATGCCAGGACGTCAAGCGCACGGGGGAGGCCATGCGGCTCGAGCCGATGACGGCCTTCGAGCGAAAGGTCGTCCACGACGTGGTGGCCGACGCCGGCCTGGTGAGCGAGTCCGAGGGCGAGGACCCGGGGCGGCGAGTAGTGATTCACCCGGCTGGAGCCTGATCCAGCTGAGAGCCGCTGGAGAGAACCATCCCATGGACGGGAGTGGGACAGGTGTGGGCCCGGACGAGGAAGCACCCGGCATCCACGCAGTGAATGCTGTCCGGGCTGCCGCCTCGCAACTCTTCGGTGATCGCCTCGAACTGGCTGTGCGATATGCAGATCTCCTGGGGGGCTCTGCTGTCGAGCGGGGTCTGATCGGGCCGCGCGAGGTCCCCAGACTGTGGGATCGCCACCTGTTGAATTGCGCCGCCGTGGCGGAGGTGATTCCGGAGGGCAGTCGGGTGGTGGACGTCGGTTCGGGTGCCGGCCTTCCGGGAATCGCCCTGGCGATCGCACGACCTGACCTGCGAGTGTCGCTCCTCGAACCGCTGCAGCGGCGAGTCAACTGGCTGAGCGAGGCTGTCACGGAACTCGGACTGTCGTCGGTGACGGTCTGCCGTGGTCGTGCTGAGGAGGCATCGGATGAGGTGCGGGACGCCGATGTGGTGACGGCGCGGGCCGTTGCCGCATTGGACCGACTCGTTGTCTGGTGCCTCCCGTTGGCTCGTCCGGGGGGAGTGCTCCTCGCGCTGAAGGGTCAAGCCGTCGCGGAGGAGTTGTCCACGGCGGAGCCGGCTCTTCGCAGGCTCAGTGCGCGTCGCTGGCAGGTTCGAACCTGTGGGGCGAACGTGCTCGACGTCCCGACCACGGTGGTGGAGATCGAGGCGGGAGATCCGGTGGGCCGTGGCGGACGGCGTCGCCGCAGGGGTGAGCGACGTCGCCGCTGATACGGCGGTGCCTCGGGTGGGGCGCATCGACAGCCTGGTGACGGCGCAGGATGGGTGGGCTCAGTTCCACGTGAAACATGACTCGCTCCGACACTCCCACTGACCAGAGCCTCATGGCTCGAGCGAGCATCCCATGGACGCGACCGGCTCGAGCTGGGTGGTCGTCGGTGGCTACTGCACGTAGGTCACCTGGCAGGTGCCTCATCGCTGGACCTGGCACGCGCCACTTCAGCGGTTGGCCGTCCGTCGACTCGTCACCCGGGCCACCGACCACCTCAACGCCTGAGTGAGCCTGATAGGCGACGACGACCAGACTGTTCCTCGGTGCCCCTGTGCGATCGATGAGCAGGCACCCTGACACAGGACCGCCGCTCTGTTCCGGGAGATAGCCGTCCCGCTGATGACCCGCGGGCCCGGGCCTCCGAGCGAATGAACTTGTCCCCCAGCCAGGCCGACTCGTTCCACGTGAAACGCGCTGGGCTACGGCCGGAGTCAGGGAGCACGGCGCTGGCAGCAGGGTGGTCTTCGAGCCGGCAAGCGGCTGTGGCCGCCAGCCGAGGCGTTCGCCTCGAGGCGGTGACGTGGCCGCGGCGACCTCGCGCGCGGTGCGGCTGTGGGTAGGGAACTCTGCGCGCCGCACGTGGTGGGAGGTGCACGAGGAACCCATGGCTTCTGCTGGGAGTAGCCACGGCGTTGGGTGCCAGGCTCGCACGCAGTCAGTCGGGAGGTCCTCAGCTCTGGACTTCTGGAACCTGGACTTCGGCGATCTGGACTCCGCAAGCCTGGACTTCGCAACTTGGGACGTTCGCGCTCGGACCTCATGGCTCGAATCCCCCAAACCTCGGCTGGAGCCCCCTGGGCGTGCGGCCGCGACAGAGCATGGCTGCCCGACGTCCGGCGGGTTGGGAGTGACTGTGGAATCGGGATGGCGTCGTGCCGCTGATCGGTGGACGGTTCGACTGGGCCAGCACCCGACTGAGTGTCGGTCCGTACTCCTCGGTCTGTGCCGGACCCACGACCCGAGCTGCCCGCCTCTCCTTACGCAATTTCGTGGGCGCCGTTTCACGTGGAACACGTGGTGACTCGAAACGAGTGGGCATGCGGCCAGATCGATCGATGCGGCCAGATCGATGCGGCCAGCGGTCACGTCCGCGGCGTGGAGTGGACGTCGATCCCGGGTGGGACGTGGACGTCGGCGGCAGCGCTGGCCTGTATCCATTCGTCGTCGCGCTCGGCGAGCACGGGACGGGACGCGGATGAGCCACTCGCGGTCGAGACAGCCCGATGACGTTGGGGTGGCGGACGTCGCGGTTGAACCTGTGGATCATCCGACCGGATCATGTGCCGAGGCTTCCGAGCGGAGCGTGAACGCCAGATCTCCAGGACACCCCAGGTCGTTGGCTCGGCGGTGTCGCAGGGGTCGTGTACCGCGGGGCCGACCACAGCCGCCGCGGTTCCGGGTGCTGTGGTTCTGGGTGTGGACGGCCTCGGCGTCGAGCTGATCGTGGAAGCCGTGCGGCGTGGCTCTCGTTGTGCGAGCAGGCGGCGACCGAGTTCGCCAAGGTCAACGGCGACACCGCCCTGGGGGTCGGCGGCCATCGAGTCGGCGGCGCAGTAGGTGGCAGCGCTGCCGCGACGTGTTGGGCAGTGTCACCGCGATGACCTCGAACGTGCCGGTTGGCTGTCCCGGGTCACCAGGGCGCCGGGCCCGTGGTGTCGAACCCCAGGAGAATCGGTCGCGGACGAAAGGCCGATCAGGTGGCGAGGGTGGTCTCCCGGTGGCGACCTGGATCCCGGCCCGTGATGCTCGGCGTCTCACGCCGGAGGCGAGGACCGCGACAGTGCGGACCTGGCGCCCTCGCTTGCGCCCCTCGTGGTGAGGGCGTCCGCGGCGACGAACGTGTCGGGTCGGTCGTCGATCCGGCGCCCGCACGTCATGGAGATGCTCATCGATACCCGCGGCGATCGTCGGCCCGAGGACCTGGACAGGCTGGTGTCCTCGAGGGCCGGATGAGCCCGTCCAGCCGGCGGTCGTGAGCCCGGTTGGTTGCGGCGTTCGGTGGTGAGGCGGCCTCGCCGCAGCACTGGATGCCCGGACGGGGGAGGTAGCCGGCCTGGCGCTGCACACCGCGAGATGCCTTGATCTGCTGGAAGAGCGACGGGATCAGCAGGATCCGGATGACGATCACCAGGCCGACAATCGACAGCGCCCAGGTGATACCGGCCGTGGCCGGATCATCTGCCGAGGCATCTCGGCGAGGGTGCTGCGATGTCCAGTTCGAGGTGCAGGTCGTGGCGGCGTGGACGCGTGTCGGAGTACTCCGGAGTGTCCCGCCAGCGTGCGGTCGGGCTGGTGCTGGGACAGCTCGGGAGTATCCGAGTGAGTTTCGAGGCAATCCGGTCGATCGCGGCCAAGCGGGATCGTGGCCGGCCGAGACGCTACGCCAGTGGGTGCGCCGCGCCGAGGTCGAGGCTGGTGCCCGCCTGCGGTGAGGTGTCGAGCCAGTGTCTGCCGTCCTGAGATGCGCCTGTTGCCGCGGGTGCTGCTTGCGGCGCCGCACACCCACATCGCTTCGGCCAGCCCCCTTGCCAGAGCAGCAGCTGGATCAGCGTCAACACCTTCTGGTGAGCCAGGTCCGGCGAGGCACGCGGCGCTTGTTTCGTGGAGGACCCGGCAGGGTCACGCCTCGATGCTGTGCCTTGACCGGAAGGACAGCCGGCGTTCGGTGCACCCATCCACGCGGAGCTGGCCTCAGCCAGGTCCAGTCGTGGGTGTCGATGTGGGTCAAGGGGTTTCGCCCTCTATGGTTGCACGGCGTGCCTGAGCGGGCATGCCTCGACGTCGGCAGCCCACCAGGGCTGGGGTCCTCGAGTCATCTGGCAACCGACTCCACGGGGCGCCAACGTCATCTGCCTGGGCCGCCGAGAAGCTCCGGGGGGACTGCACACGGACCAAGGCTGGTTGTGGGGCAACTGGCGTGGGCACCTGCAGACCCAGGTGGTCGGGCGTGCGGGTCGTTCGCAAGACTGGACGATTCTCGGGGCTGGGAGGAGCCGCGTGACAGGGGTCCGCAGCAACGTTGCGGGGGAGGACCTGGCGCGCCGCCGGGCCGGCCAGCGCCTCGAGCCGAGAGGCGCGCCGGCCAGAGCGGTGTCCGGTGACTTCTCACGGTGCCCTGCCGATCCGCCGATCGCATCAGCCGGGTCAGCGCGCCTTGACTGCCGTAGTTCGCGACTCGACATCGTGGCGACGATGGCCGACTCCCTCACGGGTGGGGTAGCAGATCTGGTCCATCGCCGAGCCCGATCACCGCCACCTCACACTGGGAGGTGGCTTGGACCGGCGGCGGCGAGGCTGGCGTCATCCCTCTGGACCTCAGCGCCACCACCACGCGGAACATCGGCGAACTTCAGGTGCTCACCACCCAGTGACCGTCAGAGTGCACTGACCGGACGTGCCCACGTTGTCGCCCACCTTCTCCGCCGAGCGACCCACCCATCAGGCCACTGCTTGGTCGCCGAAGGACAGCACAGAGAGGGAGCGCAGGGTGACCCATTTCGACGGCTTGCCCTGCTGCTCGATGTCGACCTCGGTCTTGCCGTTGTAGGCATAGCGGTTGCGCCAGCGGCCGTCCGGGTCGCGCTGGTCGAGCAGCCACGCTCGAGCATGGTCGAGGCGTTCGTCGTCGCCGTGGCCGAGTTCGGTCAATACCTCGAGCACCTGCAGCACGTCGGCGACGTAGCCCGACGGGAACCCGAGCCGGAACCAGGAGCCACTCGGCTTGGTGTTGCCCCAACCCATTGGGTAATCGGCGATCGCCGGGTCATGCGAGAGCAGAAACGCCACGCCGTCGTCGACAGCTCGGCGGACTCGCGGCGACCGGGAAGCAGGCGGGATCCGCGACAACCCGCGCAGCTCCTTGACCGCTCCCCACGCGCAGGACTGCTTGTCGTTGGAGCCACAGGCGAACAGCGGCCCGCACGTCCCGCTGGCATAGAAGCGGGTCTCGCCGTCCCCGAGGATGGTGGACGCGGCCCATTCAGCAGCGGCCAGCACGCGAGGATCGTCGCCAAAGCCGAACCCGAGGACGGCGCGCAACAGGTTCCCGTTGAGGCAGTGAGCGACCGAACTCGCCAGCGGTGCCTTGTCGAGGCCGGAACTGGAGATGCCGAAACCTCCGGAGGGCGACGAGGTATGGCGCAACAGGTAGTCGCAGGCGCGGCGGATCCGTTCGTCGGCCGGATCGGCGCCGAGCTGGTCGAGGAAGATCACCTGCCATACGGTGCCGCGGTACTTCGGGCTGTATCCGGGGCCAGGCTTGCTCCACCAGCCGTCGGGATGCTGCGCGGCCAGGATCGCCGCGACCGGGTCAGTACGCATCGCGCACGCGCGAGCCTCGATCACCTCGGGGTCGTCGGGTTCTCGGCCGAGCAGGCGCTGCAGCGTTGCGGCGCGGACGGAGGGGGCGTCGGACTCCAGCAGCCAGGCTTCGAGCTGATTGCGGTTCATCATGGTCGTGGTCATCGTGGTCATCGTGGTCATCGTGGTCGCCTCGTGGTCGATCCTTGCAGGTCGGGGTGAGTCCGGCCGGGGACCTGGGTCGGCGAGACATCAGCGAGGTTCAGGTGCTCACCACCCAGTGGACTGTCTCATCCAGGGGGAATGGGGTGTTGCCGCGGGGACGCATCGAGCGATGCAGGTCCATCCACGCGGGCTTCGGCGTTGACGTTCTGCGCACTGGCGAGGGAGGTGGCGTGCCGGCGGCAAGCGTCGTCCGCACGGCCAGGGTGAGCCGACGCTTGGCCCGATGTGCCCGCTGTCGCAGGGCGGCCTGGCTCACCCCGCTGCTCGCCGCGTGCGACACGTAGGCCTCACTCACGTCCCGGCACGATCCACGAGCCTCCGGCTTCACCGCGTAGACATCGGCGAGCAGCCGGGCATCAGCCCGACTGACCACCTCGCGGTCGACCGCCCAGTCGAGCAACTCATCGAGGTTCCACTCGCTGCTGACTTCCACATCGGACGCGACAGCTCCGTGCCGCCGGAACAACGTGAGCCCGGCGACGTCGGACCACTCGCGAAGGTGGACGGCTCGATACCGGGATGGCGTCGTCTGCGGGCGGACCGCTGGTGGATCAGCGCGGAGCCCTGGCAGCATGCGACGTGACGGCCGAGTGCCGAGGATCGCGTGACAACTCAGCATGGTCCACCGCCGCGAGGACGGCGACCGAGGGCCGCCATGGCCGCGTCAGCGATCGCGGCCGTTCACCCTCGGGCCGCTCCTTGGAGAGAGAGCTCGTTTCACGTGGAACGGGCCCGCCTGTCGCCTGAGGCACTTGTGGTGCGACGGTGTTCCGCGAGCGTCGGCCGGGGCCGGTGCCGGCCGATGCGGGCAAGCGGACGCCACTGGCCAACGGTCTCCAGAGGCCGCACCGTGGGGCCGCCACTCGAGAGCCTGGAGGCACGAACACGTGGAGGCCGCGTCGAGATGGCGTGGTTCGAGTCGACGATGGAGCCCCGTGGGACGGTCGAGTTCCGTCCGTCGGAACCGTCGAGGTGCCCCGGCCGAGAGGCCAGGAGAAGCGGCACCAGTCGATCGGTCGAGGGTCATGACGGTCGTCAGTCCCAGCAACTCGACACCGAATCCGCTCGTCACCTCGAGTCTCTCCAGGGTGTGGATATCCTCGAGTGTTCTGTGGACGCACCGCGGAGAACGTTCCGTGCACAGGCGAAACGCCGACCATGGTTGTCCACAGGCACCTGGGGGCGAAGAAGCGGGAGAGGCGCACGACGGGTAGCGTGCCGACGTAGGCGCCTGCCCGTCGAGGCGTTGCCGGACCCGTCGCGTGGTGCAACGGGAAGCGGCTGACGCAGAGCAGGGTGGAGACATCAGGGTTCAGGGGGCGGAGCCGGCGTGCGGTGGTCGATCATGGGCAAGCTGGCGTCGAGCTTGCTCGAGTTCGGTGGAAGCCCTGTCGCCGAGCAGGGGGAGTACGACGGGCCTCACCCATCCGGACTGGCGAGCAGGGGGTGCCCTGCCGGGGCCCCGGTGGTGGGCGGCGAAGGGGTGCCGCGGGGCGGCGTCGCTCGACCGTCGTCGTCGGGCGTGCCGAGCGCGACTCGAGGCGAGGTGCTCCGCCGTAGTTCACGGCAGCGTAGGACGGCCTTGAGGTCATGTATTCGGATGACCCGAGACGCTCTGCTCGGATGGAATCGATCCGGATACAGGAGCGCATCGGCGTGGCCATCGGCGTAGCACAGGCGAGGTTGTCAGGATGGACGATGCGCGGGGATGGGGAGTTGGAGTGATGGGTGTGGGAATCGGCTGGCCGAAGTTCTCGGCGCGCTCGAGGCAACAGGGCTTGGGCTGGCCGAGCGTCGAGCGTCCACTCGTTGATGACGAGGGCGAACTCGACGAGAACGTCCTCGCTGGCGCCGCGGGGTCGGCTGGTGCTGCCGTGCAGAGTGGCGCCGGGCTCAGCGACGCCGGCCCGCGCCCAGAGCAGACCGACGCTCATCTCGAAGTGGAAGCCGTGGAGGCCGTGGAGTCTGTGGTGGCCGTGGAGCCGGTGGAGCCGGCCGCCACTGCGAGCTCCAGCTCCGTTGACGTCCCGACGGCTGTGGGGGAGGAGCCGCCTCGAGGGATGCCGGTGACGAACGAGGACGTCGGCGTCGAGGTGGACGAGGGTGTGGTGGCCATCGCCGATCTCGAGGGTGCTGATGTCGAGGGTGCAGGGACGCCGACGGACCTCGTCGCGACCGTCTCTCGTGCCAGATCAACCCCCCAAGGGTCACTGGATGAGTTCGTCTCGATGGCTGTGGAGCCGGACGCCGTTCCGGTCTTGACGTGGGAGGACGACGCCGAGGTATACGCAGGATCGCCCGGGACCGTGAACGTGGACGCCGCGACCGCGATGGCTCAGCGCCGGGACACCCTTCAGGTTTCCCAGGTCTCCCTGTCCCCGGGGGTGGGCGCCTATCGGGTCGTCAGCGTGACGGATTCACGTGAAACAACGGTCCCTGAAGCGGCGTCACCAGTGCCTCCTTGGGGTGACGGGAACGACGATCCCACTCCTGCCCTGGGCCTGAACTTCCACCCTCCGGCGCGTGAACTCCCGCCCGAGTGGGGGAGCCAGGCTCCGCAGTCCTCGGACATGAAGCCCTGGGCGCACACCATTCGAAGTCCCCAGGGGGAGCGGTTCGCAGTTCGCCCCGGGCCCGTTTCATGTGAAACAACGATCGTCGAGGCGCCAACCCCTCACCTGGACGACGGGCCTGACCTTGGTGTTCCGGTGGATGATCCAGCACCCGATGACTCGGACCAGACAGCGGGGAACGGGCACGACGCGAGTGCGCTGAGCGAGGCGCCGAACGTGCCACCCTTTGCCACGCCGGCCTTCGCGGCGGTTCCGGCCAGCGACTCGGTGTCGACCGCAACAGTGACGGCTGGGGCCATGGCGGCTACATCTCCCGGCTCGCCACGGATGCCGTCTGCGGGCTACGTCGAATCACCCGGCGACCTCGGTGCGCATCGCGTTCACGCCAGCGCTGCTTCGTGGGCCGTGCCAATCGAATCCTGCGCGGCGCCGACCACTGACGCATCCCTCCCCAGCGCCGACTGGAGCGTCGCGTCGGTCGAGATGCCCCGGGACGACGTGCCCCGCGTCGGCCGAGCTGAGCACCCCCTGGTGCCGGCACCACTGTCCTTCGCCCCCGAGGCGCCATCGTCCATGTCGCAGGACCTCCCACACCTGCTCGAGGGCTCGGTCGACCCGAGGGGAACGGATCAGTGCACGACTGACTCGTCGGCCATCCCCGGGGAGTCGGGGAAGCCCGTCGTCGAGATCGATGCGGAGAACGAGGGACGGGTCTCGGTCGACCTCTTGCCGACGCCGGTCGCGTCAGGTGATGACTTGGGCGAGCTGGATGACTTGGGCGAGCTGGATGACCTGGACGAGTCGCGTGCGACAGATGCCCCCACGGAGTCGGCTGACCTCGGCGAGTTGGTTGAGGTCGGCGAGTCCTCCGTGACTCACGGCGGTCTGGTCACGGGCGATGCCGAATCAAGGGACAATTCTTTGACGGTGACGCACGAGCCAGACGACGGGAGTGCAGCGATGCAGCAGCCGGAGAGCCCTTCGACGGCGCCTCCATCCGCATCCGCAGCAGTGGCTGTGGCCGACACGGAACTGACGGCGCTCGACCCGGAGTGGCAGCCTCCGGGTGCCCCGCTGGCAGCTCCACTGCCGTTCAACGAGTCGGACCGAGTGCAGTTGGTGGCCAGCCTGCCCACGGTGGACGACACCACGCCGCTCGCCGCCGAGGTGGCCGAGGACGCCAGACGCCGGATCTCCCTGGTCGGGCGCTCG
Source organism: Kineosporiaceae bacterium (assembly GCA_016713225.1). NCBI lineage: Bacteria > Bacillati > Actinomycetota > Actinomycetes > Kineosporiales > Kineosporiaceae > Kineosporiaceae bacterium. The sequence goes on from JADJPO010000001.1 coordinate 121,225, forward strand.
TTCCCCCGGCCGCCACACACCCGGATCCTGACCGTCGCCAACCAGAAGGGTGGCGTCGGCAAGACCACGACGACGGTGAACGTGGCCGCGGCCTTGGCTCAGGCGGGGTTGTCCGTGCTGGTGCTCGACATCGATCCGCAGGGCAACGCCTCGACGGCTTTGGGGATCGATCACCATGCCGAGGTGCCGAGCCTGTACGACGTCGTGGTGGAGGATCGGCCTCTGGCCGAAGTCGTGCAGCCGTGTCCGGACCTGCCCAACCTCTGGGTGGCGCCGGCAACCATCGATCTGGCAGGTGCCGAGATCGAGTTGGTGTCGTTCGTCGCCCGGGAGGTCCGTCTCAAGAAGGCGCTGGAGATCTACCTCCAGGGCCGGCGTCAGCAGGGCCTGGATCAGATCGACTACGTCCTGATCGACTGCCCGCCGAGCCTGAGTCTGCTGACCGTGAATGCCTTTGTCGCCGCACGCGAGGTGCTGATCCCGATCCAGTGCGAGTACTACGCGCTGGAGGGCTTGTCGCAGTTGCTGAAGCACATCGAGTTGATTCGTCGTCAGCTGAATCCGTCCCTGCACGTCTCCACCATCATGCTGACCATGTTCGACGCGCGGACCAGACTCTCGTCGCAGGTCGCTGACGAGGTTCGAACGCACTTCCCCGAACAGGTGGTCAAGACGACCGTTCCCCGATCGGTCCGCATCTCCGAGGCACCAAGTCACGGCCAAACCGTCATGACGTACGACCCGGCGTCCAGTGGAGCGCTCTCTTACCTTGAGGCGTCCCGCGAACTTGCCGAACAGGTACTCACGTGGGAATCAACAACGCGCGAGGAGCAATCGTGAGCGAGAAGCGACGGGGTCTTGGCCGAGGTCTGGGTGCACTCATCCCCAGTGGTCCCATGGCCAAGACCAGTGGCGACCGGCCGGTCGACGACGTGTTCTTCCGGGACAAGTCAGAGTCCGGGCAGCAGCCGGTCGAGGCTGGGGCAGCGACCGCCACGGCGACCCTGGAGCGGCCGGCGGGCGACCTCCCCAGCCTGGTGACGGCGGACCTCGAACCGGTGGTCCCAGCGGGCGACGGCGAGACCGAGCCGGACTCCGACACCGATCTGGTCCCGGTGCCCGGCGCGACGTTCGCCGAGATCCCGGTGACGTCGATCCGTCCGAACCCGCGACAGCCGCGACAGGTGTTCGACGAGGAGGAGCTGGCCGAGCTCGTCCACTCGATCAAGGAGATCGGCGTTCTGCAGCCGATCGTCGTCCGCCGAGTCGGTGAGCCGGATGACAGCGGCGCGTTGTACGAACTCGTCATGGGGGAGCGGCGGTGGCGTGCCACGCAACAGGCAGGGCTGGCCACGGTTCCGGCCATCGTGCGGGACACCGCAGACGATGACCTGCTGCGGGATGCCCTGCTGGAGAACCTCCACCGCAGTCAGCTCAACCCTCTGGAAGAGGCCGCCGCCTATCAGCAACTGCTCGATGACTTCGGGTGCACTCACGAGGAACTGGCCACCCGCATCGGCAGGTCGCGGCCGCAGATCAGCAACACCATCCGTCTGCTTCGACTGCCACCACTGGTCCAGCGGCGGGTGGCCGCCGGCGTGCTGACCGCAGGCCACGCCCGGGCATTGCTGGGACTGGACGACATGTCTGCGATGGAGGCACTCGCTCAGCGCATCGTCTCTGAAGGGCTCTCGGTCCGTGCGGTCGAAGAGGTCGTGTCTCTGGGCGACACCCCGACGCCGGGTGCACCGGCCAAGAAGAAGCCGCGTGCAGGGAGTCATCGGTCGGAGTTGAACGACCTGGCCTCTCGGCTCGGGGATGCGCTCGACACTCGGGTGGCGATCGCCCTGGGTCAACGCAAGGGGCGCTTGAGCATCGACTTCGCCAGTGTCGACGACCTGAACCGGATCCTGGGCCTGATGAGCCCAGAGGTCCGCGGGGTCTTCGCCGCGCCCGGTGCCGTCGAGGACTGAGCCGGTGACATCGTTCGTGGCCCACACCGTCGTGGACTGCCGCAACGCGTATGAGCTCTCGACGTGGTGGAAGCTGGTCCTGGGGTACATCGACCTGGAGGGCGATCCGAACCTGCCCGGTCACCAGGAGTGCCTGATCCTGGACCCGGAGACGGATCATCGGCTGCTGTTCATCGAGGTGCCCGAGGAGAAGTCGGGCAAGAATCGACTCCATCTCGACCTGCGACCCAGGACCGGTTCCCGTGACGATGAAGTCGAGCGGCTGCGTGGCCTCGGCGCCATCGACGTAGCCGACCATCGGGGGATTCACGGCCCCGGGTCCGGCTGGGTTGTGCTCGCTGATCCGGAGGGGAACGAGTTCTGTGTGCTGCGTTCCGTTACTGAGGTCAACTCGTCGAGTTGAGGATCGCAGGCCGGCGGGCGGATCGGCCGGCGTTTCACGTGAATCGGTGTTCCACGTGAAACCAGGCCGCCAGCGATGGTCCTCAGGTGACCGAACGCAGCAATGCGTAGCGCTACGTATACAATCCAGCCGTGACGAGCCGCGGTGGGATGGCGTCCTCGTTCCATCGGGAGCGCTCCCGACTGCGTACCATGGGCCCCTGCTCATCGAAGCTCAACCACCACCGCCTGGGGGTGTCGCATGAGACTGACCCGCTGGATCGTCATCGGTCTGATCCTCGGGGCTGCGATCGCCTTTGTCGTCTCGCTGACGCGACCTCGTTCCCACAGAGGCCAGGGGCATCGCTCCGCAATCCTCACCCTGTGCGCTCGAACCCTAAGGATCAGTTGATGGGACGACGCGTCGCCGCGCTGACACTGGACACCCTCTCGGATCTTCCCGACCCGTGTCGCCGATGTGTGATCTGGGAACTGGATGCCGTCGCGGGCCGACGCGCGGCCGAGGCCGGGGACACCGCCTTCGAGAAGGAGGTCTGGGTCTCGTCGACCTTGCTGGAGTGGGGGTCGTGTGGCCGCGTCGCCTACGTCGATGATGAACCTGCTGGGTTCGTGCTCTACGCCCCACCGGCCTTCGTTCCGCGATCGATGTCGTTCCCGACCTCGCCGGTCAGCGTGGACGCCGTCCTGCTCACCACGGCCCGGGTGTTACCCGAGTTCACCGGGGGAGGGCTGGCACGCTTCCTCATCCAGTCTGCGGCCAAGGATCTGACGCGGCGGGGCGTCCGGGCGATCGAGGCGTTCGGTCTGGCTGCGACCGCGGGTGTGTCGGTGCCCGGTGAGAAGGGGCACTCCTGTCTGGTGCCGGCAGATCTGCTGTTGGCCGTGGGCTTCAAGACCGTCCGGCCGCACCACCGCTATCCACGGCTACGCCTGGAGCTCAAGACGGCGCTGTCCTGGCGCGAGGACGTCGAGCAGGCACTGGAGCGGATCCTCGGCACCGTGAGGCAGCCGGCCCTGACCTCGCAGGCCGCCGACTGACCGGCGCTCGCCACCTCAGGTCGTGTCCCTCGAGGGGCCACGGCGGTCACGCCCGGCGGCCGGAGACCGCCGAGCGTGCTCCGGCTCGGATCGGGCGATGAGCCAGGTCGGCAGGGTCAGCTGATCCAGGCCTCGAGCTCCTGCAACAGCTTCGGCTTCGGCTTCGCACCGATGATGGTCTTGACGAGCTCGCCGCCCGCGAACACTGCGACGGTCGGGATCGACGTCACCTGGTAGCGATTCACGACCACGTGGTTCTCGTCGGTGTTCACCTTGACGACCGTGATCTTGTCGCTGTGCGCCGCGGAGATCTCGTCCAAGATCGGGGCGATCTGGCGGCAAGGGCCGCACCACGGCGCCCAGAAGTCGACCACAACGGGCTTGTCGCTACCCAGCACCTCCGCATCGAAGGTGGCATCGGTGACTGCGTGGCTGGCGGACATGGGTTCTCCTCTGGGCGTCGTCCGTGCGTTCGGCTTCATCTGGTCGTGCGTGCCGCCGTCCGTCCGACGCAGCGGCAGAGATCAATCGGTGGCGAGATCGTTCAGGACACGGCAGCCAGTGCGGCCGCCTCGCCCGAGCCCGCCGCGTCGTCCAGGCCGGCGAGGTAACGCTCGGCGTCCAGGGCGGCCGAACAGCCCGACCCAGCGGCCGTGATCGCCTGGCGGTAGGTGTGGTCCACGACGTCCCCGCAGGCGAACACCCCGGGCAGCGAGGTCAGCGTGGTGCGGCCGCGCACCGCGATGTAGCCCGCGTCGTCCAGCTCGAGCTGGTTCTGGATCAACTCGACTCGGGGGTCGTGCCCGATGGCCACGAAGACGCCGGTCACCTCGAGATCGTGCTCCTCGCCGGTGGTCACGTCGCGCACCCGCAACCCGGTCACCTTGTCGGTGCCGAGGACGTCGACCACCTCGGTGTTCCACCGGAACGACAGTTTGGGATCGGCGAAGGCACGCGCCTGCATGATCTTCGAGGCCCGCAGCGCGTCGCGTCGGTGGATCAGGGTCACGGTGTCGGCGAAACGGGTGAGGAAGGTGGCCTCCTCGACCGCCGAGTCACCGCCGCCCACGACCACGATGTGCTGGTTGCGGAAGAAGAACCCGTCGCACGTGGCACACCAGCTGACGCCGTGGCCCGACAGGCGCTTCTCGTTCGGCAACCCCAGTTCGCGATAGGCCGACCCCGTCGCGAGGATGACGGCCCGAGCCCGGTGGGTCACGACGCCCACACCGGAGTCGGCGGGGACGTCGACCTCCTTGATCGCGCCGTCCAGCCGCAGCGCCACCACGTCGTTCGTCACCAACTCGGCCCCGAACCGTTCGGCCTGGTCTCGCAGGTTGGTCATCAGGTCGGGACCCATGATCCCGGTGGGGAACCCGGGGAAGTTCTCGACCTCGGTCGTGTTCATCAGGGCGCCGCCCGCGGTCACTGATCCCTCGAACACCAGCGGCTTCAGATCTGCTCGGGCCGAGTAGATGGCCGCCGTGTACCCGGCCGGGCCCGAGCCCACGATGATCACGTCACGGACGTCGTCGCTCACGGATCTCCCTTGGTCTGACAGGTGTGCTCAGCAACGGGGGAGTCGGACACCGCCCCGCAGCACGCCCTCGGCGCTGTCAACTCGATCGTAGGCCCCGGATGTTCCCGAACCGGCCTGCCGAGGGTGTGACACGGTCACGGAGCCGTCACCGAGCGGGCACCGAGACATAGCCGAGTTGGCCGGCGTTGCCCCGACCACAACTGCGGGAGACGGCCCACACCTCGTATCCACCGTCCCGGCCCGCGAGCACGATGATCGCGGCCTCGCGTCCGTCGTACCGGGCCAGGTCGATGGCGATCGGTTGGTGACCGCCGGCATTGAGCTCCTCGAGACACTCCTCGAGCCGGCCGGGATCGGTGAGGCCCGGCGTCGACCCCGAGAGCGCACTGGCGCTGCCGACCGGCAGGGGTTGTGTCGCGGCCACCCGGCCCCCAGCGGACGGGGGCGCCGCCGTGCCGGCTTCGGCTTGCTCGGCGACACTCGCCGAGGCGCCACCCACCGGCCGGCGCGCGGTGTCCGCCAGGGCCAGCGCTCGGGTGCCCATGTCGGCGGCGGTGTAGTTGGTGCCGGTGCGCAGGATCGCCGAAGCGTAGGCACCGGCGTCACTGCCCGCTGCGGGTTGGGATCCACCGCCCGCGACGGGACTGGAGCCGCCCACGGGCATCTGCTTCACCACCGCCATGCCACCGACCCCCGCCAGCACCAGTACCCCGGCTGCGATTGCTGCGGGCTTCGCGAAGCGCATCAGCGCCCCGCCCCGCGCCTCACCCTCGGTCCGCACGTCGCGCCGGGTCCGCACCGAGGACGGTCGCCGGGTCGGGCGCAGCCGAGAGAGCGATTCCGAGGCCGCCGACGTCCCGGTCAGCCGGACGCCGTCCGGGAAGCCGTCACCGGCCGGCTCCTCCTCGGCCTCGACGAACCGCTCCCACTGGCTGGTGGGGGCGTCGTCCGAGGCCACCAGGTGGGCGGCCGGTTGTGGCACCCACCCGGCGTCCACCGGCCACTCCTGGGTGATCCAGGGGTCGGCCCCCGCGCCGGCTGCGGCCGCCTCGGTGGACGGCACACGACGATCCGGTCCGGTCGAGGAGCCGAGGGTTGCCTCCCGGGCGAGGGCACCGGCGATGCGCTGCCACACCTCCTCGGGCATGGGGCCCGGGTCGGTCGAGCGCAGCAGCTGCCGCATGCCCTCGGCGTCGGCGAGCAGCTGGGCGCAGCGAGGGCAGCCGATGACGTGAGCCTCGATCACGCGGGCGTCGTGCTCGGGGAGCACCTCGGCGGCGAGGTCGGCCAGCGTGTCGTTCGCCGGGTGCCGTCCGGCCATGCCACTCACCATCCCTGATCACCCCGCTCCTGAGAATCCACGCCGTCTCGGCCCCGGCGGCCGTGGCGTCCGCTTCGGGGGTCCGCCGATGCGACGTTCGCCGACGAGCTGGGGTTCCCGAACAACGTCTCACGTTCGGCGATGCCTCCCGCGGCGCCCGCGGCGCCCGCAGTACGCGGTGGCCGGCTGACGGAGCGGTCGGGCTCGCCGGGGGGCGGCGTCGATCCCGACCCCCCGACGTCGTCGCGCAGGGCCTGGGCCAGCGCGGTACGACCCCGGGAGCAGCGGGACTTGATCGTGCCCTCGGGAACGCCGAGCAACCGTGCCGCTTCGAGCACGGGCAGGTCCTCGAGATCCACCAGTACCAGCGCCTCGCGCTGCTCGGCCGGAAGATCGGCCAGCGCGGCGCGGACGGCGAGCCGGACGTCGACCTGGCCGGCCGCGTCGAGCGTGGTCGGGATGTCGTAGCTGCCCAACGGGACCGTCGGGCGGGACTGCCGGCGCCGGATCCGGTCGAGGCAGGCGTTGACCACGATGCGGTGCAACCAGGTCGTGACCGCGGCATCGCCGCGATAGGTCGCCGCCCCACGGAAGGCCGAGATCAGCGCGTCCTGCAGGGCGTCGGCCGCTTCCTCACGGTCCGCCAGGGTCCGGACGGCGACCGCCCACAACCGGTCCCGGTGCCGGGCGACCAGGGTGCCGAACGCCTCGGCATCGCCGCGCAGATGGGCAGCCAGCAGTTCCCGGTCGTCGGTCGACGCCTGCGGTGCATGGCTACCGCTCACGGACGGAACCTACCTGACGGACACCTCGAAGACACGCATCCGGTACTCCCCGGTGGACTGCTTGGTGAGGCTGGTGAACCAGAACACCAGGTATCGCGTCGACACCGGCTGCTGCAAGGTCACGGTGAGCTGGCTGCCCTCCATGGGCACCGTGCTGACCAGGGTCGAGCCGTCCACGGTCGGCCGGGTGGCACTGCGCAGCTCCAGCACCCCGCCCGTGCCGCGGTGCTCCACCACGACCTGGCTGACCGTGGACACATCACCCAGGTCGAGCACGAACCCGATCCCGCTCTTGTTCAGTCCTCCGAAGCGGGCCGAGTCGTAGCGCTCGGACCGCCACTCGGTCGAGCTGTCCGAGTCGATCAGCCGGGGAGCCGCCCCGTTGTTCTCGGTCTGGTCGCCCATCGGGTCGAGGACCTTGACCCCGGCGATCTCGACCGGTGTCCCGGTGACCGACGGCACGACCGGCCCACTGGGCGCGGGGCCGGCGCTCGCCGCGGTGCGCGGGGCCTCGCTCGACTTGGGGGTGAGCGGATCGGCGTTCATCAGCCCGCGCAGGGCCAGCAGCGACAGCAGCAGCCCCAGCACGACGAGGCCACTGATCAGCCCGAGGACCAGCCGGGTCTGTCCCTGCGGCGGCCGATCGATCGGCACCGGGGGCATGAACGGACCCAGGCGCTCGTCGTCCCGCCCGCCTCCCCAGGAGCTCGGCCCGGCGGGCTGGCCCAGGGTCGGCGGCGGGGTCGGGTCGAGTCGCCGGACGCCGCGCGCGCCCGAGGTGCCGAGAATGTCGTCCACCAGCCCGCCACGGGGCATCGCGGTACCCGGGGGAGTGGCCACGGTGGTGCGTCCGGCGGCGGGTGGCGTCGGCCAGGCCTGCCCCCCGGAGTCGAGGGCGCTCACCCGGCCGGACGTCGGACGCTCGGCAGGAACCGGGAAGGCCGGAGCCTGCATGAGCGGCGGCTGCAAACCGGCGTTGCGTACGGGGAAGGGCTCCTGAGCGGTGGGCTCGTGCCGCTGCGGTGCCTCGAGATCAGCGGGTCTCGTGGCCAGGGGTGCCGTGTTGTGGGGCGCCGTACGGTCGGGCAGCGTGATGGTGACCTCGGCCGGGGTGGTCGGCGACGGGGAGGGGACGCTCGCCGCGGCTGCCGGGGCTGCTGTCGGGGTCGGGGCCGGCGAGACCACCGTGTCGGCCACCTCGAACCAGGGTTCGACGGTCGGCTCCGCCGGACCGGCCGTGGCACGGGGCCGGTCGGGCGCGGTCAGCTCGATCCCCCGCGGGTCGGTCATCGGGGTTGCCATGGCCCACGGCGACAGTTGCCCCGCCACCTCTGCCGGGGTGCGGGGTCCGTCGTTGCCGGGGCCGAGGGTTGCCACGCACAGGGCGTCGAGATCGGCCGGGACGCCGGCCGCGAGGTCCCCGGGGGGCACCGCTCGTCCCGAGACCAACGGCGCCGGACCCAACGGCCCATCGACCACGCCGGGCCACCGTCCGGTCAGTCCGGCGTAGATGAGACTGACCAGCCCGATGGCGTCCTGGCGGCTGGCGACGTCGGCCTTGTCGTGCTCGACGCCCGCGGCAGCGGCCTCGATCGCCGTCCCGAGCAGCTTGACCGAACCATCGGGGACGATGCAGACGCTCGCCGGCGTCAACCGCAGGTGGTGCAGGCCCCGGGCTCCGGCCCGCTCGAGGGCCTGGGCGGTCTCGCCGACGATGCGCCGCACCGTCTCGGCAGGTAGGGGTCCGTTGCGCAGGAAGTCCTCGAAGGGCCGGCCCTGGACGTACTCGGTGACGATGTAGGTGGTGCCGTCGGCGTCCCCGACGTCGAGCACCCGGGCCAATCGCGCATCGTCCACCAGCGCGGCGCGGCGTGCGGCGTCCACGACATCGGCGGCGAAGGGATGCTCGGGGCTGACGACCCGCACCGTGACCGGACGCTCGAGGGTCTCGTCGACGGCACGCCAGAGCGAACCGTCGACACCGGCTCCGAGCTGTTGCTCGAGCCGGTAGCGTCCGGCGAGCACGCTGCCGTTCCCTACCCCGTCCAGCGTGGTCTCCTCCTGTCAGGTCCTGCCGTGCGGTCGACGGCACCTGGCCCCCACCCCCGGCCGGCGAGAGTGACTGTTCTCGTCATCGTGCCGACGACCGTCCGCGGTCCATGGTAGGCACCTGCGCCGCCACATGGTGAGCGCAGCGCCGTAGGACAGTCGGTGATCATGTTCGCGGAGCGTCGCGGGCGTGCCTCAGCGGGCCAGCCGTGACCGCAGGGGCTGCAGCAAGGTGTCCACCTCGTCGACGCGCAACGCCCGCAACGCGAGCAGGTAGGTGATCGACATCACCACGGTTGCGCTGCCCAGGACGCCGTACACGCCGAGCACGCCGCGCTCACCGAGCACCACCTGGGCCCCCTCGCGCACCAGGATGCCGATGCCGGTGGCGCTCGCGGCAGCCAGCAGCAATCGCAGGTGGGTGGACAGGATGCGTGGCCCGTCGACCGCGCCCAGCCGGCGGCGCAGTACCGGGAACCAGATGATCGTGGTGACCAGGTTGGTGGCCGCCATGACCGCCCCGACCCCGGCCGCGACGTCGCGCGGTGCGAGCACGGTGGGCATCAGCAGTGCCCCGACGGTCGACAGCAGGGTGCCGATGGTTCCGATCCAGAACGGGGTGCGGGCGTCCTCGAAGGCGTAGCTCACCCGCTGGAACAGGAACTGGGCGCTGAAGGGGACGATGCCGAGCAGCATGGCGGTGGCCACCAGTGCGTACTGGTCGGTGGTCACCCGGCTGGTGCCGGGGAACATGCCCGCGGTGATCAGGGGACCCAGCGCGATGAAGAGCGCGGTGGCGAACATGGTGGCCACCGACACCGTGCGCAGTGCGAGCGACAGATCCGAGCGGACGGCGTCCAGGTCACCGTCGGCGGCGCGGGCCGAGAGCCGGGTGAACACCGCGGTGACCACGGAGACCGCCACCAGCGAGTGCGGCATCATGAAGATCATGAACGCGAAGTCGAAGACGGCGCGTCCGGCCGGGATGCCGTCCCTCTGAGCGGCGCTGCCCGCGGCGTTGACCACCCGCGAGATCACCAGGAAGCCGAGCTGGGCCAGGGCCACCCCGGCGAAGGTCCACAACGCGATGGTGCCGGCATTGCGCAGGCCGATGCCGCGCCATCCCCATCGTGGTCGCCAGGTGTAGCCCGCCCGGCGCATCACCGGCACCAGCACCAGGGCATTGGCCACCACCCCGAGCGTCGCCGTCCCCGCCAACAGGGCGACGTCTGCCGCGCTCCACCCGGTCACCGGCCGCTCACCCGACCCGGCCATGGCGATGAAGACGACCATGCCGGCGATCGCGACGATGTTGTTGACCACGGGGGCCCACATGTAGGGCCCGAAGCTGCCCCGGGCATTGAGCACCTGGCCGTAGAGCGTGTAGAGGCCGTAGAAGAAGATCTGCGGCAGGCACCAGACGGCCATGGCCGTGCCCAGGTCGAGGGTGGGCTGGTCCCAGTTGTCGCTGTAGAGGCGGATCAACAGGGGGGCCGCGGCGGTGGCGACGATGGTGGTGACACCGAGGATGAGCGTGGCCAGGGTCAGCAGCCGGTCGATGTACTCGGTGCCGCCGTCGTCGCTCTGCTTGGCGGCTCGCACGATCTGCGGCACCAGGATGGCGTTGAGCGCCCCGCCGCCGATCAGGATGAACACGTTGTTGGGCAAGGTGTTCGCGGTGGCGAAGACGCTGCCGGACAGGGCGCCGCCGATCGCTGCCGACAGCACACTGGCGCGGACCCAGCCGAGGATGCGCGACACCAACGTTCCGGCCGACATCAGCGCGCTGCTGCGCATCATCGACTGCGCGGACACCGCTTCGGATCTCGCGCCGGAGGGCGGTTCGGAAGGCGGTCCGGAAGGCGGTTCGGAAGGCGGTTCGGCGGGCGGTCCGGAGGGTCGTTCGGAAGGCGCTGCGGTGACCGTCGCGGCTCCGGACGCCGCGACACGGGCGGGCATGGCGCGGCCCACACCCCACGGCGGCGTGGGCACGCGCTCGCCGGCGGCGATCAACGCGACGTCGTCCGGGTCGGGTACCTGGTCGAGCGGGATCCGCAGCCGGCGGCCACCGCGCACGCTGCGCCGCAGTCCCACCAGCAGCAACAGGGCCAGGACGGCGCCGGCCCCGGCCAGGGCCCGTCCCTCCCAGTTGTGGCGAACCCTCACCCGGATGGTGCCCATGTCCCGCACCAGCGGCGTGGTGCCCCCGGGGGCGTAGAGCAGCGGGTCGAGGTCGACGTCACCGTTGGCCACGGCGGTGACCTCGATGAAGGCGCCCGCCCGCGCCGTCCCGGTGATGGCCGCCCCGAGCGAGACAGGTTGTGGTTCGCCCACCCGTAGCCGGCGCGATCGTGGTTCGAGCGCCACCACCAGCGACACGGGTTCCGGCAGGGTGTTGGTGATGGTCACCGGCAGTCGGCCACTGGTCGAGACCAGGTTTGCCGCGTTGCCGGTGACCACGGACACGCCCGAGTAGTACCGCTCGACCTGACGCGCCAGCGGTGCCCGGGCCCGGGCGAGGATCGCCTCCCGCTCGGGGCCGGTGGCCGTCAGGCCGCGCCACCCGCGCCCGACCAACGAGAGCGCGGCGCGTCGAGCCGGTTGGTAGCTGACCTCGGGTTGGACCAGCGCCGGCCGGAAGGCCGACAGACGATGGAAGTCCTCGCGGACGGCGAGCACCTGGGTCTGGGGTACCTCGCGGCGTGCGGTGCCCCCCACCAGGGTCGCCGGGGCCGGATCGGCCGCTCGTTGGCGGGCCGTGCCGACTGGTTCCACGTGAATCCATGCCACCTGGCCCCACTGGGCCAAGGCCCTCGCGAACGCCTCGGGCTGGGCCGGATCCCAGTCCCGGGGGAGCGCGGCGAGGATCCCGGCCGGGGTCTCGGCGTCACCGTCCACCGCATGAGCCGCGAGCAGGGCCAGGGCGCGTTGCTGGGCCAGGAACGAGGCCGCCCCGGGCGCGGCGATGGCGGCCAGGGCGGAGTTCAGGGCGGGGTCGGTCAGCAGGGCCGTGGCGTCCGTGGTCGCTCCAGGTGCCTCGATCCGCCCACTGGCCAGGGCCTCCGGGGAGGTCCGGGGTGGAATCGAGGCCGACGAGAGGACGACATCGGCGTGGCTGCGGGTGGCGGGGGCTGCTCCACCGCCACGCGACCCGTCCGGCGTGGTCACCGCGCCCCCCAGCACGTCGTCCAGGATCGAGATCGTGCTCTCGTCGGCCAGGCCGTCGACCGGCCAGGCGAGGGAGGTGTCCAGCGTCCGGCCCCAGACCGCTCGCCCCGTGTGGACGGCGTCGTCCCGGGCCGCCGCGAGCAGCTCACCTGCCTGGGCGTGGGCCAGGGCAGCCAGGTCGGGATCACCCCAGGGCAGGGCGTAGATGTCGCGGCCGGGTGAGGCCGCCAGCAGTGATTCGATCCAGGTGCGTGCCGTGGCAGCCTGGACGCTGTCGATCGCCCCCGGGGCGGGGGTGGTCGCCGCCGAGCCCGTCGCATTGCCCGGCGATGATCCGGGGGAGGGGTTCGCCGAGTCGCCGGTGGCCGCGGGCATGGTCGAACCCGTCGAACCCGTCGAACCCGTCGAACCCGTCTGCGGTGTCCCCGTCGCCGCAGGGATGATGCGCCCCTGTGCGGTCAACGCCGCCGTGATCAACGACGGGTCGATCGCCCAGCCGACGGAGCGATCAGAGGTGGCCCGCAGAATGCGCGAGAGCCGACCGTCCGATTGCCATTGCCGGACCAGGCTTCCGGACGGGGTGCCGGCATCGCTGCTGGCGTCCTGCAGCAGTGGGGTGAGTGGAGCCAGGACGGCGACCCGGGTGGCGGCGCTCTGCTGCCCGGCGGCACCGGATCGGGTGGGATCCCACACCACGAAGGTGCGTTCCAGATCGAGCCGCCGGACGCCGTCCCCGTCGTCCGCGAGCAGTTCGATGGCGAGCCCGCGCGGGCCGAACCCGTCCACGAGGGGCAGACCGAGATCGTCGGCCGCCCCGGTCAGCGCGAAGGTGGTCGAGCCATCCGGAGCCAACGCGCCGGGCAGGGTCTGCGTCGCCCAGGTGACCCCCAGGCGTTCGGACCCACTGCGAGCGGCCCACTGCACGATCTCCGGGCCGGTCAGGCGGGGCCAGTCCAGGTGCATGCGTACCGCCAGGGAGCGCAGCGGCGTCCCCCCGGTGTTGCGCACCACTCCACTCAGGACGTAGCTGCCCCCCGGTGTGATCGACAGCGAACTGCTCTGGGTCAACTCGAGGGTTGCCGAGGTGGCGATCGGAGCGCCGACGGCAGCGCCGGTCCCGCCGACGGCCACCAACAGGACCGTGACCAGGACCGTGACCAGGACCGTGACCAGAGCGGCGGCGAGCCGGGCGAGGCCTCGCCTCGCCGCCGACCGCTGGCGGCCACCAGGCACGGTCACGGTCTTGGTCACGGGCACGGTCACGCGCTGTCTGCCAGGAATGCCGTGGCCTCGCGGGCGATCCGCCGCTCGTTCGGGAAGGCGAGCAGGGTGGCCAGGTCGTCGAGGGCCACCCAGGCGACCTCGACGGCCTCCTGGTCCGGGTCGCCGTCGAGGCTCAACGCCCCGCCGGTGGCCTCGAGCAGATAGTGGTGCACCCGTTTGTGCACCCGGCGTCCCTCGGCCGCGAACCAGTAGTCGATGGTGCCCAGCGAGGCGACCACCCGTCCGATGATGCCCGTCTCCTCGGCGATCTCGCGGACGGCGGCCTCCTCGGCGGTCTCGCCGCTCTCGAGGTGACCCTTGGGCAGGCACCACTCGACGCGGCCGGCACGGTTGAGGCGAGCGATCACCGCGGCCTTCATCGGGTTCTCGGTCACCGCGACCACCAGTCCGCCGGCGGAGGTCTCCTGCACGGTGGGGAGGTCCCGCCGCGGCGGTCGCGGAGAGCGCGGCGGACGAACCATGTTGTCACTGTAACGAGTCGGTGCGCGGCACCCATCGGTCCTCTGGAGGACGCCGGTGGCGGCGCCGGTGCCGAGCCGAACAGAGAACCGAGCGGAGAACCGGACAGAGAACCGAACCGGCAGAACTGGGTACGCGGCGTCCGGGTCCCTCTGGCAGGCTTGGACCTCGTGTCGTCCCGCGTCCGTCCCCCCACCCCGCCGGCGAGCCCCACACCCCCGGGGAGCGTCGTGGATCCGCAACCCGCCGAGGCGCTGGCCCTGGCGCGTCGGCGCCTCGCGGCCGGACTGCTCACCCTGCCGCCCGAGGTCGCCCAGCTCGGTGAGCTCTTCGCCGCCGCCGGTCATCGGCTCGCGCTGGTGGGCGGTCCGGTACGGGACGCCGCGCTGGGACGCGCCTCCTCGCCGGACCTGGACTTCACCACGGACGCCCGGCCCGAGGCGACCGAGAAGATCCTGAAGCGCTGGGGCGAGGCCTGCTGGGACATCGGCAAGGCGTTCGGCACCATCGGCGCCCGGGTCGGCGACACCATCGTCGAGGTCACCACGTATCGCAGCGAGTCCTACGATCCGGCGAGCCGCAAGCCGGACGTCGTCTACGGCGACACCCTCGAGGGCGACCTGTCGCGGCGCGACTTCACCGTCAACGCCATGGCGGTCGAGCTGCCCACCCTGACCTTCGTCGACCCGCATCAGGGTCTGGAGGACCTCGCCGCCGGGTGGCTGCGCACCCCGGGGACGCCGGAGCAGTCGTTCGGCGACGATCCGCTGCGCATGATGCGCGCCGCCCGGTTCAGTGCCCAGCTGGGCCTGGACGTCGACCAGCCGGTGGCCGCGGCGATGACCGCGATGGCCGAGCGGATCACGATCGTGGCGGCCGAGCGCTCGCGCGTGGAGCTCGAGAAGTTGCTGCTCGCGCCGTCCCCACGGCGCGGTCTCGAGCTGCTGGTCGAGACCGGTGTGATGGACCACGTGCTGCCGGAGCTGCCGGCGTTGAAGCTCGAGATCGACGAGCACCACCGTCACAAGGACGTCTACGAGCACACGCTGATCGTGCTCGAACAGGCCATCGCCCTGGAGCAGCCCGGCAGTCCTGATCTGGTGCTGCGGCTGGCGGCGTTGTTGCACGACATCGGCAAGCCGAAGACCCGGCGGTTCGAGGGCGGCGGTGGCGTGAGCTTCCACCACCACGAGGTGGTCGGTGCCAAGCTGGCCCGAAAGCGACTGCAGGCGTTGCGGTTCGACAAGGACACCATCACGGCGGTGACCCGGTTGATCGAGCTCCACCTGCGTTTTCACGGCTACGGGGACGGCGAGTGGACCGATGCCGCGGTGCGGCGGTACGTCGCCGATGCCGGGCCGGTGCTCGACCGGCTGCACCTGCTGACCCGCTCGGACTGCACCACCCGCAACCAGCGCAAGGCCTTGCGCCTGTCGGCGGCCTACGACGACCTCGAGGAACGGATCGCCCGGCTGCGCGAGCAGGAGGAACTCGACGCCGTCAGGCCCGATCTGGACGGCAACGCGATCATGGCCCTGCTCGGCATCCCCCCCGGCCGCGATGTCGGTCGAGCCTGGGCACATCTCAAGGAGCTACGCCTCGACCGCGGCCCGCTGACCCGCGAGGACGCCGAGGCCGAACTCCTCACCTGGTGGGCCTCCCAACCCCACTGACCCCCGCCCGCCCCCGGCCCCCGCCCCCCGTCCGGCCCCCGCCCCCCACCCCTCAGGATGAGCGCAATGTCACGTTGCGCTCGTCTAGCGGGTGCGATGGGGCACTGCGCTCGGCCCGGACGAGTGCGATGTCACGGTGCGCTCGCGGTGAGCGTGGGCCGCACCCTGATCCGGGTCGCGGTGTGTCCGGCGACGTCCAGCACCTCGAAGCAGTAACCGTCCACCTCGACGGTCTCGCCGGGGCGGCCCGGAATGCGCTGCAGCCGATCCATGATCAGACCGCTGACGGTGGTGAACGGCACGTCGTCCGGTAGGCCGACGTGGACCCCGAGGTCCGGCAGGTCGTGGATCGGGAACGAACCCGGCACGAGCATCGATCCGTCCGGCTCGTGGATCACGGCTGCGACGTCACGATCGAGCTCGTCGTAGATCTCGCCGATGATCTCCTCGACCAGATCCTCGAGGGTCACGATGCCGTCGTTGGCGCCGTGCTCGTCCACCACGACGGCGAAGTGCTGATGGGCCTGCCGCATCTGCCGCAGAGCCTCCGAGACCAGGAGGGTCTCGGGCAGGAACAGCGCCTCCCGGACGTGCTCGGACACCGGACCCTCGTCGCCGTACAGATCGAGGAAGTGCACCACGCCGATGACGGTGTCGAAGCCGGTCGGCCCGGTGACCGGCAACCGGGAGCGACCGGTGCTGACCAGCAACTGCAGCGCCTGCTCGACCTGCGCCGCACCGGCGATCGAGACCACCTCGCCGCGAGGGATCAGGATCTCGCGCAGGGTGCGCTCGGTGATCTCGAAGGCACCGCTGATGATGGTCCGCTGCTCGTCGGAGAACTCCCGTCGGGCGGCGATCAGATCGCGGATCTCCTCGACGGACACCTCGTCCCGTGGCGCCCGGGGGTCGACGCCGAACAGCCGGACCACCAGATCGGACGTCGTCGCGACCAGCCAGACCGCCGGCCGCGACACGGTGGCCAGGCCGTCGACGAGACCGGCGACGGCCAGCGCCCACGACTCGGCCCGCTGCAGGGCGACCCGCTTGGGGGCGAGCTCACCGAGCACCAGGGTGATGAAGGTCAGGACGAGGGTCACCAGCATCACCGCCAGCACCTCAGCCGCCGGTCCGGTGATGGCGAGCAGCCCCACGAGCGGTTCGGACAGCGAGACGGCCGCCGCCGCAGAAGCCAGGAACCCGGCCAGGGTGATCCCGATCTGGATGGTGGCCAGGAAGCGACTGGGGTCGCGGGCGAGGCGGGCCAGCCGTGCCCCCCGCGGCGACTCCCGCGCCAGTCGTCGCAGTTGACCCTCACGCAACGTCACCAACGCCATCTCGCTGCCCGAGAACAGGGCGTTCACCGCGATCAGGACGACGACGAGCACCAGTTCGATCGCCGTTTCGCCCATCCTGTCTCAGCCATCCTGTCGTCCGGCCGAACCATCCGTTGGTGCGCCGTGGGCACCATTCTGCGCGCTGATCGCCTCGGTGGCGAACGATCGTGGCGGGCGGACGCTGCTGCTCGAGCCCTCAGGCCTCACCTCGGAGGCGGAGCTCTCCCGGTGGGTAAAGTGCCAGGGCAGGGCGTTCTGTGACCGTGACGTCGTCCACAAGAATTCCTGTGCTGGAAGGGCTTTCACTCCGCTGCGGACAGGGGTGATTGTCGGTGTTCGCCCGTAATGTCCGGGTCATGGACTCGGAGCAGACGCCCACCCCGGAGTGGGAGACCGGTGCTCACCAACGCTTCTGCCATTCCGTCAGCACTCCCACCGGGCGGAACCCCATGGCTCGGTTCACCCGCAGCATCGGGCTGTTCTCGACCGCGTTGTACGTCTTGACGCGTCGAACCTGAGGGAATGCCGCCAGCAACGCCCGCAGATTGGCGGCCTTGACCCACATGCCGAGCCGGTGGCCACGGTGCTCACGTAAGACCAGGGTGTCCCATTGCGCCGCAATCTCGCCGTGGTCGGGGTGGAACGCCAACGTGGTGGCCGCGGCCAGGTGCCCGGTCGCGCGCTCGACCGCGACGGTCTCGATCAGGTGGCGGCCCTGATCGGCGGCCATCTGATCCCGCTCGCGGATCCGCGCGGCGTCCCAGGCCTCGGGCTCGATGCCGAGGTCACCCAGCGGGGCATCGGTGGTCATCCGCCCGGCCAGCACCGCGCGCTGGTCCAGCCACTGCGGCGGCACGGCCCCGTGACAGGTGATCACGTCGTACCCCCGATCGGGACGCGCCATCGCCACCTCGGCCTCGACGGTGGCCAGCACCTCGTCCAGGTCGGCGGCACCGTGGGGCAGATCGAGATCGCTGCGGTGATTGGCCAGGGCGAGGCTGAACCCGTGCCGGACGGCGAAGGCCGTCCCGGCGTCCTGACGCTGTTCCGAGATCTGCTCCGTCGCTGCCACGCTCTCGATGGTGACCGCCCGTCGACCCTCGGCGCGGGTTCGCTCGATCAGGTGCTCGACCAGCGTCGACCCGACGCCACGGCGCCGTGCCTGCGGCAGCACGTCGACCTGACCGAAGGCGTGATCGGTGTTGTCCAGCAAGGGGAAATAGAGTTCGGCCGCCCCGACCACCTGCCCTGCATCGTGCTCCACGGCCACCAGGTGCTCGCATCGATGCTGGGTCGTCGGCCGCGCGTCCACCCGCAGTTCGGCGACGGTGTACGGCTGATGCCGCTCACCCATCGCGGCGCGTCCGGACGCCGTGCGCACCGCGAGGTGGGCCAGCGTGCGGTCGAGGTGCCCCGGATCGCCGACGTCAACCGGCTCGATGACCACATCCCACCCCATGACCCCAGCCGAGCACGAGTGGGCGCCGTTGTCACCCGAGTTATCGTTCGGCCGTGCCGGGCTCGCTCACCGACCCCAGATCAGGGATCGGTACTGCTGGGCGGACCTGGGCTGGAACTTCGTGGGCAGCAACGTGAAACGGTCCTGCTCGTTGAAGTAGAGCTCGTAGAGCAACTGCCCCGGTTTCGGGTGCCACGGGTCAGCGGCATTCGCCCGGAACCACTCGTTCATCAACTGGTAGTAGATCGGCAGGTCCGCGCCCGTGCCCTCATCGAGGGGGTCGCCGTTGCCGGCCCATTCGGCCACCGCGAACGGCACGCCCCATTCCTGCGCCAGCAGCCGGTGCTTCTCCAGGCCCAACGGCTGGCCGTTCTGATCGGCCGTCAACTTCGCGGTGAACTCGGCGGCACTCCTGGTCACCACCCAGCTGTTGTAACTGTCGACGGCATAGACCTGCACCACCTGGCGCCCGGCCGCATCACGCCCCGGCCAGAGTTTGCGCAGGTCGATGCCCATGCCGGCGCTGGTGCCATCCGAGGGGCACAGCACCAGGTTGGCCCGGGGCAGGATCTGGTACCTCAGCGTGGAGTACCGCGTCAACGCCGCGGCGAAGTCCGCCTCTTCGCCGCCCCTGACCTGCCAGGGCATGTCCTTCAGATTCATCTCGTGCGCGAAGCGGATGTAGAGCAGGGCGGGGTCCCGCGGTGCCCAACAGCTCTTGATGCGCTGGAGGTTGGCGCGCCAGCGGGCGTCGTAGGCCCCGCGCGCGGCCTTCGCCCAGGTCTCGCCCTTGCGTCCCTCGATGGCACCGATGGCCAGGTCCAACGGCTTGTTCCACCGGGACCACAGGCCGCCGACGCAGATCGAGTGCATCTCGACCATCTGGGCGTTGCCGTTGTCCCAGACCCCGGCCACCGACACGGTCTCGCCGCGCCAGCGTTCCCAGGTGCCGTTCACCCCGACCGCGTCCGATGCCCCGACGCCCGACCACCACACGCCCGCGGTCGCCGGTTGTGCCGCACCGGCCCGGGCGGCGGACGGCGCGGAGGACGGCGCTGCGGGAAGGCCCTGCTGCGCAAGGGTCTCGGTGTCGAGAAAGCGTCCGTCCTCGCGGGTGAGCCACCCTCGTGGCGCGAGCACCATCACGGCGAGGGCCACCAGACTCGCGACGACGGTCACGAGGCCGAGGACTTCCCAGACGCTGGCGCCTCCCAGCGAGATCCGACGGGCGCGTGGTTCCTCGAACCGCGGGGCGAACGGGGACGAGAAGGCGGCCGAGAAGGACGCCGTGGTCGGGTCCGTGGTCGGGTTCAGGGACGGGCTCAGGGCGGGTTCGGGCGCGCGCCCGGCTGTCCGTCGTACGGCCTGGTCGGCAGCCCGGTCGGCCCGTCGATTCCGTCGGCTCGGTCGAGCCTGGCGATCCGGGCGACTCTCGCGATCCGGTCGATCCGAGCGATCCGGGCGGCCCTGACGGGCCTGCCGTCGGCTCGGGGGTGGCGGTGGTTCAGCACGATCACTGCGCTGGCTGCGTCGGGTGGGCAATGGCTCCGCGTCCGCTCGGCGACGCGGCCGGGGCATCGGCGCGCCGTGTCCTGCGGGCGCCGGTTCGGGTGGCGGGGCCGCCCACCCCGGGTCTCCGGAGGGCATCTCGGGAGCGATCCACCAGCTGTTGTGAGCGGCCGCGGGAGCCTCGGGCGTCTCCCACCAGTGCTCACCGGTCGGGGGAGCCGGCGCCGACTCGCTCCGCGCACTTCGTCGGCTGCGCCGGGTGGGCAGTGGTTCGGGCGCCTCGCGTCGACTGCGGCGGCTGGGCACTGCCTCCACCGCATCCGATGGCTCGCGCCGTCTCGCCCCGCCCACCTGAACCGACTCCCCGAGACTCGGTGGTCGCTGCCCGGGTCCTGCGGCAGCCGATGCCAACGAGTCTTACAGCGGTTTCAGTGATCGTCACCGTCTGTAGGGCAGACTTGAGGGTCGCATAGGAAGGCCCTACCTGTCGGGCACGCTGTGCCCCAATGATGCAACGCTCAGTGAGATCGCTTCTGCGGACGCCGCGCCGTCCGGTAGGCCAGACCTGACACCAGGTACACCGCGGCCACGGCGACGAACAGCCCCGGCGCGTAGCCGTCGGGGGGCAACACCAGGGCGCACACGCCCGCGGCGGCCACGAAGGTGATGTTGAACAGCACGTCGTAGAACGACATCGCCCGGCCCCGAAAGGCGTCGTCGGTGTGAGCCTGCACGATCGAGTCGACGCAGATCTTGGTGCCCTGCATCGCGATGCCGACCGCGAACCCGGCGGCCAGCGCCATCGGGTAGGTGGTCACCGCCGCGAACAGGGCGGCCTGCGCGGCCGCGAACACGCAACACAGCACGATCCAGGTCTCCATCCGCATCCGCCGGGTCACCGCGGGGGTGATCACAGCAGCGACGAAGAACCCGGCCCCGGACACCACGAACGCCACCGCCAGAGCCAGTGCACCGGCGTCCGGATCGGCCGGGTCGGCGAAGGTGGCCCGGCACAGCAGGAACATCGCCACCGTCACCAGGCCGTAGGCGAAACGTTGCCCGCCCACCACAGCCAGGGCGTCGAAGGCCGGACGGCGCCGCCACAGGTGCACGCTCGCCTCGCCCAGCCCGACGGCGACGCCGCGGACGGCGGCCGGCACGTCGGCCCACGGCAGCCGGTCGGCGTCGTCCGGCCCGAGCAGGTCGCGGTGCATCGAGCGGGCCGTGGCGGCCGAGGTCAGGTACATCGCCGCGGCGAGGACGACGATCAGCGCGTCGGTGCCGTCGCCGGCCCCGACCACCTGCCGCACTCCCACGGCAACCCCCGCGCCGAGCAGCGCCATCACGGTGCCGCTGGTGGTCGAGACCGCGTTGGCCATCACCAGCTCATCGCGCACGACGACATGCGGCAGACTCGCCCCGAGCCCGGCCAGGAAGAACCGGTTGATCGACAGACAGACCAGCACGAGCGCAAACAGCGGCAGGCCGATGGTGCCCGTGCCGACCAGTGCCGCGACCGCGAGCACCACCGTCGATCGGATCAGGTTGGCTCGTACCAGCACCTGCCGTCGACTCCACCGGTCGAGCAACACCCCCGCGAACGGGCCCACCAGGGTGTACGGCAGGATCGCCACGGCGAAGGCACTGGCGATCGCGCCGGCGCTCGCGGCCCGCTGCGGGGAGAAGAAGAACAGACTCGCCAGGGCGGCCTCGAAGGTCCCATCGGCCAACTGCGAGGCGAGCCGCGTCGCGTAGAGCCGGCGAAAGTCACGGCTGCGCAACACGATCCGCAGATCGCTGACGAATTGCCCGCCGATGCCCACGACCGCACAGGCTACGGCTCCGAGATGCGCCGGCGGGCACGGTGATCGCGCGAGCCGGCCACTCGTGATGCGGGACGGCGCGGGGTCGTCACCGAGGGTTGTCGACAGCTACTCGGTGGTTACTCGGTGGCAACTCAGTGGCAACTCAGTGGGAACTCAGTGGCAACTCAGAAGGAGGTCCTCAACCGGCGGGTCGAGGTCAGCTGTGGAATCGGCGCGCCGTCTGCTGCAACTGACCGGACAGTTCGCCGAGGCCGGCAGCCACTGCACGCAGTTGATGTGCCTGGTCCGTCGTGGTTCGCGCGGTGTCGGCCACGGCGTCCACGTCGACCGCGATCGTGCTGCTCTGATCGACGGCCTCGCCGATGCGCCGGGACAGGTCGTCCGTCGTGGCGCTCTGCTCGTCGATGGCCGCGGCCACCACGGTCTGCAGGGCGTTGATCCGGTCGATCACGTCGGTGACCTGCGTGATCGCCCCGACGGCGGCACCGGTGTCGGTCTGGATGGCCGCGATCCGGGCCGAGATGTCCTCGGTGGCCTTGGCGGTGGCGTGGGCCAGCTCCTTGACCTCGTTCGCCACGACGGCGAAGCCCTTGCCCGCCTCACCGGCCCGGGCGGCCTCGATGGTCGCGTTGAGCGCCAACAGGTTGGTCTGTTCGGCGATCGAGGTGATCACCTGGGCCACCTCGTCGATCTGACGGCTCGACTCACCCAGCTGACGCATCGTGTCGTTCACGGTCTGGGCCACGGCGCTCGCCTCACCGGCCACCCGACTGGCCTCGGCGGTGCTGCGGGCGATCTCACCGATCGAGTTGCCCATCTCCTGGGTGCCCACGGCCATGGTCTGCACGCTGTCCGACACCTGGTGCGCGGTGGCCGTGGCCGCCCCGGCGCGGTCGGCCGACTCGCCCGCGATCTGCGTCAGTGAGGCCGCGAAGCGGTCGAGGTCCTGGGAGCGGGAGGCGAGGTCGGCCGCCTGGGAGTTCAGGCTGTTGGCCGTCTCGACCATCGATCCGAGGAAGCTGTTGATCGTCGTGGCCACCAGGCTCACCTCGTCCCGGCCGGTCTCGTCCAGCCGGGTGCTCAGGTCACCGGCCCCGCGCGCCAGGTCCCCGAGCCGCGACCACACCTGGTTGAGCGGTGAGGCGATGCTGCGGGCGATCAGGCCGGCGGTCAGGATCAACAGCACCAGGCCGAGGACGCCGACCAGCCAGACCCAGCGTTCCCCCTGGGCGGCGGCGGAGGTGCTGCGATCGGCGACCGCCTGGCCCGCATCGGTGATCTTGGCTGCCAGATCGCTGGTGGCGGTGGCGGCTGTCCCGAACGCCTCCAAGGAGGAGCCGGACGCCAACTCGTTGGACGCCGCGACGGCGGACTTGGTGCCGGTGCGGTAGCCGCTCACGATCTTCTTGTCGATCTCGAGGAACGTCGCGAAAGCCGTTGTCGCGGTGGACAACAGGGCTGCCTGCTCCGCCGGCAGGTGAGCCGCGCCGAGCTCGGCGTACAACGTCTGCAGCGCCGCGGCGGAGTTCACGAACTCCTTGCGCTGGCCGACGCCGTCCTCGGCTGCACCGGGGACGCCACGGTTGAAGTCGAAGGCATATCCGGTCTGCCAGCCGGCGACGTCGGCGGTGCGGAACTTGGCCTCCATGGCGACATGGCTCAGTTCCAGGGCCTGCGACGTCGCGTGACCGGCGACCTCCTGCTCCCGCAGGCGGCTGATGGAGGTCGCCATCATGACCACGCACACGAGGACGCCGAGTGCGGCGATCACCGTGATGCGGGTGGTGATGCGCCAATTGCGCAGGACAACGGACATGACGCTCCCTGGGGGCCCGAAGGGCTGAGTCACGCAGGGCATCGGGCACCCTGGGGCGGTCCTTGAGGCATCCGGCACACCGATGACTCGATCAGACCCCGAGTCAGCTGGTCTGAATGTCCGAGCCTCCTGCGCAGGCGAGGGCTCGGCCCGGACCTATTCTGATCACCATGTCGATCGGCCCCCCGCAACACGTCTCGGCGGTGCAAGGCGTCGCCGACGAACTGCGCGCCGCCATCCACCGTGGCGATCTCTCGACCGGCGACCGGCTGCCGGCGGAGCGCGACCTGGCCGCGCAACTGGGCGTCAGCCGGATCACGTTGCGCGAGGCGATCCGGATCCTGGTCGAGGAGGGTTATCTGCTCGCCCGACGCGGTGCGCGGGGTGGCACCTTCGTCACCGAACTCGAGGTGCCCTACGGCCGCTGGTTGAGCCGCATGCGGAGCAACATCGCCGAGTTCGAGGATCTGTTGGAATTCCGGATCGCGGTCGAACTCAGAACGGCCAGCCTGGCCGCTCTCCGGCACACCGAACCTGACCTGGCGCTGCTCGACGCGACCCTCGACCAGATGCGCGAGGCCACCGACCGAGCCGGGTACCGCAGTGCCGACCATGCGTTTCACCGGGGCCTGGCCGAGGCGGCGCGCAGCCCACGACTGAGTGAGGCCATCGCCGCAGCCCGCGGCGAGCTGTTCCTGCAGACCGATCGCCTGATCTACGACGAGCTGATCGACGACACCATCACCGAGCATTGCGCCATCCTCGAGGCGGTCCGGGCCCGCGACCCCGCGGGGTCGGCGGCGGCCATGCAGGCACATCTCGAGCTCACCCGTCAGGGGCTGAGGGCACTCCTGTCGCAGTGATCCTGACCGAGATGGTGGGAGCTCCAACCCCTGGCCCTCGAGGTGCAGCTTTCGTACCATTGGGCGTTCTCGACACCGGAGGTCCCGTGACCCCCACCTTCGACCCCTCCGTCGGCGGGGATGACGCCCCGGACCATGCAGCTCCTCCGTTCGCCCTCGACGACCGCCTACCGGCGAGCCGGGACCTGATCGCCGGACGGCGGTGCGTACCGGGCCTCGTGCTGGACGGCACCCTCGACGATCCGAACACCGGGCTGCCGCTGGCTCCCCGATGCGCGACCCGCCCCGAGGACGTCGACCGCGCCCTGGCGGCAGCGCACGCCGTCCACGAGCAGGGCAGCTGGGCGGCGGCGGGTGTCGAAGGGCGTGCGGAGGTCTTGCTGCGCCTGGCCGACGAGCTGACCGCCCGCACCGAGTCGATGGCGCTGGCCGAGTCGCTGAACACCGGCATCGTGCTGGGGGTCACCACGGCGATAGCGGGTGGCTGCGCCGATCAGGTGCGCGGTCTGGTCGAGCAGCTGCGGGCCGCGGGCACGGTGACCGAGCTGCCGGGCCGGGGCCGGGGCGGGCCGGTGCGGCTGCACCGCGACCCCTGGGGTCCGGCGGTGGTGCTGGCGCCGTGGAACGCCCCCTCACCCACGGCGGTCGGCACGTCGGCAGCGGCGCTGGCCGCGGGCTGCCCGGTCATCCTCAAGCCCAGCGAGTGGGCGCCGGGCAGCAGCGACCTGTTCGCCGAGGCCGTGGTCGCCGCCGGCGTGCCCAGCGGGGTGTGCCAACTGGTGCACGGTGATCGCCGCACCGGGGCTCAACTGGCCGGTGACCCCCGGGTCCGCGCTGTGGCCATGACCGGCGGCCTGGCGGGTGGGCGGGTGGTCGCCTGGTCGGCGGCCGTGAACTTCACTCGGCTGCAGCTCGAGTTGAGCGGCAACAACCCGGTGATCGTGCGGTCGGACGCCGACCTGGCCGTGACCGCGGCCGCGTTGGCCGCCGGCATGACGAAACTCAACGGGCAGTGGTGCGAGGCACCGGGTCGGGTGTTCGTCCCCGCCGAACGGCACGACGAACTGGTCGAGGCGCTGCTGGCCGAGCTGTCGGGGCTCACCATCGGGTCGAGTCTGGCGCCGTCCACGGACCTGGGACCCATCTCGCACTGGCGCCATCTCACCCGGCTCACCGAGCAGGTCGACGACGCTGTCGCGCAGGGCGCGCACGCGCTCACCCCGGCGATGGAGCTGCCCGACCAGGGCTGGTTCATGGCTCCCACGGTGATCGTGGGCCTGGACCCGCAGGACGCGGTGGACGAGATCTTCGGTCCGGTGATCACGGTGCACCCGGTGGCCTCGGACGAGGCCGCGGTGGCGGCGGCGAACGCCACCCCTGACGGCCTCGCCGGATACGTCTTCGGTCGCGATCTCGAGGCGGCGCTCGACCTGGGCGCGCGGCTTCGTGGCGGCGAGATCAAGATCAACGGGACCAGTTTGCTGGACCTCACCGACGCTTCCCACCAGAGCTTCTGGGGGACCAGCGGGTACGGCGGGCACGGTGCGGGTGAAGCTTTGGAGTTCTTTCGCGGTAACCGGATCGTCGGGGTCGACAATCCCGATGTACCGATCTGATTCTCTGCTGGTCTCTGGAGGACTGAATGCATCGGGTCAGCGGGCCCCCCGGGGCCACCCCCGCTGATCTCGTCGGCGCCGGCCTGGATCTGACAGCCGTCGACACCGTCGTGGTCGCGACCCCGGACGTCCAGGGCCGCCTGGTCGGGCGCCGGACGACGGTCGAGGGTTTTCGTGCCGCGCTCGGCACCGGCATCCACATGTCGAACTGCGTCTTCGGCTGGGACATCACCCAGGACGCCACCCTGCTGGCCGACGGATCGCTGCCCTACACCGGAATGCACACCGGCATCGGCGACGTCACCCTGCATCCCGACCTCACGACGCTGCGCCGAGCGGGGTGGCTCGATCGAGCAGCGATCTGCCTGGCCGATGTGGTCGAACCGGACGGCACGCCGACCGTTCTCGCGCCGCGCACCCTGTTGCGCACCGAGCTGGCGGCCTGGGACGAGCTCGGGTTACACCCGGTGGTGGGCACCGAGTTGGAGTTCTACCTCTATCGCGGTGACCCGCGCGCCAGCCGGGCGGCCGGCTATCGCGATCTCGAACCCACCACGCTCAGCCCGGCCGACTATGCGATCTACGAGGGCGAGGCGTACGAGCCGTTCTTCACCGACCTGCGTAACCGGTTGCAGGCCAGCGGAATCGACCTCGAGGCCTCGCAGGGTGAGTGGGGGCTGGGCCAGTGGGAGACCACGTTGCGCTACAGCGACCCGCTGGCGATGGCCGATCGGCACGTGCTCTACAAGCTGGCCACCCGCAGTCTGGCCGCCCGCGCCGGGATGTCCGCGACGTTCATGGCCAAGCCGTTCGACGGCGGGCCGGGATCGTCGTGCCACGTGCACCTCTCGGTGCGCGACGCCGCCGGTCGCCCGCTGTTCTGGGACGACGATGCGCCGCAGCACATCTCGCCGACGCTGCGTCACGCGGTGGGCGGTTCGCTGGCCCGGGCCGGTGAGTTGACGGCGTGGTACGCCCCGACGGTCAACTCCTATCGACGCCTGCGCAGCCAGGACGCCGCGGGGTGGGGCACCACCTGGGGGATCGACCACCGGTTCTGTTCGGTTCGCGTGGTGGGTCATCGGCCCGAGGATCTACGGATGGAGTTTCGTCTGCCCGGCGCGGACGCCAATCCCTACCTGGTGCTGGCCGCTCTGCTGGCCTCGGTTCGTGAGGGCCTGGCCGCCGGTACCGATCCGGGAGAACCGGTGACCGGCAATCCCTATGACGCGCCGTCCGGGGGGCCGGATCACCTGGGCGAGGCGGTGGCCGCGTTCGCGGCGTCCGGCTTCGCGCGAGCAACATTCGGCGACAGCGTGGTCGATCACTACGCCACGCTGGGCCGCTTCGAGTGGACCCGGTTCCTCGACGCGGTCACCGACTGGGAACGCACGCGGTACTTCGATCTGATCTGAGGGCAGATTCTGGGACCTATTCTTGGACCTATTCTTGTGACTGAACCCACACGCTGTGATGCATTCCACCGCGCCTCACCGACCGTGTGACCCACTCGCCGGTGTTCCCATGATCACGTTCTGAGCCACCCTCCTGCTCGGCTACCGGGAGCACACTGCGCTCTCGAGGTGACCACTGGCGTGGACCACCTCATCCTCTGGCCCGAGGAGCCCGCAGTGACCAGTCAGGTTCCTGACTTCAAGAACCATCTACCCGTCCGGATCGATTTCGGCCCCGGCTCGCTGGAACGGCTCGGTGACGCGCTGGCAGCCGAGGTCTGCCAGGCGCCCTTCCTGATCGCCGACCCTGCCGTGATCGTCCTGCCCGAGATCCAGGAGTTGCTGGCGCAGCTGGTGGGGCTCGGTCACCGCGTGAGCATTGCCGAGGTGCCGGTCGGCGAACCCACCCTGGCGACGATCGACGCACTCGGTGATCAGCTACGTCAGGCTCACGCCGCCGGCCGGGCGGACATCGTGATCGCCGTCGGCGGCGGCGCGGCGCTGGACACCGCCAAGGGGGCGCGGCTGCTGCTCACCAACCCCGGCTCCATCCGCCGCTACACCTGGCCGGGCGACCCACAGCCGGTCTCGGCGCCGTTCGTCCCGCTGATCACGGTGCCGACCACGGCGGGCACCGGCAGCGAGGTGACCGGAGGGGTGGTGATGACCGATCCCGACAGCGGTCTCAAGGTCGCGGCGCCCAGCCCACACAATCGAGCGCAGTACTGCTTCGTCGACCCGCGGCTCACGCTCAGCCTGCCGGCCGGTCCCACCCTGTGGGGCGGCATCGACGCACTCGGGCAGGCCATCGGGTCCACGGTGTCCAGCGTGCACACCCCGGTCGGTGACGGTCTCGCCCTCGAGGCCGTGCGGCTGATCGGTCGTGCCCTGCCGGCCGTGATCGCCGACCTGAGCGACCTCGAGGCGCGCACCGACATGGCTGCCGCCGCCCTGCTGGCCGGCCTGGCGATGAACGTCAGCGAGGCCGGCAGCGAGCACAGTCTGGCTCATCCGCTCGGTAGCCGGCACCAGCTGCCGCACGGGTTGACGGTGGCGCTGATGTTGGCCGAGTCGATGGAGCACGATCGCCGGTACGTGCCCGCTCGTCTGGAGCGCGTCGCGGATTCCCTCGGTGAGCCCCCGCTGGGGGCGGGCGAGGCGGCCGACGGACGGCGCGCCGTCCGCGCCGTACAACGGCTGCTGGCCGAGCTCGGCTGCCCCACGCTGGGCGAGTGCGGGGTGACCGAGGCCGACATCGAGCCACTCACCGATGCCGCGCTGGCGGGCTGGATCCCGGTCGAACCCGGCCCGTGGACCCGTGACGACATCGCGACCGCCTACCGCCGCGCCCTGGCCCTCACCGTCCGCTGACAACCCCCACCCCCAACCCACCCCCAACCCGCCCATGCTCCGCAGGTGACCGGTCATACTCCCTGACCGCGGCGCAATTCAGGGCATAACAGGCACGTAGCGCAATCCCTGCGGAGTATGAGCGGGTTGAGGGCGACCCCCGGTGGTCCCTTCGGTCCGTCACGGGCCGGTCCCGGACACCAGCAGCGCGGCGGCCAGGTCGGCGAGCAGATCGACGCCGTCCGGTGAGAGCACCGATTCGAGGTGGAACTGCACCGACGCCCACCGATCGCCGCGCAACGCCACGATCTCGTCGTCGTCCTCGGTCAGGCCGGCCGTCCAGACCTCGACCCCGGACGGCGCGGCGCCGCGGGGGGCGCGGGCGGTGAAGGTGTTGTAGAAGCCCACCCGGACGTCGCGGCCGAACGCTGCCACCCGCCGCTGCGTGCCCTGGTACGGCTGCGCCAAGGGCGCGATCACCAACCCGAGCAGGCCGGCCAGGATCTGGTGACTCAGGCAGACCGCGAGCAGTGGACGCCGCCCGGCCAGGCGCGTGGCGATCACTCCGTGCAGGGCCGCGATCCGGCGATCGCCGAGGTCGCGGGGATCACCAGGGCCCGGGCCGGCCACCAGCAGATCGGCGCGGGCGATCTGGGCCGGGCTCACGGCATCCCACTGCTCGATGTGAGCCACCATGCCCAGGCGACGCAGCATGTGGGCGAGCATCGCGGTCCAGGCGTCCTCGGCGTCGATCACCAGGGCGCGGCGTCCGCGCAACCGCGCGTCGGGGCGATCCGCCTGCTGCTGCAACCAGAACGGCGCCAGGGTGGCGTTGCGCGAGGCGAGGGCGGCGGCCACCTGAGGATCGTCGGTGAGGTCGGCGGGCAGGGCGCGCCGTGAGGCCTCGGCGGCCTCGGATGCGTTCGCCGTGAAGGCCGCCAACACCCCGGCGGCCTTGGCGTGGGTCTCGGCCACCTCGTGTTCGGGCACGCTGTGCCGCACCAGGGTGGCCCCGACCGGCACCCTCACCGACCCGTCGTCACCGAGGTAGGCGGTGCGGATCAGGATCGGGGCGTCGAGCTGCGGCCCGTCCGGCCCGGCCGAGATCAGGGCCGCCATGCCGGAGTAGTAGCCGCGCCCACCGCCCTCGTGTCGCGCGATCACCTGGCAGGCGTTCTGCACCGGTGACCCGGTCACGGTGGCCGCAAACATGCTCTCGCGCAACACCTCTCGCACGTCGGCGTCGCTGAACCCGGTGAGCAGGTACTCGGTGTGGGCCAGGTGGGCCATGGGTTTGAGCAGCGGCCCGTGCACCTGCCCGCCCGCCACGGCCAGCCGGCTCATCATCTTCAGTTCCTCGTCCACCACCATGAACAGCTCCTCGACCTCCTTGCGGTCCGCCAGGAAGGCGAGCAGTTGATCGCGGGTGGGGCCGCCCGGCGGGTAGCGGAACGTGCCGCTGATCGGGTTCATCACGACCCGCCCGGACGCCGCGCTGAGGTGGCGCTCGGGCGTGGCACCCACCGCGGTCAGGTCACCCAGCTGGACGGCGAACGTCCAGTAGGCGCC
Source organism: Kineosporiaceae bacterium (assembly GCA_016713225.1). Taxonomy (NCBI): domain Bacteria; kingdom Bacillati; phylum Actinomycetota; class Actinomycetes; order Kineosporiales; family Kineosporiaceae; species Kineosporiaceae bacterium. The sequence continues at coordinate 151,716 of JADJPO010000001.1, forward strand.
CCGCTCACCGCGCAGCAATCGGCCCAGGACAGCGAGCGCGGCCCGCACCGGGGGTACCGGCTGCACGGCGCGCAGCTCACGGCGGATGACGAAGTTCGCCCCCTCGCCGCGCCCGATCTCGTCCGCGATCACCCGCTTGACGACCTCGGTGTAGGCGTCGTCGTCCAGATCGAAACCCGTTGCGGTGAGCGGGATGTCGTCGGTTGGCAGCACCTCGAGTGCCTCGGTGCGGGTGAGTTCGTGGCACTCGCGGACCTGCAGGTAGCGCAAGGGAGCGCCGTCATCGTGGTGGGCATAGCCGAGTTCGGCGACCTGGCGGAACGGCACCATGGCGAACACCGGTGGCATCCCCGGGGCGGGGAGCGGCAGGTCGGCCAACCGCGCGACATCGTGGACGTCGTCCGGCTCACCGATCAGCAGGTCGAGGATCGGCTCTGCTGCGGGGTCGTGCCCGCCGCGCTCGGCCTCGTGGCGGCACAGCAGCGCGAACGGGGGCGGCGAAGGGTCATGGGCGAGAGCGAGCAGCAGGCGGGCGGCGGGGGTCATCGGAGCTCCTTCGATCAGGGCTGCTGATCGAGGCTCCGTCGTGGCGTGCGGCACCACGGGGCACACGGCAACGGCCGCCTCGATCGAGGCGGCCGCGGGGTAAGTGCGCGTGGGTGACCGCCTAGCCGGCGGGCCACCACAGTCGATGGGTCATGCGCACGATCCCCACCCTAAGCCACCCAGGTCACCCCGCCCCAACCCAAACCCCGCTCATGCTCCGCCGGTGACGGTTACGGTTCCTGAGGGCGCGGACCCGGCTACCCGGAGCCGGCCGAGGTGACTGGTGGGCCGATCAGCCAGGCGGCGTCCACGAAGGCACGGTCGAACCGCTCGATCTCGATGATGATCTGGTCCAGCGCCGGCGTCCCGCCGAGGGCGAACAGCGGCGCCGCGACAGCCGGAACGAAGTCCGAGAGCAGCCGGGCGCGCCGCACCCCGGTCTGCTCGTGGACGAGCAGCTCGCTGAGCGCCCGCAGCACCCCGTCGGCGTCGTCCTCGACCCGCACCGAGTGCAGCACGGCACCGGCCAACTGACCGTTGCCGCCGGCCACACACGCCTCCTCGAAGACGGTCAGTCGCCCCAGCTCGGCGCGTTCGCGGGCGATCATGACCTGGTTCCGGAGCAGGTCGAGTGCGACCTCGTCCTCCTCCCGCTCGGCCAGCCGTTCGGCGGTCTCCGGGTCGGCCACGGCGCACAGCGCCTCGACCCCTGCCTCGAGGACGGTGGACCGGAGCCCGGGATCCTCGAATGAGGCCCGCTGCAGGGCCCCGATCACCAGGTCCGGCCACCGAGGGGACCAGGCCGCCGGCCCGAGGGGGAGGCTGGAGCTCACGGCCACGAGCGCCTGCGCCCGATCGAGTGGGCTCAGGATCGACACCGCCTGATCGACGATCAGCTCGAGCACCCGGAACGCCTCGTCGGCCGATCGGTGGGCGCAGCGGGCTGTCGTGTCGGCCAGCACCCGCACCGCGCGCGCCTGCACCTCGTTGGCCCCCACGCGCCGACCCGTGAGGTCCGCGATCATGCGGGTCAGGTACAGGGCGGGCGAGGACACCTCGGCCAGATCCGCGATCTCGGGCACCATGCGTTCGAGCGTGACGAGGGTCGCCGTGATGTCGTGCTGCGCCAGCACTCGGCACTGCGCTGCCCGGGCGGTGAAGCTGTCCACGACGTCGTCGGCGCCGACGACGTCGACGACAGCCGCCAGCTCCTCCTCCAGGGGTGTCGAGCGCTCGCCCAGCGCGCCGACAACCGACGCCAACTGGTCTGCGACGAGCTCGACGGTGTGCACCGACGGCCGAAAGCCCTGGGCCTGGAGCGCTCGAATCCAGCCGAGGACGCCGGCCAGCGCCCGGGCGCCTCGGTCGACCTCCACCCCGACCAGACCGGCGGCCACGGTCGTGGCGACCATGAGGCGTTCGTCGCCCCCGGGGACGTCGTCCGTGCCGGCGAGGAGCAGCTGGGCCAGCTGGTCCGCCAGCACCGGGTCGTCGGGCGCGACGCGAGCGACCAGTGGCGCCGCCGTCCGGAGCGCCTCGCCGTAGAGCGGGGCACCGCGGCGAGCACTCAGTTCCTCGAGCAGGGCCAGCGCACAGCGAGAACGATCCGCCGCGGCGACGTCATCGGACTGGACGAGCGCCGCCGTCGCCGCGGACACCGTCGTCACCCAGGTCATCGCGCGCAGAACGCCGGCGATGTGCTGGTGGGCACCGGACTGGTGCAGTGCAGCCACCTGAATCCGGCGCAGGACGTCGCAGTCGCCTTCGGGGAGGTGGGCCAGACACAGCGCACTGGCTCGGGCGAGTTCGCGCGTGGCTCGTGCGGGTTCGGCGGCCTGTGCCCAGACGGCGGCGACCCGGGCTCGGTCGTCGGACGGGATCTGCTCACCGAACTCCTCCACCACGGCTGCCACTCGATCCATTCGCGCCTCCCGAGCCGCGGTGTCCGGGCCATCGGTGGTGGCGATGAGTCGAAGCAGCCCGAGGGCGACCCTGGCCAGCTCGCGGGGCCTGACGGTGCGCATCAGGTCCACCGCGGCGTCCCAGTCGCCGGTCCGGGCCAGGGCACCGACCACCACCTCGGTGAAGAGTTCACGGTTGATCGGCATCTCGTGGAAGGACGGATCGGTCGCCTCGACGGCCAGGGCCAACCACTGCGGCAGCTGGTCGGCGGCGACCTCGCGCAGCTCGACGACCGACGCACAGATCGCGCGAGTGCCCTCGACCTGATCGAACTGCAGACCGCTGTCGAGCAGCGCCAACGCCTCGGGGGAGCGGCCCAGCCGGATCAGGTGCGGCACGATGCTGGTCAGGGCGGCGCCCAGATAGTCCTCGGATTCCGCCAAGCACAGTTGCGCCGCCCGCAGCAGGAGGCGGGCCGCCCGATCCTGATCGGGGCCGGCCTGGGGGCGCCACCTGTCCAGCAGCCGGAAGAACGGGTTCTTCATGAGGGAGCCGTGCCGCAACACCGCCGCCCCGTGATCGACCAGCAGCTCCAGCTCCGACAAGACGGCGTCCGGGGTCAGGGCCTCGAGTGCCGGCAGCAGCGCCCTGCACACGTACGCCCGGTCCGCAGGGGACTGGATGGTCGCGGCGGCGGCCCGAGCCTGATCGGTGAGGTCGCGCGCTCGCGCCAGATCGGGGGTGGACGAGCTCAGCGCGGAGGCGAGGGCCCCGAGCGAGGCAGCCCGCAGGACGTCGTCCGGGGCCTGGCGGATGAACTCGTCGACCATCGCGAGCAGTCGCCCGCGAGCGGCCTCGGGTAGTCCGCGGTCCACGGGCAGCAGCTCCACCAGGTCGACCAGGGCGCCGTACTGCTGGTTCGTCATGCGAATCAGGCGGATCTCATCCGCCGCGCGCAGCGCGAGCTCGCCGGCGTGGTCGGCACGGCCGTCGTGGTCGTTGCCCTGATCGAGGATCGCCGTCGCCACTGCGGTGAGCACGCCGACGGCATGGCCTCGGGCGGAGCTGACCTCCCGCAGGCAGGCCAGCGCCCGGTCCACGTCACCGTCCGCGACCCACGCGGTGAAGAGTTCCTCGGGGAAGGACAGCATGAGTTCCCGGGCGGTCTGACGGGCGACCACGAAGGCAGCGATCCGTGCGTGGTCCGCCTCCGGCACGCCGAGGAGTGCCTTGGCTGCCGCGTCCAGATCCCGGACGAGGGCTGCATAGGTGCCCAGTACGGACCAGTGCGCCGCGATCCACTCCGCCGAATGGAGTCGATACAGATCGTCGAGTCGGCCGGCCTCGAGCAGGTGCGCCCCGAGGGCCGTCAGGGCGTACGGGCTGCGGTGTTGCGGCCACCCTTCGCAATAGGCGAGCAGCCTCCCCCGGTAGTCGCTGATCTTGCCGATCCGTCGAGGGTCGGCGATGTAGCGGCGAAGCCTGGGGTGCACCAGGCTGTAGCGACCGTCCTCGTGCCGTCGGACCATCCGGCGTACCCGCTCGAGGACCTGGTCGAAGAAGTCCCCCGACCAGTCGTCCAGCAGACTCGGGTTGACGGCCTCCAACTCGGCCCGTGACATCGGGCGCACGGCGGCCGCCAGGGTGCCGAACAGGTCGCGGATCGGGGTGTCGCCAGCCAGCTGCCGAATCTGTTGCCACCAGCGGTCCAGGTAGGCGTCCAGGCCGTGCGGCTGGTGGGCCACGTCGCGCGGGGTGATCCGGCCCGCGGCGACGTCCTCGGCGAGAAACCGGACGTAGAACGGGTCGGCACCCAGGCGTGGATCGTCCTCGTGGGCGGCACGTGACATCACCTCGGTCAGCAGGTCGTCGTCGATGATGACGCCGTCGTCCGGGGTGCCGAGTCCGGCGAACAGCTCACGGACCTCCTCCCGGTCCAGACCGCCGAGTGGCAACGGGGTGACCTGATCCCGAGGGAACTCGTAGTCGGCTCGCCAGTCCTGCCCGACGTCGCGGACGGTGACTATGATGTGCAGATTCGGGGGCACCCGCCGACTCAGATAGGGGGCCAGCCGCCAGGAACCGACCTCGTCGAGCCCGTCGAGCACCAGCACCTGGCTGTGTTCACGCGGTGTCTCGACGAGCTGCTGGTACAGCGCCCGGAGCTCATTGAGCGAGTCCGGAACCTCTTGTGCCGCATCGTCCCAGGCGCTCATCTGTTGCACCACGTTCTGCAGGAAGAACGTCTCGTCGAGGGTCTCGGCGCCGTACACGGGGGCGAAGAAATGGTAGGCGAAGGCCTCGGGCGTGGCCGCGACGAGGTTGGCCACCAGGGAGGTCTTGCCGAACCCCGGTGGCGCGGTCACGACCAGGTAGCCACCGTCGCGACGGGCAGCGAACTCCATGATCCGTCGGAACACGTCTCGACGGCCTGTGAAGATCTGGGTGCGGTCCTCGATCAGGGGCTTGAACGCGGCACGCAGTGGCACCCGAGGGCGGATCGGCACGTAGCGGCCACGTCGGTAGACGTCGAAGTCGAGCCCGGCACCCACCAGCACCCCCTGCTCGGGTGGCGATGGCCGGGGCATGCCGGGAACCCGGGTCAGGAGCCGCACGAGCTCTTCCAGTTGGGTGTCGTACTCGAGGTTCTTGCCGCGCAGCATCAGGACGTCGTGGTCGACCAGTGCCCGCAGCGGCGGCGGCAGGTCGGAGGCGAGTGGCACCGGGGTGTCGTCGAAGGTCACCGGGATGATGGCCTTGCCGAGGTCCAGTGCGGTGGCGAGCTCTTGGCGGACCACGTCGTCCTCGCGATCGAGGCGGCGGCCGCCGTCCGCCGACCGGGCGTCCAGCCAGTCCGGTCCGATGAGGGCGAGGAACACCCGGCATGACTGGATGCCCTCCCGCAGGCGTTCGGGGAAGACGCTTCCGGCCTCGAGGGACTCCCGGTCGAAGAAGATGCGGTCCTTGTCGAATCGGCGACACAGGTCGCGGTAGAGGGCGCGGGCGTGGCCGGCGGCATCGCTGCGCCGATAGCTCACGAAGACGAGCGGGTCGACGTCCGTGATCGCCATGGGGACATTGTCACCGGGCGGCGGGAGTGTCCGCCATGCCGTGGGGCGGACCGGTTACGGGGTCCGCGACCCGTCGCGGCCCGACATCGGGGGAGCGCGGGACCTTCTAGGCTGACACCCCGACAGCGGCTGCGCTGCCGCTGCGATCGCCGTACGGCCGGATCAACATGGGGACGTCGATGATCAGGGCGATGTCGCCGTTGCCCATGATCGTGGACCCGCCGATGCCCTGAACGTGGCTGAACAGCCGTCCCAGAGGTTTGATGACGGTCTGGTACTCGCCCATCAGCGAGTCGACGACCAGGCCCACCTTCATGCCCGCGTACTCGACGACCACCACGCTCTCCCGGCGGGGGCGCTGGCCGAACGCGTTGAACAGCTGGCGCAGACGGATGAACGGGAGCACCTCGCCCCGAAGATCCATGCAATCGCGGGAGTTCTTGCCGACAGGCAGCTCCACGCACTCGACCACCCGATCGAGCGGCACGATGTACGTGGCACCGGCCACCCCGACCATGAATCCGTCGATGATCGCCAGCGTGAGCGGCAACCGGATTCGCACCGTGGACCCCGCCCCGACCGTGCTCTCGACGTCGATCGTGCCCCGCAACGCCGCCACGTTCTGCTTCACCACGTCCATGCCGACGCCACGGCCGGAGAGGTTGGAGACCGCTGTGGCGGTGGAGAACCCGGGCTCGAAGATCAGATCGAAGACCTCCTTGTCGGTGAGGGTGCTCCCCGGCTCGACGATGCCTCGCTCGATCGCCTTGGCCAGTACCGCTTCGGCGTTGATCCCACCCCCGTCGTCGGCCACCTCGATCACGATGCTGCCCGAGTCGTGGAAGGCGTTGAGCCGCAACGTACCCCGCGCCGGCTTTCCTCGGGCGGCGCGCACCTCGGGGGGCTCGATGCCGTGATCGAGCGAGTTGCGAACCAGGTGCATCAGCGGGTCGCCGATCTTCTCCACCAGCGCCTTGTCCACCTCGGTCTCGCCGCCGGTGATCACCAGGTCGACGTCCTTGCCCAGGTCGGCCGAGACGTCGCGGACCACGCGCTGGAAGCGGCCGAGAGTGGTGCCGATCGGCACCATCCGCAGCTGCAGCGCGCTGTCACGGACCTCTTCGACCAGGCGCATGACCTCACCGATCGATCCCACCAGGGATTCGTCACCGGTCTGCGAGGCACGCAGTCCTGCACTGGCCCCGGCGATGACCAGCTCGCCGACGACATCGATCAGGCGGTCCAGCCGGTCGGCATCCACCCGGATGTTGGCGCCCTCACGACGAGCCGCTGTCGTCGAGGCGGCACCGGCCTCGGTCCGTCGATCGCCGGTTCGCCGATCCGCGACCCGCCGATCCGCCCCTCGTCGCTCCCCGGACGCCTCTGCGACGGGCGGGGCCACCGGCGCCGACCCCACGAACTCCTCCGGTCCGGCTCCGGGCACGGCGCCCAGCGACTCGGCGCCCACGGCCCCGGTGCGCACCAGGACCTCCGCCACGCGGTCGGCGTGCTCCCCGAAGGAATTCAGCAGGTCGCGGTACGCCTGGGCAGGGCAGTCCGGTTCGAGGATCTGGATCGCACTCTCGTCGCGGACGAACTCGAACACGCCCTCGACCGATGCCAGCGGTGCCTCGGTCCGCAACGTGACCTCGAAGTCGAGATAGCAGACCTCGGGGTCCATCAGGGCGGCCTCGGGGATCAGGTCGGCGATCGTGGTCACGTCCTGGACCTCACCCAGCGTGCTCAGATAGCTGATGAACGACAGCGGATCCATGCCGCTGCGCAGACAGTCCGGCCCGAATCGGAGGCTGAGATGCAGCCGGCGGGCGGTTGCGGCGTCGTCCGGGCGATCCGGAGCGGGAGCGTCCTGCGCGGCCGGGTCACCAGGTGCGGCATCGGGTCCCTGTGCACCCGTCAGGTACGGCATGAGCTCAGCGATCAGTGCCTCGCCAGCGGCCGCCTGCTCGGGCGACTCGACGGCGCCCGAGGGAACCCCCTCCAGCAGTTCGGCGAGGTGGTCGCGGCAGGGGAGCAGGGTTCCCACCAGATCGGAACTGACCGCGATCTCGTGGGTGCGCAGGCGATCCAGCACACTCTCCATCACGTGGGTGAAGCGCACGAGATGATCCAGGCCGAACAGTCCGGAGGAACCCTTGATGGTGTGAGCGGCCCGGAAGATCTCGTTGACCACCTCGGCGGTGTCACCGCCGGCCTCCAGCCCGAGCAGGGCTGCCTCCATGTCCTGCAGCAGCTCGCGACCCTCGACCACGAAGGTGGTCAGGGCCGCCGCCATCTCGTCCTCGAACGTCATCGCGTCTCCACCAGATCGGCCGTGCGGTCGTCGTCCAGGTCCGGTGACAGGCGGGTGATCGCCAGGATCGTCATGACCACCTCACTGGGGGAGCGGAACCGCACCGTCTTGGCCACCCCGGCCGCCTCGCGTTTGGCGAGCAGCAGCACCTGGAGACCGGCGGTGTCCAGCTCCGTGACCCCCGACAGATCCACGGTGAGTTCGTCCGTGCCCTCCAGAGCTACCAGCAGTGCGGTCTTGACGTCACCCGCGGTCAAGATGGTGAGTTCGCCCACGATCGACAGCACGGGCTCCGGCGGGTGGCTCACGGGAGGATCAGTTTGGAGACGGCCGCGAGCATCTGCGGCGGTTGAAACGGCTTGACCACCCAGGCCTTCGCCCCGGCTGCCTGTCCCTCTTGTTTCTTGCGTTCCTCCGACTCTGTGGTGAGCATGATGATCGGGGTGAACTTGTACGCAGGCAGCTTCTTCACCTCCCGGACGAAGGTGATCCCGTCCATGCGCGGCATGTTGACGTCGGAGATGATGAGGTGGACCTTCGTCCCGTCGAGCTTGCTCAACCCGTCGACGCCGTCCACGCCCTCGATCACCTCGTACCCCGCACCGCGCAGCGCGATCCCGACCACTTGCCGCACCGAAGCAGAGTCGTCGACGATCAAGATCGTCTTTCCCATGTGGGTCTCCTAGAAGAACGTGATCTCGGCTTCCCGCGCGACGGTCGGCGTCCCACCACTGTGGGTGTGATGCTCCTCGACCATGGTGTAGCTGTCCTTGAGCTGCTGGAGCAGACCGGCAGCATCCAGCGGACGCAGCTGGTCCGGTTCGCCTCGATGGGCACGTTCCAACGTGCTCGGGAAGGCGTCGATGCACTCGCGCAGGTGCTCCAGCGTCTGGCTGATCCGGTCCTGGAACTGGAACTGCACCAGCGAGGCGGCGATCTCCTGCTGGACGTTCTCGGTCGCCCGGCCGAGGTCGGACGAGGATTCGCGCAGCCCGTCGACCAGCTGTCGCAGGTCCTCGAGCACCGACTGCACCCGCGTGTTGGCGTCGGCCACGAGCGTGCTCTCCTGCTCGGCGCTGCGCTCGGCCATGGTCAACGCCCCCGATATCGCGGCGCTGACCTCCTCGGCCTTGACGCCGATCCGCTCCCCCGTGGCCCCCGAGAGGTCCGCCAGCTGCCGAACCTCCTTGGCCACCACCGTGAAGGCGCGCCCTGCCTCGCCCACGCGTTCGGCCTCGATGGCGGCGTTGAGGGCCAGGAGGTGTGTCTGCCCCGCGATGCGGGTGACGTCCGCCGTCATGGCTTTCATCTCCCCGTTGAGTCCCATCAGCACCCGCAGTTCGTCCAGAGTTCGGCGCTTCATGTCGAGCGCGCCGTCGAGGCTGTCGATCACGGACCCCAGCTGTCGGCTGCTGGTGTCGAAGACGTCGCTGTGGGCGTCCCCGCCGGACAGTCGGGAGGACTGCAGGACGCTCTCGATGAGGCCGACGATCCCGGCGAACCGGGCCACCAACTCGTTCACGGCCTCCTGCATCTGGATCCGGGAGGACTCCAGATGCGCCGACCAGACCGGCGTGACCTGCTCGGCGAAGTCATCCAGGCTGGACAGGAAGGCACCGAGTGCAGCCTCCTGGTCAGCTCGCGCCGGCCGTTCGGTCGCCTGACGTCGGCGCGCACCCAGGTATCCGAGTCCCGCGCCCCCCGCCAGGCAGACGAGCGCCGTCACCACGGTCACGACCATGTGGTCCACCTCCCTCGTGCACCTGTTTGTCGGCACGATGGGCTCGCGCCTGCACCCGCGAACGTCGAGCTCACCGATTCCGGACTCATCGGGTCGCGGCGTATCTGCTCATGTGAGTGGCGATGGCCTGCAGCGGCACCTCCTGCTCCACCGCCCCCAGCGCCCTCGCTTCGTTCGGCATCCCGTAGACCACGCAGGTGTCCTCGTTCTGCCCGAGGGTCGAGGCACCGGCCCGGCGCATGGCGAGCAGCCCTCGGGCACCGTCATCGCCCATCCCCGTCATGATGATGCCCAGCGCATTGCGGCCCGCTGCCTTGGCGACCGAGTCGAACAGGACGTCCACCGAGGGACGGTGCCGGTTCACCGGGGGGTTGTCGTCGACCTGCACCCGGTACTGGGCACCGTCGCGGATCACGGTCATGTGTCGACCCCCGGGGGCGATGTAGACGTGACCGGGCAGCACCCGGTCCCCGTTGGTCGCCTCCACCACGTCGGACTGACACATGCCGTTGAGACGGGTGGCGAAGGCGGCCGTGAACTTCTCGGGCATGTGCTGGACCACGACCACACCGACCCCGAGTCGCGGCATGGACGTCAACACCAACTCCAGGGCCTGGGTGCCCCCGGTGGAGGTACCGATGGCCACCAGCCGGTCCGTGGTGACCGCCATCGCGCCGACGGCGTCCGCCGAGCCCGTCCCGCCCCGTGCCGCGCTCAGTGCGGGCGCCGGCGTCGAGGGGGCGACCAGGCCACGAGAGACCGCCCGCATCCGGCGCATGTTGCCGGCCGCGGCCGCCTTCACGGCGACCACCAGCTCACCGGCGTCGCTCTCCAGGAACTGTTTCAGTCCACTCTGCGGCTTGGTGACGAATCCGACCGCGCCGGCACTCAGCGCCTGAAGGGTCGTCTCGGCCCCTTTCTCGGTGAGTGTCGAGCAGATCACCACCGGGGTCGGCCGGACGGACATGATCTTCTTCAGGAAGGTGATCCCGTCCATGCGGGGCATCTCGACATCGAGGACGATGACGTCGGGCCAGTTCCGGTTCATGCGATCCATGGCGAAGATCGGGTCGGACGCCGCACCCAGCACGGTGATTCCCGGGGCGTTGCCCAGGACCGAGGTGAGCACCTGCCGGACCACGGCCGAGTCATCGACGATGAGGACGCTGATCGGGGGTGGCGGAGTCATGGGATCAGCTCGGGCGCCGCCCGGTCGACGTGACTGAGCCACACGTCACCCGTGGCGATATCGAGAATCACCTGGCGATGGCCCGTGCCGCCCAGATGCCGGGCCGTGAGGGTGAGTCCGCTGGCGGCCAACAGGTCCAGACCGACCTGGACGTTGCGTTCGGGGACGTCGATCGCGGCTGCCGAGACGGTGTCGACGAACTGCCGGCCACCCCCGAACATCTTGATCTGGTAATCGAACGGAGTGGTTCCCGCGCCGGCCATCTGCTCCAGCAACCAGGCCACCGCCTCGTCGGCGTACTTGCCGTTCAGCGGCTCGCCCGCTGTTCGCCGATGCCGGGTCGGCAACATGTAGTGGCACATGCCGCCGATGCGTTCCGATGGATGCCACACCGTGATGGCGACACAGGACCCGAGCAAGGTCCGAATCCGGGTGTCGGCGTCGCCGAAGTAGAACTCCCCCGGGTGGAGGAGGACCTCCATGACTGGGCCGCCGTCAACCACTCACGCCGCCTTCCGATAGATCGACGGCGAGATCAGCTCGAGAGTGGATCCCAGCTCCTTCAACGACTCCGAGTGGCTCACGATGAGATACCCGCCCGGCCGAAGCGTGCCCGCGATCCGATCGACGACCGCCCGCTTGGTGTCCAGCCCGAAATAGATCATGACATTTCGCAGGAACACCACGTCGAAGGCGCCGAGGTGACCCACCGGCTCCAGCAGATTGGCGGTCAGGAACCGGATCCGCTGCCGTAGCGCGGATTCGATGGTGAAGTAGCCCTCGTACTCGTCACGGCCGCGCAGGCAGAACCGCTTCAGGATGTCGAGCGGGATCTTCTGTGCGGCGTCGATCGGGTAGAGCCCGCGTTGGGCGGTCTCGACCATCCGCGAGGAGATGTCCGTCCCGATGATCTCCCAGTTCCGCGCGGGCAGGGTGTGGGCCAGGGTCAACGCAATGGTGCACGCCTCCTCACCGCTGGAGCTGGCCGCGCTCCAGATCCGTACCGGGGGCTGGGGCGGGCGGTCCCGCAGGACGTCGGCCAGGAACTCGAAGTGCGCTGACTCCCGGTAGAAGTACGTCTCGTTCGTGGTCAGCAGGTCGACCGCGATGCGGGTCTCCTCGGGATCGCCCGAGCTCAGCAACTGCGCGTACTCCGCATAGGTCGTGATCCCGTGGTGGCGTAGCCGCCGTTCGAGCCGGCCGGCCACCATTGCTTCCTTGCCCGGACGCAGTTCGATGCCGGTCCGATCGAGCAGGAATGCAGAGATCCGCGCGAACTCGTCGGTGGTCAGTCTGGCTCCGGCAGGCAGTAGGTCACGAGCTGCCGAGTCACGAGTGGGCAGCATCGCCGGTCGCCTCCGCCGGATCGACGAGTGCTCGGGCCGGGTCCGAACGCTCGGCCGCGGCGGTGGCTGATGCGTGGACGTGAGCCCTGCCCAGCGCCGACATCTCGTGGAGCGACAGCACCCGGTTGGCGTCCAGGACGATCATGAACTCGCCGTCCCACTTGGCCATGCCGGAGATGAAGTCCGCCCGGATCCCGGCGCCGAAGGCCGGTGCCGGCTCGATGTCGTCGGCGCCCAGATGAACCACCTTGTTCACGGCGTCGACCATGATCCCGATGTGCGGGGACCCGCCGTCGTCGCCGATCGCCGCGGCATAGCCGGCGGCCTCGACGATGATGATGCTGGTCCGTCGGGCCACCGTGGTGTTCCCCCGCCCGAAGCGAGCGGCCATGTCCACCACCGGGACGACCCGGCCCCGAAGGTTGATCACCCCCCGGATGAACGACGGCATCATGGGTACCACCGTCAGGGGGCGGTACTCCATGATCTCGGTGATGTCCAGCAGCCCCAGCGCATAGACCTCACCCCCCAGGACGAACGTCAGATACCGTCCCGGTTCTGCACTGCCGCGGGCAGCGGCCAGGCCACCGGACGCCGCGTCCGCGGTGGCCGGCTTGACGTCGGTCTGTGTCACAGCGATCTCCCTCAGAACCGGTCGAACCTGGCTTCATCGATGGCGAGTGCCTGTTCGCGCACGCGGGGCTGCGGGACCTTCGCAGGGGCGACTGCCGGCGGGGTCGAGGGCGAGCCGACAGCGGGACGTCCTTGCTGGGGCACCGTGAAGAAGCGCATGAGCTGCTGGAGTTGGCCGGTCTGGCTCATCATCTCTTCGGCGGTGGCCGCGAGTTGCTCGCTGGAGGAGGCGTTCTGCTGAGTGATCTGACTCATCTGCGACATGGCGCTGTTCACCTGGGTCACGCCCACGGTCTGTTCGGCCGACGCCGCGGCGATCTCCTGCACCAGGTCGGAGGTCTTGCCGATGCTGGGCACGATCTCCTGCAACAGGATTCCGGCGTGTTCGGCGGTCTTCACGCTGCCGGCTGCCAGTTCCCCGATCTCCTGTGCGGCGACCTGGGAGCGTTCGGCGAGCTTGCCGACCTCCGTGGCCACCACCGCGAACCCCTTGCCGTGCTCCCCGGCCCGAGCTGCCTCGATCGTGGCGTTCAACGCCAGCATGTTGGTCTGGAACGCGATGTCGTCGATGATGGCGATCTTGGAGGCGATCTCCTTCATCGCATCCACCGTCTGCTGGACCGCGCCGCCGCCCTCGGAGGCCTCCGCTGCGGCCTTGCTCGCGATCCCGTTGGTGATCTTTGCGTTGTCCGAGTTCTGGCTGATGCTGCTCGCCATCTGCTCGATGCTCGCGCTGGTCTCCTCCACGCTGGCCGCCTGTTCCGTTGCCGCCTGCGACAGCGACTGGGACGCGCCACTGATCTGGTTGGAGGCGCTCGTCAGCTGATCCGTGGCCGCCACGACCTCCGACACCGTCGATGCCAAGGTCGTCATCGTGTTGTTCGCGGTGACCCGCAACTCCTCCAACTGGCCCTGGTACTGCGCTGTGATGTTCTGGGTCAGGTCCCCCTGCTCCATCGCCGCCAGGACCCGGTTCACCTCGTTCAACGGGCCGATCACCGCATCCAGGGTGTCGTTGACGCCCTGCACGATCCGGCGGTAGTCCCCTTGATGGCGCGAGGCGTCCGCCCGAGTGTCCAACCGACCCTCGACCGCAGCCTCTGACAAGGCCGTCGCATCGGTGATCAGTCCACGCAGGTTCTCCTGGACCTGACTGATCGCTGCCAAGGCCTTGCCCGGCTCGTCGGTGGCGGTGGCGTCGACGGTGAAGTCGAGATCGCCATCAGCGATCTTCTCCGAGGCCTCGCAGAGCTCGTTCAGCGGCCGCCGGATGGATCGGCCGATCAGGATCGACCCGGCGATCACCAGGATCAGGACGCCGAGTCCGATCCCCACGTTCAGCCACGTCGTCAGGGCCGCGCTGCGCTCGGCGTCCTTGTTCTGGGTCTCCTGCGCCTGGGCCAGGTCGGTGGCGATGCCCGCGAGCCGGTCCGAGGCGTCGGTGAAGACCTTGATCTCGGCGCCGAGCACCAGGTTGTCCGCCTTCGCTCGCGACGCCGCGTCACCCCGCCGGTACAGCGCCACGATCTCGTCATCGGTCTTCATGAAGGCGGCAACCCCCTCGGTCGCCGCCACCAGCTCGGGCCGGTTCACCGGTAGCCCCGACGTGAGCGATGTGAGCTGGTCCAGGTCCTTTCGGGTGCGTGCCACGGACTGCAAGAAGTTCTTACGGGAGTCAGCGGTGTCGGCCGCGGCCGACGGACCCAGCCGGGCGACGTCGAAGGCGTATGCGGTCTGCCACCCGTTGAAGTCCGCGAAGTCGAACTGGACGGTCTTGGCGGTCTCGGCGGCGATGGCCAGGTTGTGCAGCCGGTCCATGGCGGCAGTCTGGCCGGCCATTCCCACGAACCCCAGAACGACGAGCCCGATCACCGCAGCGGCGAACGCCGACACGAGCAGGTTCAACCGGACACCGATACTCGTACGCCTGAGCATGTGATCTTCCTTCACCGGATGGGTCAGTGGGGCCGTGATCGGCCCACTGGTCACGTGTGAACATCGGCGTCCGGGGACGTTGGCTGAAGCCGTCGAACCAGAGATGGCCCGGCAGCCAGCCGGCCGTGCGCCCGGCTCAGCCCGTCAGCGCGCGGATCGATGCCGCTGTCGCTGTGCTGAGCTCCTGGAACTCCAGGCGCAGGTCGTAGCCGGCGGTCTTGCCGATCACCTGGGCCTGCTCGTCCACCTCACCGCCGGGCAGGTCGAGCTTCACCCGGACCAGGGCACCTCGCGACGGCCACACCGTGGCAGCGGAGGCCACCTTGACCCCACCGAGGGAGATGTCCAGCGTCCGGGACCGGGCGAAGGACCAGGTCCCGGTGTGCGGGTCCTGCCAGAGGATCGTCGCCGGCACCTCGACCTCGGCCCGACGGAAGCGCCGCCGCTGGATGAACTCGGGCGGACCGATCAACTGCAGGACGAGCAGGTCGTGGCCCTTGAGCCAGATCGAGACCGGAACGTTGGCTGCACCGTCGCGCACCGAGATCACTGCGACGCCGTGCATCCGGCGCTGCCGCAGGCCATCCGGTTGGTCGGCCACCGGGATCCGGACACTGATGGTGTCCGGTCCGATGTGCTGGATCCTTCCCGTCATCGTGGCCCCGGCGACCACCAGCCCTACCTCGTTGCCGGCGTCCAGGCTGGCCAGGAGGTCGGCTATCGGTGCCCCGGTCCGAGCCGGCGAGTTGTTCACGGTGTTCTCCACCCTCCGCGTGCGGGGGCCTGCGAGATCGACGGCGAGGACCTGACCTCTGCCTCACCGAGGTATCGGCCGTCGAGCGGCCCAGCTTGCGGCCATCCGGACGGTGCGTTCAGAACGCGCGTGAGGCGGTCCGGTCCCAGGAGCCCTGGGGACGGGTGCTGGTGAGCCGCGAGCCACGGTTCGGGTGGTGGCGCCCTGACGGTGAGGCGCCCCCGACGGTGGTGGGGGACGATGGTCGCCATGGCGGGGGAATCCGGGCGGCGATTGCCGGCGCTGGACGTGACTCGCACCGCCGCGATTCTGGGCATGATCGCGATCCATGTCGGCGGACCGTGGGTCTACTTCCCGGCGGGGGCATGGCGGGTGCTGCACCTGGCGGCGGGGTACGCGGCGGGCATGTTCGCGGTCGCGGCGGGGGTGTCGCTGTCGTTGACCCTGCCGGCTCGGGGTGGCTCCGGGTGGCGTGCCTGGTCGCCCACCGTGCTACGGGGCGTTGTCCTGTTCCTCTTGGGGCTGCTCGTGCGACCGGTTGCCCAGCAGGTGCTGGTAATTCTGTGCGTCTATGGCGCTCTGTTCGTCATCGCCCCGGCGTTCCGTCGGCTGCTGGGATGGGGCCTGATCGCCCTGGGCGCGACGCTCGCCCTCGCCTGGCCCGTGATCTCGCTGGCCATCCGTCGCCGGCTTCGGACTCCGCCACCTGCGCTCGACGTGAGCTGGGGGGCGCTGACCGATCCGGACGCCGCGCGGATCGTGGCCCGCACCCTGCTGCTGGACGGCGCCTACCCTGTGCCGACCTGGCTGGCGCTGATGTTCATCGCCTGGGGGGCGCACCGCGCCGGGCTTCTCGCCCCGTCCCGAT
This sequence comes from Kineosporiaceae bacterium, assembly GCA_016713225.1. NCBI lineage: Bacteria > Bacillati > Actinomycetota > Actinomycetes > Kineosporiales > Kineosporiaceae > Kineosporiaceae bacterium. The sequence continues at coordinate 168,012 of JADJPO010000001.1, forward strand.
GGGTCGAGTTGGCGGCGACCGGCGCGGCCCTGGTGGGCCTCGGATTCGGGGGCTCGGCCCTGGTCGAGGCGATCTGGCGGCCACGGGCCGAGGCGCTGGCCGTACTGTCGGCGCAAGGCTTCGCTGCTGACGAGGCGGTGGCGACGGTCGACCACGTCTACGGCGTCCCGTTGACCCTGGACTGGTCGGGCCTGCTCACCGCCGGACACCACAGCGGTACGACGTTCGAACTACTCCAGATCCTGGCTGTCGCCGCGAGCACGTATGCGCTGGCGGCCGGGCTCGCCACGGCGCGCGCCCCCGGCCCGGCGATCGCCGGGGTGCTGGCCTGGCCGGGACGGATCGCCTTGACGCTCTACGTCGGCCACCTGCTGCTGCTGCAGACGATCCCGAGGCTGATCGCGGACGATGCCGCCCCCAGCGGTTCGGTGACCGGCCCGCTCACGGCGACCGGGACCACGATCGAACTGGCGGTGTTCTGGCTCGTGGCCTTCGCTCTGGGCGGCCTGCTCCGCCGCCGCCGCGGCCCTCTCGAGTGGGCCGTCCGCCGCCTCACCCACCCTTTCCCCCGGAAGACATAGAGATCACACCTCTGGGCAAGGTGTCGCTCACCGTGGGTCACGCCGCGCCAGAGAGGATCGAGGCCGTGTCCGACACCCAGACGCCCATGACCCGCCTCGCCGTCCTCACCAGCGGCGGTGACGCCCAGGGCATGAACGCCGCGCTGCGCGCCGTCGTTCGCAGCACGATCGCCGCAGGCGCGCAGCCGTACGCGGTCTACGAAGGCCTGCAAGGGCTGGTGGACGGCGGCGACCGCATCCGCCGGCTGCACTGGGAGGACGTCGGCAGCATCCTGCACCGCGGCGGCACCATGATCGGCACCGCGCGCTCGGCCGACTTCCGCACCCGCGACGGACGACGCACCGCGGCGCTGAACCTGGTGCGCGAAGGCATCGATCGGCTGGTGGTGATCGGCGGTGACGGCAGCCTGTCCGGGGCGGCCGAGTTCCACACCGAGTGGCCCGACCTGCTCGGCGAGTTGGTCGCCGACGGGCGGTTGGACGCCGAGACCGCCGCGCGGCACCCGCACCTGATGATCGCCGGACTGGTCGGCTCGATCGACAACGACCTGGTCGGGTTCGACATGACCATCGGCACCGACTCGGCGCTGCACCGCATCGTCGATGCGATCGACGCGATCACCTCGACCGCGGCCAGCCACCAGCGCAGCTTCGTGGTCGAGGTGATGGGACGCCACTGTGGCTACCTGCCCCTGATGGCCGCGATCGCGGGCGGCTGCGACTACGTGTTCGTGCCCGAGCAGCCCGCCGGACCCGGCTGGCAGGACGAGCTGTGCGAGGCGCTGCGCGCCGGGCGGGCCGCCGGACGCCGCGACAGCCTGGTGATCGTCGCCGAAGGTGCGGTCGACACGCAGGGTGAGCCGATCCGCGCCGAGCAGGTGATGACCGTGCTGCGCGATCGGCTCGGTGAGGACACCCGGGTCACCAACCTCGGTCACGTACAGCGTGGCGGGCGGCCGAGCGCCTTCGATCGGTGGATGAGCACCCTGCTCGGTCACGGTGCGGCGCGCGAGGTGCTGGACGCCGTCCCGGGGGCCGAGCCGGTGCTGATCGGCCTGCAGCACAGCCGGGTCAGCCGGTTGCCGTTGCTGGCGGCGGTGGCGGCGACTCGAGAGCTGGGCGTGCGGATGTCCGCCGGGGACACGGCCGGGGCGGTCGCGGCCCGCGGCGCCACCTTCGCGACGATGATGCAGATCCTGGCGGCGACGGCCACGCCGCCCGAGCAGGCGCTGCCGGACGACGCCCCGCGCGTCGGCGTGATCCACAGCGGTGGGTTGGCGCCGGGCATGAACAGTGCCGTGTACGCGGCGGTGCGGCTCGGGATCGCCCGCGGGTTGCGGATGATGGGGGTGTTCGGCGGGTTCGAGGGCCTCGCGGCGGGCTCGGCTGCGGGGACGGTGCGCGAGCTGTCGTGGCACGAGGTCGACGGGTGGATCGCCGAGGGCGGCGCAGCGTTGGGTACCCAGCGCGCGATCCCGGACGTCGAGCACCTGTACGCCATCAGCCGGGCTGTCGAGGAGCACCGGCTCGATGCGTTGCTGGTGATCGGTGGCTACAACGGCTACCTGTCGGCGGCCTCGTTCGTCGCCGAGAGCGCGCGGTTCCCGGCGCTGCGGCTGCCGATCGTGTGCGTGCCGACGACCATCGACAACAACCTGCCCGGTTCGGACGTCACGATCGGCGCCGACACCGCGCTCGGGGTGGCGGTCGAGGCGTTGGACGGCATCAAGCAGTCCGCCGGGGCGCACCGACGCTGCTTCATCGTCGACCTGATGGGACGTCGCTGCGGGTACCTGACCACGATGGCCGCCCTGGCCGGGGGCGCCGAGCGGGTCTACCTGCACGAGACCGGCGTCGACCTGCCGGGCATTCAGGGCGACCTCGAGGCGATGCGGGCCGCGTTCCGCGCCGGGCGCCGGCTGTTCCTGGTGCTGCGCGCCGAGGGGGCCAACGACAACTACACCGGCGACGTCCTGGCCCGGCTGTTCACCGAGGAGAGCGAGGGCTTGTTCGACGTCCGGAGTCTGGTGCTCGGACACGTCCAGCAGGGCGCCGCGCCGTCCCCGTTCGATCGGATCCTGGCCGTTCGCCTGGTCACCGAGGCGCTGGATGTGATCACCAAACAACGCGCCGACGGCCGCTGCGAGGCGGTCTACCTGGGCTCGGTCGAGGGCGAGCTCCGCACGGCACCCTTGGCGAGACTGACCGATCACCTGGACCCCGAGTCCCGCCGCCCGCGTGACCAGTGGTGGCTCGCCCACCTGCCCACCCTCGCCGCCCTCGCCGACCGCCCCACCTGACCACCCCAAGAAACCCGCTCATGCTCCGTGGGTGACGGGTCATGCTCCGCGGGTGAGGGGATGAAACCGGCATTTCGGGTATGAATGCTGGTCGCTGCGGAGCATGGGCGGGCGGCAGGCTGACTCGGGTCCAGGGGCTGCGGAGCTGCAGACGCAGGAACGCGACGTTGTCGCTCACCATCTGCGTGAGGGGAGCGCGCTCAGACGAAGATCGCCGAACGCTGCACCACGTTCCACGGCGGCGGCATCCACCGGGCAGCGCCGGTTCGGGCTCGGTGACTGCGTCGCGTGCGCGAGGCACCGGCACCGGAAAGGCCGGTTCGGACGCCGGGCGCTGCCCGCCCGGCATCCCCTGTTGCAGCGCCGCGCGCGTCACCCTCGAACCGGCTCATGCTCCGTAGGTGCCGCGCCGCTGCCCGATATGTGGCTTTCTGGAGCGCACCAGCGGAGCATGAGCGGTCACCTGCGGAGCATGAGCAGGTTGTTGAGGGGTTGTCAGGCCTCGTTGCGGATGAAGGCCTCGAGGTCGGCGCGGCCCTGGCGGTCCTCGACCTGCACCGGCGGGGACTTCATGAAGTAGGCCGCCGCGGGGATCACCGGGCCGCCCTGGCCCCGGTCCTTGGCGATCTTGGCGGCGCGCAGCGCGTCGATGATGACGCCGGCCGAGTTGGGGGAGTCCCAGACCTCGAGCTTGTACTCCAGGTTCAGCGGCACATCGCCGAACGCGCGGCCCTCGAGCCGCACGTAGGCCCACTTGCGGTCGTCCAGCCAGGCCACGTAGTCGCTCGGGCCGATGTGCACGTTGCGGGCACCCAGATCGTGGTCGAGGTTCGACGTCACGGCCTGGGTCTTGGAGATCTTCTTCGACTCCAGCCGGTCACGCTCGAGCATGTTCTTGAAGTCCATGTTGCCGCCGACGTTGAGCTGGTACGTCCGGTCGAGGACAACCCCCCGGTCCTCGAACAGCCGCGCCATCACCCGGTGCGTGATCGTCGCGCCCACCTGCGACTTGATGTCGTCCCCGACGATCGGCACGCCCGCGGCGCGGAACTTCTCGGCCCACACCGGGTCACTCGCGATGAACACCGGCAGCGCGTTCACGAACGCCACCCCGGCGTCGATCGCGCACTGCGCGTAGAACTTGTCCGCCTCCTCCGACCCGACCGGCAGGTAGGAGATCAGGACGTCGACCCGCTCGTCGCGCAGCACCTGGACGACGTCCACCGGCTCGGCGTCCGACTCGGTGATGGTCTCGCGGTAGTACTTGCCCAGTCCGTCGAGGGTGTGGCCGCGCTGCACGGTGACGCCCGACGGCGGCACGTCGCAGATCTTGATGGTGTTGTTCTCGGACGCCCCGATCGCATCGGCCAGGTCGAGCCCGACCTTCTTGCCGTCCACGTCGAAGGCGGCGACGAACTCGATGTCGCGCACGTGGTAGTCGCCGAACTGCACGTGCATCAGACCGGGGACGCTGCCGCTCGGGTCGGCATCGGCGTAGTAGTGCACTCCCTGAACGAGGGAGGCAGCGCAGTTGCCGACTCCGGCGATGGCGACGCGGATCGAACCCATGGTGTTCCTTCCGTGGTGGGGCGGTGAGGGTGGGGCGGGGGCGGTGAGGGTGGGGCGGGGTCAGGCGGGTGGCTCGATGAGGTGGGTCATGTTCCCGGCGCGTTCGGAGTCGATCAGTTCGTCCAGCCAGCGCACCTCGCGCTCGACGGCCTCGAGACCGTGCCGGGCCAGCGCCTGGGTGTAGGCGTCGCGGCGTTCGCGGGTGCGCTGCATCGCGACGCGGGCGGCCTCGCGCCGCTCCTGCAGTCGCATCCGGCGCCCCTCGAGAATGCGCAGCCGGGTGCCGGCGTCGGTGCGGGCGAAGAACGCGAAGTGGACGTCGAAGGTGTCGTCCTCCCAGGTTTGCGGCCCGGCGTCGGTCACCAGGTTCTGGAAGTGCTCCTTGCCCTCGGCGGTGATCTCGTAGACGATCCGGCCCCGCCGTCCGGTGAGTGCCCCGGCGAGGGGGGCGTCGGGCAGCGGCGCGTCACATGCCGCGTCGTCCGTGGCGCTCTCGCGGATCCAGCCCTTGGCGACCAGGCCCTTCAAGGTCGGGTAGAGCGTGCCGTAGGACAACGCCCGGAACGTGCCGAGGCGGCCGTTGAGCAGCTTGCGCACCTGGTAGCCGTGCATCGGGGCCTCGTGCAGAACGCCGAGGACGGCGAGCTCGAGGACGTCGGTGCGCCGTCCTGTGCGTGCCATGGGTCCTCCTGATGCATCCCGTAGATGTATCGCTCCGATACATCCGAACGTTAGGTGAGGGGATGTCCGGACGCAACCCCTTGCCGTCCACGGGGGTGTGCCACACCACGGATGGACGCCCGGCGCGACAGGCCGTCAGGTCGGCGTTGCGCCCCGCGTCGGCGTAGCCTGGCCCCGCTCGCCTGAGTGGGATTTCCGGCCCACACAGGTGGGATGCGCATACTGGCCCGACGAAAGCGCCCACATCGGGCATCGTGGGGCCGACAGCCGAGATCGGTCCCCGAGCGAATCCGAGGACGACAACACGTGGCAGGCAGGACGCAGCCGAATCCCGGCGAGCACAACTCCCCGGCGTGGTGGGACGCCGTGGCGGGACCACACCCGGGCGCCGGTGCCGGCGGGGGACCGTCGGCCGACCCGGCGCCCTATGGGTATCGCCAGGCGGCCTACCCGACCCAGCAGCCGGGCCATCCCTTCGCGGCGACGCCCGGTGGCTATGAGAGTGGCTATGACGGTGACGGGTACGGCGGCGGCTACGGAGCGGCCCCGGCCCACGTGCCGACCACCACTCCCGAGGCCTTCTTCTCCCCGGCGGAGCAGGCCGCGGCGCTGGCCGGTGGCGGTTCGGGCGGCGGGTTCGGTGGCGGTTCGGGCGGTGGTTCACGCCGTGGTGGCGGCGGTTCCGGCACGGGCGGCGGTCGTCGCCGGCTGATCAACTACCCCCGCTCCGGACGCCGCGGCGTGCTGCGCTGGATCCCGTCCTGGAAGCTCGTGTTCGGCTCCGGTCTCACCGGCCTGGTGGCCCTGATCACCGCGATCGTCGTGTTCTACGTCATGACCCCGATTCCCTCGGTGCAGGCCAAGGACCTGCCCCAGGTCTCGACCGCGGTCTACTCCGACGGGACCCCGATCGGGCAGTTCAAGGCCACCGAGCGCGTCAACGTCGACCTGAAGCAGGTGCCGCTGTCCGTCCAGCGCGCCGTCCTGGCCTCGGAGGACCGCACCTTCTACAGCAACGCCGGTATCTCACCGCGCGGCATCGTCCGGGCGGCCTGGAACAACGCCCGCGGCGGCTCGCTGCAGGGTGGCTCGACCATCACCCAGCAGTACGTGAAGAACTTCTTCCTGCAGTCCGACCGCAGCGTCTCCCGCAAGGCGCGTGAGTTCGTGATCTCGCTCAAGGTGGCTCGGGACGTGCCCAAGGAGCAGATCCTGCAGGACTACCTGAACAAGATCTACTTCGGCCGCAACGCGTACGGCATCCAGGCCGCCTCGCGGGCCTACTTCGGCAAGAGCGTCGGTCAGTTGACCGTGACCGAGGGCGCCTACCTCGCGGGCATCATCAACGGGCCCGAGCTGTACGACCCGATCGACGGCCCCGAATCGCGTCAGCGAGCCACCATTCGCTGGCAGGGCGTACTGGCCGCCATGGTCGAGGAGACCTGGCTCAGTCCGACCGAGAAGGCGGCCATCGAGAGCGCCGGACTGCCCAAGGTGAACAAGTCGGCACCACGGCCCGACCTCAGTGGCCAGCGCGGTCACCTGCTGAACATGATCGCCGCCGAGATCACCGGCAACCCCGAGCTGGGGATCGACCGCGACAAGTTGAACACCGGCGGCTACCTGATCAAGACGACGATCGACAAGAAGCTCACGGCCAAGGCGGTGGCCGATGTCGACGAGGTGCTCGGTCCGCGCTCGAAGTGGCCCGAGGGCACCCAGGTCGGTCTGGTGACGGTCAAACCCGGGGACGGCGCGGTGCTGGCCGTGTACGCCGGGGACGACGACACCCAGTACAACGCCGCGACCCAGGCCCAGATCCAGGCCGGCTCGACGTTCAAGGTGTTCGGCCTGATCGCTGCCCTGGAGGGCAACCCCGAGCAGGAGGGTGCCGAGCCGTTGAACCTGCGCAGCCGGTTCAACGGTCGCAGCCCGTACAAGCTGAAGCAGGCCGATGACGGGGGCGCTCAGGAGGCCAAGAACTTCGGCCGGGGCAACGGTGCTCAGTACGGCCAGATCGACCTGCTCACCGCCACGGCCAATTCCGTCAACACGGTGTACGCCCAGCTGAACGAACGGGTGACGCCGGCGTTCACCCGGTCCGTGGCGGTGCGTGCCGGCCTGCCGGACAAGACGGCCGGTCTGAAGAGCAACCTGCTCAACATCCTCGGCTCGGCGTCCCCGCACGTGATCGACATGGCGGGCGCGTACGCGACCATCGCGGCCGAGGGCAAGCGGGCCACCCCCTACCTGGTCACCGAGATCCTCAGCGTCGACAAGAAGAAGACCTTCTACCAGCACGCCGTCAAGGCCGAGCAGGTCTTCGAGCCGGGTGTCATGGCCGACGCCACCCATGCCATGCGCCAGGTGGTGCAACGGGGTAGCGGCAGTTACGCCCAGAACCTGGGCCGGCCGGTGGCCGGCAAGACCGGGACCTCCTCGTCCAACAAGTCGGCCTGGTTCGTCGGCTTCACCCCGCAGCTGTCCACCGCGGTGGCGCTGTACCGGCCGCTGACCGACAAGAGTGGCAAGTCGATCGAGGGCGAGCTGAAGGGATGGGGCCGCTACCAGGGCCAGGAGATCGTCGGCGGCACCTTCCCGGTGCGGTTGTGGACGACGTTCATGAAGGACGCCCTCGACGGCGCCGAGAAGAAGCAGTTCCCCGATCCGGTCTGGGGGGGAGAACTGGTCAACCCGGCGCCCAGGGCGACGCCGACCCCGACGCCCTCCGGTTCGACGCTGCCGACTCCGGACCCGAATGCGACCAGCCCGTCGCCGATGCCCCCCTCGCCGATGCCCACCGATCCGTTGCCGCCCACCCCGACGCTGCCGTTCCCCACGCCGACCGGGGACGGCGGGGCCACCCCGTTGCCGGCCGACCAGGCCGGCGGTCTCGGATGAGCGTCAGCGCGCCGTCCCGCAGTGACCCGGTCGCGCGGATGGCCAGTGCCATCGTGGGCGGCCCGGCCGGACGGCGGCTGGCGGCGGCAGGGTTCTGGCGGGCGTTGCCGGTGCTGGTGCTGATGGCGAGTCTGACCATGATCGGCGCTGTGCTGACCAAGCAACACTGCCGCGCCGAGGGCTGGTCGACCCCCGATCACTTCTGGCACGCGTGCTACAGCGACATCCCGGTGCTGTACGTGTCCGAGAGCCTGGGCACCAGCGCGCGGCCGTCGCTGATGGACGCCCTGGGGCCGCAGGGGCTGGGGCAGCCGCCGTTGGCCGGCACCGCGATGTGGCTGGTCTCGGGCGTCGTCGATGCCACCAGCGGGGTCCGCGGCCGCTACGAGGTGGCGGTGGAGTCGCGGCGGTTCTTCGACGTCTCGGCCGGGGTGCTCACCGCGGTGTTGATCGCTGCCGTGATCGCGGTGGCTCTGGCGGCCGGACGGCGCCGGCGGTGGGACGCCGCGCATCTCGCCGTCTCGCCGGTGCTGTTGGGCACGGCGCTGATCTCGTACGACCTGCTGGCCGTGGCCCTGGTGGCAGGCACCTTCTGGGCCTGGTCACGGTCGCGGCCGGTGGCGGCCGGAGTGCTGCTGGGGTTGGCGGCGACGGCGCGTCCGGTGGTGGCCGTGGTGGGATTCGCCTTGTTGGGCCTGTGTCTACGGGCCGGGGCGTTGCGGGTCTGGCTGGTGTCGGCCGGCGCGGGCCTTGCGGCCTGGGTCGGCGTCCGGGTGATCCTGTTCCCCCATCCGGTGCAGGCCCTGAGTGACACCTGGCAGGGCTGGAAGGAATCAGGACCGGGATACGGCTCGCTCTGGTTGATCCCGTCGCTGTTCTCGCAGAGCCAGCCCACCTCGGCGTCGTGGTGGTACACCGGCGAGGGCATCGGTGGACCCACCTCCACCATGATCACTCTGTTGGGGCTGTTGGTCGTCGGGGTGGCCACCGTGGCGGTGGCGCTGCTCACCCCGTATCGCCCACGGGTGGCGCACCTGGCCCTGTTCGCCCTGGCCACCGGACTGCTCGTGATCAAGTCGCTGCCGCCGCAGCTGGGGTTGTTGCTGCTGCCACTGATCGCCCTGGCCGGGCTGCGCTGGCGTGACCACCTGATCTGGGCGACGGCCGAACTGGCCTACTTCGTGGGCGTCTGGCTGTACATCGCGGCGGCCGATGCCGCCAACCGTGGTCTGCCCGCGGGGTTCTACCTGGTGCTGATCCTGGTGCGCTGCAGCGCGATCGGATGGCTCGCCGTCCAAGCCGTCCGGGCCGCACGCGACCCGGTGCTCGACCCCGTCCGCGTCCCTGTCGACGAGTTCGAACCGCCCCCGGACGCCGACGACCCCGCCGCCGGCCCGATCGCCTCCCGCCCCGACGCCCTCCTCGCCCGCTGACCTCGAACGCGCTGACCCACTGACCCCGAAACAAACCCGGTCATGCTCCGCAGGGGACCGCTCGCGCTCCCTGGGTGCGGGGATTTACCGGACAATCCGGACGCCGATCCGTCACCTGGGGAGCATGGGCAGGTTGGTCGCGGCCTCCCTCCACCCCGCCCCGGGGGACACGATTTCGGACTGGCCCACCCCGGCAGGTACTGTGCTCCGCGGACCGGGACGTGGCGTCCCTGCAGTGGGGACGACCTCGTCACGAATGCCCGACGCAACGACCCTCCTGTCACGGATGGACCGTGACCGCCTTAGACCAGAGGAGGTGGGTTCTCAGCATGCGTCACTACGAACTGATGGTGATCCTCGACCCCGATCTCGAGGAGCGCACCGTTGCCCCGTCACTCGACAAGTTCCTGAACGTCGTCCGCAAGGCCGACGGCACCGTCGAGAACGTCAACATCTGGGGCCGGCGCAAGCTGGCCTATGAGATCAAGAAGAAGACCGAGGGCATCTACGCGGTGGTCGACATGACCACCGAGCCGGCCGTGGCCAAGGAGCTCGACCGCCAGCTCAACCTCAACGAGGCCGTGCTGCGCACCAAGCTCGTCCGCCCCGGCGCCCGCTGACTGTCGGACCCTCGAGGTAGATCTGTCGCATCGCCCCCGACCGGGGTGAATCGACCCGATCGCTCGACCCGCAGCGTTCGCCCGAACCCGAGGAAAGCTGGAGTGCCATGGCCGGCGAAACCGTCGTCACCATCATCGGCAACCTGACCAACGACCCCGAACTGCGCTTCACGCCGTCCGGGGCCGCGGTGGCCAACTTCACTGTCGCGTCCACCCCTCGCACGTTCGACCGCCAGTCGAACGAGTGGAAGGACGGCGAGACCCTCTTCATGCGCTGCTCGGTGTGGCGGGAGGCAGCCGAGAACGCTGCCGAGTCGCTGCAGCGTGGCACTCGCGTCCTGGTCAGCGGCCGGCTCAAGAGCCGGTCGTACGAGACCAAGGAGGGCGAGAAGCGCACGGTGGTCGAGCTGGACGTCGACGAGGTCGGCCCCTCGCTGCGCTACGCCACCGCCAAGGTCAACCGCACCCAGCGTGGTGGGGGTGGCGGCGGCGGAGGCTTCGGCGGCGGTGGGGGCGGCTACTCCGGCGGCGGGAGCGGCGGCGGTGGGGGTTACTCCGGCGGGGGTGGTGGCGGCAACGCCTCTCACGGTCCGGCCGACGACCCCTGGGCCACCGGCCCCTCCGGCGGCGGCGCGTCGTCCGGTGGCGGCTACGGCGGTTCGCACGAGGAGCCCCCGTTCTGATCTGCACCATGACCGACCTGCTCTGACCACTGTTCCGATCACTGTTCCGATCACTGTCGAACCACGACCATCCCGGGCTCGCCTCGAGCCGGCCCGGGCTCTTCGAGGAGGAGAGCACCACGATGGCCAAGCCACCTGTCCGCAAGCCCAAGAAGAAGTCCAACCCGCTGAAGTCCGCCGGGGTCGAGCGGGTGGACTACAAGGACGTCACCGTCCTGCGTAAGTTCATCTCCGACCGCGGCAAGATCCGGGCCCGCCGGGTCACCGGCGTGACCGTGCAGCAGCAGCGTGAGATCGCCAAGGCGGTCAAGAACGCCCGCGAGATGGCGCTGCTGCCGTACTCGAGCTCGGCTCGCTGAGTCAGGAGGAGGAGAACCGATGAAGCTCATCCTGACCCAGGAGGTCACCGGCCTCGGTACCCCCGGTGACGTCGTCGACGTCAAGGACGGGTACGGCCGCAACTACCTGCTGCCCCGTGGTCTGGCCGTGGCCTGGACCAAGGGCGGCGAGAAGCAGGTCGCCTCGATCCAGGCCGCGCGCTCGGCGCGTGAGGTCGCCTCGCTCGAGGAGGCGCAGAGCATTCGCGCCACCCTCGAGGGCAAGCCGGTCACCCTGACCGTGCGGGCCGGCACCAACGGCCGGCTGTTCGGTGCGGTCACCACCGCGGACGTCGCAGCGGCCGTGGCCGCTGTCGGTGGCCCGCAGGTCGACCGCCGCAAGGTCGAGCTGACCCAGCCGATCAAGTCGACCGGTGACTACACGGTCAGCGTGCGGCTGCACCCCGAGGTGGCCGCCAAGGTCGCCGTCAAGGTTGTCGCCGGCGCCTGATCAGCGCAGTTCCACAGAACGCCGCGAAGGGGGCGGTGTCGGGCCTCGGGCTCCGACACCGCCCCCTTCGTCGTGACCTCGCCCTATGCGGGCGCCGAGCGCGTCACAGGTCGAGCGGACGCAGCACCCGGTTGATGCCGTGGGCGATCTGCTTGTTGCCCTTGTTCAGGTCGAGCTGGCTGCGCAGCAGGTACGGGTTGGCGTCGGTGCGGTCGTTGTCCTTCAGTTCGACCGTGACCGGGTGGCGGTCGCGGACGAGTACCCGGAACGAGGCGCCCGGCAGAGCGGTCGACACCTGGGCGTTCCGGGGTAGGGCGAGAGCCTGCTTCGCGGTGATGGTCGCACCCGGGACCACGTGGTAGAGCAGCACCTTCTCGATGGTGTCCACCCCGACCTTGGTGGCCAGGTCGGTGAAGACCGCTTTCTCGGAGTGGTAGCGCTTGTGGAAGAGGTCGCTGGCCAGTCGCTGGAAGGCGCGGTCGTTGGGCGCGAAGACCGTGATCGCCGTCCCGCCCTGGGTGATCACCTTGACCGGGCTGTTCGGCTTGGCCTTCAGGACGGCGAGCGCCGCCTCGGTCACGATGTCGTAGTCACGCCAGTTGTGGTCGAACTGGTTGCCGTCCGAGGTCAGGACGGCGGCCAGACTGCGGGTGCCGTGCGATGCTGCGGGAGCTGCGGACGGCGCGGCGGCCTGGGCGGGCGCTGCCAGACCGGTCAGGCCCACTCCTGCGGCAACCAGTCCGGTGACGATCCGGCGAACGTATTTCATGACGCGCTCCTTGGTCGGGGTGGGGGTCACGAGCTGTTGCCGGGGTATTCGGAGCCAGGGGCATGTTCGGATGCACGGAATCGTCCCCAACGTCGTCGGGGACCATTCGCGCGGCCCGGACGAGTCGGAGGAAGCGAGGTGTGGCCGAGGTGGTCGAACCGAACCAGAAGGGGGGTCCGGGCACCTGGCCCGAACCCCCCTTGACTGACCAGCAGGTGCCGGTTCAGCTCTCCTGGAGCTTGTCCTTGACGAAGCTCTGCGCCTGATCGACCTTGTCGGCGAACTTGCCGTCGGTCTTCTCGTCGACCAGGTCCCCGGCCTTCTCGACCGCTGCCTCGACCTTGTCCGCGTGCTGCTCGGCCAGATCCTTGGCCTTGTCCAGGAATCCCATTGCGCTCTCCTCGTGCTGCCGGGTGTCGATCCGCCCACCCTAACCACCCCGGCTTCCCACCCGGCTGCCCAAACCGGCTCCGCCCGGCCCCAACCGGCTCATGCTCCGCTGGTGACTGATCATGACCATCTGACATCGATGTCAGCTCGTCTGCCAGGGAGTATGAGCCGTCGTCTGCGGAGCATGAGCGGGTTGGGAGCGGCTACCCCGCGGGGGAGGCGCGCCGGCAGGTCCACCTGCCGTGGAGAACCTCTCGTTCACACCTGGTCGAGCATCGCCAGTGCCTCGGTGGCCCAGGCCAGCTGGGCCGCGGCGGTGTGCTGTCCGGCAGCGATCGTGAGCAGCCAGAACGGTGCGTCCGGCACCGACACGGCCTCGTCGGTGGCGATCTCGGCCTCGACCTCGGCTCGCAGCCTCGCGTAGTGCTGCACTGCTGCCTCGGCGTCGTCCCGAGCCCCTTCGAGCAGGTCTCGGCACGCCGGCACCCCGAGCTGGCGGCCGAAGAACAGCCGCAGCAGCAGCCCGTCGCGGCGGGGAGCAGGTTCGAAGGGCTCGGCGAGCAGCTCACGCAACCGCGCGCTGCCGGCCTCGGTGAGCTCGAACCGGCTGCCCGACGTCCGGCCGGGTTCGGTTCGCCGCACCGCACCCTCGGCCTCGAGCGTGGCCAGGGCCGGGTAGATCTGGCCGAAACTCTCACGCCAGAAGTGGCCGAGGGTCTCGGTGATGGCCTGACGCAGGGCGTAGCCCGTCATCGGCTCGACCGAGAGGGCGCCGAGCACGGCCAGCTGGGTCTGTGAGGAACGGGCCATGCCTTGACTATATCTGGGAGATATCTCTATGGTCAGCTATCTACCAGATACCTGGAGGTCCTCATGGTCGACGTCTCGGCGGACGAGCCGGCGGTCCCCGTGTGCCCGGTCGGCCCGGCCATCGTGAGCCCGGCGGCTCGGGCCTCAGCCGCGCTGTTCGGCGGGCTCGCCGTGTTCCAGGTGGGCCTGGCCGCGGGGCTTCCGTGGGGGGTGGCTGCCTGGGGTGGGGCGCACCCGGGGCACCTGCCCACGGGGTTTCGCCTGGCGAGTGCGGCGTCCGCCGTGGTCTGGGCGGCCATCGCGGTCGAGCTCGCCGCGCCGCGGCTCACCCGGCCCGAACACCAAGGCCACCAAGGCCACCGTGGGCGCCGTGGCCACCGTGGGCGCCGCAGGCTGCTCACCGTCCTCACAGCAGTCATGGTGCTCGCGGCCGTGATGAATGCCGCCTCACCGTCGCCGGTCGAGCGGGCGATCTGGACACCGTTCGCCCTGGTGCAGATCCTCCTGCTCTGGGCGGCCCGCCGTCGTGAGGGGACCGCATGAGCGGCCGCCTGGCCACCCTGCTCACGGTCCTGCTGGTCGGCGCGAGCGGTCCGGCGTTGCTCGTGCTCGCCCGCCGCACCGGACGACGCCGCGCCACCTACCAGGCACTGGCACTGGCACTCGCGGTGGTGGTGTGGGCATTGGCGCGTCTGATGCCCGGGCCGGGCCGACCGGTGGCGTTGCTGGGTGACCTCGCCGCCCCGGTGCACGGCCTGGGGTGGATGGGAGTCTCGGACGGCGACAGCTGGGGCACCTTGTTGCTCACCACCGGCTCGATCATCGTCGCGGTGACCGGGGTGACGCTGTGGCTGCAGGTGGGACGCCGCGCCGGCCTGGCCGGGCGCAGCCTGATCGCCGTCCTCCCCGCCGCGGTGGCGCTGTCCTTGCTCAATGCCACCAGCGAGGAGCTGATCTTCCGCGCCGCTCTGCTGCAAGGTGTCTCGCCGGCGGTGCTCGGCGTCGGCTCGTTGGCCCTCGTCTCGGGCTTGCTGTTCGGCCTACCCCACTACGGCGGCCACCCGGGAGGCCCGGTCGGGGTGGCGCTGGCCGGATTCCTCGGCTGGCTGGCCTGCACGGCGACGCTGCAGACCGGCGGTCTGGCCTGGGCCTGGACGCTGCACGTCGTCCTCGATGTGGTCATCCTGACCATCGTGCTGGCCGCCGAACGCGTTCAGCCGGAGCCCGAGCAGGTGAGCGGCTGAACAGCCTCGCTCACCGGACGGCCCCGGTCACCATCCAGGCCGACCCACGAGCCCGGACGCCGAGGAACACCGCCCGCGCGAGCATGTAGCCCGCCGTCCAGCTCACCCACGCCCACACCAGCCCCGCGGTCCCGGACGGCGCCCACACCGCCACGGCCACCGCGATCGGGGCATAGATGAGCACCTGGATCACCCCGGCCACCGCCAGGTAGCGGCCGTCCCCGGCCCCGATCAGCACGCCGTCCAGCACGAAGACGAAACCCGAGACCGGTTGGGCGATCGCCGCGACGACGAGCGCCGCCGACATGGCCCGCCAGACCGCCGGGTCGTCGACGAACAGCGGTCCCAGCCAGGTACGTACCAGCAGCAGCACCACCCCGAGGACGACGCCGCCCCACACCCCCCAGCGGATCATCAGGGCCGTCGTGGCGCGGGTGCCGGGCACATCTGAGGCGCCCAGCGACCGCCCGGTCAGGGACTGTGCGGCGATCGCGATGGCGTCCAGCGACAGCGCCAGCAGGGTCCACAGCGTGGTGACCACCTGGTGGGCGGCCAGGGCCACCTCGCCCTTGTCGGTCACCACCCAGGTGGCGATCAGCAGCGCCGTGCGCAGCGCCAGGGTGCGCACCAACAACGGGACGCCGCTGCGCCCCGAGGCGAGGATGCCTGCGCGGTCGGGGCGCAGCGAGGCGTGGTGGCGCCGGGCGCCGCGGACCACGACCACGGTGACGGCTGCGGCCATGCCGAGCTGGGTCAGCGCCGTGCCCAGCCCGGAGCCGGCGATCCCCAGCCGTGGCGCCGGACCCAGGCCGTGCACCAGCAGCACGTTGAGGATCGCGTTCACCGCCGCTCCGGCGGCGTAGACCACCAGCGGCGTGCGGGTGTCCTGCAATCCGCGCAGGACGCCGGTGGCGGCCAGCAGCACGAGCATCGCGGGCAAGCCGGGCAGTGAGTAGCGCAGGTAGGTGACGGCTTGCGCGGCGACGTCCGGGGTGGGGCCGAACAGGTCGACCAGCCACGGTGCTGCGGCGAAGGTGGCCAGGGCGGCGGGCAGACCGAGCGCGAGGGCCAGCCACATGCCGTCCACGCCCTGGGTGAGCGCGGCACGCAGGTCACCGGCCCCGAGCCGGCGGGCGACCGAGGCGGTGGTGCCGTAGGCGAGGAAGACGAACAGGTAGATCGCCCCGCCGAGGATCGCCCCGGCCAGCCCGAGCGCGGCCAGCGGCACGGTGCCCAGGCGCCCCACGATGGCCGAGTCGGCGAGCAGGAACAGGGGTTCGGCGATCAGCGCGCCCAGGGCCGGGACGGCGAGCGCCAGCACCTCTCGAGCGGCGGTATCCGAGCGACGCATCAGCCCCCACGCCCCCGCAGTTATCCACAGTCCATCCACCATCAGTGGACACAGGTGTCACACCCAACACTCTGGAATCCCCCGGATCGGGACTCCGACACGCTCCAACAGACACGCCGACTTTCTCTCCTCCACACTCGGTGGATGCTGTTTGTGCAGGTCAGCAGCATGTGACTGCGTGAATCACATCGCTTGTCCCCAGGTTTATCCACAGCCTGTGGGCGACACCCCACGGTCGTCCACCTGTTGTCCACAGACTAGGGCCCGGCGCCCACAGGCCGCGTTTGCCCCGGCCTCCTCACGCCCCTAGGTTCGCGTCGGCCGGACCCGCCAGGTGCCGGTGCCGGACGGGTTCACCGAGACGTGTCGGTACTTGTCGGTGGTAGGCGATACCACTGACTCATGCCCGGTCACCGACCAGTTCCCAGGCCAGCAGGACGACTCGAGGAGGCTACGCCGGTGTCTGTCGCGGACCTCGAGTTCACCAGTGAGGTTCCGAGCGAGGACTTCGGCCGTACCCCGCCGCAGGACGTCGCGGCGGAGCAGAGCGTGCTGGGTGGCATGTTGCTGTCCAAGGACGCCATCGCCGACGTGGTCGAGGTGCTGCGCGGCACCGACTTCTACCGCCCGGCCCACGAGCTGGTCTTCGAGGCGGTGCTCGACCTCTACGGGCGCGGTGAGCCGGCGGACGCCGTCACGGTCTCGGCCGAGCTGACCAAGCGGGGCGAGCTGGGCCGCATCGGCGGTCCGGCCTACCTGCACACGTTGCTGTCGTCGGTGCCGACCGCGGCGAACGCCGGGTACTACGCGCGGATCGTCCACGAGCGGGCGGTGTTGCGCCGATTGGTGCAGGCCGGAACGAAGATCGTGCAGCTCGGGTATGCCACCGACGGCGGGGACGTCGACGAGCTGGTGAATGCGGCGCAGGCCGAGGTGTACGCGGTCACCGAGAAGCGCCAGTCGGAGGACTACCACGCCATCGGTGACGTCATCGAGGCCACGATCGACGAGATCGAGGCGTCCTCGGCGCGGGGCGACGGCATGGTCGGGGTACCCACCGGGTTCGCCGACCTCGACCGGCTCACCAACGGCCTGCACGGCGGGCAGATGATTGTGATCGCGGCGCGTCCGGCGGTTGGCAAGGCGCTGGCACTCGACACCCCGATTCCCACCCCCGGCGGCTGGACGACGATGGGTCGGCTGCACGTCGGCGATCAGGTACTGGGCGCCGATGGACGTCCGACCACCGTGACCGCGGCCACGGGTGTCATGGTGGGCCGGCCGTGCTACGAGGTCCACTTCTCGGACGGCGAGGTGATCGTCGCGGACGCCGAGCACCTGTGGCTGACCGAGACCCGATCCTCGCGGCGTTCGGCGCAGCAGGCGGCCACCGGGTACAACGGCCACCGCACTCAACGCACCTTCGCCGAGGTGCGAACCACCACCCAGATCGCCGCCAGCCTGCGCTGCACAACCGCTGACGGGCGGCTGAATCACAGCGTGGTCACGGCAAAGCCGCTCGACCTGCCGGATGCCTCGCTGCTCATCCCCCGACACCTTGGGGCGTGGCTGGGTGATGGCACGAGCGCTGCGGCGCACATCACCAGCGCCGATCCCGAGATCGCGATGCGGATCGAGGCAGAGGGCGGGGCCACCGCGCCGACGGTCACCGCGCGCCTGCGCACCATCGGCGTGCTGAACAACAAGCACATCCCGCTGGCGTACCTGCGCGCGTCCGAGCCGCAGCGCCGCGACCTCTTGGCAGGGTTGCTCGATACCGACGGCACCGTCGCGCCGAGCGGGACCGTGCAGTTCACCGTGACCAATGAGCGACTCGCTCGGGATGTGCAGGAGCTCGTGACCAGCCTCGGCTATCGCTCGGGCCTCAGTGGTAAGCGGGTTCCGGGTCGAACGGCTGAGTCCTCGGTCGCCTGGACGCTGACCTTCAGTACTGACGACGTGGTCTTCGGGTTGGCGCGCAAGCGGTTGGCGCAAGGAACGGGGCGCTCGCCGATTCACGCGGCGCAATTCACGGTTCATCACGGACGTTCGACCGGTCCGCAGTGTGCCGGTGCGGTGCCTCCAGGTCGACAACGAGGATCATCTGTACCTCGCCGGCCGATCCATGATCCCGACCCACAACTCGACCATGGGACTGGACGTGTGCCGCAGTGCGGCGATCCACCACAACATGCCGGCGGTGATCTTCAGTCTGGAGATGAGCCGTACCGAGATCACCATGCGCATGCTCTCGGCCGAGGCGCGGATCCCGTTGCAGAACATGCGCAAGGGCACCATGCGCGAAGAGGACTGGACCCGCCTGGCCCGCACCATGGGTGAGATCAACTCGGCGCCGCTGTTCATTGACGACTCGCCCAACATGACGTTGATGGAGATCCGGGCCAAGTGCCGTCGGCTCAAGCAGCGGCACGGGCTCAAGTTGGTCGTGGTCGACTACCTGCAGCTGATGACCTCGGGCAAGAAGGTCGAGTCCCGCCAGCAGGAGGTCAGCGAGTTCTCGCGGGCGCTGAAGCTGCTCGCCAAGGAGCTCGAGGTACCGGTGATCGCGATCAGCCAGCTGAACCGTGGTCCGGAGCAGCGCACCGACAAGAAGCCGATGGTCAGCGACCTGCGTGAATCCGGGTGCCTCACCGCCGACACCGCGATCCTGCGGGCCGACACCGGGGCCGAGACCACCATGGGGGAGTTGTTCGCCTCGGGCGCCCGCGACGTCCCGGTGTGGTCGCTGGACGACTCGCTGCGCTACGTCCGCCGGCACCTGACCCACGTGTTCGCCACCGGTGAGCGCGAGGTGTTCCGGGTGCGGCTGGCCTCGGGTAAGTGCGTGCGCGCCACCGCGAACCACCCGTTCCTGACCTACGACGGCTGGACGCCGATCGGTGACCTGCGCCCCGGCGCCCAGGTCGCGGTGCCGCGCCACGTGCCGGCCCCCGAGCAGGTCGAGGTGTTCTCGGACGCCGAGGTGCTGGCCCTGGCGGGGCGGGTCGCCGCCGGCACCGAAGCCCTTGCGCCGCAGGCGTTCGCGCTGCCCAAGCGGCAGATCGCGTTGTTGCTGCGGGAGGTCTGGAACCGGGCGGGTTGGGTCCGGGCCGAACCGGCCCTGGTGCGCCTGACCGCCCCCAGCCGTGCCACGGCGGACGGCGTCGCTCGGCTGCTGCTGCGGTTCGGCATCTCGGCCCGCCTGATCGAGGGCGCCGCGGTGCTGATCGAGGGCGTGGACGATCAGCGCCGCTTCCTCGGCGAGATCGGGGTCGACGGGCGTGACGCGTTGGCCGCCACCCGGCTGCTCGCCGCCGTGCGGGCGCGTACGGCGCGCAGCGCGCGTCCCAGCTGGGACGTCCCTGCCGCCGGGGTGCGCCCCGGTGCGACCGAGGACGACGTGTGGCAGCAGGTGCGCAGCGTGCTCACCGACCCGGTGCACGTCAGTGCGGTGACCGAACCCGCCCTGGTCGAGACCTTGGGCGGTGGCGAGCACGGCGAGCGGGTCGCCGTGCCACGGCAACGCCTGGGCCGGGTGGCCGCCCTGTTGCAGCGCGTCGACCTCGACGTGCTGGCGGTCAACGACGTGGTGTGGGACGAGATCGTGGCCATCGAGCCCGACGGCGTCGAGCAGGTCTACGACGCCACCGTGCTCGGCACCCACAACTTCGTGGCCAACGGCATCGCGGTGCACAACTCGATCGAGCAGGACGCCGACATGGTGATCCTGCTGCACCGCGAGGACATGTACGAGAAGGAGTCCCCCCGCGCCGGCGAGGCCGACTTCATCGTGGCCAAGCACCGCAACGGCCCCACCGACACCATCACCGTCGCCTTCCAGGGCCACTACTCCCGCTTCGTCGACATGGCCACGTAGGGATCGGCGCCGCCCCGCGGGTACCTCGGTGCTCGGTGCAGGGGAGTGTGGACGTGCTCCTCAGGGGTTCGCTGCGTCTCGATCTTCTCCTGCACGCCAAATCTCGACCCTGGTGGCAGCCGACATGGTGTGGATCCACCAGATCCCGGACGGGACCGCCGAGACATCAAAGAGAAGCGGTGCAGGGGGTGGGACGCTCCGGTCCATGGTCAGCCCTACGTCCACCCAGCCTTGTTCTGGCCGGAGAACCTCCAGCGGCCCGCTCGAGTGCCCCTGCGCGACCGCTCGCTGGAGGGGCAACACGTACTCCAGGCTGCCGTACGTGTCGTGGGCTGAACGACAGATGAATCCATAACCCGACTTGGCTCACGTTTGGTGATCTTGGTGTGTTGCGGGGCTGTGACCTGCGGCGACGTTGATTGATCATGGGTTTGGTGTGCCCTCGCCGGGGGGTGTGGGTCGTCGGCTCGGTGGGTGTCTCCTTACGTTGGACGGTGCGGACGTCTTCGGGTGCGCGGGCGGTGCAGATCGTGCACTCGTCGCGGCGGGGGTCGCGGGAGATCACTCATGTCGGGTCGGCGCACACCGATGCCGAGTGGGAGGTGTTGAAGGCCGCGGCGTGGCAGCAGGTGGCGGCCGGGCAGGGTGAGCTCGACCTCGGCCTGGAGGGTGGGTCTGCTGGTCGGGGTGCTCCGTTGCCGATCACGGCCTCGCGGATGGGGTATCTGTGGGAGGCGTTGAGTCGTGCCTACCAGGTCCTGGGGTTCGATGCCGCGGCCGGTGGGGACGGGGTGTTCCGGGATCTGGTGCTGGCCCGGATCATCGAGCCGACCAGCAAGCTCGACGCGGCCCGGGTGTTGGAGGAGGCGGTGTGCCGACCGCGTCGTATGCGACGTTGAAGCGGCGACTTCCGGTGTATGCCAAGGCGTCCTGGCAGCAGAAGCTGTCCGCGGCATGCGCCGCCCATGCCGGGCTGGGTCCGGCCAGCCTGGTCCTGTTCGACGTGTCCACCCTGTATTTCGAGACCGATCAGGAGACGGGTTCCGGGAGAGCGGATTCTCCAGGAACGCCGCCTGGAACCACAGATCACGATCGGCCTGCTCACCGACGCATCGGGATTCCCGTTGGCGGTCAACGCGTTCGAGGGCAACAAGGCGGAGAAGGCCACCATGCTCCCGGTCATCGAGGCCTTCATGCGCGCTCACCAACTCAGAGACGTGACGGTGGTCGCCGACGCCGGGATGATCTCCGCGGCCAACCAGGAGGCGATCGAGGAAGCGGGCCTGTCGTTCATCCTCGCCGTGAAGATCCCCGAACTGCCCTACTGCGTGCGGACCTGGCAGGCCAAGAACCCCGGTGAGCCGTTCACCGACGGGCAGATCTTCACCCAACCCTGGCCCGCCGGCGCCAGGACACCCGCCGCGACCAGGTCATCTACTACCAGTACCGCGCTGATCGTGGCCGGCGCACGCTACGCGGCATCGACGAACAGGTCGCCAAGGCCGAGAAGGCCGTCGCCGGCAAGACCGCCATCAAACGGAACCGGTTCGTCAACTACCGGCGCCGACAAGAGCGTCAACCGCGCCCTGAAACCAAGGCCCGGTCCCTGGCCGGGATCAAGGGCTACGTCACCAACCTGGCCGCCTGCCCCGACGGCACCGCGATCACCGCCGACTTCGTGATCGGCGCCTACCACCGGCTCTACCTGATCGAGAAAGGCCTTCCGCATGTCCAAGCACGACCTGGCAGCCCGACCGATCTACCACCACAAGAAGGAATCGATCGAAGCCCACCTGACCATCGTGTTCGCCGCCTGGCCATCTCCCACTGGATCGAGACCACCACCGACTGGTCGATCAAGAAGTTCGTGCGGACCCTGCGGCGCTACCGCACCATCACCATCCAGGCCGGCGCCCACACCATCACCGCCGAAGACCCCCTACCGCACGAGATCCGCGACATCATCACCAAGATCAACTCAACCGGACGACACTAGCCTGAGCCAAGTCGGGGTCGTGGGCTGAACGACAGATGAATCCATAACCACCGAGGTCGTAGTAGCCCGTCCTGTCGTTACTGAAGTCCATGACCAGAGCCAGACAGAGCACGGAGCGTGCCCCTGGTCCGCCGGTGTACGTCACGGTCAACGCCGAGAGTTCGGAGTCGTGTAGCTCTTTCATGGACTCAACCACGTTTGACGATCCACTCACCAGAATCTCCCGGCTCGATGAAGCTCACCCAACCAACGCCGCTCGGTTCAACGTAGTGACCGCCCAGCAGGACAACGAGAAAACGTTCTCTCCATACTCTGAAGCCGTACCTCAGGGCCTCAGCTGCCTCAGCTGCGTGGCGGCGCGACGTCCGGACAGGACGGCGCCGTGCACCGTGCTGTGGTGATCGGGCTCGGTAGCCTCCCCGGCCCAGAAGACCCGCCCTTCGAGCGGGGCGGCCAGGGCGAGACGATCCTGCCGGGTGCTGCCCACGGCGTTGGCCGAGTAGCTGCCCCGAGCCCACGGGTCCCTCGACCAGCCGCTGGTGAGGACGGCCGACGGGGCGGGGACCCGCGCTCCGAACATGTCCCGGAGCACGGTCAGGGCCTGATCAGTGACCTCCGCGGGCTGGGCCGCCTCGATCCGTCGTCCGTGGCTGCCGGCGTTGAACCCGAGCAGCACCGGGGCACCGGCCCGGGCCAGACTCACCCACTGCGTCCACGACCCGCCCTGGGGCCCCAGGTACTCGTGCCAGTCGACCTCGGTCGGCCAGAAGGGACGGTCGAACCGCAGGAACGTCTTGCTGAGTACCCCGGTCCCGAGCCGGTGCAGTGCTTGCCGCATCGGCCCCGGCAGGTCCGGCTCGAACCTGATCACCCCGGCGCCCAGCACCGCCGCGGGAACGGTCACCACCACGGCGTCGGCCGACAGCTCGGCGCCACCGGCCGTCACGCTCACTCCCGATCCGGTGAGCCGGACGGCGGTCACCGGCGCCTGCCGCCGGATGGTCAGCCCCTGGGCCAGGTGGTCGATCACCTGCGCGTACCCACCGGGCAGCAGGGCGTCGGGGCCGTCGAAGGAGGACTTCTCGCCGTCTGCCGTCCACGCGGACAGGTCCGCAACGTCCAGGCCCCACTCGGTCTCGTACGTGGCCGACAGGTAGAAGGCGAGATCGGCGCGCTCCAGCGCGTCGAGCCGTGACCACGGTGGGGTGGCCGCCAGGGCTTCGGCCAGCGAGACGTCGGTGTCGCGGCGGCCCGCCCGGCGCAGGGCGTCCTGCACCACGGCGTCCCAGCGGTCGGTGTCGGTGTCGGTCAGACCCTGCTCGACCAGCCGGGGCGCGACGTGCAGGTCGGCCGAGTCGTAGCTCGTCTCCAGCAGGCGGGCCCCGGCTGCCCGGGCCAGCGGCGTGACGGGATTGCCCTGCGTCCCGTGGATCCACGACGCCCCGAGGTCGATCGGGACGCCGGGCCAGGTGTCGACGGTGTGGATCCGCCCGCCCAGACGGTCACGTGCCTCGAGCACCGTGACCTGCCACCCGGCGGCCACGAGCTCTCGGGCGGCAGTCAGTCCTGCGGCCCCGGCCCCGACGACCAGCGCCGAGCGCCCCCGGCCCGCGCCGGGCGCCGCGCCGGACGACGAACCCGACCCCACCTCGGACGGCGCCGGTCCGCGGGTGCAGGCGGCGAGGATGCTGCTGCCGGCCAGCCCGAACAGCGCACGACGGGGCACGGCGGACGACAGTCCGGCGACCACCGGGCGGGTGACCTTCAGACGCTCGCCGCGCACCCCTTCCACCCACGACAGGATGGTGCCGAATGTCGCGCGCTGCAATGACCTGACCGCGCGGAGTGGCACAGCGGACGCTCGGGTGATCTGATCTGCATCAGATGCTGAATCACCTGGTGATGCACCATCTGGTGCGCTCCGCTGGTTCGGGGTTACTCTGCTGAGATGCGCACCTCCGTCACCCTGCCCGACGCGGCATATCGACGGGCGAAGATCATCGCGCAGCGCCGCAATCAGTCCTTGTCCTCGGTGATCGCCGAGATGGCGATCCGCGGCCTGGACCTCGAGGACGAGCCCGACGAACTGGGCACCCATCCCGTCTCGGGATTGCCGGTGATCCGGCTCGGACGCCCGATCTCCACCGAGGACGTCGCGCGGCTCCTCGAGGAGGATGAGCTGGCGGACGAGCAGTGACCACCTACCTGGTGGACGCCAACGTCTTGATCGCGCTGCTGACCGAGGACCATGTGTTCCACGACGTGGCCAACCAGTGGTTCGCGCGCGCCGACAGCGTTGCCCTGTGCCCGATCGTCGAGGGAGCGCTGGTCCGCACGATCGTGCGGCTGGGAGCCAGGGCGGCGACCGCCACCGATGTCCTCACGGCGATGCACGCGCTGGACAAGGTCCAGTTCTGGCCGGACGAAGTCAGCTACGCCGCGGTGTCACTGCGTCGGGTCCGGGGGCACAAGCAGGTGACCGACACCTACCTGGCCGCCCTGGCCCGCGCCCACGATGGGGTGCTGGCCACGCTCGACAAGCCCCTCGCCGACGCGGACGAGCGCGTCGAGTTCATCGGGGAACCAGGGTGATCAGCGAGATCTCACTCGGTGCGCCCAGCCGGAACGGTGGCCCCCAGAATCCGGCACCCCGCGACACGTAGAGCCGGGTGCGGCTGCCGTGCTGCGAGAGCCCGGCGACCACCGGCTCGCGCAGCCGCACCAGGTAGTGGAACGGCCAGATCTGCCCGCCGTGGGTGTGCCCGCTGATCTGGACGTCGACCCGGTCGCGGGCATCGGCGATCAGATGCGGTTGGTGGGCGAGCAAGAGCACCGGCACCCCGGACGGCGCCTGCGCCAGGGCGGCGTCCACGTCGGGCCCGCGCGGGCTCGGGTGACTCGACGACACCGGCGCGCGGGCGGCGTCCGGGTCGTCGACACCGGCCACGACGAGCGGGGCACCCTGCCCATCGGTGATCACCTCGTGCCGGTTGACCAGCACCGTCCAGCCCAGCGATCGCATGTGGTCGTGCCAGGCCGCCGCCCCGGAGTAGTACTCGTGATTGCCCAGGATGTAGAACCGGTGCCGCGCGCTCACCTCGCCCAACGGCCGGGTCTGGGCCTCGCGCTGGGCCACCTGGCCGTCGGCGAGATCGCCGGCGTGCACGACGACGTCCGCGCCGAGCGCGTTGACCCGCGCCACCACCTCGCGCGACCACCGCGGGGTGGTCCACGGGTCGAAGTGGGTGTCGGCCAGGACGGCCACGGTGACCGGAGCGGCCAGCCCTGTGACCGGGATCGACGTCCGACGCACCGCCGGGACCTGCATGGCCTGCCGAAACGACCAGAGGCACACCGCGACCACGTCGAGGGCGAGCACGACGGCGACGAGCCGTGAGCGCAGTGGATCGTCGAGTCCGGCGATCCAGAGGATCACGCGCAGCGCCAGCGCGATCAGAGCCTGGCTGAACAGGATCCAGCCGATGCCGAGCAGCACGTGGGCCAGGCGGATCTGAGTATCCGTGCCGCCGTGCCGGTGGGCCAGTACCGCCGTCACCACCATGATCACCGCGCAGGCGAGCGACACGACCCGCACCGTCCAGGCGGCGGCGTCCGGCCACTGGGCCGCACCGGGTGCCAGCGCGTAGGCGCCCGTGCCGAACATCAGCAGCGAGATCAGCGACAGGATCGAGATCAGCAGCACGATCACGCGGCGCGGCAGAGCGGCGGGAGACATGGCCTCCGGCTCGCCGCCGGAGAAGTCGGCGATGGCCGTGGCCTGGGGGTCGGAGGTCACGGCTCCATGGTGACTCATCCCGCTGACACCTGCCTGCTGCCGCCCTCACCACGGCCGCTACGCACGCTTCTCGCGCGCTTCGTCGTGGTGACCTCGGTCGTTCACCCACGACGGTCAGCGCCGATCGTCGACCGCCGCCCGCAGGACAGCTACCCACGGTCTATCGCCCGGTGAGGTGCGCGGCTAGCGTGCCCGGAACGGCACCCCAGGACGGAGGCCTCCCATGACGACCACGGACGACGCCGCGATCACTGCCGCTGGTACCTCGCTGCCCCTGCCCCTGATTCCCGCGACCACGGGGAACCATGGATACGACATTTCAGGCTTGCTGAAGCAGACCGGGAACACCACCTATGACGTCGGCTTCGCCAATACCGCCGCCTGCCGTTCGGCCATCACGTTCATCGACGGTGACCAGGGCATCCTGCGATACCGCGGCTACCCGATCGAGCAGCTCGCGGCGCAGTCGACCTTCCTGGAGACCGCCTATCTGGTGCTGTACGGCGAGCTGCCGACGTCCGCCCAGCTCGAGGGCTTCGAGAACCAGGTGCGCCGGCACACCCTGATCGACGAGCGGTTGCGCGAGCTCTTCCGCGCCTTCCCTCGTCGCAGCCACCCGATGCCGGTGCTGTCGGCCGCGGTCACGGCGCTGTCGACGTTCAGCAACGACACCAGCGTCAGCGACCCCGAACAGGTCGACCTCGCCACGATACGGCTGATCGCCAAGCTGCCCACGCTGGCCGCCTACGGCTACAAGAGCTCCACCGGCCACCCGTTCCTGTTCCCCGACAACTCCCTGAGCTACGTCGAGAACTTCCTGCGGATGTCGTTCGGCTACCCCACCGAGCCCTACGAGATCGACCCCCGCTACGTGCGAGCCCTCGACGTGCTGCTGATCCTGCACGCCGACCACGAACAGAACTGCTCGACCGCAACGGTGCGCATGGTCGGGTCGGCCCGGGCGGACGTGTACGCCTCCGTCGCCTCGGGCATCAACGCCCTGTCCGGCCCGCTGCACGGCGGCGCGAACCAACAGGTCGTCGAGATGTTGCAGCGCATTCGGGACGACGGCGGGGACGTCGCGACGTTCGTCCGCAACGTCAAGGACCGCAAGGGTGGCGCCCGGCTGATGGGCTTCGGCCACCGGATCTATCGCAACTACGACCCGCGCGCGGCCATCATCAAGCGGCACGCCGACGACATCCTGCGGGGTGACCACACCCAGAACGAGTTGCTCGACATCGCGATCCAGCTCGAGGACGTCGCGCTGCACGACCCGTACTTCAGCGAGCGCAAGCTCTACCCGAACGTCGACTTCTACACCGGCCTGATCTACGAGGCGATGGGCTTCCCGATCAACATGTTCACGGTGCTGTTCGCCCTCGGCCGGCTGCCCGGGTGGTTGGCGCAGTGGCGCGAGATGATCAACGACCCGGAGGTCAAGATCGGGCGTCCGCGTCAGATCTACGTCGGCGAACCGGAACGCTCCTACGTGCCGCTCGACCAACGCTGACGCATCGCCGTACCGCACGAACCCGGCGACCGCGCCGGGGCCCGGCGGGGGGGGGGGGCCCGGGCCCCCCCCGGCCCCCGCCCCCCCCCCGGCGGCGGGGGGGCGGGCCGGGGGGGGGGGGGGCGCCGGGCCCCCCCCCGGGACGGCGGGGGGGCCGGGGGGGGGGGGGGCCGCGCCGCCCGGCCCCCCCCCGGCCGGGCGCCGGCCCCCGCCCCGGGGCCGGGGGCCGGGGGCGGCGGGGGGGGGCCCCGGGGGACGGGGGCCGCCCCCCCCGCCCGGGCCGCCGCCGGCCGCCCCCCCCCGGCGCCCCCCGGGGCGGGGGGGGGGGGGGGGGGGGGGCGGCCGGGCGGGCCCCCGCCCGCCGGGGGGGGCGGGGGGGGGGGGGCCGGCGGGGCCGGGGGGGCCCCCGGCGGGCCCCCCGGGGCCCGCCCCCCCCGGGGCCCCCGGGGGGGGGGGCCGGGAGCGGGGGGGGGCCGCCCCCCGGGGGGGGGGGGGGGGGGGGGGGGCGGCCCCCGAGGGGGGGCGCCCGGCCCGGCTCCCCCCCCGGCCCCCGCGGGCCCGCCCCGCCCCGGGCCCCCCCCCCCCCCCGCCCCCCCCCCGCGCGCCGGCCCCCCCCGGCGGGGGGCGGGGGGGGGGGGGGCGCCGGGGGCGCCCGGGGGCGGGGCCGGCCCCGGGCGGGCGGGGGGGCGGGGGGGGGGCGGGGGGGGGGGGGGGGGCGGGGGGGGGGGGCCCCCCCCCCCCCCCGCGGGCGCGGCCGCCCCCCCGCGGGCCGGCGGGGGGGCGGGGGGGGGGGGGGGGGCCCGGGGGGCCCCGGGGGCGGCCCCCCCGGCGGCCCCCCCGGGGCGGGGGGGGGGGGGGGGGCGGGGGAGGGGGGGGGGCGGGCCGGGGCGGCCCCGCGGGGGGGGGGGGGGGGGGGGGGGGCGGGCCGCGGGCCGGGGCCGGGGCGGGCGGGGCCGGGCGGCGGCGCCGGGGGGGGCCGCCGCGGCCCCCCCCCCGGCCCGCCCGCCCCCCCCGCGCGGGGGCCCGGGGCCCGGCCGCGCCGGGGGGGGGCGCGGGGGGGGCCCCGGGGGGGGGGCCGCCCCGCCGCCCCGGGGGGGGGGGGGGGGGGGGGGGGGGGGGGGGGGGGGGGGGGGCGGGGGCGGCCGCGGGGGGGGGGGGGGGGCGGGGCCCGCGGGGGGGGGGGGGGCGGCGGGGCCGGGGGGGGGGGGGGGGGGCCGGCGGCGGGGGGGGCGGGGGGGCCGGCGGGGGGGGGGGGGGGAGCGGGGGGGGCCGGGGGGGGGGGAAGGGGGGGGGGGCCCCCCCGGGGGGGCGCCGGCGGGGGGGGGGGGGGGGGGGGGGGCGGGGGGGGCGCGGGGGGGGGGGGGGGGGGGGGGGCGGGGGCGGGCCGGGCGCCCCGGGGGGGGGGGGCCGGCCCGCCGGCCCCCCCCGCCGCCCCCGGCCCCCCCCCCCCGGGGGGCCCCCGGCGGGGGCGGGGGGGCCGGGGGCGGCGGGCGGGGGGGGGGGCCGCGGGGGGCGCCCCCCCGCCCGCCGCCGGGCGGCGGGGGGGGCGGGGGGGGGGGGCGGGGGGGGGGGGGGGCGGGGCCCGGGGGGGGCGGCGCCGCCGGGGCCCCCCGCGCCGCGGCGGCGCGGCCCGGGGGGGGGGGGGGGGGGGGGGGGGGGGGGGGGGGGGGGGGGGGGGCGGGGGGGGCGGGCGCCGGCGGCGGGGGGGGGGGGGCGCGGGGGGGCCGGGGGGGGGCCCCGGGGCCGCCCCGGGCGCCGGCGGCGGCGCGGGGGGGGGGCGGCGCCCGCCCGCGCCGGGCGGGGGGGGGCGGGGGCGGGGGGCGGGGGGGGCGGCGGCCGGCCGGCCGGGGGGGCGGGGGGGGGGGGGGCGGCCGGGGGGGGGGGGGGGTGCCGGGGGCCCCCGCGCGGGGGGCCCGGGGGGGGGGGCGCGGGGGCCCCCCCGGGCCGCCGCCCCCCGGGCCCGCCCCGGCCCCCCCCCGGCCCCCCCCCGAGGGGGGGGGGGGGGGGGGGGGGGCGGCCGCGGGGGGGGGCGGGGGCCCCTGTTGGTCCTGGCGTGTGCTCAAAGACGTCCCACCGGAACGGGTTTGGTGGGTGTGCTGATGTCCAGGCCGTGCAGCCAGGCCTGACGCTGCGCGCTGCGGCTCTTCTGGTCGACATCGACCCAGACGATCTGCGTGCCGATCAGAATCGGTTGCGCCCCAGGGAAGAAGGTCTTACCGGCGAAGCTTCCCGAGGCCTTGACGACGCCGCGTGAGTCGATCAGCCGGTACTCCAGCCGCGACGTCGTCCCGGTCAGCGCGAACAGGACGACGAACCGGTCCGTGCCGACCTGGACGACGCGCGACTCACCGACCGAGGAGGTCCCGGTCCAGGGCTGCTTCGACAACCAGCGCACGGTGCTCTTGCCGGTGGCGGGGTTGGCCGCGATCGCGAACACGTTGCGTGCCCGCTCGGGTCCCTGCGGGGCCTGTGCCGGGTTGCTCGACGTCCCGAGTACCACCACCCCACCCGGCCCGCTCGCCACGCCGTCCAACGTGGTGCCGGTGCGGTTGTCCCCGACGGTCCCCTTGATCTTCAGGATCTGGTGGGCCGAGAGCGCGCCCTTGGGGAACGAGCGCATCAACCCCAGTTGGATGGCGCGCGGGTAGGCATCGCCGTGTTGGACGACGATCAGCCCGGCCGACGAGGTGGCGAGCACCTGCCGGAAGGAGTGGCTGGAGAACGGGGTCTTGCCGGAGACGACCGTGGCCTTCATGCCCGGAACGGACACGGTGAACATCAGGTCGGACTGGTGGTGCACGCCGTCCCCGCCGGCGTACATGGTGCGTCCCATGTCGACCACCAACTGGCTGCCGACCATGAGCATCCGCGCGCCGGCGGCGGCGAACGGTTCGTAGATCCCCTTGAAGGTCTGGGTGACCCCGCCCTTGACGTAGGCGGTGCCGAGCAGCTTCCACTGCGCGCTGTAGCGGCGCACCGCGACGACGTCGAGGCTGTCGTTCTCGGTCGGGTTCGCGCGGCCGACCAGGACGAAGATGTCGCCCTTGGGCGCGGCGTAGACGCCGCCCCATCGGTCCCAGCCCGCGAGCGAGATCGTGCGGCGGGCTCCCGACTGCTTCCAGGTGCGGGTGTCGTAGCTGTCGACCGACAGCGTGTGCGCGCCGGCGTTGTGGCTGACCACCTGGGCCGCCGTCGCGCCGACGGGCAGCAGGTAGAGATCGTCCGAGCCGCCGTAGTTGCCACCCCCGTCGTACGGCGAGCGCCGTGGCGCGCTGATCGTCGCGAGCTTGGCGATCCGTCCGGTGCCCGGCCGCACCGTCGCGGGCTTCACGACCGGCGTCGGCTGAGCCGCCGACGGGCTGGACGGCGTCCCACCGGTGGTCATCACCGTCACCCCTGGTGCGACGGAGGAGGCGGAGCCGGGATCGCGGCCCGGTGCACCGATCGATGCCGCCGCGCCGACCGGCGCCTGGAGTGCCGAGGGCTCACTCGCCCCACAGCCGGTCAGCAGAATCAGTCCGGCCAGTCCGGCCAGCCGTCGCATGGTCACCCGATCAGGGTCCGGTCAGACCATTGCTCGCGCCTCAAACCTGCCGTAAGGCCACCTCGAGATCACTTCTCTGCCGACGTGCGGTTCTGCGACCTCTACCCTGCCACCATGCCGGACGCCGACCTGCCCCTGCTGCACCCGGTCGATCTCGCCGCGTGGCACGACTGGCTCGCCGAGCACCACGCGACGTCCGGCGGGGTGTGGGTGGTGTTCTGGCGCAAGGAGTCCGGCCGCGAACCGCTCGACTACGACGAGGTGGTACGGGAGGCCCTGTGCTGGGGCTGGGTCGACGGCACCATCAAGGTGCTGGACGCCGACCGGCGGGTGCTGTGGTTCACCCGCCGCGGACGCACCAGTGCCTGGGCGGCGTCCAACAAGGCCCGGGTCGCCGAGCTGATCGCGCAGGGACGGATGCAGCCCGCCGGTCACGCCGTGATCGAGGACGCCAAGGCCCGCGGGCTGTGGACCGTGCTGGACGACGCCGAAGCCCTCATCGAGTCACCGGACCTGGCCGCCGCCCTGGACGCCGACCCGATCGCCCGCGCCCATTGGGACGCGTTCCCGCCCAGCGCCCGCAAGTTCGCCCTGTCCCAGCTCGCGTTCGCCAAACGCCCCGACACCAAGGCCCGACGCATCGCCACCATCGTCGCCGCAGCCGCCCGCAATGAACGCCCCTGACGCCCGCTCCCACCGGGTCGGCCCGGGGTTGTGCCGGGTTTGCCCTCGACATCGAGGGCAAACCCGTCACGACCCATCGCGAGCTCCGCGCCGCCGGGACAGCCGAGCGATGGCCACCAGGGCGGCGACGATCAGGGCGAACTTGAGGTAGGCCGCACCGGCGGCGAGCCCGGCCGACAGGGCGCTCGCCCGCATGGCCCACAGCTGCCAGATCAGGCAGACATTCTCGACGTAGTCGGCAGCGGGTGCGCCCAGCGCGAGCCAGCGCAGTCGAGGCAGCCAGGTCGTCCGGCCGGAGCGGGCGGCCGCCCAGTGCAACCCGAGCAGCAACGCGTAGCCGTACACCAGCGGGTAGGCCAGGTCGATCGCCATCATGAGCCGGGCGGTGTCGGTGACGGCGCTGCTCGCCCACTGCTCGAGGATCGCGCCGGCCCGCTCGGCCGTGCCGGCCACTTCGTAACCGACGATGCCGCGCGGGTCGGCGCCGGTGCGCAGCCGTTGGTCCAGGGGAATCACGGCCAGCAACCCGCCGACAGCCGCCACCGCCCACGCCGCAGCCGTCCGCCCCCGCACGCCGTGCCCGCCCGACGGTGTCGGCACGTTCTGGTTCACGGGGGGAACCTAACCCACGCCGCCCTCGCGTTGGGGCGACGCCGGCAACAGGCCCAGCGCCGCGACCCGCGCGGTGATGATCGGGCTGGAGCGGCGCCGGTCGACCTTCTCTGGTCGGTAGGCCAGCGGGAGGCGGCGGGTGCCCGACATCGGCCACCCGCCGTCCGGCAGTCGCCACGACGCGATCAGCTCGACCGCCTCGGTCAGGGCGTCGTCCGGCACGTCGAGGTCGACCGCGAGCTGCACCAGCTCGATCAGGTCGATCACGTAGTCGCGGGGGAAGGCCGGCGCGAGCCAGCGCGTGCCGGTGGGGTCGGCCTTGGTCCGCCCGGCCAGCGGCAGCACGGTGCCGGACCGGGCGAACAGCACGCGCCGGTCGATCAGCAGCCGGCGCATCGCGGTCAGCTGCGGCCGCGCCGCCACCGGCAGTCCCGCCCGCTCGGCGATCACCAGGGCCGACAGCGTCGGCACCAGACCGAGCAGGCAGGTGGTGCTCGCCATGCACCCGCCGTACCGGTGTCGCAGGTACTCACCCCACATCGGCTCGGGGGGCTGGTGGTAGCCGATGCCGCCGAACACCACCGGCTGGTAGCGCACGATCCAGTCGAGCAGCGGCTGCGCCTGCTCGGCCCGGCCGGCGTTCACCATCAGCCGCGCCAGCATGCCGGAGTAGCACGACAGCACCCCGTCCCCCGCGCCGGTGATCGAGGCCGCGCCCTCGACGATCGCGGTGGCCGCCAGGACGTCGAGCGCGCGGTCCAGCGCCGCCTGTGCCGCGCCCCCGGGCGCCGCCACCCCGGCCTCCTGCAGCGAGCGCGCCGTGAAGATCGTGGTGATGATCCGGCCGGTCAGCGTGGCCTGCGCACCCCAGGACCCGTCGCCATGTTGTGCGGCCAGCACGCGGGCGAGGTCCGGATCACTCACGCAAGCAGCCTACGGTGGGTCTGTGGACACCCTTCGGACCCTCGCCCGCCGGTTGCTCGGTGCGTTCCTGGTCTTCACCGGCACCGGGCATCTCACCTTCGCGCGCGCCGAGTTCCAGGCCCAGGTGCCGTCGTGGATCCCGTTGGACGCCGACCTCGTCGTCCTGGTCTCGGGTGTCGTCGAGCTCGTCCTCGGGCTGGCGCTGCTGGTGGCGCCGCGACGGTGGCAACCGCGCGTGGGCTGGGTGGTGGCGGCGTTCTTCGTCGCGATCTTCCCGGGCAACCTGGCCCAGTGGGCCGAGGGCCGGGCCGCCTTCGGGCTCGACTCGGACGCCGCCCGCGCCGTCCGGCTGCTCTTCCAACCCGTGCTGGTGGCCTGGGCGCTGTGGTCGACCGGCGCTTGGCGGGAATGGCGGGATTCGGTGTCGTCAGGGCGCACGGAATCCCGCCGTTGATCTGTGCCGCCACGGATGCTGCTACCACCTTCGGGCTGACCCCCTCACTGTGTGCCCTTGACGGTGACCACGGCTGATGGGCAACCGTGAAGCCATGACGACGACCACCGCCATCGGTTACCGCGCCAACCTGCCCATCGCCGACCCTGCGAGCCTGATCACCGAGCAGGTCGAGGTGCCTCCCTTGGGCGGGCACGACCTGCTGGTCGAGGTCGAGGCGGTGTCGGTCAACCCCGTCGACGTCAAGCTGCGCGCCGGATCCCCGACCGAGGGCCTGCGGGTGCTGGGCTTCGACGCCGCGGGCGTCGTCCGGGCGGTCGGGTCGCAGGTGAGCCTGTTCGCCGTGGGCGACGAGGTGTTCTACGCCGGGGCGATCAACCGTCCCGGCACCAATCAGCGGCTGCACCTGGTCGACGAGCGCATCGTCGGGCGCGCGCCGCGCAGCCTTTCGTTCGCCGACGCCGCGTCGCTGCCGCTGACGACGATCACCGCCTGGGAGACCCTGTTCGACCGGCTCGCCCTGACCGCCGACAGCACCGGCACGCTGCTGATCATCGGCGCCTCCGGTGGCGTCGGGTCGATCATGCTGCAGCTGGCCCGGGCGCTGCTGCCGGGCGTCACCCTCATCGCCACGGCTTCGGACGCCGAGCGCGCGGCCTGGGTACGTGAGCTCGGCGCCCACCATGTCGTGAACCACCGCGAGGACCTGGCCGGTCAGGTGTCGGCCATCGCCCCGGAGGGCATCGACTGGCTGTTCACGGCTCACTCCGAGGGACAGCTCGAGACCTACGCCCGCATCGTGCGCCCGTTCGGTCGGATCGTGGCGATCGACGATGGCCCCCGGGATGTCGCACCCCTGAAGGCCAAGAGCATCACCTGGCACTGGGAGCTGATGTTCACCCGCTCGCTGTTCCAGACCCCGGACCTGGTCGAGCAGCACCGGTTGCTCGATCGGGTCGCCCAACTCGTGGACGCCGGCCGGATCCGGCCCACGGCCACGCGCACGCTGACGCCCCTGACCGCGGCCACGCTGCGTCAGGCCCATGACCTGGTCGAGAGCGGTCGCACTCTCGGCAAGGTCGTGGTGCACACCTGGGAGTAGGGGAGTAGGGGAGTAGGGGAGTAGGGCGGCGCGGTCGGGGCGGCGTCCGGCGGAGGTTTACGATGCCTCGGCGCCGGGCACGGTGCACGTTCACCGGCTCGGTTCACGATGGAGGACCCATGACGACGATCGTCTCGACCCTGTTCATCTCGCTCGACGGCGTGGCCGAGATCGATCCGGCATGGCACTTCCCGTACTTCGACGAGAACATGGGCGCCGCCGTCACCGAGGACTACGCGGACGTCGACGTCCTGCTGCTCGGGCGCGTGACCTACGACAGCTTCGCCGGCGCCTGGCCGGTCCGGGAGGCCGCCGGAGGTGAGGACGCTCCGTTCGCCGAGATCCTCGGCGATCTGCGCAAGATCGTGGCCACCCGGGGCGAGCAGGATCTGGGCTGGCGCAACGCCGAAGGCACCGACGATGTGGTCGCCACGGTGTCCGGCCTGCGCGAGCAGGACCTGGGCAAAGTCCTTGTCGCAGGATCGATCTCGGTCGTTCGCCAGCTGCTGGCCGCGGGACTGCTCGACGAGTTGCGGCTGTTGATCCACCCGGTTGCGGCGCGGCACGGCGAGCGGCTGTTCGGTGAGTCAGCTGACATCCAGCCGCTGCGCCTGGTGCGTTCGGAGGTCTTCCCGACCGGGGTGATCCGCGCGATCTACGCTCCTGCCGACCTACCGAACGCCGCGACCTACGACGACGTGACCGACAACCTGTGACCGAGTCGCCGTGACCCTCCCGAGGCGCGAGGCGCGCGCCGTCCTGCTGGATCAGCGCGCCGAGGTCGCCGCCCGGCTGAGCACGGCGGAGCAGGACTTCAGGCGCATCGTCGAGGCAGCGGAGTCGGTCTCGACCGACGACGAGCACGACCCGGACGGCGCCGGCCTGGCCGTCGAGCGCGCCCAGATCGTGGCGGTGATCGATCAGGCCCGCCGCCATCTCGCCGAGATCGACGCCGCCCTGGCCCGGCTGGACGACGACGAGATCGGCTCCGGCCCAGGTGGCTACGGCATCTGTCAGGGCTGTGGCGAACCGATTCCGCGCGAACGGCTCCTGGCGCGGCCGCACGCGACGCAGTGCGTGCCGTGTGCCTCGGGCCACCGCTGAAGGGTGTCAGGCGCCGAGCAGGGCCAGCGGGACGACCGCGATCCCGTCTGGTCGGCGGTAGGCGCGGGTACCCGTGGTGATCACGACAGCATCGACCAGCGCCTCACCGAGCAATCCGCGCAACCACACCGACCCTGGCCTGCGCCGCCTGGGCTGCCACTCTCACGGTCAGCGTGGCCAAGGACTCGAACAACGGCCCGGCCATCGCCGCGCCGCGGGGGGGTGGCCAGGGTCGTGGCAGACAGCCCCAGCAGTCGAGCTGCCAGTGCCGGATCGGCGAGCTGATGCTTGGGCGCCTGCTGGACTACCTCGAGCATGAATCCAAGCCTCCCTTGAGCAGCTACCGTCGATGTCGCGATGGCGGCGGCCGTCCAGTGACGTGTCCAGGCGGGTAGACCATGGTAGACATCCGTTCTACCATGGTTCCATGGGACTCAACATCAAGAACCCACGGGTCCACGAGCTGGCGCGAACGGCCGCCGAGCGCTTCGGCATGAGCCAGACCAGCGTCATCGAGGAGGCGTTGATCCGGATGTTGCAGGCAGCACCGGCCCGCCTGGATCAGAGCAGGCTCGACCTGATCCACGGTGTGCTGGCCCAGGTGGACGTGGAACTCTCCGACGATGATCGTGCCGCGCTGCGTGAGGGGGCGCGGCGACTGTACGACGACGAGGGTCTGCCCGCATGATCATCGACCCCTCGGCCGTCCTGGCCATCATGCTCGACGAACCGCAGCGCCCGGAGTTGATCGCAGCCGTGGCGCAGGCCGGCGGCGTCCGCATGTCGGCTGCGAGCTACGTCGAGCTCGCAGCGGTCGTCGAGCGACGTCACAACCCGGTTCTGTCGCGTCGGCTGGACGAGTTGCTCGACAGCATGGGCGTCGAGTTGGTGCCCTTCGATGCCGACCAGGCCGCCATCGCCAGGGCTGCCTACCGGGACTTCGGCCGGGGCAGTGGTCACCCGGCAGGCCTCAACCTGGGTGATTGCTTCAGCTACGCCGCAGCGAAAGCCTGTCGAGAGCCGTTGTTGTGGGTCGGCGACGACTTCGGCCACACGGACGTCGCGCCGGCACGCGCCTGAACAGCCTGTGTGCCTGTGAACATCGGCGTCGGCGCCAGCTCGGCCATCGCCGCATCCTCGACGTGGGGTGCGGCGATGGCACGTTCGCCGCTTGGGCCACTACCGAGGGCCACGACGTGACGGGTCTCGAGCGCGACATCACCCGCGTCCTCGGTGGTTTTCGCGCCATCGGTGGCGTTACCGAGTCACTTCCCTTCTCCGACAACGTGTTCGACTTGGTGACATCCTCGCCGCGGTGGTGACCGTCCAGGGCCGTCCAGAAGCGGCGCGCAGCTCGGCACCCCAGGCCACGGCTCGGCTCACCGGCGCACCGCGTAGTGCAGCAGGACGGCGCCACCGGTGAACCGGCGCTGGTCGAGCAGGCGCAGTCGAACCCCCGGGGGCAGAGCGGGTTTGCCGGCACCGACCGTGACCGGTTGCAGCAGCAGGATCACCTCGTCGACCAGGTCGAGCTGCAGTGCCTGTGCCGCCAGCTCGGCACCGCCGATACCCAGGTCGCTCTCGATGGTCAGCTTCAGAGCCGCCACGACCTCGCGGCTGAACTCGGGTTCGAGCCGGGTCCGGGCGGTCGAGGTCGTGGTCAGGGTGCGCGAGAACACGATCTTGTCCGCGGCGCGCCAGATCTGGCCGAAGTCACGTTCGATCGGCGAGGCGTCCGGGCCGGTGCCGAGGTCCTCCCAGGCGGCCATCGTCTGGTACATCCGCCGTCCGTAGAGGTAGGTCGTCACGTCACGTTCGAGGTCGTTGACGAACGCGTGCACCTCCTCGTCCGGCGCGGCCCAGCCGAAGTCGCCCGCGGCGTCCTCGACATACCCGTCGAGCGAGGCGATGGCGAAGTAGACAAGAGAGCCCATGGCGTCGAGGGTGGCATCTTGTTGGGCGGGGGCGGCGGGGGCCCCCCCCCCCGCGCCCGCGGGGGGGGGGCCGGCGGGGGGGGGGGGGGCACACGGGGGGCCGCGGGGGGGGGGGGCGCCGCCCGCCCCCCGGGGGGCGGGGGGGGGGGGGGGGGGGGGCGGGGGCGGGGGGGGGGGGGGGGGGGGGGGGGGGGGGGGGGGGGGGGGGGGCGGGGGGGGGGGGGGGTGGGGGGGGGGGGGGGGGGGGGCGGGGCGGGCGCGGGCCGGCGCGAGCACAAGGACCCCCCCGCACGACCGTGACCGATTTGCCCGCGGATCACCTGCTCTACGTCGACCCGCCCCTCGGGGTCGGGGCTTGGCCGGGGGGGGGCGGGGGGGGGGCCCGGCCGGGGGGGGGGGGGGGGGGGGGGGGGGGGGGGGGGGCCTTTCCGGGGGGGGGGGGGGGGGGGGGGGGGGGGGGGGGGGGGGGGGGGGGGGGGGGGGGGGGGGGGGGGGGGGGGGGGGGCGGGGGGGGGGGTGGGGGGGGGGGGGGGGGCCGGTCAGTGGGTCCCCCGGCCGTGACGCTGCTGGCTCGCCCTCGGTCAGCTGCGGCCGAGGATCGCCGGCAGGCGGGTGGGGGCGGCACCGAACCCGGGGAAGAAGTCGACCATCTGGCGATGTCCTGCCACCGCGGCCACCCCGGCGTCGTCGGTCAACAGCACCTGCTGCTCGTGCGGATCGCCCTCGGGGTGCATCACCGTCACGCGGCCCTGGCGCAGACGCGTCGCCACCTCCCGCAGAAAGCCGTCGAGGGAGTCCGCCAGCACGGTCCAGGCATGATCGTCACGTCCCCAGGCCAGCACCTGCCCCTCGACGCCGGCCGGTCCGGGCAGGAAGTCCAGCCCGACGTAGTTGCCGCCGCCGTCGGTGATCAGGGGCAGTCGGCCGACATCGATGAACTCGGTGTTCACGGCGTCGTCCGGCACCGACGACATCCCCGCCTCGCGGTAGTCGAAATGGGGGGCCTGCGTCGAGTTGGTCATCATCACCGCGGCGACGTCCAGGCTGTAGTGGTCGCTGTTCACGCTCAGGTGCAGGGCGCCGAACGCCCACTGCCAGTGCTCGTGTCGGCGGTAGAGCGCGTGGAAGGCCGCGGGCAGCCGTCGACCCACCGCCGCCTCGACGCCGGCCAGTTCGGCCTCGCTCGCACCGGGCGTCATCGTGGCGTGCAGCACCGGGGCATGCGCGAGCAGCCAGTCGTCGATCTCGCGCACGACGCTCTCGATCCCGTCGTCGGCAGGGGGTCCTTGGCGATCACTCACGCCGACATCCTGCCCGAGGCGCGGCCCCGACCAGACCGGTTCGACGTCGTGGCGATGCGTTGCTGCCCGTGACCATTTGTGCACGGATCGAATGAAGGTCCATGGCAACCCTGGTGTGGTTCGGATCCACGTGATTCAGTAACCCGATTGTTCGGGAGCAAAAGGAGCGATCGTGGGCGATCCCGCGCAGGCCGTCGAGGGAGCAGTGGTCCTGGACGCCGTGACCAAGCGGTATGGCTCGGTCGTGGCCGTGGACGAGCTCTCGGTCGAGGTGCAGGCGGGGGAGTTCCTCTCCCTGCTCGGTCCGTCGGGGTGTGGCAAGACCACCACGCTGCGCATGCTCGCGGGCTTCGAGCACCCGGACGCCGGCCGGATCCAGATCTCGGGTCGCGACCTGGCCGGGGTGCCCGCCCACAAGCGTCCGGTCAACACCGTCTTCCAGTCCTACTCACTGTTTCCGCACCTGTCCGTGGCGCAGAACGTGGCCTATGGCCTGCAGCAGAAGCGGGTTCCTCGCGCGGAGGTGGGGCAACGCGTCGCCGAGGTGCTCGACATGGTGCAGATGCGTGCCTACGCCGAGCGCCGCCCCAACCAACTCAGCGGTGGTCAGCAACAGCGCATCGCCCTGGCCCGAGCCCTGGTGAACCGACCATCGGTGCTGCTGCTGGACGAGCCGCTGGGCGCCCTGGACCGGCAGTTGCGCGAGCAGATGCAGCTCGAACTCAAGCTGCTGCAGTCGCGGCTGGGGGTCACCTTCATCTTCGTCACCCACGACCAGAGCGAGGCGCTGGCGATGAGTGACCGCATCGCGATCATGCGACACGGCCGGATCGAGCAGCTCGCCGACGCCACGACGATCTACGAGACCCCGGCGACGGCCTACGTGGCCGGCTTCGTCGGACAACAGAACTTCTTGCGCGGCAAGGCCTCCGGCGAATCCGGGCAGGTCGACACCGCCTGGGGCCGGATGCGCTCGGCGCGCCATGCCCCCCCGGTGGCCGCGGGTGCGGCGGTGACGGCGGCCGTACGACCCGAGTCGGTCGAGATCGACCTGGCCGGCTCCGCCGAGGACGCCGCCGAGAACAGCGTCACCGGAACCCTGATCGGCATCTCCCACCTGGGCGAGACGATCCAGTTCGTCGTCCAGGTCGACCCCCAGCTCGCCGTCCTGGCGCGTCGCCCCACCCCGCAGGCGCCGCATCTGACCACCGGACAACGGGTCCGCGCCTTCTGGCCCGCTGAACGTGTCCTGCTCTTCGCCGATGACCCGACCACCACGGAGTGATCATGACCGAGACCACCCGCATCCTGGCCAGCACCTCGGGCGCCCGGGCCATTGCCCGAGAACTGAACCGCCGCAACTTCTTCGCGCTGGCCGCGGCCGGGGCGGTGGGGGCACTCGCGGGCTGTTCCGGGGGCGGCGGCTCGTCGTCCGCCTCGTCCGCCACCTCCGCCAGCCCGGCAGCCGGTGGTGGCGCCCTGGAGGATGCCCTGAGCATCTACACCTGGGGTGAGTACGACTCCCCGGACGTGATCAAGGCGTTCACCACCGACAAGGGCCCCAAGATCACCCTCGACTCGTACAGCTCCAACGAGGAGATGATCTCCAAACTCGTGGCGGCCAAGGGCACCGGCGGTTATGACATCGTGGTGCCCACCGGGACCTACCTGCCCCAGATGGTGGAGAACGGTCTGCTCCAGAAGATCAATCGCGACCTGCTGCCGAACCTGCAGTACATGGACAAGCAGTTCCTGGGCCAGGCGTGGGACCCCACCAATGAGTACTCGATCTGCAAGGCCTGGGGCACTTCGGGTTTCGTGTACGACACGACCGTGGTCAAGCGTGAGCTGAAGACCTGGGCCGACTTCCTCGACTGCGCGCAGAAGGAGGCCAGCGGCAAGACCTCGCTACTGGACGACCCGTCCGAGGTCGCCTCGCCCTACTTCTGGGCCAACGGCATCGACTGGACCACCACCGACGCTGCCCACCTGGACGCCGCCGAGGCCTTCATGGTCGACAAGCTCGCCCCCCACATCGCGGCTTTCGACTCCTACCCGGGCGGTGGGGCGATCCCGCAGGGCACGCACGTGCTGATGCACGCCTG
Source organism: Kineosporiaceae bacterium (assembly GCA_016713225.1). Classification (NCBI taxonomy): domain Bacteria; kingdom Bacillati; phylum Actinomycetota; class Actinomycetes; order Kineosporiales; family Kineosporiaceae; species Kineosporiaceae bacterium. The sequence continues at coordinate 209,118 of JADJPO010000001.1, forward strand.
GAACGGTGACGCTCGCATCGGCCTGGCCGAGAGCAAGACCCCGGAGCGCTGGAAATGGGTGCTCGGTGCGCCGACCACCGAGCTCTGGATGGACAACTGGACCATCGTGGCCGGTGCCCCTCACCCCGAGGCGGCTCACGCGTGGATCAACTACACGATGGACCCGGCCAACCAGCTGAAGCAGCTGGACTACATCGGCTATCACACCGGTGCCGCAGGCATTCAGGACGCCGCGACCAAGGCCGGGCTGAAGCGTCTGGACATGGTGTTCTTCACCCCCGAGCAGTTGGCCACCATGAAGAACGGCGCACTCAACGAGGGGCAGCAGCGCCGCGTGGACATCTGGAACAAGGTGAAGGCCAAGGCGGCCTCCGGTGGCTAGACCGGCCCCGGGAGCCCGTCGGCGACCGGTGCGCCTGGCCGGCCAGTTCCTGGCCTGGCCGGCCGGGATCTGGTTGCTCGCCTTCTTCGTGGCGCCGGTGGCGCTCGTGGTCTGGTACAGCTTCGGTCGCAAGCCGGGGCTGTTCGGCACGCACTCCAACGACGTCCTCTCGCTCGACCGGTACCGCGAGGCGCTGTCGCCGACGTTCTTCGCCACCTTTCGCAACACGCTGTGGGTGGGGGTGTTCGGCACCCTGATCTGCCTGGCGGTGGCGTTGCCCGCGGCCTACTGGATGGCGGTGAAGGCCCGGCCCGAACATCGTGGCTGGCTGCTCGCCGCCGTCATGATCCCGTTCTGGACGAACTTCCTGGTCCGCACCCTGGGCTGGCAGGTCATCCTCGCCCCCGAGGGATGGCTCTCGCGGGGGCTGGGCGCCATCGGGCTCACCGATGGGCCGCTCGAGATCCTCTACACCCGCACGGCGGTCTTGATCGGCGTGGTCTACAACTACCTGCCGCTCATGATCCTGCCGCTGTTCGTCGCCTTCGACCGGGTCGGCGAGGGGCTGCGGGAGGCCAGCCAGGACCTCGGCGCGAGCCCGGTGCGCACCTTCACGCAGGTGACCCTGCCGTTGGCCCGCCCCGGCATCGTGGCCGGCTCGCTGCTCGTGTTCATCCCCTTGATGGGCGACTACATCACCGCCACGGTCCTCGGTGGGGCCAAGGGCAACATGGCCGGCCAGTTGGTGGCGGCGCAGTTCCAGACCGCGCAGAACTGGGCGCTGGGTTCGGCGATGGCCGTCGTCCTGATGGCCACCATTCTGGCCAGCGCCGTGGTGGCTGCCGCGGTGGTGTGGCTGATCGGCCTGCCGTCGCGATATCGCCACCGGGTCGTGTTGCCCCCACCGGCGCAGGTGATCACATGAGCCGGCGACCCTCGCTCGGCGATCGGCTGCTGCGGGTCTGGGGCGTGGCCGTGTTCGTGTTCCTGTTCGCGCCGATCGCCGTCGTGGTGGCGCACTCGTTCAACACCGGCCGGTTGATGGCGCAGTGGTCGGGCTTCGGGTTCGACGCCTATCACGCCATGCTCGACAAGCCGGCGATCCCGGCGGCGGTGTGGGTGAGCGTGCGGTCCGGGCTGATCGCCGCCGTGGTCTCGACGGTGCTCGGCACCCTGGCCGGCATCGCCCTGGCCCGGTTCGGCGGCCGGTGGTCGCCTCCGTTCGTGCTCTTGCTGATCGTGCTGTCGGTCACCCCCGAGATCGTGGACGCCGTGGCGCTGCTGCCGTGGATGGTGTTCCTGGGCCAGGACGTCGGGTTGTCCCCCCTGGACGACGGCATCGTGCGGTTGGTGATCGGGCACTCGCTGTTCGCCACCGCAGTGGTGACCTTCCTGGTGCGGGCCCGGTTGACCGGGGTGGAGGCCCACCTGGAGGAGGCCTCGGCCGACCTGTACGCGCCGCCCTGGCGAACCTTCCGCAAGATCACCTTGCCGCTGGTGATGCCGGCCGTGCTGGCCGGTGCGCTGCTCTCGTTCACCCTCAGCCTGGACAACACCGTCATCTCGGCGTTCGTGCAGGTCTCGGGCGCCACGCCCTGGCCGGTGTTCGTGCTCAGCGCGCTGCGATCGGGGTTGCGGCCCGAGATTGCGGCGGTGTCGACAGTGATGATGATCTTCACCCTGATCACGTTGTCCCTCGCGGCGCTCATCTTGCGTCGCGCCGGGGATTCGGCCACCGACATCGCCCGCACCATGTCGGGCACCTGACCCCTGGAGCCACGATGACCCACGCCGATCTGATCTTCGCCGGGGGGCCGGTGTTCACCGCGGACGCCGCCCGCACCCAGGCGACGGCCCTCGCCGTCCGGGACGGACGGATCGTCGCGGTCGGGCACGGCGACGTCCTCGACCTGCGCGGCCCGGGCACCGAGGTGATCGACCTGCAGGGGCGGATGCTGGTGCCCGGGTTCACCGACGCCCACGTGCACCCGGTGTGGGGCGGACTCGACATGCTGCACTGCGATCTGTCCGGGGGTGCCACGGCGGGCGATTACCTGGACGCCGTGGCGCGCTTCGTGGCCGACCGGCCCGATCAGGAGTGGATTCGTGGCGGGGGTTGGCAGATGTCGGCCTTCCCCGGGGGGACGCCGCGGGCGGAGGACCTGGATCGGGTGACGGGGGGCCGGCCGGCGTTCCTGCCCAATCGGGACGGGCACGGGGCCTGGGTCAACTCGGCGGCACTGGCGCGGGCGGGCATCGATCGTGACACCCCCGATCCGGCCGATGGGCGGATCGAGCGCGACCCCGACGGCACGCCCACCGGCTGCCTGCACGAGGGCGCCATGGCCCTGGTCAGCCGCCTGCAGCCGCCGGTCTCACCGCAGGAGATGATGCAGGCGTTGCGGCTGGGCCAGGCCTACCTGCACTCGTTCGGGGTGGTCGGCTGGCAGGACGCGATCGTCGGGTCGTACGGCGATGCCGACGACCCCGGCCCGTTCTATGCCAGGGCCGCCGCCGAAGGTCTGCTCACCGGCCGGGTGGTCGGGGCGCTCTGGTGGGACCGTTCCCGCGGCGTCGAGCAGATCCCCGACCTGCTGGATCGCCGGGAACAGTTGAGTGGCAACGGGTTCCAGGCCACCAGCGTCAAGATCATGCAGGACGGGGTGGCGGAGAACTACACCGCGGCCATGCTCGAGCCCTACCTGGACTGCCACGGTCACCGCACCGACAACTCCGGGATCTCGTTCGTCCCGCCGGAGGTACTCGCCGAGGCGGTACCGCGGTTGGACGCCGCGGGATTCCAGGTGCACTTCCACGCCATCGGTGACCGTGCGGTGCGCGAGGCGCTGGACGCCATCCAGGCCGCCGTGGTCGCCAACGGACGGCGCGACAGTCGTCACCACATCGCTCACCTACAGGTGGTGCATCCCGAGGACGTGCCGCGGTTCCGGGCGCTCGGCGTGGCCGCGAACATGCAGTCGTTGTGGGCCGCGCTGGAACCACAGATGGTCGATCTGACCCTGCCCTTCCTCGGCCCGCCGCGTGATGCCTGGCAGTATCCGTGGGGCGACCTGCAGCGGTCCGGCGCCACCCTGGTGTCGGGTTCGGACTGGTCGGTCAGCACGCCCAACCCGATGGCGGCGATCCACGTGGCGGTCAACCGTCGAGCGGCGCCGGGGTTCGAGGAGGGGGACTACGAGGCGTTCCTGCCCGAGCAGCGCCTCGACCTGGGGTCGGCACTGAGCGCCTACACGGCCGGCTCGGCCTGGGTGAACCGTCGCGACGACGCCGGGACGCTCGAGGTCGGCAAGCTGGCGGACGTCGTCCTGCTCGACCGCGACCCGTTCGCCGGCCCTGCCGACGAGATCGGGCTCACCGGCGTCGAGGCCACCTACGTCGGGGGTCGGGCGGTCCACACCCGCTGAGCATGCCGTCAGACCAGCTCGAAGCCCTCGGTCGAGACCTGGCGTTCCTGAACGCCCAGGGCCAGCAGTGCCGCATGGACGTCGTCCATCATGCGGGGCGGGCCGCAGACGAAGGCGTGGGTGTTGCGCACATCGGGGTACTCGGCCAGGACGTCGCGCAGCAGCGGGACATCGATGAATCCCCGGCGTCCGGTCCAGTCCTCGCCGGGGTGGGACACCACCTCGATCACCTGCAGCTGCAGGCGTTCGGTCATGGCGGCGATCTCGTCCCGGAAGAGCAGCTCGGCCTCGGTGCGCGCACCCATCACCAGGATGTGCGGGCGGGCGTTGTGTCGTGCGGCATGGGTGCGCAGGATGCTCATCATCGGCGTGATGCCGACGCCCCACGCGATCATGAGCAGGCCGTTCGCCTCCGGGCCACCACCGTCGAAGGCCCCGTAGGGCCCGTCGAGATAGACCCGCTGCCCGGGCGCCAGCCTCGCCACCCGCTCGGTGAAGTCGCCGAGGTGGCGGATCGTGAACGACAGCCGGCGTCGATCGGTCGCCGAGGAGGCCATCGAGAAGGGGTGGTCCCGGAACACACCCAGGGGGCCGGTCAGCCGCAGCCAGGCGAACTGGCCGGGCCGGAAGCGCATGCCCGGGTGGCGAGGGTGGGTGGGCATCAGCTCGATGGTGCTCACGCCGGGAGCCACCTGGCTCACCTGCTCGACCAGGTAGCTGTGGCGCTGGGTCCGCAGCGGGCGGATCACCCAGCGGGTGAGCAGGACCCCCGCGATCAGCAGCAGGAGCAGCCCGGCCGCGTACCGGAAACTCACGGACTTCAGCAGGTGATGCAGCCAGTAGACGTGCAGGGCCAGGCCCCCCACCGCCACCACCGCCAGTACTCCGTGCAGTGCGCGCCACGCGCCGTAGCGCACCTTCAGTCGCCGCCGGGTCAGGGTCAGTGCCGTGGTGATCAGGATCGAGACCAGGGAGAACGTCGCCAGCTGGAACTTCGGTGGGGCCGTCGGCGGCCACAGCAGGTGCAGTGGCCAGTGCAACGCCCACATCACGAGGACCACATGAGCCACGGCCAGGGTCGCGGTGAGCAGGCCCACCAACCGATGGAACTGCAGCACCGCCTCGGTACCGAAGGTCTTCGACAAGGACCGCAACCGGGAGGACATCACGATGGCCGCCACCAGGAAGGACGCGGCGAGCAGTCCCGTGATCAACGCCAGCGCGATCAGCGGCCCGCGGTGGCGATCCAGACCGACGCTCAGCCACCCCAGGACGAGGGGTACCACCAGGAGCGCAGCCATTGCCGACTTCCATGCCAGGCGAATCACGGCCGAACCGTAACGATCCCGGCCCTGCGGCAGGGGGCGTTCACCGGGATCCCCACCCGATCGGGGGTGTCTGAATGGTCACGTCCGACCGGGTGGTTACCGTCGTCGGATGGACGATCGACCGCCGGCGGCCCCCGATGCGTCCGGCGAGCGCGAGTGGCTGCTCCCCGGTGGACTGGGCTCCGACGGGCTCGTGGTCCGGGTGGGCCGGACGGTGCGCCGTCCGGAGCGAGACTTCAGTCCCGCCGTCCGGGCGTTCCTGCACCACCTGCACGAGAACGGGTTCGATGCTGCTCCTCGTCCGCTCGGTCACGATGACCAGGGCCGCGAGATCCTGACCTATCTGCCCGGCGAGGTGGCCCACCCACCGTTCCCGGCCTGGGCCGCCGAACCCGACCTCTTGATGTCGGTGGCCGAGCTGCAACGCCGGATGCACACGGCCGCACGAGGTTTCACGCCGCCACCGGACGCCGCGTGGCAGCGTGCCAACCTGCCGCCGGCCGGGCCTGAGTCGCTGATCTGTCACAACGACCTGTGCGTCGAGAACGTGGTGGTCCGGGACGGCCGTGCGGTCGGGGTGATCGACTTCGACTTCGCCGCACCGTCGGACCCGTTGCTGGACGTCGCCATCGCCGTCCGCCACTGGGTTCCGGTGCGCGACCCGGCCGATCTCCCCGAGGCGTGGCGGGGGCTGGACCTGCGGTCCCGGTTCGGGACCTACTGCGCCGTGCACGAGCTGGACGACGCGGCCCGGGCCCGGGTGCTCGACCACGTGGTGGCCTTCCTCGACCGTGCCCTGGTCTCGATGCGCACCCGCGCCGAACAGGGCCGACCGGGGTATGTCCGGGTGTGGCAGAGCGGCTATGAGGCGCAGAATCGGCGCTCGCGAGCGGCCGTCGACTGGTTGCGCTGATCGGCCCTCTCGACGCTGATCGGCCTCGACTCAGCGTGCGGGCGGCTCGAACAGCGGGGGCTCGCTCGGTGGCGGTGGGGGCGGTGAGGACGGCGCCGGCGGTTCGGCGGGCGTCTCGGCCGTCGGCGGCGCGCTGGTGTGCCGCTGCTCGGCGAGCTTGTCGACGCCCTTGACCAGCTGTTCCTTGGCCTTGGCGACCTTGTCCGCGTACTTGCCGTCGGTCTTGGCGTCGACCTTCGCCGCCACCGTGTCCAGCCGGGACAGCACGGTGTCGCGCTTGTCGTGGGCCAGATCGCCGGCCTTGTGGACCGCGTCCTTGGCGGCCTTCTCGGCTGCCTCGGCCAGGTGCTGGGCCTTGGTCTGCAGGTCGTACTCCTCGGCCTTCTGCTTGGCCTTGTCCAGGAAGCTCATGGCCACCCTCACGTCTCGAAACCATCACTGCCGCAGATCGACAGTACGTCGGACGCCGATGATCGGCACCTCGGCATCGAGGGGGGACACGTCACATCACCTCGGTCGGCCGACCGGGGGACTACCGTCGGGTCCGCCATCCCCAGTCCCCGAGGAGGACCCATGACGCTGCCCTGCACGGCGCAGGACCTGGCCGAGCTCGCCGCGCAGGAGGAGCGTCTGGTCTTCCCCGGATTCGACCACGACACCGCGTGGGCGCTCGGAACCCACCTGGTGCAGGCCGCCCGGGCGGCTGCGCTGCCGGTGGTGGTCTCCATCTCGAGCGGTGGCCAGCGGCTGTTCCACGCGGCGTTGCCCGGCACCGTGCCGGACAACGACTCCTGGGTCGAGCGCAAGGTCCGCGTCGTCCTGCGGTTCGGCCACAGCTCGTTGTACGTCGGCACCCAGGCCCGGCTGGCCGGATCGACCTTCGAGGAGCGGACCGGCTTGCCGCCGGCCGACTATGCGGCCCACGGCGGCTCGTTCCCGATCACCGTCCGTGGCGTCGGAGTGGTCGGCGCGGTCACCGTCTCCGGCCTGCCCCAGGTCGAGGATCACGCCTTCGTGGTGGATCAGCTCACCCGGTTCCTGGCCGGCTGAGGCCGCTCGAGCCGCTCGTCAGGGGGTGGCCGGCGCTCGAAGACCGCCGACGATCCAGGTGACGAGTCGGTCGGCCAGGTGGGTGCCGGGGTCACTCGACAGGAACACCTCCACCCCCTGGCTGCCCAGGGCGGCGGTCGCCGCGAGGGTGGCCGCGTGCCGGACCATCAGCTCCTCGCGACTCAGATGCGGTAGTCGCGCGGCCAGCCGCTCGATCAGGTGCTGCTCCACCAGCGGCCGGACGGCGTCCGCCTGGGCCAGCAGCCCCGGCGCCCGTTCCGTCATGCCGCGATGGATGATCGTCCACAGCCGTGCCTCGCGGGGGTCGCGGCCCTGTGCCGGGAGGGCGGGGGTCAGCCAGACCCGCACCACGTCCTCCAGCGAGGCCTCATCAGGCAGCGCGTCCAGTCGGCGCTGCTGGATGGTGGTGGCCTCCTGCAGGAGAGCCCCGAACACCTCGGCGAGCAGCGCGTCCTTGGAGCCGAAGTGATAGCTGACCGAGGCCACGTTCGCGCCGGCCCGCTCGGTGATGTCGCGCAGCGTCGTACCGGCCTGACCTTGGATCAGGAGCAGGTCCTCGGCCGCCTCGCGCAGCCGGCTCACGGTGTCAGCCACAGCGTCATTGTGTCAGGTTTGCCTTTGGATTCAATCAACTGATTCAATCAACTGATTCAATCAATTGATTGAATCGACTGAATCTGACGAGGGAGTCCCCGATGTCTCGCTGGCTCGGCCGGATCGGTGCACTGACGGCGCGCCGTCCCTGGTGGACGGTCGTGACGTTCGTGCTGTCATTGCTGCTGCTCGGCGGGTTGACCGGAGCGGTCGGGGCCGGGTTCACCGACGAGGTCAGGCTGGGCGACACCGACTCGCAGCGCGCGGCAGACCTGCTCGCGGATCGGTTCCCGGCGGTGGCCGGCGACACCGCAACGCTGGTCTTCCACACCGGCGCAGCGGGCGGGGTCGAGGGGGCCGAGCCGAACTCGGCCATCCGCCGGTGCCTGGCGACGGTGGCCGGGCAGCCGGACGTCGCCACCGTGACGCCGCTGCAGGTCTCGCCGGACGGCACCACCGGCTTCGTCGAGGTGCTCTTCACCCGGACGGCAGCCGATCTCGACGAGGGGCACCTGCTGAGGCTGGAGCAGGGCGTCGACCCGTTGTCGGCGGCCGGGGTGGAGGCCAGCATGCGTGGCCCGGTGGTCGACCGTTGGCGGGATCGACCCACCCCGACCGGTGAGGTGATCGGCCTGCTGGCGGCGATCGTGCTGGTCACGTGGCTGTTCCGCTCGGTGGTCGCCACCCTGGTCACGGTGGGTGCCGCCCTGCTGGGCCTCGCCCTGGGCAACACCGTCCTGGCGCTGGTCTCCGGGTTCGTCGACGTGCCCACCGTGGCGCCCACCATCGCGATCATGCTCGGTCTCGGCGCCGGGGTGGACTACGCGCTCTTCCTGACGGCCCGGTTCCGAGAGCGGCTTCGGGCCGGTGACGACCCGACGTCCGCCGCTTCTCGCGCGACCGGCACCACCGGTTCTGCGGTGGTCACCGCCGGTGCGATCGTCGTGGTCTCGATCTGCGGGCTGTACGTCACCGGGATCACCGTCATCGGCCGGATGGGGCTGGCGGCGGCGATCGTGGTCGCCGTGGCAGCGCTGACCACGGTGACCCTGGTTCCGGCGCTGCTCCGGCTCGCGGGCCACCGTGTGCTGCCGCGCGCCGAGCGTGCCGGTGCGTCCGTCGAGGAGGGGCGCGAGGGTCGGCGGGCCCGGCGGCTGGCGGAGCGGGTGGCCCGGCGCCCGCTGCGGTGGGCGGTCGGCTCCACCGTGCTGTTGCTCGCGCTCGCGGCGCCGGCACTCGACCTGCGGCTCGGCCAGCCGGACGACTCGAACCGGCCGCTCGGCGACACCATGCGCACCGCCTACGAGCGGCTCGCGGACGGCTTCGGTGCGGGGACCAACGGGCCGCTGGTGATCGCGCTCGATCTGCGTGGTGTCGACGACGCCCCGGCCGTGGCCGCTCGCGTGGCCGACCGACTCGCGGTGGCTCCGGGCGTCGCGTCCGTGGCCCCGGCGCAGCTCAACCCGGCCCGGGACGCCGCCGTACTGGCCGTGGTGCCGCAGACGGCGCCGCAGGATGCGGCCACCTCGGACCTGGTCGACCGGATCCGCGGTGACGTCCTGCCCGCGGCCCTCTCGGGGACGGGCGGCAGGGGTCACGTGGGTGGTCAGACCGCCACCTTCGACGACTTGGCGAGCAAGGTGGCGGACAGCCTCGGCCTGCTGATCGGTGTGGTGGTGGCGCTCTCACTGGTCCTGCTGGCGTTCGCGTTCGGCTCGCTGGTGCTGCCGGTGGTGAGCGCGCTGCTCAACCTGCTGTCGATCGCGGCGGCGTACGGCGTGGTGACGCTGGCATTCCAGACCAGGCTCGGCGCCGGCGTGCTCGGAGTGGCCGAGCAGCCGATCGTCTCGTTCGTGCCGATGCTGATGTTCGCCATCCTGTTCGGGCTCAGCATGGACTACAACGTCTTTCTGCTCTCCGCCGTCCGAGAGCAACGGGCCGCCGGTCACGACGCCCGTGCCGCGGTGCCACGCGGTGTCGGGCGGACCGCGAGCCTGATCTCGGTGGCCGGCGCGATCATGACCCTGGTCTTTCTCGGCTTCACGTTCACCACCGAGACCGAGGTGAGGATGATCGGCCTCGGTCTGGCCACCGCCGTGCTGGTGGACGTCACGGTCGTGCGGCTGTTCCTCGCCCCCGCCGTGCTCGAACTGCTGGGTGAGAAGGCCTGGTGGATGCCGTCTCTGCTGCTCAGGGGCGGAATCCGGGCGCTGGACGCAGCTCGATGATCGAACGTGACCCGGCCGGGGTCACCGAGCCCACCTGTAACCCCGCGGACTCCGCCAGCTCGCCGAGTTGGGCCAGCGTGCGTTCGCGGCCGTTGAGGTAGCAGAGCATCCGTAGGTCGCCCTCGGTGTCGGTGGCGGTGGTCACGGCGTCATCGGTGTCGACGTGGTCGATGTGGTCGATGTGGTCGATCACGAACACCGCACCCGATCCGGTCCGGGACGTCGGGTCGGTGATCGTGGCGGCCTCGGCGCAGCGCTGCAGGATGCGCCGGGCGTGCGCGTCGTCCCAGTCGTGCAGCACGCCCGACAGCAGGTAGCCCCCTGCTCCGGCGGGCAGGGCATCGAAGAAGCTGCCCTCGCGCGCGACGGCCCGATCACGCAGGCCCGCGCTCTCGATGGCCGCGGTGGCCCGCGCGATCGGACCGGTCAGATCGACCACGGTTCCGCGCAGGCCCGCGTGCGCCCGCAGGATCGCGATCAGCAAGGTGCCGTCGCCCCCGCCGACATCGACGACGTGTTCCGTTGTGCCCCAGTCGAAAGCCGTGGCCACCACCGGCGCATAGGCCGCCAGCCGGCCGCCCATCAGGGCATCGAAGTCGGCCGAGCGGTGAGCGTCCGCCGCCAGGTCGTCCCAGAAACCGGCCCCGAACCGCTGCGGGAAGGCCGGCACACCGGTCCCGGATCGCCATGGGCGTCACCAGGTCGGCGGCGGCCCACAGCTCGCCACCCCACCGGGTCGATCGCTCGCTCATGGGCGCGATCCCTTCGATGTCATCGAGTCTGGCCGCGCCGGCCGGGCCACGACGGCCGGGCCACGACGAGGTACTCACCGTCGCCGAGGAAGGTCGTGACGAACACCGTGTCGAGGCCTACCGCAGCCAGATCCTCGAGCAGCTCGTCGCGGCGGAACGCCCACAGCGTCAACCGTTCCCGATGGGTGGTGACCGATTCGTCGTCCCCCAGTAGCGCGATCGCCACCTCGAGGTGGTGCGCGTCGTCCCAGGTCTCGCCCATGGTCCAGGCCCGGACGACGATCCCCGATCGGCCGTGTCGGTGCAGCAGTCGATCCTGGACGTCGACCCGGTAGCCCGCTGCCCGGACGTACTCCCAGTCGCGGGCGGCGACCGCGAGGACTCCGTCGGGCGAGAGCAGGTGGGCCATGGCGGCCAGCGCGGCACGTCGCGGCGCGCGACCGGGGGCGTGTGAGATCGAGTTGCCGACGCAGAACACTGCGTCGAACGGACCGGGCACGGCCAGTGCGGGCAGGTCGTCCCAGGTGCACACCGCGGTGGTCAGGTTCACCGCATGATCGGCGGCGAGCTCGCGGGTGCGGACGATCATGGCCGGGCTGGCATCGGTGGCCGTGACGTCGAAGCCGCCCAACGCCAGGCCCACGGCGAGCTGACCGGCGCCGGCAGCGCAGTCGAGCACCCGCCCGCGCTCGGAGATCAGTTCCGCTGCCGGGGCGTAGGCCGCCGCAGCGTCGCGGGGGTCGAGCAGGGCGTCCCGCACCAGCCAGTCGTAGACCTGCGCCAGCTCGGCATAGGGCACGGGCGCCGGCTCGGCGTCCGCCGACTCAGGCATCGTCATCCGCTCGCTCGCGGCCCATCGGGGCAGACATGACGATCACCGTAGGGCCGACCGCCCGAGCCCGCACCTGGCCCCGTGGACCAGATCCGCTGATCGACGTACGGTCGACCGCATGCTGCTCTCGTTGCCCGAAGAGGTCCTGTTGCTGCTGTTGCACGATGTCCGCGGCAAGCCCCTGGTCGACGGCAACGCCCTGAACGCCGCGCTGGCCGGCGCGGCGTTGGTCGAGTTGACCCTCGACGGTGCGCTGCGGCTCACCGGACCCGATGAGCCCGAGGTGAAGCCGGGTCGCCTGGTGGCGACCGGCCGTCCGCCGCAGGACCCGCGACTGGCCGCGATCATCGAACGGATGAACGGCAAGAAGCCCAAGGACGCCATCGGTGCGGCGATCTCGGCGGGGTGGCATCCGGCGCCGACGACGGGCCTGCGTCAGAGCCTGCTGCAGGACCTCGTGCAGAAGTGGTTGCTCACCGAGGAGAAGGGCACGGTCCTCGGCTTCATCCCCACCACCAGTTGGCCGCAAGGTCATCGGCGCGATGTCGAGGACGCGCTCGTGGCCCGGGTGCGCGAGGTCGTCGTGGCCGAGCAGGAACCGGATGCCCGGACCGCGGCGCTGGTCTCGCTGCTCAGCGCGGTCGATGCGTTGCCGAAGCTCTTCCCGGACCAGAACAAGAAGGCGGTGCGGCACCGCGGCAAGCAGGTCAGTGGGAGCAACCTGGCCGGAACCGCCGTCCGCGAGGCCCTGGAGGCGATCCAGGCCGCTCTGGCCGTGGCCGTCACGGTGGCGATCGGGTCGGCGATCATCTCCTCATGACCGCTGATCCGGGGCGGGTGAGGTGTCAGGCGGCGACGACCTGCCGCACCACCAGCCAGCTCGAGCCGGCGGCCACCACCAGGAAGCTCAGGTTCCAGATCACGCGCGGCACCGCGGTGAGCTGGGCGAGCACGGCCGGGTCGTCCCCGCGCGAGCCGGTTCGCATCACCGCGAGCACGTGCCGCCAGGCGCCGACGATCAGCACCAGCCCGGCCCCGATGAGCACCTGCTGCTGCACCTGGTCCGTGCGCCACCACCACAGCGAGGCAAGCCCGGCCACCGCGGCGAGCATCACGATCCCCGTGAAGGCCGAGCGGATCCGGATCACGGCGACGAGCACGATCACCAGCCCCACGGTGATCACCGGCGCCGACCACCCTCGCACGGCCGTCCACACCACGCCGGCCCCGACCAGCGCCGGGGCGGGGTAACCCGCCCAGGTGGTCGCCACCAGTCCGGGGCCGCGCGGCCGCCCGGAGGTCACCGCATGGCCGGACATGTCGCCGCGGACCACGAACCCGGTGAACCGGCGGCCCACGGCGAGGCCCACCATGGCGTGCCCGAGCTCGTGTACCAACGTCACCGCCACCCGCGCCAGGCGCCACAGCCCCGGCACGAACACCAGCGCCGCCGCGACCGTGACCACCACGGCCAGCGCCACGCCGTCCAGCGCGACCCCGTCCGAACCCGCGGCATGCCCGCCGGCCGCGACGGGCACCACCCGCTCGCGCACCTCATCGACCCAGTCCACGCCTGCCATCCGCGCGATCATCGCACCAGATTCGTCAGAACTGCTGTGCAGCGACCGAGAACCGGCTCGAGAAACCGGTGGTGACGAATCTGGTGCGACGGCGTCGGCCGGATCACCTCACGCGGCGGGTCTCATACGCCCAACGGGCGAGTTCGACCCGGTTGCGGGCCGCGAGCTTGGTCATCAGGGCGGCGATGTGGAACTTCACCGTGCCCAGGCTGATGTGCAGCACCTGGGCGATCTCGGCGTTCGTCTGTCCACGTGCCACGGCGAGCAACACGTCCTCCTCCCGACCGGTGAGCGGCTCGAGGGGTTGCGCCACAACGGTGGTCGGATGCTGGGCGACGAAGTCGGCGAGTAGGCGAGCCGTGACCGCGGGGTCGATCAGCGCATCACCCCGCGCCGCCGCGTGGACGGCCTGGATCAGTTGCTCGGGTGGGGCGCCCTTGAGCAGAAAGCCGTGTGCCCCCGCTCGCAGGGCCGCGTGGATGTACTCGTCGGTGTCGAACGTGGTGATCACCACCACGGGGATGGGGTCGTCGGCCTCCGGGCCGGCGATCCGTCGGGTGGCTTCGATGCCGTCGAGCAGCGGCATCCGGATGTCCAGCAGACACACGTCGGGGCGCAGTCGCCGCGCGAGCGCGACGGCCTCGCGGCCGTCGGCGGCCTGTCCGACCACCTCGATGTCGTCCTGGCTGCCCAGGATCGTGGCGAGCCCGGCCCGCACGATGCTCTGGTCGTCGGCGATGAGTATCCGGATCGTCATGCCGGGCTCCCGCTGCGGGCGATGACCGCCTGTACGCGCCAGCCGCCGTCCGGTTTCGGCCCTGCGCTCAGGGTGCCGCCGAGCAGCCGGGCTCGCTCGGCCATGCCGACCAGACCGAAACCCGTCGCGGTCAACCCCGAGCCCGGGGCGGCCACCCGGGTGCCGTCGTCCTCGATCGTCAGCTCGATCCGGGTCGGCCCGCCGGTCACCGTCACCTCGATGCGGGTGGCCTGGCGGGCGTGGCGCCGGGCGTTGGTGATGGACTCCTGGGCGATCCGGTACAGCGCAGCATCCACTCTCGGCGTGAGGTCGGTGAGGTCACCGTCGAGCCGGACGACGAGCCGCGGCGGCTGTGACGTCACCCCGTCGGTGGACCCGTCGGTGGCCAGCCGCGCGAGGTCGGCCACGCCGCGTGGTGGGGCCAGGCTCGGCTGGGTGTGGTGATCGCGCAGGGCACCGACCAGATCACGCATCTCGGTGAGGGTACGGGCCGCCTCGCGGTCGATCACCTCCAACGCCTGCGTGGCGTCGGCCAGGGCGCCGGAGCGCGCCAGGAAGAGCCCGGCCTGCGCCTGGATCGCGATCGCGGAGACGTGATGGGCCACCGTGTCGTGCAGCTCGCGCGCCAACTCCTCCCGTTCGTGCAGCCGGGCCTGCTCGACCAGGTGCTCCCGGGCGGCGCTGCGGAACCGCGCCGTGACCCCGGCCGCCGCCGTGCACGCCACCACGGCCACCCCGCCGAGGGCGTCGGTGACTCCGGTGCCGTCACTGGCGATGCTCGCCCCGACCCCCAGCCCGATGACGCCGAGGCCGAGCATGATCTCGCGGCCCGAACCCCACCGCCACAGTGCGTACAGCGGCACGAGCACCACGGCGCCGCTGTAGAGCACCACCGGTGGGGCGGCGGCGAGCAGCGCCGCGGCGTCCACGATGGCGAACCCGCCGAAGGCCAGGGCGATTGCGGCCAGGCGGTGAGAGCGCCGGATCACGACCGCGGTGGCCAGCAGGACGCCGAGCGTCGCGGCCGCCGGGGGCCAGGCCAGGTCGTGACGCACCAGGACCTCGATCGCGGTCACGATCAGCACCGCGGCAGCCAGCAGGACATCACACCGGGTGCGTGGGGGCGGGTTGGCCACGGCGGGCTCGCGCCACCACGCCACCGCTGCACGCCTCACGTTCTCAGCGTAGGCAGCAGCAGGCTCCGAGCGGGCCAGCCGATCGACCGGGTGTGACCGTGCCCGACCTGGCCGATCGGCCAGATCGAGTGTGGCCCCGGGACGGATGTGGCCCGTGGGCCGGCGACCGCAGGCTGGAGGGAGCGCACCGAGGCACAGTTCGCCCCGACCCGAGGAGATTTCGATGACCACTCAGCAGACATCGACACCCCACCGCACCCCGACCCTGCACGACAGTCGGATCGACACCAAGATCGTGCTCAGCGGCCTGTGGATCACCATGCTGTTCGTGTTCGCCTACGTCGACATCTTCGGCTTCTGGCGGGCCGATGTGATCCAGGGCGCGTTGGCCCGCGAGGTCCCGATCACGGGGTTCACGGTCGATCAGAGGTTCCTGGTGTTCACCACGCTGTACACGCTGATCCCGAGCCTGATGGTGGCGGTGTGCCTGATCGCCCCGGCACGCGCCAACCGGGTGGCCAACCTCGCCGTGAGTGCGCTGTACGCCGCATCGGTGATCGTCAACATGATCGGCGACAGCTGGATCTACTACCTGCTGGGCAGCGCTGTCGAGGTGGTGTTGCTGCTCGCCATCGCGCGCATCGCCTGGGCCTGGCCTCGCCATGCGGCGTGACCCCGCAGCGGCTGCGATCTCGACTGGCGTGTTGCCGGATTTGATGCGATGGTCTCGCCGGACCAGCACGCCCAGGCGCCGAGGTACGGAGCGAGCATGCAACCACCGGACGGCGCCCGCACCTTTCTCACCACAGGGGATGCCTACGACGCCTTCATGGGCCGCTACTCCGTGGCGCTGGCAACGGATTTCGCCGAGAGCAGCGGGGTCACCGCGGGCGAGCGCGCGCTCGACGTGGGCTGTGGCCCGGGGGCGTTGACCGCCGAGCTGGTCCGGCGGCTGGGTGCCGAGAGTGTGGCGAGCTGTGATCCGTCGCCGCCGTTCGTGCAGGTGTGCGCGACACGCAATCCAGGAGTGCCGGTGCGCCAGGGGCGCGCCGAGGAGCTGCCCTATGACGACGGGTCGTTCGAGGTGGCGCTGGCCCAGCTCGTGCTCCACTTCGTGAGCGATCCCTCCGCGGCCGGCGCGGAACTGATCCGGGTGCTGCGTCCGGGCGGGCGGGTCGCGGTCTGCGTGTGGGATTTCGAGCGAGGTATGCAGATGCTGCGGGCGTTCTGGGATGCCGCGCTCGCCCTCGATGCCAACGCGCCCGACGAGCTGCGGGTGATGCGTTTCGGTCGGGCGGCCGAGCTGGCGGAGTTCCTGACCGGGGCGGGATTCACCGACGTGGTCGAACAGGAACTGACCGTCGACTCGACCTATGCCGGCTTCGACGAGCTGTGGCGGGGCTTCCTCGCGGGGATCGGCCCGGCCGGAAGCTACTGCGTGGCGCTGCCCGAGACCCGGCAGGCCGACCTGCGGGCCGAGCTCTTCGAGCGGGTGGGCTCGCCGTCCGGAGCGTTCACGTTGCAGGCCACCGCTCGCGCGGCTGTCGGGACGCGCCCGGGCTGACTTGACTCTGACACCGTGTCAGGGGGGATAACCGACGCATGGTGTCCATCGGAGAGTTCGCTCGCCTCGGTCAGGTCACGGTGCGCATGCTGCGTCACTACGACCAGATCGGCCTGCTGACCCCTGACCGGGTCGACCCGGCGTCGGGGTACCGCAGCTACGCCGCCGACCAACTCGCCCGGCTGCACCGGATCGTCGCCCTGAAGGACCTCGGGTTCACCCTCGATGCGGTGCACCGGATGCTGGACGACGACCTGGCGGCCGAGGAGTTGCGCGGCATGTTGCGACTGCGGCAGATCGAGTTGGTCACCGAGCACGCTCAGGCGCAGGCGCGTCTGGCCGGGGTCGAGCACCGCCTCCGGCTGATCGAGAAGGAGAAGCAGATGTCGCAGGTCGAGTACGTCGTGAAGTCCCTGCCCGCCCGCACGGTCGCCGTCCGACCGGCGAGTGTCGGCTCGCCGGAAGAGATCGCCGGTGTGATGGGGCGGTTGTTCGGCGAGGTGGCGCAGGCGATCGGGGCCGCCGGCGGCCGACCCGAGAGCGCGTTGGCCACCTATTCCTCGGACGACGAGGGTGGCGTGAACATGCTGGTGGGCTTCGACTACGCGGGCGCCGAGGCACCGGGGTTCGAGGTGCACACGTTGCCCGCGATCGAGGCGGTGTGTGCGGTGCATCTGGGTGCCATGGACACCATCGGGGCGTCCTGGCAGGCGCTGTTCAGCTGGGTGGAGGCCCAGGGCTGGAAGCCCACCGGTCCGTGCCGCGAGATCTACCTGAAGGCATTCCCGTTGGACGACCAGTCCGGCTGGGTCACCGAGCTGCAGCAGCCCGTCACCCGCTGAGGCGCTCGGGTTCACCCGGGTGGGACTTCGTGGAGTTGACCACCGAAGTCGGTGGTCAACTCCACGAAGCTGTCACGGTCCAGGGCTCTTTCGTGGGGCGGAGGACGAGAACGGTCGAGGTGTCCAAGACCCCTCGGGACGGCCCGGTGGTCACAGCTGCGCATCCAGGAACTCGTCCAGGTCGGCCTGCAGCGCGGCGGGGTCGACTGGTGGCACGTGGCGTCGGCTGGCGATGAGCTCTGACGTGGGTCGGCTCGGCCGGGTCAGCGATAGGCCGAGCGCGTCCAGGGCGCGCAGGATGTGGGGCTCGTGATGCCCGGGGTCGTCGGCCTCGATCTCGGAGCGAGACCACCAGCGCACGCCTGCGAACTCGCCGGCATCGGGGGTGAGGTCATCGCCGACCCGGCCGCGTAGCGCGAACCACAAGCTCACGTCGACGTGCCGCGGGCCGGAATGCGCGGTCGTCCGGGTCACGGTGAGCAGGAACGGCGCCTCACCGAGCGCCGGGTCGAACTCGGCCTCGACGCCGAGCTCCTCGACCACCTCACGCCGCACGGTGTCGGTCGGGTCCTCACCCGGCTCGACGTGGCCGCCGGTGGGCAACCACAGCCCGGCCAGCCGATGATCACACAGCAGCACCCGGCCGGCGGCCCGGTCGACCAGCAGGAAGTAGGCCACCAGGTGCTGCGGCGGGGTGTCGGGTTTGATCCGACGGTAGATGTCCTCGGTCGCCGCCAGCCACGTCAGCGCCTGCTCGCGGTGCCGGACGCCGAGGTCGTCGCGCGGCATCCACGCCGAGACGGTCGCCACGACCTGCCGGTGCGGGCTAGTCACGACCTGACCGTAACCCGCGTGCTGCGTCAGCCCGCACTAGGGTGCCGGGATGACCGAGGTGCTGCTGTTCCATCACGTGCTGGGCTTGACACCCGGCGTCCAGGCCTTCGCCGAGACCTTGCGCGAGGCCGGGCACACCGTGCACACGCCGGATCTGTTCGACGGGCGAACCTTTGCCTCGATCGGCGACGGCATCGAGCACGTGCAGTCGATCGGCTTCGGCGCCGTGATCGGGGCCGGAGCGCATGCCGCCGATTCCCTGCCCACCGACCTGGTCTACGCCGGGTTCTCGCTCGGAGTGCTGCCGGCACAGTTGCTCGCCCAGACCCGCCTGGGCGCTCGCGGCGCCCTGTTCCTGTACTCCTGCGCGCCCGTGCAGGAGTTCTCGCCCTCCTGGCCGCACGGCGTCCCGGTGCAGATCCATGGCAAGGACGCCGACCCGTTCTTCGCCGACGAAGGTGACCTGGACGCCGCCCGCGCCCTGGTCGCCGCGGCCCCGGACGACGCCGAGTTGTTCCTCTACCCGGGCCGCGAGCACCTGTTCGCCGAGCAGGGCTTCGCCGACTTCGACCCGGACGCCACCGCGTTGCTCACCCGGCGGACCCTGGCCTTCCTGGCGCGGGTGGGGTGAGGTCGGCCCATGACCCGGCAGCTCACCGCCCCGCCCAAGGCCCGCCCGGGCGAGCGGGTCGCGGTGCTGTCGCCGTCCTTCGCCGCGCCGGCCGTGGCACCCACGGTGCACGAGCAGGCGATGCGACGCCTGGCCGAGGTCACCGGTCTGGTGCCGGTCGAGTACCCCACCACCCGACGGCTCGACGCCAGCGCCCGTGACCGCGCGGCCGACCTCGACGCCGCCTTCGCCGACCCGTCGGTGCGCGCGATCGTGGCCACCATCGGCGGTGAGGACCAGATCACCGTCGTTCCACACCTGAACGCCGAGGCGGCCCGTGCCGACCCCAAGCCGTTCGTCGGCTACAGCGACAACACCAACCTGACCCACTGGTTGTGGCACCACGGCATCGCGAGCTTCTACGGCGGCTCGACCCAGGTGCACCTCGGGCCCGGGCCGCACGTGGACGACGTCCATGTCGCCTCGCTGCGGGCGGCGCTGCTGACCGGCGAGCGGCTCGAGCTCACCGACCCGGGGGAGTCGGAGGACATCGGTCTGGACTGGGACGACCCGTTGGCGCTGACCACGTTCGGCGAGCGGGAACCGACCGAGCCGTGGACCTGGCACGGTCCGGCGCGCGTGGTCACGGGAGCCACCTGGGGCGGCTGCATCGAGGTGCTGCAGTGGATCCTCACGGCCGGCCGCTTCACCGGGCCGCCGAGCGACCTGGCCGGCGCCGTCCTGCTGGTCGAGACCTCCGAGGACCTGATCCCGGCTCGGGAGGTCGGCTGGATCCTGCGGTCGCTGGGGGAGCGGGGGTTGCTGGCCGAGCTGGCCGGCGTCCTGGTCGCCCGTCCGCCGACCTCGGACTTCATGCGGCGCCCCGACCCGGCCGAACGCGCCCGGCTGCGCGCCGAGCAGCGTGACGTCGCGGTGGCGACGATCGCGCGCTACAACCCGGACGCCGTGGTCTGCGTCGGCGTCCCGTTCGGGCACACCCGGCCGCAGTGGATCGTGCCGCACGGCGGCCAGGTCACCCTGGACGGCGTGCAGCACCGCGTGTTCGCCGACTACGCCTGACCGGCCCGACGGCCCGGTTCGGGTAGGGCTCAGTTCGGGTAGGGCTCAGCGCGGGTAGGGGCCGTGCCGCCCGGGGTGCACCCGATGCGGCAGCCACAGGTCGCGGCCGTCCTCGTCCGGGGTCGTGCCGTCCGGGAACCACACCGGTGCCTGCCCGGGCAGGCGCAACGCCACCAGGTGATCTGCGCAGACCAGCAACACCTGCAGATCGGTCGCGGCGACCACGTCCTCGAACAGGCGGCGCGCGGTCTGCTCGAGCAGTCGCTCGCGCGCCTCTCCCGTGCCGTACCCGCGCAGCGCCCACAACAGGCGGTACTCGTCGTAAGCGGACTGCCAGGCGACCGGCAGCTCGTTCTCGTCGTCGGCCGGCGCGTTGGCCAGGTCGTTGTCGGCCACCACCCCACCGAGGGCGAACTGCTGATCCGGCAGGTCCCGGGCCAGAAACGGCTCGTCGTCCGGCGTTCGGGTACCCCGCAGGTCGGGCAGCGCCCCGGCCAGCACCTCGGCCAGCGCCGACGGTGTCAGCTCCGCCTCGACGAAGAGGACGGCGGACTCACTCACGGCAGGGTGACCGAGGAGCCGTCGGCGAGGATGATCGTGGCCTTCGAGGGCATGGTCTGACCGTACTGCGTGGCCTGCCCCTGGGCGCGGGCCCAGCCCTGGCGCGCGGCGTCCTCGGTCAGTCCGGCAGCGCGCCCGTCGATCACGACGACGCCGTCCGTGGTCTGTTTGGCCGCGTCCAACAGGTTGCGGCGCACCGCGGTGGACGAGCCACTCTCGAGCGTCTTGAACTCGACGATGGTGCCGGGGTCCGTCGCCGAGGTGCGCACCATGGTGTCGGGGTTCTTCTGCCCCGAGGCGTGGTCGGGCACCCGGGCGTCGACCCGCGCCCCCTCGTTCTGCTCCAGCCAATCGGCGATCGCCCGCTCCTTGGCGGTCATGGAACCGGCCGGGTCGACGACGCCGGGCTCGAAGGCCTCACCCAGCGCACCCTTGGTGAACGCCGGGTCGGCGACGACCGCGGCGTCGGGCGTGTGGGCGGCGGCGTCCTCGGCCTGATCGGCGGCCTCGTCGGCCGCCTTGGCCTGGGCTGTCACGTCGTCGCAACCCCCGGCCGCGATCAGCCGGAGGGCGCCGCGCATCGGGCGCCCCGCGCCCATGGCCGCCCGTCCGGGCACCCCACCGACGCTCACCGGGCCGATGGCCAGCGGGCATCCGATCTCTCGCGCCTTGGCCGCGGCATCGTCGGCTGCCTTCCGGGCCCGGATCGCCGCCGCCTCGGCGTCGGCGGCCTTGCCCGCCCGGGCGGCCGCCTCGGCGGCGTCGGCGGCGCGGTCGGCGTCCGAGGCCAGGTCGCTCACCCGGTCGATCACGCGGGCGGCGTCCGCCGCCAGGTCGGCGGCCTTGGCTCCCTTGGCGATCTTCGCGCCACGGGCCACGCCCGCTGCGATGTCACCGACCGGGATGAAGAAGGACCCGATGTTCCACAGCTCGCGGCCGATTGCGCCGCCGTAGTCGCCCCGGTCCCACCGGGAGGAGACCTCCTCGGACCAGATCAGCTCGCTGACGGTGTCCACCGGGTGGGTCACGGCCTGCCACAGGCCCTTGCCGACGGAGACCGGGTCGGTGATCAGGTCGCCGGCCAGGCCCACCAGACCGGTCACGTCGCTCCAGGCGCCCTGGAACACGTTGGCGATGCCACTGCCGGTCTGCTTCAGGGCGCAGTTCCAGAACCCGGAACAGAACGGTTCCTCGGCAGGTGGTGCGTCGGTGGCGTCGGTCCCGTCGTCTCGCACGGTGATCCCGCTGCCATCGGCCCGCGCGGCGGCGCCGGGTCCGGCGGGGTCGCCAGCACCGGTCCCGCCCGGGCCGCCCGCTGCCGTGCTCGACCCGCCCGACCCCCGACCCGCCCGAGCCGTCCCCGCACCCCTCGCCCGACATGATGCGGCAGACGGCGCTGCCGACGTCGGAGCTGATCGTGGATCCCACACCCGAGCCGGCGATGGCTGCGATGATCACCGCCACCACCACCAGGACGCCGAGGTACTCGGCCGCCGTCACGCCGTTGTCCGGCCGACGGAGCAGCTGCCGGAACCGGCCGCCACCCGCGCCGTTCGAGGCCAGGGCGAAGAAGTCGCGTGACTCCGGCCGCAGCACGAACACCAACAGCAGCACCGGCAGGATCAGTTGGCCGAATCCGCGGGCCTCGCCGCGGCCGATCGTCCCGAGGGCGCCGAGCAACCAGAAACCGGCGACCACCAGGGACAGCGTGTAACGCCACCGCCCACCGCGTTCGAGGTGGACGGCCACGAGGAACGCCACCACGCCGGGCCAGACCGCCCACACCATCCGGCCCACGGTCGCGCCGTCCGGGCCGGTGAGCAGCACTCCCACGGCCACCAGAGCGCTGAAGAACGCCCCCAGGTAGAGCACCACCCGAGCGGACTTCACCGGGCCCGGCAGAGTGCTCGGACCGTACTGGTCGTTGGAGATCACATCGGGAGCCTAGAAGGGGACGAAGGCACCCAGAAGGGTTCCGCGGCCTAACCCGGGGTGGCGCCGTTGGGCCCAGGGGCCCCAGGCGGCCACGGCACCATCACGTGCAAGGCCTGCGGCACCACCTGGATCTCGATCGGGGTGGTGCCGACGATCTCGCCGTCCACGTCGACCGGCAACGGCCGGTCGGTGCTCACCGTGAAGTCGCCGCCGAGCAGAAAACCCTTGTGCTCGCTGGGATGTCGCGGCGTCAGCACCTGTCGCACCGTGGCCCGCACGGTCGAGAACCGTGACCGCCCGCCGAGGGTGTAGGCCATCAGCAGGCCGTCGTCCAGGCTGGCATCGGCCGAGATCGCCGTTCCGGCGTGCATCGACCCGTTGGCGACGTTCAGCTGATGGGTGCGAACCCGCCAGGTCGTCGTCCCGCTGCGCACCTCGGCGGTGAACGGCTGGTGCCGTACCAGGGTTCGCGCCCCGGTGAGGGCATAGGCCGGCCGCCCGATCCGCCGCTTGAGCTGGTGCGGGGTCCGCCCGGCAACCTCGCCCGAGATGCCGATGCTCACCAGGTTGGCGAAGTACCGGTCGTCGACCCGACCCAGATCGATGTCGGCGACCCTGCCCTGGTTGATCACGTCCACGGCGCCGGACAGCTTCAACGGCAACCCGAGCGAGCGGCCGAAGTTGTTCGTCGTCCCCAGCGGCAGGTAGCCCAGCACGGTCGGTGAGTGCGCCAGGTGGTGGACGACGTGCGAGACCGTGCCGTCGCCGCTGCCCACCACGAGCAGGTCGGGTTGCTCGGCCGCCAGCCGGGGTAGCAGCGCGGGCAACTGCCCGGCCGGGTCGCTGATCAGGTGTTCGGCGTCGATGCTCCAGCCGCCGGCCTCCAGCGCTCTTCGGGCAGCCCGGTGCTGCGCGGCGCCTCGCCGGGAGCGCACGTTGATCAGCAAGGTGAGTCGCCGGTTGCGGTGCAGCCGCTCCTGCAAGGGATGGGTCACCTCAGCATTCAAGCCGGTCGGTCCCGGCTCACGCGACCGCTGGCCAGATCGGGTGAGACCCGGATGGGATCCGGATGCCCGGATCGGTCGGCGCCATCGCGCCATCGCGCCATCGCGCCATCGCGCCATCACAACATGGTCAGGCTCAGGCCGGTCAGCTCCTCACTGCGCGTCCACAACCGCCGGGCCAACTCCTCGTCCTGCGCCCACGGACTCAGGCGTGCCGGGCCGACGGGTCCGCGCACCTCGCGAAAGCGTTGCGGTCCCGAGTAGCTACCCGGTTCGGCCAGCGAGGCGGCGTACAGGATCGCCTCGGCGCCGCCCTCTGCGCCGGGTAGCACCAGTCGCATGAACACGGGTGCCACCGCGGCCACGATCCGGTTGGCGCCCATGCCATCTGGACTCGACACCAGGTTCGTCACGGCCACCCCGGGGTGCGCGGCGGTCGAGGTCAGGCGTGACCCGGCGGCCAGCGCACGCCGATGCAGCTCCCGGGCGAACAGCAGGTTCGCCAGTTTCGACTGCCCGTAGGACACGTTCGGGTCGTATCCGGCGGCCGGATTGCCCGCGACCACCCGGTCGTCGCCTCGGTGGTGAGCGATGGAGGAGACGGTGGTGACCCGCGGTGCCGGGGCGGCCAACAGCGCCGGCAGCAACCGCGCGGTCAACGCGAAGTGACCCAGGTGATTGGTGCCGAACTGCAGTTCGTGGCCGTCGACCGTGGTGCGATACCTCGGCGGGGCCATCACGCCGGCGTTGTTGATCAGCAGGTCCACCGGGCCGTCGATCGCCTCCGCGAACTCGCGAACCGATTGCTGCGAGGCCAGATCGAGGTGGGCCACCGAGGTGTCACCGGCGATGCCGGCCGCGATGGCCCGGCCGGCCTCGACATTGCGCACCGCCAGGACGACGTGCGCCCCGTGCGCTGCCAGCTCGCGGGCCTGCACCGCCCCGATGCCGGAGTTGGAGCCGGTGACGATCGCGCGCCGGCCCCCGAGATCGCCGAGCTGTGCGGGCGTGAAGCCCATGGATGCTCCTCTGGTCGTCGAGTTCTGGTTGTCGAGTCAGCGAGCCGGCCACCCGGGATGGGGGTCAGTCGCGGCCGTGCCAGGAGTGCCACAGGTGCGCATAGGCACCGCCTGCCGCGACCAGGTCGGCGTGCGGCCCGAACTCGGTGATCACACCATCCTCCATCACGGCGACTCGATCGGCGTCGTGGGCCGAGAACAACCGGTGGGCGATCGCGATCACGGTGCGCCCGCGCAGCACCGCCGCCAGCGAACGTTCCAGGTGGCGGGCGGCCCGTGGGTCGAGCAGTGAGGTCGCCTCGTCGAGCACCAGGGTGTGGGGATCGGCCAGCACCAGCCGCGCCAGCGCCACCTGCTGAGCCTGCGCCGCCGTGAGTTGCCGCCCACCCGACCCGACCAGGGTGTCGAGCCCGTCCGGTAACGCGGCCACCCAGTCGGCGGCGTCCACCGCCACCAGGGCGGCCGTGATCGCCTCGTCGCTCACCTCGCGGTGCGCGGGGCCGTCGTCCCCGGCGCTCGACCGGACGGCGAGGGCCAGGTTGTCGCGCAGGGTTCCGGCGAAGACGTGATGCTCCTGGGTCACCAGGGCCACGTGACCCCGCAGGATCGACAGCGGCAACTCGGCCAGGGCGACCCCGCCCACCCGTACCCATCCGACGCGGGGTGGGTGGATGCCCGCCAGCAGGCGCCCCAACGTGGACTTGCCGGCCCCCGACGGGCCGACCACGGCAATGCGCTCGCCCACGGCGACGTCCAGATCGACCCCGTGCAACACGTCCCGTCCCCCGCCGTAGGCGAACCGGACGTCGCGTGCGTCCAGCTTCTCGCCGTCCGGGACGGCGTGGCTCACCTGGCGGTCGTCCGGGAGCTGGGCCACCCCGAGCAGCCGGGCCAGGGATGCCTGGGCTGCTTGCAGTTCGTCGAGGACCACGATGAAGCGATCGATCGGGTCGACGAGCATCTGGACATACAGCGTCGCTGCCGTGACGTCGGCGAGTGAGACCGAACCGCGTTGGTGGAGAATGCCTCCCAGCACCAGCGTGGCCGCCCCCGGCACCAGATAGGCGAACTCGACCACCGGGAAGAACCGGGTGCGCAGTCCCAACGTGTAGCGCTCGGTGGCGAACGAGGCGGCGCAGTCGGCGTCGATCTGCCGGATGCGATCCGGGCCCAGCCCGAGGGCCTCGATCGTGCGCGCCCCCTCGGCGCTCTCGGCCACGCTCGCGGTGATACGCGAGTACGACATCGCCGAGCGCAGGTACCCGTCCTTGGCCCGGCGCAGGTACCACCGTGCGGCCCACGCCACCACGGGCACCATCGGCAACAAGGCCAACGACACCCACCAGCCGACCCAGAGTGCGGCGGTGAGCACCACCACGGCTCGCACGCCGGAGACCACGCTCTGCGGCACCGCCCACCGGGCGGCCCAGCCGAGTTGATCGACGTCCCGCGAGGTGCGGGTGAGCAGGTCACCCGACCCGGCCGACTCCACCATGCCGATCGGCAGGTCGAGGACGGCGTCGACGAAGTCCTCCCGCAGTTCGGCGAGGATGCGCTCGCCGAACACCTGGGAGGCGTACTGGGCGTACCGGGTCAGCACCGACTGGGCCAACAGGAAGGCGGCCAGCAGCATCACGAGGCGATCGACGTGTGCCGTGGTCGTCCCCTCCTCGACCGCCTCGACCAGGTCACCCAGCAGGCGAGGCGCCGCCAGCGCCGTCAGTGCCGCCGTCAGGTGCACCGCCACCGCACCCCAGAGCAGCCTCGGGTGCCGCCGGATCAGGTCGCCGGCATACCGGCGCACCGCAGCGGCGGTCGCCACCGGCAGCCCCCGGCCCATCGCCGCTGCGCTCATCGGGCTGCCTCGTCGCCCTCGTCCGGATCGCCCACGCTGCGCGTGACCACGGCGCGGTACCCGGCGTGGGTGTCGAGCAGGCCGGCGTGTCGACCGACCACGGTGATCCGGTCGCCGTCCAGCAGGGCCACCTCGTCGGCCACCTCGAGCAGCAGCGGAGAGGTCGTGATCACGATCGTGGTGAGGCCCTGCCGCCGCTGCCGGAGCCGCTGGGCGATGCGGGCCTCGGTGTGGGCGTCCACGGCGGAGGTCGGCTCGACCAGCACCAGTACCGGCGGGTCGGCCAACACGGCCCGGGCCAGCACCAGCCGCTGGCGCTGCCCACCCGAGAAGGTGCGACCACGTTCGGCGACCCGACCGGCCAGGCCCTCGGGCAGCCCGTCGAGGATGTCCAGCGCGCCGGCCACACGCAGCGCCTCGCGCAGGTCGTTCTCGCTGGCGCGTCCCCGCACATCGAGCACCTGGGCCAGGTCGCCGGCGAACAGCAGTGCCGCCGTGTCGCTGACCAGGATGTGTCGGCGCAATACGTTGCGGGAGAGCCGGTTCAGGGGGAGGTCTCCGAGCCGCACGGCGTCGTCCGGGGCGGGGGTGTGCAGGCCGAGCCGGTCCGCCTGGTGGGCGCCGGCGTCCGGATCGGTGGGCACGATGGCCGTCAGGTGCCCTGCCCGGGCGCGAAATCCCGACCACAGGTCGATCAGATCGGCCCGGCCGAGCGTCGCGGGCAGGGCGGTCACCGGCTCGGCCGGCTCGCCGGCATCGGGTTCCAGGTGCAGGACGGCGCAGATGCGTCGCGCCGACACCCAGGCCCCCACCAGCTTGGTGGCGAACTCGATGACCGTGCGCAACGGGATGGTCAGGAAGGAGGCGTAGCCGTAGAAGGCCACCACCTGGCCCGGGCTGAGTCGGCCGCTGACTGCCTGCCGCGCGCTGACCCAGACCACGATCACCACGAAGATGCCCGGCACCAGCACCTGCAGCGCGTCGGTGACCGACTGCACCTGGGCCACCCGGACGCCGGCGCGGCGAACCTGTTGCGACTCAGCGTGATAGCGCGCCGAGAACAGCGGCTCGCCGCCGACCCCGCGCAGCACCCGAAGCCCCGCGACGATGTCGGAGGCGCGGGTCGACAGATCGGCCGTCAGCCGGCGCAGTCGACCCGAGCGGCGTTGCAGTGGTCGCAGCAGCGGGGCGCCGGCCAGCATCAGCAGTGGCATGCCGATCAGCACCACCAGTCCCAGCATCGTCGACGTGGTCAGCAGGATCACCGAGACCACGGCGAAGGCGACGAGGGATCCGGTGAACCGGGGGATCACGTCCATGACGTGCCCGATCTGGGACATGTCGCTCGAGGCGATGGTGACCACCTCGCCCACGGCGACCCGGCGCGGCAGCGCACCCCCGACATGGACGACGTGGCGCACCGTGAGTTGCACCGTGCGGTAGGCGGCGATGAGCCAGTTGGTGATGGCGAAGCGGTGGCGCATCACGCCACTGACGGCCTGCACGATGCCGAGCACCAGCACCAGGCACACCGTGCGCAGCAGGCCTCCGAGATCCTGTCGCGCCACCCCGTGGTCGATCGCCCGGCCGATCAGGGCGGGCATCAGCGCCTGCGCCGACATCCACAGGACGCCGAAGGCCATGCCCCCGAACAGTGTTGAGGTTTGCCCTCGGGCCATCCACCACAGAAAGCGCGCGGGTGACGCGGCGTCGGCCTCGCCGGGGTCGGGGACGGGGAGGCTGCGCACCGTTCCACGGTAGGTCGCCAGATCGTCACGCGGTCAGGAGGAATGGTGAGTCCGGCCACGAACCCTCGGTCAGCGGGCCCACGGCGGGGTGAACGGCTCACCCCCGACCAGGCAAGCCCGCCCGCCCACCGGCAGCACGGCGACCGCCTCGAACTCGGGTGAGCTGCCATCCTCCGGCTGGGCGCACCGCAGCGCGAAGGGCACGCCCGCGGGAACGAGGACCGCATCGCCCGCGGCGACAGCGTGTTCCGTGCCCGCCAATGTGGCCACCGCGGCGCCTCGGACGGCCACGAGCACCTCCTCACGGTCGAGGGTGTGGAGTGCGCCAGGGGTCGAGGAGGTGAGGCGGACCCGCCACACCGCGTTCTCGACGGCGCCGCGGCTCGGTGTCGCGAGCCCGGTGAACACGGTGTCGGCCAGGGTGAAGGTGGGGGCATCGATTCCGGCGATGACAGGCATGGTGGGTGCTCCTTCGATATAGGTAATCTCAGTTCTATAACTAAGGTTTGATATCGTCAACCCGTGCTGCACGACGACCTCGGGATCCGACTCGGACTGGCCTACGCCGCGTTCGTCGACTGGCTCGACGCCGAGATGGCGACGGCTGGTTTCGACGTCTGGGGACGGCACATGTTCGAGGGCGGGCGGGCGGCGGCGACGCTGGAGCTGCCGGGGCTGCACATGACCACCCAGGGGGCGGCGAAGATCCTCGGCGAGATGGAGGCGAAGGGCTACGTCCGGCGCTCACCCCACCCTGACGACGCCCGCGCCCGGCTCATCGAGCTCGCCGACCGGGGCCGGCTGGCGCTCGCCACTGCCCGTGGGCTGCACGACCGGTTCGAGCGCGAGTTGGCCGAGCGCGTGGGAGGCCGGGACGCGCTCGCTCTGCGCCGCAACCTGGACGCCGTCCTCGCGATGGGCTCGGTCGACCCGGCGAGCCGTCTGCTGCGCCCGATCTGAACTCCGGGTCGGGACCGGGCCAGGCGCCACCCGGCCCCGGTCGTTCACCGGGCCAAGCGGGTGAGCAGTTGCCGCCGGATCGCGGGGCGGCTGCCGAAGGTGAGCAGGAACGTCGCCTCGCGGATCAGGCGTCCGGCATGGGAACCGGCCAGTACCGAACGCGATCCCTGATGTGCGGCGAGCGCCGCCGCGGCCCGCATCGCCAGCTCCGAGGCGGCCGCCCGCGCGGACGGCGCGTCGTCCGCCGTGGCCGTGAGCAGCCGTTGCCGCACCTGGTCGAGCTCGGTGGACAGCGTCTCGATGACCTGCCCCTCGAACGGGTCCTCGCCACTCGCGTCGACACCTGCCTCGCGCATCAGGCGGATCGCCCGTCCGGCGGCGCCGACGGCGAGGAACCCGTTGAACGTCACCGACTCGGCGTCCCGGGCCAGATAGGCGGCGTGCGGCTCGATGGTGAGTACTCGCTCGGCCGGGACCACCACGTCGTCCACGGTCAGGGTCACCGTGCCGCTGGCGTTGACCGCGAGCAGCGCGAGGGTCTCGGGGTGCAGCCCGGGGGAGTCGGCGGGCACCAGCGCCCAGATCAGCTGGTCGTCGGCGTCCCGGGCGGCCATCAGCAGCACGTCGACCATGCCCCACCCGGTCACCCAGGGCGCTCGGCCGCTGAACCGCCACGCCCCACCGGGCTCGGTGAGCGCCCGGATCAGCGGTGGTCCGGTGCGGGTGGCGGCCCCGATGGCCAGACCCGCCCGCAACCGCCCCGCAACCAGCTCGGGCAGGTGGTGCTCCACGGCGGTCGAGGCGGCCGAGGCGTTCGAGGCGGCAGCGCTCACCACCGCCCGCAAGGCCCCGCGATGCTGCAACCAGACGAACGCGGCCGACAGGCACCCCCCGGCGAAGGCCTCGACCACCGCGGCTCGTGCGGCGTCGTCCGGTAGGTCGAGGCCGGACAGCTCGGACGGCGCACCCAGGCCGTAGAAACCGTTCTGCGCCAAGGCGTCGAGCAACCTGGCCGGCACCCGGGCGGCGCGGTCGACGTCGATGGCCGCCGGGAACAACACCTCATCGGCCAGTCGTCGGGCTCGCTGCACCACCGCGGATTCCATGCGGTGAAGGCTACGGCGTGCCTCACGGGCGGGGGATCGGCGGCGGGTAGCCTGCGCCCACCATGGACATCACCGACTTCGGTTTGCACCTGTTCTCGCTGGCCGGACGCCGCGCAGTGGTCACCGGTGGCAACACCGGGTTGGGCCGTGCCTTCACCCTCGCCCTGGCCGCCGCGGGCGCCGACGTGCTGGTCGCGGCGTTGGCCCCGGACGACGGCACCACGGCCCGGCTGGTCGAGGCCACCGGGCGCCGCCTGGTCGTCGTCGAGGCCGACATCACGGCCCCGGGCGTGGCCGCCGAGGTGGTGCAGCGGTGCGTCGACGAGCTGGGCGGGATCGACATCCTGGTCAACTCGGCCGGCATCTGCGAGCTCGCCCCGGTCGAGGACTTCGGCCGCGCCCAGTGGGACCCGATGGTGGCGGTCAACCTCACTGCCGCGTTCGAGCTGGCCCACGAGGCGGCTCGGTTCATGATCCCGCAGCGTTCGGGAAAGATCATCAACATCGCCTCGCTGTTCTCCTACCTGGGTGGGCGCACCTCGCCCGCCTACGCCGCCACCAAGGCCGGGCTGGTGGGCTTCACCCGGGCCTACTGCGACGAGCTGGCCGAGCACAACGTGCAGGTCAACGCCCTGGCGCCGGGCTACTACGCCACCGCGATCACGCAGGCCACCCGGGCGAACCCCGAGACCAACCAGCGGGTGCTCGACCACATCCCCACCGGGCGGTGGGGCGAACCGGCCGACCTGATGGGGGCCTTGGTGTTCCTGGCCGGCAGTGCCTCGGACTACGTCAACGGCCAGGTGCTGGTCGTCGACGGCGGATACCTGGTTCGGTGAGCGCCATGACCCAACCCGATACCTTTCCGCCGCCGCCCGCCCGGCTGCCGTCCCGTTCACCGCTCGACCGGACGGCGATCGTCGCTGGGTTGCGTGGCCTGGACGCCGGTGAGGTGGTCATCGACGAGCAGGCGCTGCGCGAGGCCAGCGTCGACCGGTTCCGCAAGTA
This sequence comes from Kineosporiaceae bacterium, assembly GCA_016713225.1. Classification (NCBI taxonomy): domain Bacteria; kingdom Bacillati; phylum Actinomycetota; class Actinomycetes; order Kineosporiales; family Kineosporiaceae; species Kineosporiaceae bacterium. Next base: position 240,242 of record JADJPO010000001.1, read on the forward strand.
CACCGCGGTGCACGGCCAGTACGCCGGCCCGATCCCGGCGGCGATCGTGCGCACCCGCTCGACGGACGACGTCGCCGCGGTGTTGCGGTTCGCCCACGACAACCTGGTCACGGTCGTCCCGCGCACCGGCGGCACCGCCACCGAGGGCGGGCTGGAGACGATCGTCGAGGACTCGATCGTGCTCGACGCCTCGGGGCTGGACGCGATCCTCGCCATCGACGAGACCAACCTGATGGCCACGGTGCAGTGCGGCGTGCCGCTGCAGGTGCTCGAGGACGCCGTCCGGGCTCGCGGCCTGACCACCGGGCACTCACCCCAGTCCAAACCCCTTGCACAGTATGGCGGTCTGGTCGCCACGCGATCGATCGGCCAGTTCTCGACGTTGTACGGCGGCATCGAGGACATGGTGGTCGGGCTCGAGGCGGTCTTCCCCGGCGGTCAGGTGGTGCGAATCAAGAACGTGCCGCGCCGGGCCGCCGGGCCGGACATCCGCCACGTGATCATCGGCAACGAGGGCGCGCTGTGTGTGGTGACCGAGGTGACCGTCAAGCTGTTCCGGTACACCCCCGAGAACAATCGCTACTTCGCTTGTCTGGTCGACGATTTCGCCGCCGGTGTCGAGGCGCTGCACGACCTGGTCACCGCCGGCTACCGGCCCTCGGTCTGTCGGGTCTATTCCCCCGAGGACGCCCGGCAGCACTTCGCACACTTCCACCAGGGCAAGAACGTCGTCGTCCTGATCGCCGAAGGCCCGAAGCCGTTGGCCGACGCCACCGCCGGCGGCATCGAGCAGGTCTTCGCGACGCGTCCACACACCCCGGTCGACCCGGCGCTGATCGAGGCCTGGTTCGACGGCCTCAACTGGGGTCAGGACAAGATCGACGCCGAGAAGGTGGTGATGCGCGAGCAGGCGCACCTGGGGTTCACCACCGAGGTGAGTTGCGACTGGTCGCGGGTGGGTGAGTTGTACGCCTCGGTGATGCGCCGGGTGAGGGCCGAGTTCGCCCACGCCGCCGACCTGACCATGTTGGGTGCGCACTCCTCGCACAGCTACCAGACCGGCACCAATCTGTACTTCGTGTACGACTACCAGATTCGTTGCGCCCCAGCCGATGAGATCACCGAATACCACATCCCGCTGAACGCCATCGTGGTCGAGGAGGCACTGCGGGTCGGCGGCTCGATGGTGCACCATCACGGTGTCGGCAAGTACCGCACGCCCTGGGTGCGTGAGGAGCACGGGTCGGCCTACTGGCTGCTGGCCGGGCTGCAGCAGCAGTTCGACCCACACCGGATCATGAACACCGGCACCCTGTTCGTGCCGGAGGCTCCGTGACCCGCGGCCCGGGCGATGACGGCCCGCTGGTGCTCGCGATCGACAACGGGTCGCAGAGCACCAAGGTCGCCCTGGTGGACGCCGCGGGCCAGGTGGTGGTCTCGGCTCGGCGCCAGTTGCGTCCCTATGACCACCCGGCGCCCGGGCACGTGGTGCATCCGGACGACGACCTCTGGGACTCGATCGTGGCGGCCTGCCGCGACGTCTTCGATTCCTACAGCGGTGATCTCGCCCGGATCGTGGGCGTCGGGCTGTGCACCATCCGGTTCTGTCGGGCGCTGCTGGACGCCGACGGTCACTTGGTCGAACCGTTGCTGAGCTGGATGGACGTCCGGGTCGGACGCCAGGTGCCCACCCTCGCCGAGGGGGGCGATCCGCGCGTGAGCCGGGTGGCGGCGTCCTCGGGGTACATCACGCACCGGCTCACCGGCGCGTTCACCGACACCGCCGCGAACTACCAGGGCGCCTGGCCGTTCGATCTGGCGGCGATGGCCTGGTCGAGCGATCCGGCGGCGTTCGCGGCGCTCGGCATGACCCGGGCGATGCTGCCCGAGCTGGTGCCGCCGGGCGCGCGGTTGGGTGGGGTGACCGCCGAGGCGGCTGCAGCCACCGGCATCCCCGTCGGACTGCCGGTGTTCGCCACGGCGAACGACAAGGCCGTCGAGGCTCTCGGCTGCGGATTGCGCAGCCCCGGCACGGCTCTGCTCTCACTGGGTACCTACATCGCCGCGATGACCCCGGGCGCCGCGCAGGCGAGCAGCGATGCCTACTGGGTGAACACCGCCGCGGTGCCGGGGGAGTACCTCTACGAGTCCGGCGGCATCCGGCGCGGCATGTGGACCGTGGGCTGGTTTCGTGACCTGGCGGGGGTCGACCCGGGCGACGAGGACCTGCTGAACGCCGAGGCGGCGGCCGTGCCCCGGGGGTGTCAAGGACTCCTCGCGGTGCTCGACTGGCTGGCGCCCACCGAGGCCTCGTTTCGTCGGGGGGCTCTGGTGGGCTTCGATGGCACCCAGGGGCGCGGCGCCGTCCATCGCGCGATCCTCGAGGGCATCGCGCTGACCATGGCCGGCCACCTCGAGGTGATGGAAACGGCTCTGGGGCGATCGTTCTCGACCATCCTGGTGAGCGGCGGCGGGGCCAAGGCCGACCTGATGATGCAGATCCTGGCCGACGTGTTCGCGCGCCCGACCCAGCGGACCGCTGTCGCGGACGGTGCGCTGCTGGGCTCGGCGATCTGTGCCGCGGTCGGGGCCGGCGTCCACCCCGGCATCGATGCCGCGGTGGCCGCGATGGTCGAACCGGGCGCGGTGTTCACGCCCGATCCGCAGGGCATGGCCGAGTATGCGGCGGTGCGGACGGTGTACGCGCGACTGCACGAGTTCACTGATCCGCTGTTCCGCTGGACGGTGGCGCGGGATTCCGGACAGGGTGTGACGCATGACCGATGAGGTGTTCGCCGACCACTACGCCCCGCTGGGTGAGTTCACGGTCGGCCGGCTGACGCAGATCGAAGAGCTGGTGCGCTCGATCGTGCCGGACGTGACGGCAGTGATCGCCTACGGCATACCGACGTTCCGGTTGAAGGGGAAGAACTTCGTGCACTGGGCCGGGTTCGACAAGCACGTCGGCTTCTATCCCACGCCGCCGGTCATCGAGCACTTCGCCGACGAGTTCGGTGACCGCACCTGGGCCAAGGGCTCGGTGCAGTTCCCGCACACCGAGCCGCTGCCGCTCGACCTGATCGAACGCATGATCCGCTACCGCCTCGAACTGGCGACCTCGAGCCCCCGCTGATCCGGCGAGCTTTGTGGCTTTGACCACCGACTTCGGTGGTCAATGCGACGAAGCCCTGGGGGCCAGGGTCACCCTGCAGGCGTATCGACACTCTGGGTAGCTCAGTCGTAGCTTTGAGTCATCACCGGTGCGCAGCCAGCAACCGGGTGGACGCGGAGGTGGCCCTCGCATGGCTCGACGGACGCCGTCCGCACGCGTCCGTCGAGCCGCCACCGCGCCGGGCTGATTCGCCTGATCATCGATCCACACCATCGGGCTCTACCTGTTGGGTTCGGCGATGGTCGGTGTGGCGGCCTTCCCCAAGTCGCCGCTGTGGGTGCTCTTCCCGCCCGCGGTGATCTTCGTCGCCGCCGGCTTCGGCTGGATCGGTTGACGAGGGCGAGCGGGATGCGGTGGAGAACACCGCTACCCCGCCGTAGCTGATGTGTCACAGTGACTGGCGTTCGCGGCGGAGTCGACCGGGGAGGCTGTCATCGCGCTCGTGATCGGGCTGTTGCTCGCGGTGGGTGCCGGCTTCGGCTGGCTGGGACTGCTCGGCCTGGGTGCCCGGATCGAGCGCCGGCTCACTCCCGCTCTCACCCCGGGCCCGGCCTCGGGCCGCCGCGTGACGTTCACCGGCACCACGAACGCCGCCGAGCCGATGCTGTCGCCGGTTTCCCGCCGGGCGTGTGTCTGGTGGTCGTGGTCGCTGCAGGAGCGCTACCGGGGCAGCGCGTCGTCCGAGCCACGTTGGCACGAACGCGCCGGCGCGACGTCCGGCAGCTGGTTCGACCTGACCGATGCCGGCATGCGGGTGCAGGTCGATCCCCGCGGGGCCACGGTCACCGCGACGAACACCACGCTGGCCGCGCACGAGCTCGGTGGACTGACCGTGCGGCAGCTCGCGCAGGCCAGCCAGGGCGAGGTGCGGTTCGTGCGCCGCCACGAGCTACCGGCCCGGCAGCCGATCGCGCAGCTGGATGGCGACTGGCGCCTCCTCGAGACGATCATCGGCCCCGGCGAGGATGTGTGGGCTTGCGGCACCGCGGGTCAGGTTCCCCCGCCGGACGACGGCACGCTGCTGCGCACCGCGCCGCGATTCCCGTTGCTGCTCTCGACCCGCGGCGAGGTTCGCGGGCTCGGTCCGCTGCGGGAGCTGACCGCGCTGGGTCTGGGCCTGGGCGGGGCCGCCTGGACGGGCGGCGCCGTGCTGGCCGGGGGCTGGTTCCGGGACGACGCCACGCGGCGTCCGGGGCTGGTGGCGGCGTTGGCCCTGGTCGCCCTCGCGGCCGTGATCGGGGCCGGGATCACGGCCGTGCGGCGATCGCGAGGTGGCTCCCCGTCGCCGCAGTCCCCGTCGCCGCCGGGGCCTGGTTCGATCGGGGTATGACCTCCGCTCACGAAGCCGACCCGGCAGCAGGCGGCACCACCGCGTTGCTGCGCCTCGATGGCGTGCACGTCGGGTACGGGTTGCCGGTGTGCCCGCCGGTGAGCCTGGTGGTCGAGCCCGGCGACCTGGTGGTGATCGTCGGCGCGAACGGCACCGGCAAATCGACGCTGCTGCGCACCGTGGTCGGCCTGTTGCGGCCGTTGGCGGGCACGGTCGAGGTGATGGGTGGGCCGGTCGACGACCGCACCCGCCGGTTCCGCTCGCATGTCGCGATCGACCTGGGTGAGGAGGCGTTCTTCCCGACGCTGACCGTGCGCGAACACTTGCTGCTGACCTGCGCCGGTCATGGTGTGGCCGACCCGGACGGCGTGGTCGAGGCCCAGCTCGACGACTTCGGGCTCATCGAGCGCGCCGATGCGTTGCCGGCGGCGTTGTCCTCCGGCCAGCGGCGGCGACTGCTGCTCGCCGCCGCCTTCGCCCGGCCGCGGTCGCTGATGATCCTGGACGAGCCCGAGCAACGACTCGACACCGCCATGCGGCACCGGTTGGGGGAATTCCTGATCGACGAGCGGGACGGCGGGGGCGGCGTCCTGATGGCCTCGCACGACCCGCAGCTGGTCGCCCGGGTGGCGACCACCGTGGTCGCCATCGCCGAGCACGCGGTGCAGGTGCTGGACGCCGCCGGTGGCGCCGACCTGATCCGGGCCGAACAATGACGGCCGGGCCATGACCGTGGTGCAGGTGGAGCCGCCGTTGCCGACCGGGACCGAGATTCGGCGCTGGACCCGGCGCAGTGGGCGTCGCAACGTCGCAGCCGGCTTCACGGACGTGTTCGGCGACCTCTACATGGTCGGTGTCGCGGTGCTCATGACCTCGGCCACCGTGTTCTCGCTGGCCGGTCGGCTGGCCCCTGGGGACGCCGTCGCGGCACCGGACACCGCGGCCGGCCCCTGGTTGGACGCCGGGTGGCTCGCCCTGCTCGCAGCCCTGGCCGCGATCGGTGCCCTGGTCGGTGTGGCGACCCGCTTGGGGCCATTGGCCGTGTCGTCCGCCGAGTCGGTGTGGTGGCTGTCGCTGTCGGTCGAGCGGCGCACCTTGTTGCGGGCGGCGGCCTGGCGTTGGCCAGGGGGCGGGGCACTGATCGGCGCGGTGACGGGAGCCGCGGTGGGTCTGGCCTCCGGTGCCGCGCCGTCGGGCGTCGTCGTGGCAGCGGTCACCGGTGGTGCGCTCACGGCGTCGGCGATCGAACTCGCCGGGCTGGCCCAGCCGCGTCCCGACGTCCACCGGATGATCCGTCGGATCGCCGACCTGATGGTGATGGCCACACCTGCCCTCGGGGTGCTGGTGGCGCTCGCGGCCCGGCCGGCGCCGCGGGTGTCCGGTGGCCTGGCCGTGGCAGCGGTGGCGTTCAGCGCCCTGGCGGCCGGCCTGATGGTGCGGTGGGATGCCCGGCTGGATCGCGTGCCCGGGGTGAGCCTGCGCAGCCAGGGTGCGAGCGCGGACGAGGCGTTGGTCGCCGTCCTCTCCCTCGATCCGCGCGGCCTCGGGCGGGCGCTGTCGGCCCGATCCGAACCGGCACAACGCCGAGCGCGTTGGCTGCTGCGGTCGGTGCCGTGGGTGGCGCGCCGGCCGAGGTGGGGGCGGGTCGTGCTGGTCGTGGTGCTGGCCGAGTGGGCGCTGTTCGTTCGCACCCGGCGGTACCCGGCGCAGCTCGCGGTGGCCGCCTGTCTGCCCGCCCTGCCGTTGCTCACGCCCACCCCTCGGACGTCGGTGGTGGTCGCCGCCACCATGGTGGGGGCCTATCTGGCGGCGCTCGCCACCGTCGACGGCATCCGGCGGGCGCAGCTGGTGCCGGCGCTGAACACGATGTTGCCGCTCGGTGAGGCGGGCCTGCGCCTGGCCCGGCTGGTGGTGCCGGCGGCGGTCATGGCGTTCTGGGCACCGGGGGTGATGGCGTTGCTGGCCTGGCGCTTCGGCGACCTCGCCGGGCACCTGTCACTCGGTCTGCTGGCCGCCCCGATGTGGGCTGCCGCGGCTGCACGTGGTGCCTCGCGTCCGATCCCGGACTTCTCCGGACCGTTGATCATGACTCCGATGGGGGCGATCCCCCCCGGTCTGTCCGCCGTGGTCGCCCAGGGCCCCGACCTGGCTGTGGCGGGGAGCATCCCGGTGATCACAGCCATCGTGACCGGTCACGTCACGCCGTCGATGCTCCTGCTGCAAGCGGTGTTCACCGTCGTGGCTCTGTACGTCGCCGTCCGCTACCCGCGCCCCGACCCCCAAACCTCGCGGTGATCATGCAATCCGTGCACGCTTGTGAGTGGTTTCACGAGCGTGCACGAATTACATGATCACGGGGAATGTGCACGGATTACATGATCACCGGGTGGTGACGGCGTGCTTCTCGACGTAGGTCTTGATCTGCTCGGCATCGGCCGGCATCAGCTCGAAGCGCCGCGGCCGCTGTTCCAGGTCGGCGACCGCGTCCGGTAGCGGCGGGCGAACCCCGGTCGCCTGCTGGACGACGTCCGCGAACTTCACGGGTTGGGCGGTCTCGAGCACGATCATCGGGACGCCGTCCTCGACGTGGTGGCGCGCGACGTGGACGCCGTCCGCGGTGTGCGTGTCGATCAGCCGGCCGGACCCCGCGTGGACTGCGGCGATGGTGGCCAAACGGTCTGCGTGAGAACTGGTTCCGGCGACAAAGCCGAACTCGGCGATCCGGGTGTGCTCCGCCGCACCGATCGTGAAGCCGCCGGAGGGCACCAGATCGCCGAACAGGTGAGCCACGCGCGCGGCGTCCCGGTCGAGCAGGTCGAACACGAACCGCTCGATGTTGGAGGCCTTGGAGATGTCCATCGACGGGCTCGACGTCTCGTGCGTGTCCGTGGCGCCGCGCACCCGGTAGGTTCCGGTGCGGATGAACTCCTCCAGCACGTTGTTCTCGTTGGTGGCCAACACCAATCGGCGGATCGGCAGGCCCATCATGCGGGCCACGTGGCCGGCGCAGATGTTGCCGAAATTGCCGGACGGCACGGTGAAGCTGACCTGCTGGTCGTCGCCGCCACCCCCGCGAGCGGGGTCGGTCGCGGCCAGCCACCCGGCGACGTAGTAGACCACCTGTGCCACCAGCCGCGCCCAGTTGATCGAGTTGACGGTGCCGATGTGTAGCCGGCGCTTGAAGTCCAGGTCGGCCGAGACCGCCTTGACCACGTCCTGACAGTCGTCGAAGACCCCCTCGACCGCGAGGTTGTGGATGTTCGGCTCGGCCAGGGTGAACATCTGGGCCTGCTGGAACGGGCTCATCCGCCCGTGCGGGCTGAGCATGAACACCGCGATGCCCGCGCGCCCGCGCATCGCGTACTCGGCGGCGCTGCCGGTGTCGCCGGACGTCGCGCCGAGGATGTTCAGGCTCTGCCCGCGGCGGCCGAGCTCGTACTCGAAGAGGGCGCCGAGCAGCTGCATCGCCATGTCCTTGAAGGCCAGCGTCGGGCCGTTCGACAGCTCCAGCAGCGAGAGCGCGCCGCCGTCGAACCCCATCAGTGGCGTCAGCGGGGTGATCGCCTCGGTGCCGAACACCGCCGGGGTGTAGGTGCGGTGCACCAGGTCACGCAGGTCCGCGGCCGGGATGTCGTCGATGAACAGCGACAGCACCCGTTCGGCGAGATCGGCGTAGCTCAGGCCGCGCCACGACCGCAGCGTCGCGGCGTCCAGGCGGGGGTAGTGGGTCGGCAGGTAGAGCCCGCCGTCAGGGGCCAGGCCCTCGAGCAGGATCTCGCTGAAGGTGCGCGGCGGCGCATCACTGCGGGTGCTGAGATAGCGAACCGGCTGCTGGGACTCCACCCGGCCAGCCTACTGGGACGGGTTTCCATGATCGTGACGATGTGTTTCGTCCATCGCGGACGAACCCGTCATGATCATGAATGAGGCGCTTCAGGCCAGCAGCGGAGCCACCTCGGCGGCGATCAGGTCGAGGTGATCGAGGTCGGCCAGGTCGAGAATCTGCAGGTACAGCCGCTGGGCACCGGCGTCGCGCCAGGCCCGCAACGTCGCGGCGACCTGCTCGGGCGTGGCGGCCGCGCCGTTGGCGCGCAACTCGTCCGGCTCACGGCCGATCGCCGCAGCGCGGCGCGCGACCTCGGCCTCGTCGCTGCCGCAGCACACCACCACCGCCGCTGAATAGATCATGGACGACGGGTCGCGCCCGATCGCGGCACACGCCGCACCGACCGTGCGCTGTCGTTCGGCGAAGGCCTCGAGCGAGCCGAACGGCAGATTGAACTCGGCGGCGTACCGGGCGGCCAGGCGCGGCGTCCGGGCCGGGCCACCGCCGCCGATGATGATCGGTGGGCCACCCGCCTGGGCCGGCTTGGGTAGCGCAGGGGAGTCCTTCACCTGCCAGCGCTCGCCGGCGAAATCGAACTGCTCGCCCTCCGGGGTGCGCCACATGCCGTGGATGATCGCGAGCTGTTCCTCGAGGTTGGTGAACCGGTCGCCGACCGAGCCGAACGGAATGCCGTAAGCGGTGTGCTCGGCCTCGAACCAGCCGGCCCCGAACCCGAACTCGACCCGGCCGCCCGACATCGCATCGACCTGCGCCACGCTGATCGCCAACGGCCCTGGCAGCCGAAACGTCGCGGCCGAGACCAGCGTGCCGAGCCGGATCGTCGAGGTCTCACGCGCCAGCCCGGCGAGGGTGATCCAGGCATCGGTCGGCCCGGGCATCCCCGAGACGCCTCCCATGGCCAGGTAGTGGTCGCTGCGGAAGAAGGCGCCGAAGCCCAGCGCCTCGGTGCGCTGGGCCACGGCGAGCAGGTCGGCGTAGCTCGCACCCTGCTGAGGCTCGGTGAAGATGCGCAGGTCGGTGAGGTTCATGGCGCGCAGGCTACCCACGCCCTGCGCCCGAGGCCGTCGGCTCGGTCACGTCGGCGACCTCGGCGGTCAGCACCCGCACCACGTCGTCCGCCTCGACCGTCGCGGCCACGCCGTGTGCCCCGGCTCCCATCGACACCGTCCGCCCGGTCAGCGTGGCATCGGCGATCACCGGCCATGCGCTGGTCGACCCGAACGGGGTGATGGTGCCCCGCTCGTAGCCGGTCATCTCGCGCGCGGTCGCGGCGTCCGGCATCGAGAGCCGGTTGACGCCCAGGTAGGCCCGCAGCTTGGGCCAGGAGATCTCACGATCGCCCGGCACCAACACGAACAGGAAGTCGCCCTCGCCCCGGCGCACCACCAGGGTCTTGACGATGTCGCCCGGCTGAACCCCGCGGGCTGCTGCCGCCTCGGCGAGCGATGCCACCGGCCCGTGCCGGGTGATCACGTAGGTCATGCCGGACGCCGTGAGTGCCGCTGCCGCCCGCTGCTCGCCCGGGGCCTCGACTGCATCGCTGCCGCTCATGATTGCTCAGCCTAGGAGTACGGCAACGGCCCCGCCGAGCCGATCACCACAGAGACTGAGAGATTTGCCGTAGCGATCCGATCCGCGGATCCGGTCCACCCCAGGAGCTGTTCATGCCCCACGGACACGATGTCCTCGCTGGTCTGCGTGACGATGCAGCCAAGCTGCGTAGTTTGATCCCCGAGGTCTACGACGGGTACACCAGCACGCGCACCGCGGCTCTGCACGATGGTGCCCTGAGCGCCAAGGTCAAGGAGTTGATGGCCTTGAGCATCGCGATCTCCAAGCAGTGCGACGGATGCATCGCCGCCCACGCCAAGAGCGCGGCCCGAGCCGGAGCGACCATCGACGAGGCCGCCGAGGCGATCGGCGTGGCACTGGTGATGAACGGTGGCCCGGCCACGGTGCACGGGCCGCGGGCTCTGGCCTCGTTCCTCGAGTTCCGCGAGCACTTCGACCGACTCAAGAAGGAGCAGCCCAGGGCCTGACGCCGGCCAGGACGCCGCCGGTCAGGACACGTCGAGCCCGGTCAAGGCAGCGGCCAGGGACACCCCGTCCGGTGCCCGGACCTCGGGGACGACGCTGCGTGCCGGGCCGTAGTGCTCGCCGATCCGCTGGGTGGCCGTGCCGTGGGCCAGCATCTGCTCGGTCACCGTCAACTGCCGGATCGCGATCACGCGCACCCGATCGGGCCGCTCGCGGGCGAACTCGGCGTACAGGCTCGGGTCGTGCTGGCCGTCGTCCCCGACCAGCACCCAGCGCACCGAGGGTAGGTCGGCGGCGAGAGCATGCAGGCAGGCCCGCTTGTGATCCGGACCGCTGCGGAACCAGCCGGTGTTGGTCGGCCCCCAGTCGGTGAGCAACATCGGACCCTCCGGGTAGCCGTGGCGTGCCAGGAAGCGCCGCAGCATCGCGGCCGTGTTCCACGCCCCGGTCGAGACGTACACCGTGGGAGCCCCGGAATGTCGGGCGAGCAGCGTCCGATACAACTCGGCCATGCCCGGCACCGGACTACGCGAGGTCTCGCGCAGCACGAAGGTGTTGTAGGCCGCGAGCAGAGGCCGGGGCAGCAGGGTGCGGATCACCGTGTCGTCGATGTCGCTGACCAGACCGAAGCTCTGCTCGGGTGCCACCACGAACACCCGCGCGGTGACGGCGTCCGCGGTGTGCTCGTCCGGCAGGTCGATGTGCAGGGTGACCTGTTTCCAGCCGGGCGTCACCTCGGGGCCAGGTAGGCGCGCGTCCACGATGCCCGACCGATCGGCCCGGACCTGATGCTCCACACCACTCACCGTCACCATCACCGGCGCATGGGCCGCGGGCAGGGTGAAGAACGCCCGCCACCCCCGCCGGTCGGGCAGGCCCGGTGGGGCGGTCCGGACGGCGGCGCCGGCGCGACCGGACGGTGCGCGCGCCGACCATTCCCGTACCGACCAGTCCCGCAGCGATCGGGCCCGTGCCCCGACCGACGCCCGGGGCGAGGCAGTATGGCTCACCCGGGGCTCCTGCCCCGGCACCAGCAGCACCCGGGCGAGTACCCGGACGAAGCCCTCGTCCCCCGACCGGCCGTAGCCCTGGTAGGGAACGATCACCGGCCGCCACCCGCGCCGCCGGAACACCGCGCCCCAGGCGGCGTTCCAGACGTCCTCGAGGCGTCCGGCGGGATGGGTGCCCACGCCTCAGGTGACGTCGCGGCGTGTCGTGAGGAAGGCCCCGATCGCGGCCAGCACCACGGCATACGCCAGCAGCACCAACCCGGCCTGCCACCAGAACTCGAAGTACTGCGCCTGGGTGGCCGGGTCGACCTGCTGCCCCTCGACGGGGTCGCTGGTCACGAGCATGTTGGCGGTGAGGTTGCCCGGCAGCCACTTCATCGCCGAGTACCACTCCTTGACCGTGAAGAGGATGTTGAGGGCGATCTGCGCGATGAACGCGACGCCCACCCCGATCAGCACCGCGGCGATCTGGTTGCGGATCAGCATGCCGATGCCGAAACCGAACATCATCCAGATCGCGAACGCGGCCACCCCGATGCCGAGCGATTGCCACACCTGGGATTCGCCCAGCAGGGTCGGCTGGTGCTTGACCGCCGCCAGGATGCTCGCCCCACCGCCGACGCTCGCGGCGGCGTGCACCACCGCGTAGACCGCCCCGATGGCGGCCACCGCCACCATCTTCGAGAACAGCACCACCCATCGGTTCGGGGTGCTCAGAAAGGTGGCGCTGATGGTCTTGTGCCGGTACTCGCTGGTGATCAACAAGGTGCCCAGCGCCAACGGGAAGAGCGTCGTCAACTGCTGGATCAGCCCGGCGTTGTAGATCAGCTGGGCGGTGCCCACGGTCATCTTGGCGAAGGGGTTGCCCTGATCGCCCCCAGGCCCGTTACCCCCGTCGACAGCATCGGAGGACACCAGGGCCGCGAAGCCCATCGAGATCAGCGCCGCCAGGACCGCCATCCCCAGGGCCATGCCCCACCACAACCGGGTGGTGAACACCTTGCGGATCTCGGATCGGATCGCCCCGGTCATGCCACTGCTCCCGTCTGTGCCCCGGTAGGGGCTGTGTGTGGCGTCTCGGTGAGCTCGAAGAACAGCTCCTCCAGGTCGCCACCGTGCGCCCGGAGTTCCCAGATCGCCAGCCCCGCCTCGAGTGCCACGTTGCCGACCAGGCGCAGATCGGACGTGGTGACCACCAGCGCGCCGTCCTCGTCGCCCGTGCCGGGCCGACTGCGCAACCCGGCGGAGGCGTGCAGGGCCTGGGCCAACCGGGTCGGGTCGGGCGTACGGACGACGCAGGTCGCCTCGCCGTGCAGTTCGTCGATCGATGCGGCCTTCACCAGGCGTCCCCGGTTGATGATCACCACGTCGTCCACGGTCTGCTCCACCTCGGACAGCAGGTGGCTGGAGACCAAGATGGTGCGACCTTCACTGCTCAGCTGACGCAGAAAGCCCCGCAGCCACCGGATGCCCTCGGGATCGAGGCCGTTGGTCGGCTCGTCCAGCAGCAACACCTGGGGGTTGCCGATCATGGCCGCGGCCAGCCCGAGGCGTTGCCGCATACCCATCGAGTAGCCCCCGGCGCGCTTGCCGGCGGCGTCGGCGAGTCCGACGAGTTCGAGCAGTTCGTCGACCCGCTTGCCGCCGACGCCCGCGGTGTCGGCGAGCACGAGCAGGTGGTTGCGGCCGCTGCGACCGGGGTGGAAGTTGGTGGCCTCCAGCGCGGAGCCGATCACCCGCAATGGCTGATGGATCTTCAGGTACGACTGGCCGCCGATCGTGGCCGTCCCGCTGGTGGGCCGCACCAGACCGAGCGCCATGCGCAGGGTGGTGGTCTTGCCGGCGCCGTTGGGGCCGAGGAAGCCGGTGATCCGGCCCGGGTCGACGTCGAACGACAGGTCGTCGACGGCTGTCACGTCACCGAACCGTTTGGTCAGGTTGCGGATCTCGATCCGCGTCCCCGACCTGGGCTCTGCCGAAGGGGTCATGCCTCGATCCTTGCAGCCACCCCCGACACCTCGGCAACCGGAAACGCCACCGGCGGGGCGTTTCGCCCGATGGCCACCCGTTCCCAGCCGATCTCGAGGCAATTCACCGACCCAACGCAGACGGTCCACAGGGCGACCACAGTCGGGCGGACGACGTTGGGGGCATGAGCCTCGACCTCCGACCCCGACCGCGCCCAGGCCAGTCCGCTGAGTCGGCCGCCGACCTCCCGGGCGAGGGCACCGCCGGGCGGCGCCCCGATCCGCGATGGGCCCGGCCCGCGCTGTGGCTGCTGCTCGCCGCGACCCTGGGCACCTACCTGCTGAACCTGACCGCCAACGGTTGGGCCAACGCCTTCTACTCGGCGGCCGTTCAGGCCGGCTCGACCGGGTGGGAGGCGCTGTTCTACGGCTCGCTGGACGGCGCCAACTCGATCACGGTCGACAAGCCCCCCGCCGCACTGTGGGTGATGGTGGCCTCGGTGAAGCTGCTGGGGCTCAACTCGCTCGCGATCCTGTTGCCCGAGGTGTTGATGGGCGTGGCGAGCGTGGCCGTGCTGCACGCCGCCGTGAAACGGGCCTTCGGTGCCCCCGCAGGGCTGATCGCCGGCATGGTGCTCGCACTCACTCCGGTCGCCGCACTGATGTTCCGGTTCAACAACCCGGACGCCCTGCTCACCCTGTTGATGGTGCTGGCCGCCTGGGCCACCCTGCGCGCGGTCGAGGCGGGTGCGATCCGCTGGATGGTCTGGGCCGGGGTCTTCATCGGGTTCGGTTTCCTGACCAAGACGCTGCAGGTGATGCTCGTCGTCCCGACCCTGGGGTTGGCCTGGGTGATCATGGCTCGGACGACGCTGCGCCGCCGCATGGTCGGTGCGTTCGCCGCCGTCGCCGCCATGGTGGTGTCCGGTGGCTGGTGGGTGGCGATCGTCGAGCTGGTGCCGGCGAGCGCGCGGCCCTACATCGGTGGCAGCCAGACCAACTCGTTCCTGGAGCTGACCTTCGGCTACAACGGCCTCGGCCGGATCAACGGTGAGGAGACCGGCTCGGTCGGCGGCGGAAACGGCTGGGGTACCACCGGAATCGGCCGAATGTTCAACGACGCCATCGGCGGGCAGATCTCCTGGCTGATCCCGTCGGCGCTGATCCTGCTGGTCGCGGGTGTGGTGTTGCGGGGCCGGGCGCCGCGCACCGACCTGCGCCGGGCCGGTTACCTGGTCTGGGGTGGCTGGTTGCTGGTCACCGGACTGACCTTCTCGTTCATGGCCGGGATCTTCCACGAGTACTACACCGTGGCGTTGGCGCCGGCGGTCGCGGCCCTGATCGGCATGGGGGCCGCCGAGGCCTGGGAGCGGCGCAGCGGCATCGCCGGCCGTGTGGTGCTCGCCGCGGCGACCTGGGTCGCCGGGGTGTGGTCGTTCGCGCTGCTGAGCCGCACCACCGAGTACGGCGACTGGCTGCGCTACAGCGTGCTGGTGGTCAGTGTCGTGGCAGCGGCGGGGCTGCTCGTCGTCCACCGGCTGCGCAGGGTGGTGGTGGCCGGCGTGGTGGCCGCAGCGCTGGTCAGCGGGCTGGCGGGTTCGGCCGCCTACACCGCGACCACGATCTCGACGGCGCACACCGGGTCGATCGTCACGGCCGGACCGCGCACCGGGAACGGTCCGGGCGGCCTGGGCGGCGGCCCCGGCGGGATGGGCGGCGGGATGCCGGCCGGCGGTCCCGGTGCGATGCAGGGCGGTGTGCAGGGTGGAATGCAGGGTGGCACGACGGGTGTGATGCCGACTCCGCCGAACGGCGCCGGGCCGGGTGGCCAGCCCGGCGGGCCGATCGGCGGCATGGGCGGGCTGCTGAACGCCAGCACCCCCAGCGCCGAGCTGGTGACGGCGCTGCGCACCGACGCCGAGTCCTACACCTGGGTGGCGGCCGCGATCGGCAGCCAACAGGCCGCCGGGCTGCAGTTGGGCAGTGAGCTGCCGGTGATGGCGATCGGCGGGTTCAACGGATCCGACCCCAGCCCGACCCTGGCGCAGTTCCAGGCCCACGTCGCCGCCGGCGAGATCCACTACCTGGTGGCCTCCGGGCAGGGCGGCGGTCGCGGCGGCCCGGGTTCGTCCGGCTCGGCGAGTGAGATCAGCACCTGGGTGCAGCAGAACTACACCGCGGTCACCATCGGCAGCGTCACCCTGTACGACCTGACCCAGCCGGTGAGTGCGTCATGACGGCCGTGACGCGGCGGATCGACGGCCTGGTGCTGGACGTGGTGATCCCGGTCCACAACGAGGAGCGCGCGTTGGCCCGGTGCGTGCGCCGGCTGCACCGCCATCTCGAGGCGACCTTTCCCTACGCATACCGGATCACCATCGCCGACAACGCGAGTACCGACGAAACCCCGCGTGTGGCAGCAGAATTGGCCGCGACGGTGCCGGACGTGACGTGGGTCCGGTTGGAGCAGAAGGGCCGGGGCCGGGCGCTGAAGCAGGTGTGGTCGGCCTCGCCGGCTCAGGTGCTCGCCTACATGGACGTCGACCTGTCGACCGACCTGGATGCGTTGTGGCCGTTGGTGGCTCCGCTGTTGTCGGGACATTCCGACGTGGCCATCGGCACCCGGTTGCACCGCGACTCGCGCGTCGTCCGGGGGCCGAAACGCGAGGCGATCTCGCGGGCCTACAACCTGATCCTGCGGACGGCGTTGGGCGCGAGCTTCACCGATGCGCAGTGTGGTTTCAAGGCCATTCGCTCGGACGTCGCGGCCGAGTTGCTGCCGCTGGTACGGGACCCGACCTGGTTCTTCGACACCGAACTCCTGGTGCTGGCCCAGAGGTGCGGGCTGCGGATCCACGAGGTGCCGGTGGACTGGGTCGACGACCCGGACTCGCGGGTCGACATCGTGACCACCGCGACCGACGACCTGCGCGGCGTCCGGCGGTTGCACCGCACGCTCGATCACCTTCCGCTGGAGGCGATCCGGCAGCGGCTGGGCCGCACCACGGCGCAGTCCGGGCTGGGTGCGCAGTCGGTGCGATTCGCGGTGGTGGGCGTGTTCACCACGGCAATCCATCTCGGCCTGTTCGCCCTGCTCGACAGCTCGTTGCCGGGATGGTCGGCGCAGTGGGCCAACACCGCGGCACTGGCCTTCGCCACGGTGGTCAACACCGGCGTCAACCGGCGCTGGACCTTCGGCATCCGCCGGCGCGAAGGGGCATTCACCAACCAGGTGCAAGGCTTCGGCGTCTTCGCGTTGACCTGGGCCGTGACCGCTCTGGCGCTGTGGGGCTTCGGAGCCCTCTGGCCCACCGCGCCGACCCTGGCCAGCACCCTGATCCTCGCCGTGGCCACGGTCACCTCGACCGCGCTGAAGTTCATCCTGATGCGCCACTGGATGTTCGCCACACCCCCCAACCCCCTGGCCCCGAACTCCCCCGCCCCCCTGGACCCCACCCCCCCCCTGGGCCCCACCACCCCCCTGGGCGCAATGTCACATCACGCTCGCTAGATGAGTGCAACGTGACGTTGCGCTCGTCGGGGACGAGCGTGACGTGACATTGCGCTCGGGCGGGAACGGGGGGTATTCAACTGGATGGTTGACAAAGAGGTGACTCGCGCCTACGGTCTATTCAACCAAGTAGTTGAGGACGTGGGATGACCGATCAGCTGTCCAAGGTGTTCGCCGCCCTGGCCGACCCGACCCGGCGCGACATGGTCGCCCGGCTCAGCGGGGGTGATGCCACCGTCGGTGAGCTCGCCGCGCCGTACCAGGTGAGCGTGCAGGCGGTGTCCAAGCACCTGAAGGTGCTGGAAGAGGCCGGTCTGGTCACCCGCAGCCGCGACGCGCAACGGCGTCCGGTGCATCTCGAGGCGGAGGTGTTCGACCTGATGACGAAGTGGATCGAGCGCTACCGCCGTCAGGCCGAGCAGCGCTACCAGCGCCTGGACGCCGTGCTGGCCGCGATGACCGCCGCCGACCATCCGAACGACGACACCGAGTCCACCCTGCAGGAGGGAACCGCATCATGAGCACCGCTCCCAGCCACGCCGACACCCGCTACGTCGAGGCCGTCATCGAGGCCGACCCGACCGTGCCGGCGATCCGCATGACCCGCGACTTCGCCGCCACGCCGGCCCAGTTGCTGCGCGCCCACACCGACCCTGAGCTGTACACCCAGTGGGTCGGACCGCACGGCACCACCGCGACGATCGACTATTGGGATGCCCGCACGGGCGGCAGCTGGCGCTTCACCGGTCAGCACGGCGACGGCTCCGACGGTATGACCTTCGCCTTCCGCGGCTGCTTCCACGAGGTGCGCGAGGATCGCATCGTGCAGACCTTCACCTGGGAGGGTCAGCCGGACGGCGTCTCACTCGAGACCCTCACCTTCGAAGACCTCGGCGACGGCCGCACCCGGCTGCACGCGCAGTCGTTGTGCGACAGCTTCGAGGACCGTGACGCCTGGCTGCGCAGCGGCATGGAGGTCGGCGTCAACGACGGCTATGCCAAGATCGACGCCCTGCTCACCGACGGAAGGCTCTGATCAGTCATGGCCCTGCCCACCGAACCCGCCGCCCGCCACCGCGTCGTGGCCGCCGGCTTCGCCGATCGGGTGAAGGGCGCGGAGGCCGCCGGCTCCTGGGCGGCACCGACCCCGGTCGCGGAATGGCAGGCGCGGGACGTCGTCCGGCATCTCGTCGACTGGCTGCCGGGATTCCTCGGCTCGATCGCCGGGGTTGATCTGAACCGCCACGGCCCGAGTGTGGACGACGACCCGGTGGCCGCGTGGGACACGCACGCCGCGGCGGTGCAGGCACTGCTCGACGACCCCGCGTCGTCCCGGATCGTCGATGACCCGCGGTTCGGCGCGATGCCGTTGACAGCGCTGATCGACCGGTTCTACACCGTCGACGTCTTCATGCACACCTGGGATCTCGCCCGGGCCACCGGCCAGGACGACCGGCTCGACGCCGACCTGTGCCGGGACATGCTCGCCGGCATGGAGCCGATGGAGGACATGATCCGGGCCTCGGGTCAGTTCGGCAGCCGGGTGCCGGTGCCGGCCGACGCCGATGCGCAGACGCGCCTGATCGGCTTCATCGGTCGTGACCCGTTCTGGACTCCACACATCTGATCATCGGCCTGATCGCACCAGATTCGTCAGAACTCGCCCCGCAGCGCGTGGGCAGTGGCCGCCGGCCCCGTTCTGACGAATCTGGTGCGAACCGTGTGGTTTGCTGATGCGTCATGACCTTGGTTTCCGTCGACCTACCCGCCCCCGCCGAGCTGGGCCGCCGCTGGGCGGTGGCCGCCGCCGTCCAGGCCGCGGTCGGTTTCGGCACGCACTGCCACGCCGCCGGGCCGGTCTGGCACTACGACGACGGCGGCGGCAACTGGACCGACCTGCACCTGCTCGGCGGCGGGCGTGCCGTGTTGCTGGGCAACGACCACGAGTACTCCGAGACCTACTTCCGTGGCGCTGCCGAGTACTTCGACGAGGAGGAGACCGACCTGCTCGCCGGGGCGCCGGCCTGGTGGGACGTGCTGGCGAACTACGCCGACGACGACTGGGTGGGCTTCATCTACGGCTTCGACGGCGCCACCTGGTCGCGGGCCGACCACGACCTCGACGACGGGTTCGCCTCGATCGGGCTGCCGGCGGTCTCGGACGAGCTCCTGATCGCCTCCGTGGATGAGTCGGCGACCGGTCTGAACACCGACGCGGGCCTCACCCACACCACCGATCCTGCAGCGGTACTCGGCGCCATTGCCGCCGGCGCACAGTTGACCCGCGAGCAGGCGGCCGGGTTGCTGGGTGCAGCAGGGGGCGACCTGGACGCTGCCGTTGCCGCCGCACGGGCCTTCGCCCCCAGCCTAGGATCGCCCGCATGACCGATCCCCGTGACGTCCCCTCGATCTCCTTGCGCGGCAGTGCCATCGCCGCCGATGCCGCCACCGTCGCGATCCCTCAGGTGGGTTTCGGTGTCTGGCAGGTGCCGGACGACGCGGTGCAGCCCGCGGTCGAGCGGGCGCTCGAGGTGGGGTACCGGCACATCGACACCGCCCGCCTCTACGGCAACGAGAGTGGGGTCGGCCGGGCGCTGGCCGCCACGAGAATCGCTCGTGAGGACATCTTCGTCACCACCAAGCTGTGGAACGACGACCACCGCAGCGTGCGCCCGGCCTTCGAGGCGTCGATGGATCGACTCGGGCTCGACCAGCTCGATCTGTTCCTGATCCACTGGCCGGTGCCGGACGCGAACACCTACGTCGAGGCCTGGCGCGAGCTGCTCGCGCTGCGCGACGAGGGCCGCATCCGAGCGGTGGGCGTCTGCAACTTCCACGTCCCGCACCTGCAGCGGCTCGAGGCCGAGACCGGCGAGCTGCCCACCATCAACCAGATCGAGCTGCACCCCTACCTGCAACAGGCCGCACTGCGAGCCTTCCACGCCGCCCACGGCATCGTGACCGAGTCGTGGAGCCCATTGGCCTCGGGCCACAAGGTGCTCGACGACCCGGCGATCGGCGCCATCGCAGCCGGGCACGGGGTCACCCCGGCCCAGGTGATCATCCGCTGGCACCTGCAGCTCGGGCTCGTCGTGCTGCCGAAATCGGTGACCCCGCACCGGATCGGCCAGAACCTCGACGTGTTCGGCTTCACCCTGGACGACGACCAGCTGGCGGCCATCGCGGCGCTCGATCGCGGCATGCGCACCGGGCCGAACCCGGACGAGTTCCACATGGATGCCCTGGCCTAGCGGAAAAAAGCCGCGGGTCACCCCGATTGCCCGCGAAGCGGACAACGCGGTAGGACTGGTCATCTCACTGTCCGGGGGGAGTCGACACCGTCGGCGTCCCCGCTCGAGATGCCCAGCGCGTGACGCCTCGGCGCCACGGGGAAGAGAGAACTTGCGTGCAGAGAACACGGATGTTGATATCGGCGACTGCGCTCGTTGCGGCCGCCACCCTCGGCTCCGCCTCGCTGGCCGCCGCGGCCCCGGCGCCGGTGGCCGAGTCGGCTCCGGCCGCAGCCGACGTGGTGGCCGGGGTCACCTGGGGCCCGTGTCAGAGCCCCGGCCTGATCCGCCGGAACGCGGAGTGCGGCTTCGTGAGCGTGCCCCTCGACTACGGCAAACCCTCGGGAGCCAAGGCCCAGATCGCCATCTCGCGCATCAAGCACACGGTGCCGGATGCGCAGTACCAGGGCATCATGCTGGTCAACCCGGGCGGCCCCGGCGGTTCGGGTCTGACGTTGTCGATCCTGGGTGAATTCGTGCCCAACGGTGCCGGCGCCGCCTACGACTGGATCGGTTTCGACCCGCGGGGTGTCGGGTCGAGTACGCCCGCGCTGAGCTGCGACCCCAACTACGCCGCCGGGCCTCGCCCGATCTACGAGCCGACCACCGCCGCGATCGAGAAGGCCTGGCTGGCCAAGTCCAAGGCCTACGCGAAGGCCTGCGGCACGGCGGGCGGCTCCGCGTTGCTGTCCAACCTGCGCACCACCGACTCGGTGCGCGACATGGACCGGATCCGGCTCGCGCTGGGTGAGAAGAAGCTGAACTTCTACGGCTTCTCGTACGGCACCTACCTGGGCCAGGTCTACGCGACCATGTACCCCGACAAGGTGCGCCGCATGGTGCTGGACAGCAACGTCGACCCGCGCAAGGTCTGGTACCAGGCCAACCTCGACCAGGACGTCGCGTTCGAGACCACCGAGACCGCATGGTGGGCCTGGCTGGCGAAGTACGACAGCGTCTACCACCTCGGAAAGACCGAGAAGCAGGTCGAGGCGTTGTGGTACGCCGAGCGCGCCAAGCTGGCCAAGAACCCGGCCGGTGGGGTGGTGGGCGCCTCCGAGTGGAGCGACATCTTCCTCAGCGCCGGGTACTACCAGATCACCTGGCTCGACCTGGCCGACCTGTGGGCCACCTGGAACGCGACCCACGCCGACCCGCAGCCGCTGGTCGACACATACAACGACGGTGCCGGGGTCGGTGACGACAACAGCTTCGCCATGTACCTCGGCGTGCAGTGTGTCGATGCCTCGTGGCCGCGCGACTGGTCGACCTGGCGTGAGGACAACTGGCGCACCTACAAGAAGGCGCCGTTCCTCACCTGGGGCAACGCCTGGTTCAACGCGCCGTGTGCGTTCTGGCCGGTCAAGTCCTCTCGTCCGGTGGAGGTCACCGGCCGGGGCGTCGCGCCGATCCTGTTGGTGGGCGAGACCCTGGACGCCGCAACCCCCTATGAGGGCAGCCTCGAGGTGCGCAGCCGGTTCCCGAACTCGCGCCTGATCGGGCTGCCGGGCGGCACCAGCCACGCGATGTCGCTCTTCGACAACGCCTGCCTGGACAACCAGATCGCGGCCTACCTCGCCGACGGCACCCTGCCGTCCCGCAAGTCCGGACGGCGCGCGGACACCACGTGTGCGCCGCTCCCGGTCCCGGACCCGACCGCCGCTGCCGGGGCAGCGGCCCAGAAGGCGGCGCCGGGCGGCGCCGATCGCGCGGAATTGGCGGCTCTGCTGCACACCGGCAGGCGGTGAGCCGCTCGGGGTGAACGGCGAGCCGGCCACCGGGCCGATCCTGAGCGTGGGATCGCCTGGTGGCCGGCTCGAGCCCTTTCAGACCCAGCTCAGACCCAGCTCAGACCGTGTTCAGCGCGGTTCGGTCAGGGCTCGATCCGGGTGCGCTCGAGCACCTGCACCGCCTGCCCCACGTCCGCGGCGGTCGAGATGCTCGCCCGCCACCGGGCCGAGACGAACCCGGCGGTCACCGCGTCGTCCAGCAAGTGCACCAGGGGGTCATAGAAGCCGCCCACGTTGAACACCGTGATCGGCTTGAACCGCTGATGCAGCCCGAGCTGGTTCCAGGTCGCGGCCTCGAACAGCTCCTCCAGCGTGCCCAGACCCCCGGGCAACACCACGAACGCGTCGGCCAGGTCGTACATCAAGGCCTTGCGGGCGTGCATGTCCGGTACCTGGTGCAGCTCGGTCAGCCCGGGGTGGGGCACCTCGGCCGAGAACAGCTGCCGTGGGATCACCCCGATCGCCTCGCCGCCGGCCGCCAACACGGCGTCCGCCACCGCACCCATCAACCCGACCTGGGCACCGCCGTAGACCAGGCCGATCCCGGACGCCGCCAGGGCGCCGCCCAGCTCGACGGCCGCCGCGAGGTGGGCGGGGTCGGTGCCGGTGGAGGATCCGCAGAACACACAGATACGTCGTCGCTCGCTCATCGACGGGCAGGCTAGCCGGTCAGGCCGGGGTGATCGTCAGCTCGGTGACCACACCCTCGGCGTTCGTCGCCACGGTCAGGGTGAACGGCACCGGGCCGTCGAGGCGGAACGTGACCCGGGTGACGCCGTCCCCGGCGAGCGCCGGGCCGAGCGTGGCCCCGGTCGACCAGGCCGCCGCGACCGCCAGTTGCCGCCGGGCGGACTCGCGCAGTCCGGCCGCGACCGGCACGTCGTCCGGCCAGGTCGGGACGTCGTCCGCGAGCGCCCGCGTGAGCCGTTCGGCGATGGCCCGCAACGACATCGACGGGTGCGGCACCGCGGTCACGTCCAGGGTCTGCACCCGGGGCGGCAGTTCGGGGTTGAGCTGGATCTCCACTCGAACCCGCCCGCCGGGGCCGCGCAACCACCACACGCTGTGGGCGGGGGAGTCCGACTGCGGTGCCTCCGTGGGATCGGGCACCAGTGGCCCGAGCCGCGCGCCGAGGTCGGACCACTGCGCCCGGCGCCGGTCCAAGGGCTCGTCGAGGTCGACGTTCATCGCCAACCAACGTTCCGCCTCGGCGTCGGCGCCCGTGGTGACGAGTCGGGTGACGGCCGTGCGGGCCGCCTCGGTGGCGGGCCACACCGCGCCGCCGCCCGGGGCCGACCGCAGCGCGACCCCACCCGAGACCCGTAGTGTCAGAAGCGAATCCATCACCTGTCCAGCCAGAACCCGGGCCGGCGCGTAGGTGGCGTTGGCCAAGACGATCACACCCCGCCCACTCTGCGGGTGCCACCGCATGTGCGACCCGAATCCGGGGTACCCACCGCTGTGCGAGACCAGCGTTCCCCACCGGGGGTCGTGTTCGGTGAGCAGTCCGAAACCGTAACCGGCGCTACGGATCACGGCAGGCTCGGCGACCGTTCGCCAGGTCACCACGGGTGGCAGGGTCAGCTGAGCCAACTGCAGTTCACGCCGCGAGGCCCGGCTCAGCGGGCCGTCGTCCGGATCGTCTCGGGGTGGGAACGCCTCTGCCAGAAACGTGACCCACCGCGCCAGGTCGCGCACCGTGCTGAACAGTCCACCCATGGGTGCGTAGGCGCCGTGGGCATCGAACGGCACGCGCTCCCACTCGGTTCCGGTTCGTCGGTAGCCGAGGGCGCGCCGTTCGGGTTCGACCACCGCCTCGTCGAAGCCGGTGTCCCGCAGGCCGAGTGGCGCGAGCAGGCCCCGCTGGACGACGTCCGGGTACTCGGCTTCCGCAGCCTGCGCGATCACTCGGCCGAGCAGGGCATAGCCGGTGTTGCTGTACTCGTAGACGGTGCCCGGGGCCCAGGCCAGGCTCAGCCCGCCGGCCAGCAGCGCGGTGAACCGTTCGTCCGGCAGGTCCTGCTGACGATCGCCCCACGGGTCATCGGTCGGGAAGCCGGCGACCATGCTGAGCAGGGCGCGTATCGTCAGCGCCGGCGAATCGGTGGTGGGCAGGTCGAGGCCGGCGACCTCGGGCACATGCGCGGCCACCTCGTCGTCCAACCGCAGCCGGCCGGCATCGCGCAGCTGCAGGACGGCGGCGGCGGTGAAGCTCTTGGTCATCGAGGCGATCCGGAACACGGTGTCGGCGTCCGGGAGATGACCCCCCGCGACGTCCCGGACGCCACGCCCGCCGGAGTGCACCAGGTGCCCACCCTCGACCACTCCGTAGGCGAGCCCGGGTTGGGCGCCGTCCGCGGCATACTCGTCGACGAGCCGCTCCACCAGGTCCAGGTCGATGTCCACCACGCCAGGATCCTGCCATCCTCGTCCTGGCTTCCCACGGCCCCTGTCCGCGCCCGTGCCGATGCGCGGCGTGACCAGACGACTGCGCGGTGAATTGCCCCTCCCTCAGGGACGGGCCGGTGAGTACCCTGACCGCCATGAAGATCCTTCTGGTCGGCGCGACCGGCCAGGTGGGCTACGCCCTGGCCCACGCGTTACACGCCGCCGGGCACGACCTGACCGTGCTGGTGCGTCGCGATCGGTTGCCCTTCCCGGACGGCGTGCGGGTGCACAGTGCCCCCGAGTTCACCTCCGAGGTGTTCGCGCAGGCCCTGACCGGCATCGACTGCGCCGTGTACGGGGTCGGCCTTCCCGAACAGTTCGCCTTCGACACCCGGGTGTTCGAGCAGGTCAACCACGGTCTGTTGACGCGGTTCCTGGGCGCGGTCGAGGAGTCGCCGCTGCGCCGGCTGGTCTATGTCTCGACCTACGAGGTGTTCGACCACCGCGGCGGCATCATCCGCGAGAAGTACCCGCTGAGCGATCCGGCCGGGCTGACGCCGTACTTCCGGGCCATGTACCACGCCTACGTCGAGACGCTGGCGTTCGCCGAACGCACCGGCACTCGGCTGACCACGATCCACCCGGCGGCGCTCTACGGCGGACTGGACACCGGCTACGGCTTCACCTCGGTCATCGAGAACCTGATCCACCGCCGGTTCTGGCGGCTGCCCGTCGTGCCTCGGGGCCGGTTCCCGCTGATCCACGCCGAGTCCCTGGCCGACGGCATCGTGGCGAGCCTCGATCACGACGGCGCGTTCATCCTCAGCGACACCATGTGCGACCTGCCCACGCTGGCGCGCGAGGTACGCCGGCAGGCCGAGAGCTTCGTGCCACCCACGGTGCCGGCGCGGCTCGCCTACGGCGCGGTGTGGCCGTTGGAGCAGGCCGGTCGCGCAGTGCGGCTGCGTCCGATCCTGTCGAAGGTGCAGCTCGACTTCATCACCGCGGGCCTCGAGCCGCGCCCCGAGCGGGCCATCGCCGAGCTCGACTGGTACCCGATGCCGCTCGCCGAGGGCCTGACGCGCTACCTGGCCGGTCGTGACCACCTGGTGGGTCTACGCGCCGGTTGACCCGGCAGTACCGCTGACCCGGCGACGCCGGTGGCCTCACCGACGTCAGGCCGCCGCTACGGCAGTAACACCACCTTGCCCCGGACATGCCCGGTGGCGAGGTAGGTGTGCGCCGCCGCCACGTCGTCCAGGGCGAAGCTGCGGTCGACGGACACGGTGAGTCGGCCCTGGCCGGCGAGGGCCACCAGCTCGGCCCGCGCTGCGGCACGGATCGCGGTGCCCGGGTCGGCACCGGCGCCGCCGCCGAGCAGCTGGATGCCCAGGCCGGGGGCGCGGCCGAACGCGGCGATGGTGGCGATCCGGCTGCGGTCGGCGACCAGCTCGAGCGAGGTGTCGACCGCCTCGTCGGTGCCGACCGTGTCGAGGGCGGCGTCGAGGCCGCCCGGGGCGAGGTCACGCACCCGCTCGGCCAGCCCGGTGCCGTAGCTCACCGGTTCGCCGCCGAGCGCGCGGATCGCCTCGTGCCGGCCGGTACTCGCGGTACCGATCACCCGGGCACCCCGGACGACGGCCAGCTGGGTGGCCATCGATCCGACGCCTCCCGCGGCGCCGTGAATCAGCACCGTGTCGCCGGGGCCGACGCGGGTCGCGGTCAGCAGGTGGGCGGCGGTCACGCCGGTCAACAGCAGTCCGGCGGCCTGCTCGGCGGTCAGGTTCTCGGGGCGGGCGAACACGTTCTGGGCGCCGGCGATCACCTGGCTGGCGTAGCCGCCGACGACCCGATAGCCGATCACGGCATCGCCCACGGCGAGTGGGGCACCGGTGCTGTCCGTGCCGACCCCTTCGCCGAGCGCGGCCACGACGCCGGCGACCTCGGCGCCCAGGCGCATCGGCAGCAGCGCCGGGTCGCGGCCCATGGTGCCGCTGTAGACCTTGTGGTCGAACGGGTTCGTGCCCGCCGCCTGCACCTCGATCAGCACCTGGCCGGCCCCCGGGAGCGGTTGCTCGACGTCCAGCACGGCCAGCACCTCGGGACCGCCGTAGGCGGTGGCGACGACGACCCGGCTGTGGCGACGTGCTGGCTCGGCACTCATGGGCGGGACCCTACGACGAGCCATCACCGGGCACCTACCCTGGGGTGATGGCCCACCCGCTGATGTTCGACGACGACGACCCGTTGCTGGCGCGGGTTCGGGCGATCGCCCTGGCCCTGCCGGACGCCGCCGAGAAGATCTCGCACGGGCACCCGGCGTTCTACACCACCAAGGTGTTCGCCTACTTCGGCGGCTCGATCCGGCGGGACGGCGAGTGGATCGCCTACCGCGCATCGGTGGTGGTGCTCGCCGACCCCGAGGAACGTCAGGCGCTGCTGGAGGATCCGCGGTGCTACCTGCCGGCCTATCTGGGCCCCAGCGGCTGGGTGGGGGTGCAGCTGAGCGACGAGGACGACGCTGCCGGCACCACCGATTGGCAGGAGGTGGCCGAACTGATCGAGACCTCCTACCGGCTCACCGCCGGGGTGCGGCGGGTGGCCCGACTGGACGTCGCGAGGCGCTGACTGGGCCTGACTGTGCTGACTGGGACTGATTTGGGACTGACTGGGACAGCGATACCGGCACGTTGATGGAGGCGTGATGGCAGAACCCAAGACCCGACCGACCGGCGCGAGCGTCGAGGACTTCCTGGCCTCGGTGGCGGACCCGCGTCGCCATACGGAGGCCCGTGCCGTCTGCGACCTCATGACCGAGGCCACCGGACTGCCGCCGGAGATGTGGGGTGACAGCATCGTGGGCTTCGGGCGGCACACCTACGCCACGGCGCGCGGTGAGTCGCTGGAGTGGCCTCCCGTGGGCTTCTCGCCTCGCAAGGCGAGTCTGACGGTCTACCTGCTCAACGGCTTCGACCGGTACGGCGACCTGTTGGCGCAGTTGGGGCCGCACACGCTGGGCCGAGCCTGCCTGTACCTGAAGCGCTTGGACGCGATCGATCAGGGCACCCTGCGCGAACTCATCGTGCGCTCCTATCGCGACACCACTGCCGGCTGACGCGTCGCCAGGGGGATCGACACCGGGGTCGACACCGGGGTCGGTGTCCGGGTGCGGGTGCGGGTGACCGTCGGGGTGCGGGTCCGGGTGCGGGTGGGCGTGCGGGTGCGGGTGCGGCTGGGCGAGGGCACGGACGCCGACGGAGCGCCCGTCGTGGTGGTCGTGCCGGTGGTCGTGCCGGGGGAGGGGGCACCGGTCGGCGTCACGGCGGGCGTGGTCCGCGGGGGTGCCGTGGTCGGCTCGACCTCACCGATCGCTCCGCCCTCGGACCCGCCCGGGTTGCCACCGCCGTTCGGCACCGCCCCCGGCTGGGCGCCGGTCCGGCCGGTGCGGGTGGTCGCCGGGCGCCCCGAGGCGACCCGCGCGGTGGTGGGCGAGGTGCTGCTGAAGCTCCCGACGCCGGGAGCGCGGGCGGCGTCGTCCTGCAAGGTGGCGTAGGCGACCGACAAGCCGGCCAGGCCGCCCGCCAGGATCACGCCGCCGACGATGGCCCGCACCAGGCGGCGGCGACCCAGGTCGGGCGCCCCGGCCCGCGCCGCGGGGGACCAGTCGAACACCGGTGCGGTGGGACCGGGGTCGAGCACCGGCGGGGTCGCGCTGCCGGTGGCACCGGGTGAGCCGGTGGCAGTACTCGGTGAGCCGGTGGCGCTGGTGGCGCTGGTGACGAGCGGAAGCAAGGGAAGCCCCGTCGCCCGGGTGGCCGGGGCCGGCGCCGGCTGGGCCAGGTGAGCCGCGCCCTGGGCAATCGCGAACTTGGGGTGCGCCTGAACGCTCACCGGGCACCCGAGCTCGCCGACCAGCTGAGCCACCAACGGGATCCGTGAGGAGCCGCCGACCAGCAGCACCGCGTGCAGATCCTGAGGTTCCAGCCCGGCCGAGCCGATGGCCCGACGCAGCGCCTGCACGCTGCTCTCCAACGCCGGGGTGATCATCACCTCCAGCTCCCCCCGGGTCAGCCGCACCTCGGTGGTCAGGCCGGGCAGCACCACCGGGATGGCGACGTCGGTGTCCGACGACAGGGCCTCCTTGGCGGCCACGCACTCCTCCCGCAGCCGGGCCAGCGCGGCCCGGACGGCCGGGTCGTCGTCGTCCAGCTCGGTGGCCGCCGGCCCGAGGACGCTGATCACGTGATGGAACACCGCGGCGTCGAAATCGATGCCGCCCAACCGTTCCACTCCCTCCGGCTGGCCGAGGATCTCGAAGTCCAGATCGGTGGCGCGCAGCACGGCGGCGTCGAACGTGCCGCCGCCCAGGTCGTAGACGGCCACCAGCGCACCGGGAGGGATCCGTTGATCGCGGCTGTGGTGTGCTGCGGCGGCGACCGGCTCGGCGATCAGGTGCACCGGTCGCGCCGGGTCGCCGTCCAGCCCGGCCAGGGCCACGGCCTGGCGCACCAGGTCGAGCTTGAAGGCCCCCCAGGTGGCCGGGTGGGTCAGGCAGAGCGCCACCGGTGGCTCACCCTGGCGGGCCACCACCTGATCGACGATGGAGCGCAGCAGGGTGGCCATCAGCGCCTCGGCCGAATACGGGCTGCCGCCGAGCAGGATCGGGGTGCTGTCGCCGAGGCGTCGTTTGAACTCCCGGGCCACCCGGTGGGGTTCGAGGACGGCCCGCCGCTCGGCGGCCTCGCCGCTCAGCAGCGTGCCGTCCGCGCGCAGCAGGACCACCGAGGGGACGGCGGCGCCGTGGCTGCCGAGCGAGATCACCTCGGCGCGCCCCGCTCGGCACCCGGCGGCGGCGCTGAAGGTGGTGCCGAGATCGACGCCGAGGGTGTACCCGGACGCCGCGTCACGCGGCTGCGAGATCGGGAGCGGGTGGCGAGATGAGTTGGGCTGCAACGGCTCAGACATGATGTCCCCCGGATTCCTCGGTGATGATGCCCTCGCAGGTCCGGATCGCCACCCGGGCCGCGACGGCCAGTTGTCGTGGGCAGAGTGGACTCTCGGCCCGGCGTTGCCAGGCCAAAAGCGCGGACGTCGCGGCCTGGCGCCGGCTGGTCGGCCCGGCGTCCGGCGGCAACCCGAGCCGGGAGGTGACCGACTGTCCGGCACCACCGATCACCTGCTCCAGCTCGGCGAGCACCTCGGGGCGGCCGGTCACCCAGCCGGCCCGCAGCGACGAGAGCACCCGCAACTCGTGCAGCGGGTGGGCGCCGGCCAGGATCTGCTCCACTGCTGCGGCCAGGGCCGTCGCGCCGGGCACCGGGTGCCGCCGCACCAGGGCATCGACGCCCAGCAGCGCCGAGCGCGACTTGAGCAACTCGGCCCGTTCGTGGAACAGGCTCTGCAGCACCGCATTCAGGTCGTCGAGGCCGCTGACGGCGGTCAGTTCACGGGCCAGCTCGGACGCCGTGACGGTGCGTCGGCGCAACACCGTCAAGGCCGCGCGCAGGCCGAACAGCCCGAACCGATCGAGCAGTGCGGTGCGTTCGGCGGCGCTCAGGCCCAGGTCGGGCAGGGTGGTGACGAACCGGTCGGCCGAGAGCAGCAACAGCTCGGCGTCGGGTGCCGGCAGGGCGGCGATGAGCTCGAGCTGCTTGGCCTCTCGCTCGGTCAGGGTGGTGGCGGTCTGGGCGAGCAGGCCGGCGACCGGCACCACGGTCTGAGCCACCCGGCGCACCTGCGGGTCGGCGGCCAGCCGTCGGGCGATCGCCGCAGCCGAGCGCAGGGCGTCCGCTCGTCCGGCACCGATCTCGTCGGCTCGGGACAGCACCGCGATGGCGTTGACCGGGTTGGGCCGGCTCACCTCACGGTCGTGGAAGCCGGCCAGGAACTCGACGTCGTCGCGGTGGGCGTGGGTCATCAGGTAGATCACGGCGTCGGCCGGGGTCACCTCGTCGTCCGAGGCGAGCAACTCCCAGGTGCGGCGGGCGATCTGCTCCGACAGCGACCCGATGCCCGGGGTGTCGATCAGCGTCGATCGACGCAGCGCCTGAGAGGGCCAGCTGATCGTGATGCTGTGCAGCTGGTCGGGCGCCTCGCCCGCGAGGTCGATCTCGATCGGTCCGTCCTGCCGGCCGAACCGGGCCTGCCGGCTGCTGCCGTCGGGGCGGGTGAGCGTGACCTGATAGGTGTGTCCGTCGGTGTACCAGGTCACCACCCGGGTGCACTCGCCGGCGTCGGTCGGGGCCAACCGCTCGCCGATCAGGGCGTTGAGCAGCGTGGACTTTCCCGCCTTGACCCGCCCGGCGACGGCGACCCGAAGCGGTGCGTCCAGGCGTCGGCGCAAGTCCATGAGGCGTTGTCTCACAGGGGCTTCGGCGCGGGGTGCGCTGCCGGAGTAGACGGTGAGGGCATGCTCGATGAGCCGGTGGGTCTGCCCCAGCAGGGACGACGGCGGCCGGCCGACGCTGTCACCCGGCGGCACGGGTCGACCCTCCCGGTTCCTGGTCCTCGACGTCGGTGAGCGCGGCGGATGGTGGCGTGGCGATGGCCTCGGCCATGGTCCGCAGCCGGCGCAGTCGGTCGAGCTCGGCGTCGACGTCGCGCAGCCGCCGGGTGCGTTCGGACTGGCCGGCCTCCGCGGCCTCGGTGGCCGCTCGCAGGGCGGTACCACTGGACCGGCTCAGCTCGTCGGCGCGTGTGGCGTAGTGGTCGCGCAACTGCCGCTGGATGCGGCGCAGGGTGTCGCGAGAGTCCTTGCCGATCACGAACTGCACGTCGTCGCAGTAACGGCGCACGGCTTGTCGAGCCAGGGCGCGCCGATGCTCCAGGCGGCGCTTCTTCTCCTCCTTCAGGCCGCGCTGACCCATCACCAGCCCGACCCCGACGCCCAACGGGCCGAGGGACAGGTGAAGCAGGCTGCCCAACACGGTGAACATCAGCATGCCGGTGTAGCTGCTGCGCAGCGCCACCATGGTCTGGGTGCCGGCGGTCATCCGTTCGAGCGCCACCTCGTGGGTCAGGGATTGGCGGTTCAAGACACCGGTCGGGTCGTACACCCCGAGCCCGGTCAGCGGGCTCGAGCCATCACGGAAGTGCTGTCCGACGTGGTCACTCAGGGCCAGCGCCCGGGTCTTGAGCAGGGTGTAGTTGGCCACCAGCTCGTGCGCGGTACGGCTCTCGAGCCAGGCCTCCAGCGTGGGCCAGGCATCCAGCGGGTCGGCGGCCTCGATGGCCTCGTCGGCCGCCTCGACCGTGAGGCGGATGCGGCGGCGCAGGTCGTGGTCGACGTCGGCGGTCAGATCGGCGATGCCGTCCGAGAGGGTCTGGTTCCACCGCGAGGCCGCGCCCCGCAGTTCGTCGACCTGGCGACGGGTCGCGGCCAGGTCGTCGATGATGCTGCGGCTGCGCGCCGGGTCGACCAGGACGGCGCGTTCGGAGTCGAACGGCACCTCCAGCTGCCGGCACACCGAGATCACCTCGGCCGCGGCGAGTGTCGCCTGCCGGTGCCGCGCGTCCCCGGTCACCTGCTCGGCCACGAACCGCACCAGCGGGGGGAATCCCGACTCCTCGTTGAGGGCTCGGTCGGCGCCGCGGGCCGCGAGGTGGCGCAGCGTGGAGGACACGGCCACCAGCTCGACGTCCGGCAGGGCGGTGGCCAGATGGGCCTGGTCGAGGTCGCGGATGGTGCGCCACTGCGGATAGAGGTCGATCTTGGTGAGGACACAGAGCACGGCCGGGCACAGGTCGCGCGCCGCTCGCAGGAAGGCGACCTCGGCGGCGGTGAGTTCGCGCGAGGCATCGGTGACGAAGAGCAGGGCATCGGCCGTGGCCGCTGCGGTCAGGGTGATCGCGGCGTGGGAGGAGGCCAGGCCGCCGAGCCCCGGGGTGTCGACGAGCACCAAGCCGCCGGCCAGCAGCGCGCGCGGCAACCGGACCTCGACGCCGATCAGGTGGTCGGCCGTCCGAGCAGCCGTCGGGTTGGTGGAGCTCGCGGCGTCCGTCGCTCGGTGCGGCTCGACCACGTGGCGCCGCAGGGAGCCGGCGGCGATGGGCTCGCGCCGCGGCGGGTCACCGTCGTACACCAGACAGGCGCTGGGGTGCTCGCCGTGGCGCAGGTAGGTGGCCACGGCGGTGGCCAGGTCGTCGTCCACCGGGCAACAGGGGGCACCGACCAGGGCGTTGACCAGCGAACTCTTGCCCTGCTTGAACTCTCCGGTCACCACGACGTGAAAGCCCGGGTCGGCCAGTCGCCGGCGCAGCAGGGTCAGTCGGTGGCCGAGGTCCGGGCGGCCGTAGGCGGTGCACGCCTGAAGGCCGAGCTCGACCAGAGCCCGGGTCCGGTCGAGCGACTCGGTGGGTGCGGGCATGGTGGGTCACCTCCACTCGTGCTGGGTGGGCAGAGCCGGTGCCGGATCGCGGCATCGAGTCGTCGCGGGACCGTTCGCGGGGGCAGGGCGGCGGGCCGGCGCGCGTCGACTGGAGGGATCGAGTCGACGCGCGCCGGTGGATCAGGCCCGTGAGCCGGGCCGTCATCAGGCCGGAGGATCAGCCGATGGTCGGCGGGTCGTGCGGCACCGAACCCGGGTCGCCCGAGTCGTGACCCGGCTGCTGCCCACCCCCGTGGTGGCCGGTGTCGCTGTGGTGATCGCTGCCGTGGTGATCGTTGGAGTGGTGTCCACCGCCCTGGCCGTCGTCATCGTGTCCGCCGTCGTTCCCGCCGTCGTGTCCACCGTGGTGCCCGCCGTCACCGTGCCCACCGCCACCACCGTGGTGGTCGACGATCACGGTGTCGTTGTCGTCGTGGCGGTTGTCGCGGTCGACCCTGATGTCGACGTCCTGGTCGACGTGGCTGGAGTCGTGCGAATCGTTGGAGTGGCCGGTGGCGTCCCCCACGCCCGAGACCGCTCCACCGTGACTGGCGTCGTTGTGCGAGACGTTGGTGGCACCGCCGCCGAAGGCCCCGGCCTGACCGTCGCCGCCGACCGTGTTGCCCGAGGCCACCTGCTGGTTACCGGCGCCGAAGTTGAACCCGGCGCCGTTGGCGTCGCCGTCGATCAGCGGGCTGTTGTCGCCGCTGGTCGAGTTGGCGTCGCCGAACCCGGATTGGGCGCCGGAGTTGCCCTCACCGCTGACGTTCTGGGCCTGGCCGCCGCCGTGCGTGACCTGGTTGCCGTCGCCGTCGATGTCGGTCTGGCTCTGGTCGATGGACAGGTCGCCGGTGAAGACCCCCTGGAACAGGTTGTCCTGGTCGTTGATCGTCTGTTCGTAGCTGTTGTAGTTGTAGACGATCTGCTCGGCGGGCGAGGCGGCGGTGCTGGAGCCGTGGCTCGACCCGCCGCTCGACCCACCACTGGACCCGCCGGAACCACCCGATCCGACGGAGCTGCTGCCCGAGGAGTTGTGCGTGCTGTTCCCCTGCACCACGACGTTGCCGTTGCCGTTGTAGCTCTGCTGCACCGCCGTGAAGTAGTCGCTCCACAATGGCGCGTCCGGGGTCAGGCACAGCGCCTGCAGCAGGTCACCGGTGTCGGCCTGGCTGAGCTCCTCGTCGGTGACCCCGACGCGCTGTTTGGCGGCCTCGACCGCACTGTCCGGATCGAGGCCGCCGGTGATCAGCGCCAGCGCCTCGCGAATGAACTCCACGGTCTTGTCGGTGACCGTTCCCATGATCGACATCTGGTTCCCCTTCTCGCCTCGCCCCCCGAAGGGGCTGCTCGACCGAGCCGCCGATCGGTGACGACTCGAGTACGAACGGACCGTACGAAGGGGGTGTCAGCGCGTGGTCAGCGCCCGCTCAGCACGACATCAGCACGCGATGTCCCGGGCACAAACGACCATGATCACCGTTAGATCGCAGTTCGCCACCGCCCGGCCGGAGCAATCTGCGATCTAACAGCGATCATGGGCGCGGGGTGTGCTCCGCGGGGCTGGAGGGTCGGCTGGAGGTCGGCTGGAGGTCGGCTGGAGGTCGGCTGGAGGTCGGCTGGAGGGTCGGCTCGGCGGCGGCCTCGGGGTCGGCTCAGGTACCGCAGAATGTTCGATACGTGGCGGTGACGTCGGTGGGGGCAGGCTCGGCGAACTCGGCGTCGTCGGAGCGTTCGGCGAACGGGTCGGCGAGAACAGCCAGCAATCGCTCGAACGGGGCCAGGTCGTCGTGCTCCACCGCTGCGGTCAGCGCCGCCTCGACGCGGTGGTTGCGGGGGATGTAGATCGGATTCGCCCGGCGCATCGCATCCAGGTCGACCTCGCGCCCCTCATCAGTGGATCCGTTGCGCTGCAACCGTTCACGCCAGCGCTCCAGCCACTGGTCCAGGTCGGCCACACCGTCCGGGCCGAACCGATCGCGCAGCCGTTGGGCGTCGTCCGTCGTGGCAAGATCGACCAGGCCACGCCAGCCGAGGGTGAAGTCGACCTCGTGTCGGCGCAGTAGCTCGAGGTAGTCCTCGCCGAGGGCCCGATCGGCGACAACGTTCGCGTCGCCGGCACCCTCCGAGGTCGCGTCGATGCCGAGCTTGCGCCGCAGCACGGCGGTCCAGTGATGGGCGTAGCGCACGTCGACGTCGTCGAGGGCCGCGAGCAGCTGCGGCACCACCACGTCGCGATCATCGCCGATCAGCGGGCCGAGGGTCTCGGCGAACCGGGTCAGGTTCCACCCCGCGATCGCGGGCTGATTGCCGAAGGCGTAGCGGCCGCCGTGGTCGATCGAGCTGAACGCCGCCCGGGGGTCGTAGGCCTCGACGAAGGCGCACGGCCCGAAGTCGATCGTCTCGCCGGAGACCGTCATGTTGTCGGTGTTCATCACGCCGTGGATGAACCCGACGCCCATCCACCGGGCGATCAGCGCGGTCTGCCGATCGATCACGCCGCGCAACAGCGCGAGGTAGCGCTCGGCGTCCGGTTCGATCGCGGCGAGCTCGGGGTAGTGCCGCGCGATCGCGTACTCGGCCAGCCGCCGCAGCAGGCCGTGGTCACGGCGCGCGGCGAACTCGAAGGTGCCCACCCGTAGGTGCGAGGCCGCCACCCGGGTCAGGACGGCGCCCGGCAGCACCCGCTCGCGCTGCACTGTCTCGCCGGTGGCGACGGCGGCCAGCACCCGGGTGGTCGGGATGCCCAGGGCGTGCATCGCCTCGCCCATCAGGTACTCGCGCAGCACTGGCCCGAGGGCGGCCTTGCCGTCGCCGCCGCGTGAGAACGGGGTGCGGCCCGAGCCCTTGAAGGCCAGGTCGCGACGCACGCCGTGGACGTCGTCCAGCTCGCCCAGCAGCACCGCGCGGCCGTCACCGAGCAGCGGGCTGAAGCTGCCGAACTGGTGGCCGGAGTATGCCTGCGCGATCGGCTGGGCGCCGTCCGGCACGGTCGAACCGCTGAGCATCGCGAGGGCCTCGGGGGTCTCGATCCAGCCGTCCGGCAGCCCGAGCTCGGCCGCCAGGGCATGGTTCAGCCGGACGGCGCGTGGGTGCGGGGGCGCGCTGGGCGCCCACGCGACGTACGCGCCGTCCAGCTCACGGGCGTAGCTGTTGTCGAACTGCGGGACCCCAGCCGGGCCCGGTGCCGTCGCGGTCTGCGTCACGCCGGCTCAGTGCACCTTCTGCAGTGAGACGGCGTTGATGCAGTAGCGCAGGCCCGACGGTTCGGGGCCATCGGGGAAGACGTGCCCGAGGTGGGCGTCGCACACGTTGCAGACCGTCTCGACTCGCTGCATGCCGTGGCTGGTGTCGAGGTTGTAGGCCACGACGTCCGGGGCGACCGCCTGGGTGAAGCTCGGCCAGCCGGTGCCGCTCTCGAACTTGGTCGAGGAGTCGAACAGCTCGGTGCCGCAGCACACGCACTGGTAGAGGCCGGCGGTGAACAGGGAGCACAGGTCGGAGCTGAACGGCATCTCGGTGCCCGCCGATCGGGCCACGCGGTACTGCTCGCGGCTCAGCACCTCACGCCACTGCTGCGGGGTGCGCTCGTCACGGCGCGGTGGGGTCGGGTTGCCCTCGCGGGCCAGGCGCAGCACGCCGGGCCAGGTCAGGGTCTGGTCGGTGGGGGTCTGGGTGCTGGGGGTCTGCTCGCTCACACCCGGTCAAACTCGGACGGCGCCGCGCTTGTTCCGCCTCGAGTGCCGGGTCAGCTCGCGGGGCCGGCCAGCTTCACCGTGGGACTGACCTCGGTTCGGACGCTGGAGGGCTGAATGTCCATGGAGCATCGCCGCACACCCTGATAGGTGTACCCGGGTTTGCCCGAGAACACGGTCGACCCCGACCCGATCCCGATGGTGCGCTTCGCGGGCGCCGAGGCATCGCTGCTGGCGACCTCGAAGCTGCAGGTGAGGTCGTTCGGGTTGCCGTTCGAGCGGACCGCGGGCCACTTCATGGTGACCGTGGTGCCGGACACGGCGGCGGTGACCCCGGACAGGTCCGGCCAGCCGTAGGGGACGAAACTCACGGCCGCGGAGGTGGCGCACTTGCCGAGGGAGTTGCAGACCTCGGCGGTGAATCGATACTGCGTCGCGTTCGACAATCCGGTGACCGTCGTGGTGTAGCTGGTGACCCCGGCGCTCGGGGTGACGGGTTGGCTGCCGCCGTAGGTGATCGTGATCGAGGTGATCGTGCCCGAGGGGGTCGACACCGATGAGACCCGCAGCGGTGCAATGCCGTCGGACACCATGCGCGAGGCCACCGTGGCCTGGTTCACCTCGAGTACCGGCGTGGCGGGAGCCGGGGTCGCCGCGGGATCCACCTTCGGTGCCGGCACCGCTGCGGCGGGTTTGGTCGTGACGACCGGGGCAGTGACCTTGGTGGAGGTCGGCGCGGCGGGCTCGACCGGGATCACCGGAGCAGGTTGCTGCACGATCACCGTCTGCCCGCCGCCGGCCGGCGCGACAGGGACGGCGCCGGCCGAGGTCGTGACGGCAGTGCTCGCCGTCGCGGTCGCGGGCGACGCGCTGCGGGTCGTCGACCCGGTGGGCGCCGAGGCCGCCACCGTGGTGGTGCGCAGCGTGCGCGGCGTCCGGTTGACGGCCCAGATGATGCCGCCGGTGACGGCCAGGACGGCGGTCGCGCCCGAGGCCACCAGAGCCAGGCGCCGTGACCGCGTCGGGGGCTCGGGGTCGGTGAGGCCGCTGCCCCTGCCGCTGCCGATGCCGATGCCGATGTTCGGGTTCGGGTGCGGGTTCGGGGTGGCCTGGCCCGGCGCGATCCGCACGATGCGGGCGATCTCGGTGGGGGCTTCGGCCGGGTCCGGTACGGCGGGTGCGGCCGGTACGGCGGGTGCGGGGGAGGGGCTCGGGGGCCGGGCCGGGGTTGGAGGCGCCGCGACGGACGCTGGAAGCGGCCAGATGCCCTGAGCGGCCGGTGGCGTGGCCGGCCGCTTCGGCATCGTCACACCACCGGGCATCGTCGGTGAGGAGTCGGTCGCGGGCAACGGCGCCGTCCTCACCGGGAACGGGCCGGTGCCGGTCAGTCCGGGGGCGAGTCGTCGGAGCTCGGCGGCGATCCGGGTGGTCGTGGGACGTGCGTCGGGTGCCTTCGCCAGCATCTGGTCGAGCAGTGTCCAGAGCGCGTCCGGCAGGTTGGCCGGCCGGGGGGCGGGGTCGTCGTTGTGCGCCCGGATCAGAGCGTGAGCGTTGTCGCCGAGGAAGGGTGCGCGCCCGGTCAGCAGCTCGTAGAGCATCACCCCCAGCGCATAGACGTCGGTCGCGGCCGTGGCCGGGTGCCCCCGGGTCACCTCGGGGGCCAGGTAGCCAGGGGTACCGATCAGGGACGTGACTCGGGTGAGGGTGCCGGACAGCAGCCGGGAGACCCCGAAGTCGGTGAGGCGAACACCGATGGTGCCGTCGGAGGCCTTCTGACAGAGCACGTTGCCGGGCTTGAGGTCGCGGTGCACCACCCCGGCCGCATGGACGGCGGTCAGCGCCTCGGCGAGCTGGGCGGACAACTCGGCGGCCAGTTCCGGTGGGCACGGGCGCGGGACGGCGGTGGTGAGGCTGCCGCCGTCCACGTAGTCCATGACGATGGCGAGGTCGTCGCCGTCCAGGATCAGGTCGTGGACGGTGACCACGTGCGGGTGCGTGATGGTGCGCAGCAGCTGGCGTTCCTGAACGAAGCGGGCCACGAGCTCGGGATCCTCGGCGAGGTCGTCGCGCAGCAGTTTGATCGCCAGGTTCGGCTCGCCGTCGCGGATGCGTCCGCGGTAGACCCGGCCCATGGCCCCGCGCCCGATCACCTCGCCCAGCAGATATCGAGCACCGAGTGGTCGCTCCGGCCGCGCGGCGGACGTGGGCTCGGAAACGGGTTCAGAAATGGGCTCGGGTGTGGCGTCCTTGGTGCTCATGCATCCCCCTGCACTGTGGGGAATGGGTGCCGAATTCGCCGGCATTCCCCGAGATGCACCGTAGTTGATCCGTCGGTCGTGAATCGTCAGGTTTTGGAATTGGTCTCCCGCGGCGGCGCCGCGCGATGATGGCCGCGTGACGGACGTGCAGATCAATGGTGACGCGATACGGCTGGGCCAATTCCTGAAACTGGCGGACGTCGTCCAGGCCGGAGCCGAGGTCAAGGAGCTGTTGGCGGACGACGTGGTGCTGGTGAACGACCAGCCCGAGGATCGGCGGGGTCGCCAACTCGTCCCGGGCGATGTGGTCGCGGTGCGGGGCCAGGTGTTACGCGTGACTCGGGCCGCTGTGTAGGCACGCGGCCCGACGGCGGTGGGTGACCACCCGCCGTCGGGCGGCGGATGTCAGGGACGTCCGTTGGCCGTCGAGCAGCTGAGGACGCCGTCGACGTAGGTGTAGCCGCCGTCACCGGCCACGTCGGTGATCGTGAAGTCGACCGCGTGTCCGCTCAGAGTGGCGTTCAGCGAGGCGGTGCCCACCGCCGTCACCGACCCGACCTGCAGATCGGCCGTCTCCTGAACGATGTTCAACGATCCGACGTTGCCGGCGGCGCCGTCCTTGGCGAGCTGGAACGTGCCGGACCGGCAGCTGGTGGCATCGAGGTGGAGGAATCGATAGGGGCCGGGGTAGTCGTACCTTGCGACCCAGCGGAACAAAGTGCCGTTGATCGGCACGGTTGCGGTGGTGTCGCGCATGATCGTGCTCAACGGAACCTTGGCGTAACTGCGCAGCACATGCGCCGACGAGGCGACCACCTTGCGCTTCGCGTTCAGCACCACGATGCGGTACGAGTACGTCCCCCGAATCGGCGCCTTGGTGGTGGTGGATCCCTTGAGCGTGCGCAGGTAGACCACGTTCATCCAGCGGTTGGCTGTGCCGGTGGTCCGCTGCAGGAGCAGGCGGGCACCGCGCGGCGTTCCCGTGGCCGACCAGACGACGCGCACGGTGGCGCCCTGATCGACCTGACTGTTCGAGAAGTACCACCCGACACGGGGTTTGGCGATGGCCGCCTCGGCGCTCGGACTGAAGGCCAGCGGTACGGCAGCCAGTGCCAGCACAACCGTAATTCGGCTCAGCCATGCCCTGATGGTGCGCATGCCGAATGTCATGGAAATGTCCCCTCCTCGGAGAAAAGCGACCTCGATACCGAATGACCCGGTCGAGCACCGCGGGGAGGGCGCCGCAGTGCCTGTCAATGGTCGATCTGCGTCCTTCCTACACCCGTGCCGGTTCTCGTCGCTCGGCAATCCGGACATCTCACCGGGCGTCCGCGGGTCACGCCCTGGCGTCCTGTTCGGATCGCAGGGTGCTGATCAACCACCAGGTCAATCCGGCGGCCAGGGTGCCGGCGGCCAGCATCCCGAGCAGTTCGACGGCCATGGACGACGCCGCCTCGAGGTTGCCGGCGAAGTAGTAACCGACCCCGAGGTACAGCGTGACCCAGACCAGTTCGCCGAGCACGCCCCAGACGGTGAAGACGAGCCACGGCTGGTTGGCGGCTCCGGCAGCAAAGTTGACGTACGGCCCGAGCGCCGAGACCAGCCACCGCGAGAGGAACACCGCCGCGCCGCCGCGCCGCTCGAGCAGGTCTTTCGCCCTGGCCAGTGGTGCTGCACGAGAAGCCAATCGCTGGGCGAGGGCGCCGCCGCCTCGCCGCGCCATCAGGTACCCGGTCTGGTCACCGGAGATGGCACCGGCCAGGGCTGCGGCTGCTGCGGCCGCGAGCGACAACTCACCGACGGCGGCGAAGCCTCCCGCGGCGATCATCAGGATGGAGCAGGGAACCGGAAGCGCGAGTGCTGACAAGAACGTCACCCCCGCCAGCAGCCACGCGCCGTAGGTGGGCACCAGCGCCAGCAGCCACTCGGTCATCGATCCGCTGACTTCACGGTGGTGAGCGCGACCTCAACCTGCCTGATGACCGTGCCCACGGGGATGCCGCGCTGGTCGGCGATCTCCTGCAAGGTCAATGGATGACCGGACGGCATCGGCAGGCCGGCCACCTCGTCGATGGCCCTCGGATCGACACCCCAACTGTGGCCGACGTACCCAACGGTCATCCACGGCTTGATCTGCTCCTGCCGGTGATGCGACCAGTAGACGGCTCCCGCGACGAGCCGCACCGCAAACAGGACGGCGAGCAGTGATGTCACGGCAACGGCGAGCACCAGCCGAGGATGCCGTCGATAGACCGTGGCGAGGCCGGCGAAGGCACTCATGGCCTGATGTCCACCTCGTTCATGTCACCTCTCACCGGGACTCGACGACCGCGCCGGATGCGGATGGATCGGATTTGCCCGCCACCTCGCCGGGCGTCGTCCTGGTCTCGAATGTAGCCGGGCACGACCGCAGCGGCTCGTCAGGCCACGTGCCGTCGTCCATGATCGTCGTGAGGTCGCAGTCTGCTCCGCCTGAACCGGTGCAGACTGCGATCCAACGGTGATCTTCGACTGGACGGTGGGTCAGCCAACCCCACATGCTGCTGGTGTTCTCGCGCCACGGTCTCACGGCTGCTCTGAACGAGGAGGCCTCGAGGCGCAGCGGCGTCCAGCTGGTGGATCTGCAGCGCCTGCACTCCGGCGAGTGACGCGGGAGGCCTGAAGGGCCGAGCTCCTCGTGAACTCAGGTATCAGAACGACCATGACCTGCCTCTGTGAAGGTCATGACGCTCCAGGACCTGTGCAACGCCTTCTACGCCGTCGACAACGTCGTCACCGTGCGGATCACCATGGCACCCGCCGACTGGGACGCGTTGAAGGCCGCTGAACCGCACGGTGGCTTCTGCAACTTCCAGTTCACCGGTGAGCGCTTCGACTGGTTCCACGCCACCTCGGTCGAGATCTCGGGCACCGCCCTGCCCGGTGGCCCGCAGTCCTTCGTCGACGTCGGCATCTCGAAAAAGTCGTTCTGTGGCTCGTTCAGCAAGACCAAACCCTCACTGCGGCTGAACTTCTCGCGGTTCACCGACCACGAGGACGCCATCGAGGCCCTGATCGGCACCCAGTACGTCACGCTGCACAACAGCGTTCAGGATGCCTCCTACATCCGGCAGCCGCTGGGCTACGAACTCTTCCGGCTGGCGGGCATGCCGCACTCGCGGTGCAACATCGCCCGGGTGATCGTCAACGGTGAGGATCAGGGCACCTACGTCAACTGTGAACCGGTGCGCAAGCGGCACATCCAGAACACGTTCGGCAACGACGAGGGCAACCTCTACGAGATCGAGGCCGGTGAGGATCTGACGGAGGCCATGGTCACCGCCGGGCGCCTCACTCACCAAGGCTTCTCGGACGTCGAGGACGGCTCGGACCTGCTGCTGGCCGCCCAGCGCATCGCCGCCGGGCCGGCCGCCGCGGCCGAGGTGGTCTACCTGCCGAGTTTCCAGCGGTTCTACGCCATGGAGACCCTGCTGAAGCACTGGGACGGCTACACCAGCAACGCCAACAATGCCTACGTCTACAACGACGTGATCCCGATCGCCGCCCCGGATGTCGCGCACGTCCACCTGAAGTTCATCCCGTGGGGTCTGGATCAGATCCTGCAACCCGCGACGTCCTTCAACCTGGACGACGACAGTGTGCTCGCCCGGCTGGTGCGCCAGGACCCGACGTTGCTGGACGGCGTCCGGGCGCAGATCACCGACCTGTTGAACACCGTGTTCTCTCGCGACTCGATCGAGGGTGTGATCCTGCCGTACATCGCCCGGCTGGAGACGGCCCTGGCGATCTCGGGTGCCACCGGGCTGGCCGGCGAGCTCGAGACGGTCCGCGACCAGGTCAGGCTGGTGCGATCGGGCGGCCTGCTGCTCACGGCCATCCCGCGGGACAAGGCCCTGGCGCTGGTCGAACGCGGCACCCAGCAGTGCGCCCACGCCAGTCAGACCGAGACCATCGGCCAGCACCAGGAGGTCTACCACCACGCCCTGTCCAGCTCGCGCTCGGACCGCTGGTTCGTCCGCGACCTCGTCACCGGGCACGAGTTGGTCAACGAGAAGTTCGGCACCTTCCTGCACGCCAGCACCCAGATCCTGACCGCCGGCGGCAACCCGAATGTGTACGCCTTCCGGTTCACGCCCTCGGACGGCAACGCCTTCGTGCTGACCCCGCGGGATGTGGAGAGCCCCTTCAAACTCAGCGGCTACCTCACCCTGCGCGCAGCGCAGTCGGGGTTGTTCGTGCGCTACAGCACCACCGATCTGACCGGTGCCGGCAACCCCCAGGTGCACCTGGCTCCGCCGGCGCAGGCCACGGTGCTGCGGCTGTACTGAACCCGCCGCGAACGCCAGGGCTCTACCCTGGGCGGTCGTGGAGATCCTCGTCGACCCGCTGACCGGCCCCGAGATCGCGGCGTTCCTGGCCGAGCACACCGCCGAACTGCGTGCGATCACCCCGCCAGAGAGCACCCACACCCTCGACCTGGACGACCTGCGCACCGGCGGCGCCACCGTCTGGTCGGCGTACGACGAGGGCTGCCTCGTCGGCTGCGGAGCGCTCAAACCGCTCGACGCCCACCACGCCGAGCTCAAGTCGATGCGGACGGCCCGCAGCCACGCCCGTCGCGGCATCGCCAGCGCCCTGGTGGCCCACATCCTCGACCAGGCTCGCGCGCGAGGGTTCACCCGGGTGAGCCTCGAGACCGGCTCGGAGGAGTTCTTCGCCCCGGCGCGCGCCCTCTACGCCCGCCACGGCTTCGTCGAGTGCGATCCCTTCGGCCCCTACCGCCCCGACCCCTTGAGCACGTTCATGACCCGCACCCTCGACTGACCGCGGAGGCTTCGTCGGGTTGACCACCGACATCGGTGGTCAACTCGACGAAGCTCATGCGCTCTGTGCGGCACTCCAGGTGAGATTCACCCGGCGCGACCACTGCCCAACAACGGGAACGGCTCGGTCGAGAACACCACCTCGACGGGCACGTCGAAGAACGCCGCGATCCGCAGCGCCAGGTGCAGGCTGGGGGAGTACTCGCCCCGTTCCAGGTACCCCACGGTCTGGTAGTGCACCCCCAACGCGGCGGCGAGGTCGCGCCGCGAGACGCCGCGCTCGGCACGCAACATGGCGATCCGGTTGTGAACCTGTTCGGACACGGCGATCAGTATCCGCGAGACATGATCCGGTCGCGGGCCGCGGCCACCTGCGAGCCGGACTGTCGCCGGGCCATCCGCCGCAGCGCGCCGGGCGCGAACATCAGCCCGACCAGCGCCCAGGCCCCGAGGATCACCACCATCGGCCAGAGGCGCCACGACTGCCCGAGCTCGAGCGCCACCGCCTCGGGTGGCAACAGAGCTGATCGGAGGCCGATCCCGAGCCAGTACGTGGGCAGGCACTGACCGACCCACTGCAGC
The DNA here is from genome assembly GCA_016713225.1 of Kineosporiaceae bacterium. NCBI lineage: Bacteria > Bacillati > Actinomycetota > Actinomycetes > Kineosporiales > Kineosporiaceae > Kineosporiaceae bacterium. The sequence continues at coordinate 284,305 of JADJPO010000001.1, forward strand.
CATCCGGGCAGGGCCGACAGCGGGTAGAAGATGCCGGAGATCGCCATGGCGCCGTAGAGGAACAGGCTCGAGATGCCCAGCACCACCGGGCTGCGCATCAGCGCCCCCAGCAGGGCGCCGATCGGCAGCGTGGCGAACAGCCCCAGGACGGCGACCCACACGAAACGCAGCCAGCCCCCTGCACTCGTCGGGGTCACGCCGTCCACCAACACCGAGGCCGCCACCAGCAGGGCCGCCACCGGGATCAGGGACGTGCCGGTGAAGATCAGGACGTTGGCCATCAGGTGAGCCTGCATGCCGTGTGGAATCGCCTTGGCACGCAACAGGGTTCCGTCGTCGCGCTCGGTCATCAACTGGCCGGCGACCCCCATCACGCCGCTGCTGATCAGGTTCATGGCGAGCAGTCCGGGGATGCCGAGTTGCGCCAGGCTGACCTGGCTGCCCATCACCTCCTGGTCGCGCAGGAAGAACAGCACGATCAAGCCGATCGCCGGGAACATCACCCAGCCCAGCGCCGTCCACGAGGTGAGCTGAACCCTCAGCTCGATGCGGGCCTGGCGCAGCGCGCTGCGTGCGATCGACGTGGTGAGGCCGTTGCTGCTCATCGAACCTCCCCGGACACGGTGGCGCTGGAGACGAAATCGCGGACGGCGGCGTCGGGGTCGTCGTCCGGGGTGGCTGCCTCGAGCCGCTGGACCAGCGCCAGGTAGGCATCCTCGAGACTGGCGCGACGTACCTCGAGATCGGTGATCGGCCCGCCGGGGCGTTCAGCACCTCGCGCAGGTAGTCGGCGGGGGTCTCGGTGGCGTGCACGTGGGTGGCGCCGTCGCGCGCCCAGCGCACCTCGGTGGTGGCGCCGACCTGGCGACGCAGGGCATCGGGCGAGGCGTCGGCGATGATGCGCCCGCCGGCGAGCACCAGGATGCGGTCGGCCAGGCGTTCGGCCTCGTCGAGGTCGTGCGTGGTGAACAGGATCGTGACCTCGGCATCGGCCAGACTGCGGATCAGATCGTGGAAATCGCGGCGGGCCTGCGGGTCGAAGCCCGCCGTCGGTTCGTCGAGGAACAACAGCTCGGGTCGCCCCACGAGCCCGACCGCGACATCCAGCCGGCGTCGCTCGCCGCCGGACAGGCCCATGATCTGGCGATCCGCCTTGTCCGACAGACCGACCCGGGCGAGCAACTCGTCGGTGTCCCACGGCCGGGGGCGCTGCGGCGTCGCGAACGGGCGATAGAACTCGCCGAGATGGGCGAGCAGTTCACGCACCCGCCACCGGGCGTGGTCGCGCCAGGACTGCAACACCACCCCCACGCGGGCCCGCCAGGCCTCGTCCGCGGTCAGCGGCTCGACGCCGAGTACCCGCACCGACCCCGAGGACGGCGCGCGGAAGCCCTCGAGGATCTCGATGGTGGTCGTCTTCCCGGCGCCGTTCGGCCCGAGCAGAACGACCACTTCACCCGCGCTCAGGTGCAGCTCGACGCCACGCAGCACGGAGGTGGAGCCGTAGGACATGTGCAGACCGGTCACGTCGATGACCGACTCGAATGTCGTGGTCATGATCCTGAGTGTATTGAACCTGCTACATATCGCCAGATCAGTGCGGCAGTCTGTCGACGCAAGGCCGTTGCGGGCTGCCCGGCCGACCCCGCCGGCCGAGCCAGGTCAGGCGAGATGGACCAGCTCGAGCCGGACGGTCACCCGGTCACCGGCGGTCAGGTGTTCGGCCGTCCGAACCGACTTCTTCACCGGCAGGATGTACGCCTCCTGCTCGGTGGAAGGGAACACCGAGGTCTCGAACTGCGTCGACCCGATGCGTGCGCGCACCTTGACCGAGCCGAACCCGGCCCGTCGTCCCGCTGTCAGGTCGGCGATCTCGTCACTGATGCCCTCGGGCACCGTCACGAAGTGCCATGAACCGCCGCCACCCCCGCCGGACCAGAGCCACAGCGTGGTCGCGAACTCGAAGTCGGCGGCCTCGGCAGCAGGGTCGGCCGATCGTGCGGAAGGTCGGTCGGGTGGGGGTCGTCGAACCATGCGGGCAGCGTAGGTGGGGGCGGTGACAATTCACCGTGTGATCGGGTGCGATCGCCTGCCACGCTGAGGGCATGGAGCCCGACCTGCCGGTCACCGCTGCGCTCGCCATCCCCGCGGCCGAGCTGAGTTGGCGGTTCTCGCGGTCGAGTGGACCGGGCGGTCAGGGGGTGAACACCACCGACTCCCGGGTCGAGCTGATCTGGGACGTCGAAGGCTCCCCGATCCTGACCGACGACCAGCGAGAACGCCTGCTGGACCGGCTCGCCGGCCGCCTCGTCGCCGGCACCCTTGTCGTGGTGGCCTCGGAGTACCGCTCGCAGCGCCGCAATCGCGGCACTGCCCGGGACCGGCTCGCGGCGCTGGTGCGCCAGGCCCTCGCGCCGCCGCCGCCCCGGCGTCGTCCCACCCGACCGAGTGCCGGTGCCCGACGCCGCCGGATCGAGGCCAAGAAGCGCCGTTCCGAGACCAAGCGCCTACGCCGTCCCGGCGACCTCTAGACCCCGGTGATCATGCAATCCGTGCACGTTTTGTGCACGGATTGCATGATCACCGGGGTGTGGATCATCGGGAGTTGGGGAGCACCGCGGTCAGAGCTGGCGCGGCACGGCCCCGGTGAGCCGACAGACGCCGCGCATGAACCGGTGCCCGCGGTCGGCACCCGCGCCGAACATGAGCGGGCAGCCGCCCGGGATGAGCCGGACGCCGAGCTGGGCGGCGACGTCCACGGCGTCCTGGCTGAAGCTCCCGCCGCCGAACGACCGGTGCATCCAGACCTTGGTGATGCCGAGCTCGGCGCATTCCCGCACGGTGGCAGCGGCGTGCTCGGGTCGGGTGGCGATCACCACCGCGTCCACGCCCCCGGGGATCGCCGTGACGGTGGGGTAGCAGCGCACCCCCTCGACCTCGGTCGCCGCGGGGTTGACCGGGATCACCTCGAAGCCTCGGCTCCGCAACCCGGTCAGGACGGCGTTGCCACCGTGTGATCCGGCCTGCCGCGAGACCCCGGTGACAGCGATACGTCGTGCAGTGAGGAATTCCGCGGCGGCCTCGGTGATGCTGACCATGACAAACCCTCCGTGATGGCCGAACCTCCAGCCTTCGCCCTGCGCCGGGTACCGGCCCGGGTCGAACGTCACCGTTGAACCCGCCGACTTGATCTGCCGATCGGGTGAAGCTGGCCGCCCGCACCTGTCAGGTACTGCAAACCCTGTGGTCGCTGCCGACAGGGGCGGGCGTCGGTTCCCGTCAGCGTCGACGTCATCGACACCCTGATCACGTCCCTGCCTGGGGGTTCAGCATGCCGGTTTCCGCGCTCGCGCAGTCCACTCGCACCGTCGCCATGACGCAGGTCTCGGAGGTGAACGAGCGGCTCGCCGCCTGGGACGAGAACACCCAGGGATGCCTGCTCATCACCGCCGAGCTGCTGGGGCTGACCGGGCTGGCGATCCACTCACACGTCCTGGACCACGCTGCCCTGAAGTTCCTGGGCAAGGACCGTCGTCGCGACCAGACCAAGGAACTGCCCGGCAGCGCGCGTCTGCGGGAGGTGATGGCCACCGGCGATCCCAGCTTCCCGCACCTGTACGCCCTGTTCGGCGAACCGATCGGACGGCGCCGCCTGCCGGCGCGGGTGCGGCCGGACCACATGCTGATCATCAGTTCCACGCTGCAACTGCACGGTCACCATTGGGGCCATTGAGCCCCGAGGGCATCATGGCGGGGTGAAGGACACCCCGCCGCGCCGTGACCCCTTGACCGAGGTCGACTGGCCGATCGCCACGGATCGCCTGACCCTTCGTCGAGCAACGCCGGACGACGCGCGCACCACCTGGCCGATCCGCAGCCTGCCTGCGGTCTACGAGTGGATCACGACGGCGCCGGAGACCTTCGAGCAGTACACCGAGTACTTCTGCGCGCCGGATCGGCTCGCCATGACCTTGATCATCGAGCGATCGGGACAGGTGATCGGCGACCTCATGCTCAGGGTCGACGACGCCTGGTCGCAGCGAGAAGCTCGTCCCGCCGCGCGCGGCGTCCAGGCCGAACTGGGCTGGGTGCTGCACCCGGATCATCGCGGCCAGGGGTATGCCACCGAGGCGGTGCGGGCCGCGGTCGAGGTGTGCTTCGGACCGCTCGGGCTGCGACGCGTGGTGGCCGGCTGCTTCGCGGACAACACCGCTTCGTGGCAGTTGATGGAGCGGATCGGCCTGCGGCGCGAGTCCCACGCCATCCGGGACGGGCTGCACCGTTCCGGTCGCTGGCTCGACGGCTTGACCTATGCCCTGCTGCGCGAGGAATGGCTCGACCGCTGAGCCATCCCCCGCGCCGTGTGGCCGGACTCAGACGGTGGGCAGCTTGGGCAGCAGGTGCCCCGGGTGCTCGCCGTCCTCGAAGATCTGGGACGCCGCGCCGACGATGTTCGGGTCCGGGGCACCGACCAGCTTGTGATCCTTGCTGGGGTAGTCGAAGTGCGACAGCACGACCCGCATCGCCTCGAGCCGAGCGCGCTTCTTGTCGTTCGACTTGATCACGGTCCAAGGGGCCACGGGCGTGTCGGTGTAGAAGAACATCGCCTCCTTGGCCTCGGTGTAGGCGCCCCACTTGTCGAGGCTGGCCAGGTCGGTGGGCGAGAGCTTCCACTGCTTGACCGGGTCGACCCGGCGCGAGGCGAACCGCGCGGCCTGCTCCTCCTGACCCACCGAGAACCAGAGCTTGAACAGGTTGACGCCGGAGTTCACCAGCATCCGCTCGAAGTCCGGGCACTCGCGCATGAACTCGAGATACTGGATGGGCGTGCAGAAGCCCATCACGCGCTCGACGCCGGCCCGGTTGTACCAGGACCGGTCGAACATGCAGATCTCGCCGGCGGTCGGCAGGTGGGCGACGTAGCGCTGGAAGTACCACTGGCCGCGTTCGACCTCGGTCGGGACGCTCAGGGCGACAACCCGGGCACCCCGCGGGTTCATGTGCTCGGTGAATCGCTTGATCGAGCCACCCTTGCCGGCAGCGTCGCGGCCCTCGAACAGGATCACGATCTTCTGCCCGGTGTCCTTGACCCAGGCCTGGAGCTTCAGCAGCTCGATCTGCAGGGCGTACTTGGTGGTCTCGTACTCCTCGCGATTGATCTTCTTGGGGTACGGGTACCCGATCTTCCACGCCGGTGCCTTCTTGGCGTCCTTGTTGTCCAGTTCGGGGTCCTCGTCGGGCTCGAGCTGGTGGCGCAGTCGCTCGATCTCCTGAGCGGCGGCGGTGAGCGCGCCGTTCGAGGACGGTGTGACGTCCGGCCCGGCGGCGAGATCGGTGGGTGCGGGGGCGGTCGCCTCGGTCGGCGACGCGGCGTCCGGGGACGGCGTGGCCTCGACGGGGGCGGGCGGGGAGGCCTTCGTGGCCGGGCGGCGGGCAGTCATGCCCGCCAGGGTAAGAGCCGACTTTTCGGTCACACGGGACCCTGGTCCATTGACGTGATCCCGCTGAGTATCGACCGAACGGAGTACCCGTCCATGGGCCGTTCAGCGCTTGCTGCGGGGATCGAGTCTGCGGATCAGCACGTAGCCGACGGTGACGCCGTTGAACGCGGCCGGTGCCGGACCGGCCACCACCCGCACCGTCACCACGTCACCCTGACGTGCCGGGCACCCGCCGGGCCACCGGCGATCCGAAACGGCATGATGGCCCGATGTCCACCATCGTCTTCGTTCACGCCCACCCGGACGACGAGGCCAGCCTGACCAGTGGGTCGATGGCTCGTGCGGCCGACGAGGGCCATCGGGTCGTGGTCGTGTTCGCCACCAACGGCGATCACGGCGAGGCGCCGACCGATCTGGCGGACGGCGAGAGCGTGGCTCAGCGGCGCCGCCTCGAGGCCCAGGCGTCGGCCGACGCCATCGGGCTGGCTCGGGTTGCCTGGCTCGACTACTCCGACTCGGGTATGACCGGGTGGGAGCAGAACCACGACCCCGAGGCGTTGCACAACGCCGACGTGGACGAGGCTGCCGGCCGCATCGTCGCGGTGCTCGACGAGGAGGACGCCGACATCCTGATCGGCTACGACTGGCACGGCGGCTACGGGCACCCCGATCACATTGCGGTGCACCGGATCACGCGACGTGCGGTGGAGCTGGCCAAGCGGCGTCCGCGGCTGCTCGAGGCAACCATGAACCGGGACGCCATGCGGGCGGTGTTCCGGGCCGCGGCGGCAAGCGGCATGGACACCGGCGACTGGGACCCGGATGCGCCGGCCGACGACGGCAATCCGATCGGCACCCCCGAGGCGGAGCTGCACTGGAAGGTCGACGTCGCGGCCTACCTCGACCGCAAGCGTGCCTCGCTCACCGCCCACGCCAGTCAGACCACGGACGTCGGCATGATGCTCGCGATCCCGCCGGAGCCGTTCGCGATGATGTTCGGCACCGAGTACTTCATCGAGCCGGGGCGCATCGTCGGGATGCGCTCCGGCTGGATCCTCGACGAGGACCGGCTCGATCGGGACTGAGTCGATCGAGCCGTTTCCGGCGGGAGTCAGGCGACGAGGGCGTCGGCCTCGACGAGGTCGGCCAGCAGCGCTGTGACGGCCGCGCGGGTGGTGTCGTCCACGATGGTGTCGCCGTCCAGGCCCTCGTGGGCGGTGGCCAGGCCGACGGTCTCGGCCAGCACCACGGCCCCGGCGACCGTGAGCGAGCGTGCGGTCATCTCGCGCGCCCAGACGGCACCACGGGGCGCCATCGTCGCGGCCAGGACGGCGGTGCGCTTGCCGGCGATCGCGGGCTCGCCGCGGGGACGGGAGACCCAGTCGATGGCGTCCTTGATCAGTCCGGACGGCGCGCCGTTGTACTCGGGCGTCACCACCAGCAGGGCATCGGCCGCCAGCACGGCCTCACGCAGCTCGGCGACCACGGCAGGCGCCGGGTGGACGTCCAGCGTCTGGTCGTAGCGCGGAAGCTCGGGCAGCCGGTCGAAGAACCGTGCCTCGACACCCGGCGGCAGCTCGGCGGCGGCGGCGCGGGCGAAGCGACGGTTGAGCGAGTCGGGGCGCAGGCTGCCGACCAGGACGAGCACGTTCACGGGTCCTCCGGATGGGATAGTTGAAGGCTCAATTGATCCCCTCAACCCCGGACCGGGGTGATCTGTTCCGTACGGCGGGGTGCGCTGGCTCACGGAGTGACGGCCATGGCGGCGAGGATGCGCCGGCCGAGCGGCTGGTCGCCCTCGATGACCACGGCGCCGGGCTCGGGTTCTCGGCGCCCACCGGCCAGCACCGCGAAGCTGGTGGCGTCCATCCGCAGGCGCACCGTGGGGTCCGGTGGGAGCTCGCGCACGGGCTCGCCTCGCCCCGATGCCGACACCGCGAAGGCGCGGGGCCGATCGTCCCCGATCTCGACGATCAGCGTGGCTCCGGCCGGCGCCCCGGCACGCTTGCCGAGCACGAAACCGAGCGAGCGCGCCAGCAGCCCGATGGTGTGACGGGCGGCCGGGCTGTCGAGATTGCCAGGGCGGCCCAGCGCCCGGCGCAGATCCTGTTCGTGCATCCACACGTCGATCGGGCGGTTCTGCAACAGGGTCTGCCAGTCCCAGTCGAGACCGCCGAAGATCCGCTCGGGCCTCGCCGCGGCGTCCGTAGGCGGGTTGGCCGCCAGCTCGGCCCGGCGTCGCGCGGCGGCCTGGCGCAGCTCGGTGATCAGGTCGGCGGGGGTGCGATCACGCCGCGCGCGCACTCCGTGCTCGGTGTAGACCCCGGTCGGGTTCGTGGCGTGAGCCGGCGGTGGCTCGGCACTCGGGGGCTCCTCCGGCGCGCCGGCGAGCACCGCCTCGAGATGTGCCAGGTGGGCCACCACGTCGTGCACGTCCCAGCCCGGCAGGTCGGTGGGGCGGTGCCAATCCGCCGGGGACAGCTCGGCGTCCAACGCCTCCACCAGCCGGAGCAGGTCGTCGATGGCGCTCCACCAGATGTCGATGTAGCCGGCCAGGCGTTCGCGATCGTCCATGACCGCGAGCCTAGGCAGCTGCGCCCTCCTGGCGGAATGGCCGGCGGGACGAGACGTGCAACCATGCACTGCGCCGGATGGGGCGCCGTGCACAAGGAGGGCGTGACATGACCACCCGGGCCATCGAGACCACGGCGCCGATCCGCCTCGGATTCCAGGTGCAGCCACAGCACGCCGAGTACGCCGCGATCCGGCGCGCCGTGGGCGAGGCCGAGGAGCTCGGGGTCGATGTGGTCTCGACCTGGGACCACTTCTACCCGCTGTTCGGTGACCCTGAGGGCAAGAGCTTCGAGTGCTGGACCATGCTCGCGGCCTTCGCCGAACAGACCTCACGCGTCGAGCTGACCGCTTTGGTCACCTGCAACTCCTATCGCAACCCCGAGCTGCTGGCCGACATGGCGCGCACCGTCGACCACATCAGCAACGGCCGACTGATCCTGGGCATCGGATCGGGCTGGTTCGAGAAGGACTACCTCGCCTACGGCTACGAGTTCGGGACGGCGGGCAGCCGACTCGACGATCTGCGCGACGCCCTACCCCGGATCGAGCGACGCTGGGAGGCGTTGAACCCGAAGCCGGTTCGGCGCATTCCCATCCTGATCGGCGGAGGTGGTGAGAAGAAGACGCTGCGCCTGGTGGCCCGTCACGCCGACATCTGGCACAGCTTCTGCACCCCGGACGAGCTGCGGCACAAGCGATCCGTGCTCGCCGAGCACTGCGCCGCGGAAGGTCGCGACGTCGCCGACATCGAGATCTCGGTCGGGCTGAACCAGGGCCAGGCCCCGGACGACGTCGCCACCGGCCTGGTGCAGGCCGGCGCCACCTTCATCACGATCAGTGCGGGCGGTCCGGACTACGACACCACCAACCTGCGCCGCTGGATCGCCTGGCGCGACGCGCAATCCCGCTGAGGCCTCAGCTCCGCTGCGTGGGCCACCAGACGTGCCGCGCCACGTCGCCGGTGAGCACCAGGCCCATCGCCAGCACCGACCACCCCATCGGCAGCCCGAGCGCTGCGATGGCCCACACCGCGGCGGCGACCACGGCGGGCGGCAGCAGGTCATGCAACCCGTTGCGCTCGTGGGCCGCTCGAATGAACCCGAGGAAGAGCACGAAGATGGCCAGGGCGGTCGCGAGCAGGAGTGACACCACCCGAGCGCTGGTGTGGGCCTCGTGCTGCGCGACATCCACGCCGGCGGCGAGGGTGGCCCCGACAGCGGCCGCCGAGGCGAAGATCGGCAGGTGGCCATAGCCGAAGATCCAGACGGTGCGGGGGTTGTCGACGATGTCGTGGTGTTCGCGCGCGAAGTACAACCACCACAGGGCGAACACCAGCAGCAGGCCACCCATCACCAGCGGCACCATGGGCCACCCGAACCCGTCGGGCGTCGAGATCACCCCCTGCACGGCCTGCACCGACGAGAGGATCACCTCACCCAGCACGATCAGGGTCAACAGGCCGTAGCGCTCCGCGATGTGGCGCGGGTGGAACGTACTGGATCCGCCGATGCTCTCGGCCACCACGGGGATCGCCAGCTCCAGGGCGACGCAGGCGAAGAACGTGATCACCAGCCAGTGGTCCGGCACACCCAGTCGGGCGACCCAGACCAGTTGTACCGCGGTGATGCCCACGGCATAGGTGAGGGCGGCGCGTCGTCCGGCGGGGTTGGCCGCAGCGGCGCGCAGCCACAAGCCGACCATGCCGAGTCGCATCACGGCGTACCCGAGGACGACGATCACGGATTGGCCGTCGGCGAAGATGTCCGGAACGCCCGCGGCGAGCATCAACGCCCCAGCCATGATCAACAAGCTGAGCAGTCGGAAGCCGACATCGTTGTTGTCGTAGGACGACGCGAACCACGTGTAGTTCATCCAGGCCCACCAGATGGCGAATCAGGTCATGGTGTAGCCGACCAGGGTGTCGTAGTGGCCCTCGGTGATGCCGTGGTGAAGCTGTGCGGCGTTGCTCGCGATCGCCACCACGAACACCAGGTCGAAGAGCAACTCGAGTGGGGTGGCCGTCCGCCCCTCCTCGTGCCGGTCGCGCGCCAGCAGCGGCCGCCGGAGGGGAACGTGGGTGATGAGCTCGGCGGGCTCCCGTGTCATGGCTGGAGTATGGCCCGTGGCCGAAGGCGCCGGCGGGAAGATCTCGGGTGAGACCGAGACCCTCAGCCCATGCTCTTCTGCCCGTCGATGCTCTCGCGCAGGATGTCGGCGTGCCCGGCGTGCTGGCTGGTCTCGCCGATCAGGTGCAGCAGCACCCGGCGGGCCGACCAACGGGCACCCGGCGGGAACCACGGGGCCTCGGGCAGGGGCTGGGCGGCGTCCAGGTCGGGCAGGGTGCGGACCAGTTCGTCGGTGCGCGCGGCCACCTTCTCGTACTCGGCCAGAACGCCGTCGAGGGTCTCGTCGTCCAGGAGCTGGAACAGGTTGGTCCACTCGCTCCAGTCGGTGTTCGGGTCATTCGCGTTCGGAACGGCCATCGCCGCCGGGCCGTCGAGGACGAACTCCATCCAGCGGCTCTCGGTCGCGGCCACGTGTTTGATCAACCCGCCCAGGCAGAGTTGGCTGACGGTCGGGCGCAACCGCGCCTGGTCGTCGGTGAGCCCCTGCACGGTGTGCCGCAGGAAGAACCGCTGCTTGCCGAGGGCCTCGATCAGGTCATCGCGTTCGCTCATAGTGCCTCTCTCGTCGTGGATGCGGCCACGCTAGTGCCCACTGCCGCCGGCTGCCCGCCCGCCGTCCCGGTGCCGGATGTCAGGCTGAGGGCATGGCGACCACCGATCGGTTCACCGATCAGACCGGCCATCGGATCCGATTCGAGTGGGGCCGGGCCGGGGCGTCGGCATTGGCCGATCAGGTGCGCGCCTGCGTCATCGTGGACGTGTTGAGCTTCAGCACTGCGGTGAGCGTGGCGGCCGACGCCGGAATCGTCGTCCACCCCTGGCCATGGCGTCTCGAGCCCGGGGCCACCGACGCCACCGAGGCCGTGCGGGCGGCCCGGGCGCTCGGCGCCACGCCGGCCGCCCACCGTGACCGGGGACGGCTCGACCCGGCCGCCGTGACGCTGTCGCCGCAGTCCCTGCGCCGCAACGCAGCCAGCACCCGACGCGTGCTGTTGCCCTCGCCCAACGGCGCGACGATCAGCGCTGCGTTGGCCGATTACGGGGTCGACGTGCTCGCCGGGTGCCTGCGCAACCGCAGCGCGGTCGCTCGCCGGCTCGCCACCCTGTTGGACGCCGGCGAATCGATCGCGATACTCGCGGCCGGCGAGCGATGGCCGGACGGCACGCTGCGTCCCGCGGCCGAAGACCTGCTCGGCGCCGGCGCGATCCTGTCGGCGCTGGTCGAGGCCGGCCACGACGACCTGTCCCTCGAGGCACGCCTGGCCGTGGCGTCCTGGCGGGAGGTGGCGGTGGGTAGGGCCGGGTTTGCCCCCCGAGACGCGGCACAACCCGGCCCGACCTGTCAGGCCTCGCTGCTACGGGCGGCGATCGGCGACTCGGCGAGTGGCCGGGAGCTGGCCGGTCGCGGGGATGCGCCGGACCTCGACATCGCCGCGGAGTGCGATGCGAGTTCGATCGTGCCCCAGCTGGTCTCGGGTGCCTTCGTGCCGCACCACGATGGGGTGGTGATTCGCCCGGCAACGGCCGACGACGCCGAGCAGGTGGCCACGGTCTGGTTGCGCGCCTGGGAATCCGCGCTGGCGAGCGTACGTCGGGCGCACCCGGACGACGAGGTCCGCGGCTGGGTCCGCGACATCCTGCTACCGGGGGACCGGACGTGGGTGGCCGAGTCCGCCGGCGATGCTCGGGCCCACGCCGGGGCCGTGGTCGGCCTGCTCACCACGCACGACGACTGGGTGCACCAGCTCTACGTCGACCCGTCGGCGCAGGGCCGCGGCATCGGCTCCGCCCTGCTCGCCGTGGCCGGTGCCCGTCACCCGAATCGCCTCGAGTTGTGGACGTTCCAGGTCAACGCCGGCGCACGCAGGTTCTACGAGCGCCACGGCTTCACCGCCGTCGAGTTCACCGACGGTCAGGGCAACGAGGAGCGCGAGCCCGACGTCCGCTACCTCCGACCTGCCGTGCCGCGGCGACAGCCCTACCGTGGCCCGGTGGACGATCAGGGAACGGCCTCGTGACCAGCCCACTGCGCCCGCGCCGGCGCATCGTGATCGTCGGGGCGGGCGTCGCCGGGCTGACCGCGGCACGCTCCCTGGCCGCCGACCACGAGGTGGTGGTGCTCGACAAGGGCCGCTACGCCGGCGGACGGCTGGCCACCCGCAGCCTCGCTGACCCCGAGCAGCCGCCCGGATCGGGCCTCACCGCCGATCACGGGGCGCAGTTCATCACCACCCACACCGCCGAGTTCGCCGCGCTGGTCGCCCAGTGGCAGGCGCTGGGCCTGGTGATGCCCTGGTTCCACGGCCAGGTCGGCCCCGGGGGTTTGCCGGACGACACGAGCGCCGACGGGCACCCGCGCTATCGCGGCGTCCCCTCGATGCGCGCCCTCGCCGATCACCTGGCGGCCGGGCTCGACGTCCGGCTGCAGACCACGGTGAGGGCCATCTGGCACGACGACGCCGGTTGGCGCATCGACACCGGCCCCGATGCGGCCGGTGGCCTGACCCACCACGCGGACGCCCTGATCCTCACCCCGCCGGTGCCGCAGTCCCTCGACCTGCTGGTCGCGGGGGGCACCGAACTGGTGGCGGCCGACGAGGCCGCGTTGCGCGCCGTCCGATACGACCCGTGCCTGGCCCTGCTGGTGCCGTTGACCGGCCCGTCGGGCCTGCCCGTGCCGGGCGCCATCGACCCGGCCACCGGGCCGATCGAGTGGCTGGCCGACAACCAGGTCAAGGGCACGTCCCCCGGCCCGGTGCTCACGATCCACGCCGACGCGCGGTACAGCGCCCAGGCGTGGCATGCCTCGATCGAGGACGTCGCCGCCGATCTGCTCGCCGCTGCCCAGCTGGCTCGCTACGGGGACGCCGAGCCATGGCCCGCACTGATGCAACTGCAGCGCTGGCGCTACGCCCGGCCCGTCGTGACGCATCCGGGACGATGCCTGCGGGCCATGGGGACGCCGCCGCTGGTGTTCGCCGGGGACGGCTTCGGCGATGCCAAGGTCGAGGGCGCGATGCTGTCCGGCGTCGAGGCGGCGCGGCAGCTGCTGAGCTGATCGGCCATCCGTAGGATGGCCGACCGTGACCATGGACACTCCGCCCTCAGTCGTCCCGGAGCCGGCCCCGGCGGCCCCGGCCTCGGTGTCCGAGCGGTTCCGGCGCTGGTTCGTCGATGCTGCGGACGCCGACCCCGACGGGGGCTTCTACGAGAGCGAGCAGGAGGCCGCACAGCACCAGCACGTGCAGCCCTGGTTCCGGGTGATGTGCCTGACGGGTGTCGACTACTTCTCCACCCTGGGGTATCAACCCGGCATCGCGGCTCTGGCTGCCGGCGCGCTGGCGCCGATCGCGACGGTGGTGCTGGTGCTGATCACCCTGTTCGGGGCGCTGCCGATGTACCGCCGGGTGGCCGGTGAGAGTCCCCACGGTGACGGCAGCCTGTCGATGCTCGAGCGGTTGCTGTCGTATTGGCCGAGCAAACTGTTGGTACTCACCCTGATCGGTTTCGTGGCAACGGGTTTCATCATCACCATCACCTTGTCGGCGGCCGATGCCAGCGCCCACATGATCGAGAATCCGCACCTGAAGTCGGCCCTGTCCGGTCACCAGGTGGCGGTCACGCTGGTGCTGTTGCTGGCGCTGGCGGCGGTGTTCCTGAAGGGATTCAAGGAGGCCATCGGTCTGGCGGTGATCCTGGTGATCGCCTATCTGGGACTGTCGGCCATCGTCATCGGCGACGGTCTGCAACGGGTGTTCGCGCACCCCGACCTGTTCGACGACTGGCAGGCGGCGATGCTGGTCGATCACTCCTCGCCGTTGGGCATCATCGGCGCCGCGCTGCTGGTCTTCCCCGCGCTGGCGCTGGGCCTGTCGGGTTTCGAGACCGGCGTGGTGGTGATGCCGCTGGTCAAGGGCGACGCCACGGACACCCGGGCCAACCCCATCGGGCGGATTCGCAACGCCCGCAAGCTGCTCACCACTGCTGCAGCGATCATGAGCGTGATGCTGATCGGCTCGTCGCTGGTCACCACGTTGCTGATCCCCCGCGAGGCGTTCCTGGCCGCGGAGAACGGGGCGCCGGCCGGTGAGGCCAACGGACGTGCGCTGGCCTACCTCGCTCACGCCAACCTGGGGGAGACCTTCGGCACCGCCTACGACATCGCGACCATCGGCATCCTGTGGTTCGCCGGGGCCTCGGCGATGGCCGGTCTGTTGAACATCGTGCCGCGGTACCTGCCGCGCTACGGCATGGCCCCGGACTGGGCTCGCTCGACCCGCCCGCTGGTCGTCGTGTTCAGCCTTGTCGCCATCCTGGTGACGCTCTTCTTCCAGGCCAACGTCGACGAGCAGGCGGGCGCCTACGCCACCGGGGTGTTGGCGTTGATGACCTCGGCGGCGGTCGCCGTGTTCCTGACCGAACTGCGACGGGGCCACCGCGGCACCGCCGCCTTCTTCGCCGTGGTCAGCCTGATCTTCATCTACACCAGCGTGGTCACGGTTGCGGAGCGCCCAGAGGGTCTGGTCATCGCCGCCGTGTTCGTCGTGATGATCCTCATCGTCAGTCTGATCTCGCGGGTCACCCGGAGCACCGAGCTGCGGGTTCCGCGGGTGGTGCCGGACGAGGCGGCCGAGGCGCTCCTGGTGGGTCTGGTGGACGGCGAGCAGCCGGTGCGCTTCATCGCCAACCGCCTCGATGCGGGGGACACCGAGGAATACCGCGAGAAGGCGCTCGAGGTGCGCGTCGACAACCACCTCACCCGGCGCCACAAGGTCACCTTCCTCGAGGTCGAGGTGACCGATGCCAGTGACTTCACCGCCCCGGTGCCGCTGACCGCGGTGACGGTCGGACGGCACAAGATCCTGCGCGCGACCGGGGTCAGTGTGCCGAACGTGCTGGCCGCCGTCCTGCTCTACGTGCGTAACCGTTCGACCGAGCCGCCGCATGCCTACTTCGAGTGGAGCGAGCGTGATCCGGGAGCCAACGCCCTGCGCTTCCTGCTCGCGGGCGAGGGCGACATCCCCCCACTGACCCACGAGATCCTGCGCCGTGCCGAGCCCGATCCGGGACGTCGTCCGCAGGTGCACGTCGGCGGCTGACTCGCCGTGATCATGCAATCCGTGCACAAAACGTGCACGGATTGCATGATCACGGTCAGGGGACGACGATCACGGGCACCGGCGAGTACCGCAGGATGCGGGTGGCGGTCGAGCCCAGGAACACGCGTGAGACCAGGGACTGCGAGGTGCTCGAGCCGAGCACCAGGACGTCGCCCTCGGCCCAGCCGGGCTCTTCGATGGCGTTGCGCCAGGTCGTGGCCTCGGCGACCACCTGCTCGATCTCGCCTCGATGATCTGCGGGCAACTCGGCGATCGCCGCGTCCACCACGGCAGCGGCCTGCTGTCGCCAGGCGGCGATCACGCGTTCCTCGATGTGCAGACCCAGCTCGGGTGGGTACATCGTGCGAGTCCGGACGGCGAAGGTCACCACCCGCAGACGGGCGTTGGCACCCCGGGCCATCTCGGCCGCACTGCGCAGGACGGCGCCGGTCGACTCACTGCCGTCGACGGCCACGGTGATGCGCCGCATCGTCTGCCCTGAGTGACAGCGGTAGCCCCGTGGTGCGATCGCCACGGGTACGGGGCAACTGTGCAGCAGCCGGTCGGTCACGCTGCCCAGGGCGACGTGGCCCCAACTGCCGTCGGCCGAAGAGCCGGTGACCAGCATCCAGGCCTTGCTCCGTTCGGCGACCTCGACCAGACCGGCCGGCGCAGACCGGGCAGTGACCACCTGGACATCCACCCCCGCGGTCACCGGGCCGAGGGCCTCGCGGGCACGGTCGAGCGCCGCGTGGGCCAGACTCTGCAGGTAGTCCTGGTAGTCGCGGTCGATCTCCACCATTCCGCCGATGCCCTGCCATCGGTCGGGGATGACACAGCAGATGAGCACCGGCTGGCCGGAGGAATCGCTCAGCAGACGGGCCAGCTCCAGCCCACCGCGGCCGCGGCCCTCTGGTCCGTAGGAGACCACGATGCTCACTGTTCATCCCCCTTGGGGTACGGCTCGAGGTTGGAGCCCCCATTGGGCGCGAGACGTCATCGGAAAACGAGATATGAGTTGACCAGCGCCCTCAATCATGGGGGCCTGCCAGTGCGCCGCTGTGGAGAAGAGCTATTGCCAATAGGTCACGGCGCTAGCTGGAGGACCTGAGCGTGACACTACGTTCGTTGTCACTGATCTTATGCCAACCAGCCGATTGTTTGACGCACTCAGCAATCCCGTGTGGCGCGTATACCCAGCGACATAGCGTTCCGGTGGGGGGTACCCAATAGCCGTCTGCGTCGGTACAGCGTGCGCCGCGCGACGTGAACTTGTTGTATGAGACTTGCCCCGAGTAAACGAGGACGTCGTCGACTCGATAAGACCAGTTGCAGGCCACAAGGACCGGGCGATTTCCACCACTCACGGAGATCGTTCCGCACTTGCCGATAGTGTTACAGAGAAACCCAGCATTGGCAGGTGCCGGAAATGCCAACATCATTCCAGCCATCCCGACAACGACAGCGAGGAATTTGGCGAAACTGGACTTCGGTTTCATTTTGCGCACAGACATATTGCATGCCTCCCAATTTCGCGGCAGTTGACTTGCGAAATGCAACATAGCACGTTAAGTTGTCGTGGGAAGTGTGTTTGTCATGTCGAAACCGGGCGTTGCGACCAGCTATCTGCGCAGGTATGCGCCGACGTCTTTCCGAAGTGGCCCTTGATGACGACTCGGCGGGGTGTCCCGAGGTGTTCCTTGATCAGCCGGGCACCAGCGGGTCGAAGTTGGCCAGTGCGCCGGACGGCCGGGGGTGCTGGTGGTGAGTGCGAAGTTGTCCGGGGTGGGTTCCTGCGGCCATCGAGGGCTCCCGCCGCGCAGCTCCGGCTCGACCACGATGCTGTGCCCCTGTGTGGGCATCCACGGCAGTACCGGCCCGGGAGAAGGATGTCGAGATGATCGATTTCACGAACGGATCGGTGTTCCGGCTCAGCCCAGAGGCGCCGGAGGCGATCGCGCCCGCCGTGGCCCCGCTCATCATCGAGGGGGAGCAGATCCTGGCGTGTTTCAAGGCGGTACGTGACTTCGTGGTGTTCACCAACAAGCGGATGATCGCCGTCAACGTGCAGGGAATGACCGGCAAGAAGCGTGACTACACATCGCTGCCGTACAGCAAGGTGCAGGCGTTCTCGATCGAGACCGCGGGAACCTTCGACCTGGATGCCGAGCTCGAGCTGTGGTTCAGCGGTCTGGGTAAGGTGCGGCTCGAGTTCAAGGGCAACTACGACGTGCGATGGCTCGGTCATCTGATCGCCACCTACGTGCTCTGACTCGCACAGCGCGCGCAGCCCGGGTGAACGCTGTCCGAGTGACACGAATGTCTGGCGGCGTCCGCTGTCCCGTTGACATCTCCGATTGCATTCCAGCGCAACGGGTTTGGCGTCTCGTCAGTCAGTACGGTCGGTCACGGTGATCGGTCGGGTCGGTCGAGATCCTGTGCTTCTCATCACGTGCGGCGACAGATACAGGGATCTTTCCGGCGAAACGATCGGCTGTGTGACACGCGGTGGTGGTGAAGGCTTGCGCCGGGGCTCGGTGAGCTGGATAGCTGACCACCATGATTGATCTTCCTGGGCTCATCACAGACCTCCTGCGCCGCGTCGCGGCCGGTGACTTCGAGGGAATACAGCGTCAGTACGACGAGGGTGCGCTGGACGCACTGAAGCCCCACCTGTCCGATGCGGAGTGGGCGGACCTGCCGGCGCGGATCCGTTCTCGTGACGCCGGATGGCTGCGCGGGCTGTTCACCCGTCTGAGCGGCTCGGTGCTCGGTGGGATCGAGGGGGCCGGTGCAGCGGCCGGCGCGGCCGGTGCGGCCCTGGGTGGTGCCGGGCGCGCCGCGGGCGGTGCCGGAGTTGCCGCCGCCGCCGGCGCCGCCGGCCGCGGTGGTGCCGGCTGGCTCAAGTGGGCCGTACCCGCCGTCATCGGCGTGGCGGCCATCGGGTTCGGCCTCTCGCGCTGCGGCGGAGATGACGCGAGCACGACCGCTGCGACGTCCGGGTCGGGGTCGTCCGTCAGCGCCACCGGCGCGGCGACGCCGGGCGAGGCGAGTGGAGCGGCGGCCGGTTCCAGCGATGGCGCCTCGGTGAGCGCGGACGCCGGCGCCTCGGCGGGCGCCACGGGTGACGACTCGATGGCCACGCCCTCCGGCGCCTCCACTGGTGCCGCGTCGGCGTCCGGAGCGGGGGGTACGGACGACGCCAGTGCGGCCCCGGCTCCGTCGGCGTCCCCCAGCACCGACTCGGGCAGCGGCAGCACAGCCGGCACCACGGCGGCCCAGACCTTCGTGGTCTACTTCGACACCGGCTCGGCGGTCATTCGTCCGGACGCGGCCGCGGTCATCAAGAAGGCTGCTGCGGCAATCCCGGCGAACGTCACGGTGCAGCTGACCGGCGTCGCCGACGTCCGCGGCAACGCCCAGGCCAACCTGGCGCTGTCGAAGCGCCGGGCTGCTGCGGTCGAGGCCGCGTTGAAGGCTGCCGGGGCGAAGTCGGCCACCTACACCCTGCAGGCCAAGGGCGTGGAGGCCGGCTCGGACCTGCAGAAGGCCCGGCGGGTGGAGATCAAGATCTCCTGACGCTCACCGGGACGCTACAGGGCCTTGCGGCCACGGCCGCGAGGCCCTGTGGCGTCGGCGACGCGCACCAGAGTGATCTATCGCTTTGCCCGAGGGGGCAGCCACGGATGCCCCGGACGACGCGCGGACGGTGTTGCGTCGGGCGGGAGCCGTGGTCATGGTGAGGGAGTGAACGAGAGTCGGTGATGATCATGGCCGATCCGCGGCGCATGGCGAAGCCCCGGACTCCCGCGCAGGAGGTCGCGACACCCGTCACACGGCACGACCCCAAGCCATCGGCTGAGGAGCGATCCCTTCACCTGGTTCTTCCCGACCGGCTGCCGCCCGACCGGCTGGCGGTCACAGGCGGCTGCCGTCGGTCGCTCATGGCCCTTCAGCGCCTCGCCGGCAATCGCGCCGTTGCCGGACTCGCGCGCGCGACGACGGGTGCTGCCGCCGAGACGCCGCTGACGGTCGCCCGTGAACCCGACGACGACGCCCGGATCCGCAGGCGACAGCAGAAGGCGGCGACCCAGGAACGACGGAGGCAGCGAGCCACGGCAGGCAAGGATCTGGGACAGCTGAGCGATGCGGACGTCGAGCGGCAGCTGTCGGCGTTGGAGCGGGAGTACCGGCGGCCAGGCGCCAACCAGAGATCGATGGCGCGCAAGGCGGCCGACCTCGAGCGGTTCCGAAGGCTCCTCTGGCAGAAGCGGATGTCGACGAGGGATCGAGTGGCCCGGCAGTTCCACTTCGACGAGCTGCAGCGCACGCCACCCGGCGCCGAGGCGCAGGGCAAGCACGTTGCCGGGCACAAGGAACTGCCGGGGATGGACCTGCAACCCGGGCGGGACCGATATGCACAACCCGACTACTCGGTGACGAGGCGGAACAAGGACGGGACTCTGGAGGTCCTTCGGATCAACCTCAAGTCGCACAACCTGCTCAACCGCACGCCGGCCCAGGCGCGCGCCGTCGCCAAGGACTGCGTCAAGCAGGCAATCAGCAACGCCGCCAACCTGTCGGAGGCGGACACGATCGTCGTCTCCTTCGCGCAACGGCCGAGCGAGGCCGTCCAGACGTCGATGAACCGGATCTTCTTTCAGCGGGGGTCTCCGGTCCGGGAGGTCCGGTTCGGCTCAGCCACCTTCTCCAATCCCCACCTCCCCGCCCGTCGGATTCAGCCGCCCGTACCGACGCCTGCGGCACGGACCGGTCCCGCCGAGCCTGTGGTCCTCCCCCCCGCCGCGAAGCCGGCGGTGGCGCCCACCGGGGCCGGCGGCGGCAGCACGATCACGGGGTCTACGCGGCGCATCCTGCCGAAGGCGGGACTGAAGGCGGGCGTGGGCGTCCTGTCAGCCGTGGCGCTCGCCGCCTTCGACGCCTGGCTGAGCCGTCTGGAGGCCAAGGAGATCGAGGCGATGGCAACGCGCGACATCGAGTCCTACGCCAGTCAGCTCATGGACCCGCGATCGGCGCTCGCCGCCAAGCACCTCGCGCCGCTCCGCGGTCGAACCACGGCGGGTGGACACCGACCGACCTACCTGGTTGTGGTGCTGCGCACCCACACCCGACGCCTCGACGACCCAGTGCCCCCGATGGCATCGATCATGTCCTATTACGGTACGACGATTCACTCGGTGACCCTCACCGCGGATCCCGTCTCGTCGACCTGGACCGACGAGGAGCAGAACATCTGGCCCCCTGGCCGGTCCTACTACTTCTTCACGCGGTTCCCGCTGCCGAGCCCCGCTCCGGCTGCCAGATGAAGGCGCCGATGGCTTGGGTGGGCCGAGTATCAGGTGGTGTCTCACGTACCCCGGTTCTCAGTGCATGACCACCGATGCCGAGCCCGGCTCGACGTCGTCCAGCAGGTGCGACTCCTCGCGCTTGCGCGGCAGGAACAGCGCCGGGACCAGGGTCAACGTGACCATGAACGCCGCCACCCAGAAGGTGCTGGAGAACGCCCCGGCGGCTTCGGCGAGGCCCTTGGCCACGCCCGCCGGGCCGCCGATCTTCTCGGCGAGCGAAGGATCACGCCACGAGCCGATCGCCGGGAGCGCCAGCGGAGAGTCCTTGAGCGCGTTGGTCAACAGCACGGACATGATCGCCACCCCGATCGAGCTGGCGATCTGCTGCACGATGTTGATCAACGTCGAACCGCGCGCCACCTCGTGCGACGTCAGCGTCTTCATGGCCGAGGTCATGATCGGCATCATCGTTGCGCCCATGCCCATGCCCATCACGAACAGCGGGACGATGATCTTCCAGTACTCGGTCGTGGATTCGACCTGGGTCAGCCCGAACATGCCACCGATGATCAGCAGCAGGCCGAAGGGAGCCACGCGTCCCACCGGGATCTTGTCGACCAGGGCGCCCGCGATCGGCATGGTCAGCATCGCCCCGATGCCCTGCGGCGCCACCAGCAACCCCGCGTGCAGCGTCGACTCACCGCGAATCTGCTGGAAGTAGGTCGGCACCAGCAGCAGGCCACCGAAGAATGCCGCGGCGAACAGGAACATCGTGATCGTGGCGACCCGCAGATTGCGGTTGCGGAACAGTCGCAGGTCGAGCAGGGGATGCGCCGGGCGGAACGCGTGCCAGACGAACGCCGCCATCAGGACGACGCCGATCGCCATCGGGATGTAGACCCGGGGTGCGTTCATGGTGCCCTTCATCGGGATCGACGAGATCCCGAACAGGAACAGGGCCAGACCGGGTGACATCAGGGCCACGCCGAGCACATCGAGGGACTCCGAGGGCTCGGTGTGGTCCCGGGGCAGCGCGACGCTGGCGTAGATCACGGCGACCAGGCCGATCGGCACGTTGATCAGGAAGATCCAGTGCCAGCTGGCGTGCTCGATCAGCCAGCCACCGAGGATCGGACCGAGGATCGGTCCGAGCAGCATCGGGACGCCGAGGATCGCCATGAGGCGGCCCATCCGGGCCGGCCCGGCAGCCCGGGTCATGATCGTCATGCCCAGCGGCATCAACATGCCGCCACCCAGACCCTGCAGCACCCGGAAGCCGATCAGCATCTCGATGCTGGACGCCGAGGCGCACAGTGCCGAGCCTGCGGTGAACAGGACGACGGCCAGCATGTAGAGCCGCTTGGTGCCGAAACGGTCTGCGGCCCAACCGGTCAACGGGATCACCGTGGCCAGCGAGAGGGTGTATGCGGTCACGGTCCAGGCCACCGTCGAATACGCGACCGGGTTCGCGGCGTCCGAGGCGAAGATCGTCTGGAACACGGGCAGCGCCACGTTGACGACCGTGATGTCGAGGATCGACATGATCGCGCCCAGGACGACGACGCCGGCCACCTTGAGGACGGCAGCGTCGATCTTCTCGGGGTAGACAGGTTGAGCAGGTGCAGCGGTGGACACGCGAGACCTCGAACTGTCGGGGGATCGGCCGCGCTGGGCGACACAGGTGAGGTCCACCTTAACTGCCGGCCTGCGAACGGCTGGTGGTGGGGCGACGCCCCGTCGGGAGTGAGCCACTACGGTGCGGTGAATGGACGAGCCGGCTCCGGGGAGGCTGACCCACCGGGGTGTCCCCGTGGATCGCGAGCTGCGCATTCTCGCGTTGGGTCAACTGGCGAACCGCTTCGGTAGTGGCGCTGTGATGACCACGAGCGCGGTCTACTTCACACGTGTCGTGGGTCTCACCGCGGCTCAGGTCGCCCTGGCCATGGCGGTGTCGACGGCCATCGGGTTGTCGGGCCAGTTGCCCGCCGGCCGGTTGGCCGACACCCGTGGCCCGCGCGGCGTCCTGGTGATCCTGCTGGGGCTGCTGGCCGTGGCCTCGGCGCTGCCTGCCCTGGCCCAGACCGTCACCGGGTTGGTCGTGGCGCTCAGCGTGTGGAACGTCGCCGGAACGGCGTCCATGGCGGTCCAGCAAGGGGTGATCGCGCAGATCGCACGCGGCGGGCGAGGGGTGTTGTTCAAAGCGTATCTACGGGCCGTGACCAACGTCGGTATCGCCCTCGGCTCGCTCGCCGGTGGCGCTGCCCTGCTGATCGACCGGCCCTCGGGGTACGTGGCGGTGTTCCTGCTGGACGCCGTCGTCACCGGCTTCGCGGCCGTCGTCACGTATCGGCTCCCCGCGCTGCCCGCCGTTCCCCACCAGGTGGGTGAGCCGCTGTTCCCGGCACTGCGTGACGGCCCCTTCGTGGCGATCACCGTGCTGTTGGGCCTGTTCACGCTGCACTTCACGGTGATGGAGTTGGGCATCGCGCTCTACCTCACCCAGCGAACCCATCTGCCGCGGGTGATGATCGCCGTTCTGTTGCTGCTCAACACGGTGGCGGTGGCGCTGTTCCAGGTGCGCCTGTCGCGACGATCCGACTCGGTCACCACGGCCGCCGGGTCGCTGCTGCGCGGCGGCGTGTGGATCGCCGGGGGATTCGTCCTGATCGGCCTGGTCGCCCGCACCGACACCTGGCTACCGGGTGCGGCCGGGGTGGCGATGGGGATCGCCCTGCTGGTCCTGGGCGCCGGCGCCCACGTGATCGGGGAGATGATCAGCTCCGGCGGCCAGTGGGGGGTGCAGATGGGGCTGGCCCCCCACGAGCGGCAAGGCCAGTACCAGGCCCTGGCCGGCATGGGCTGGGCCATCCCCGGGATCGCCGGTCCGCCACTGGTGGCCGCCTTGTGCGTCGGTCTGGGCGAGGTCGGCTGGTACATCCTGGCGGGGTCGGTGGCTGCGGTGGCCGCCGCCGGGGTGCCGGCAGCCCGGTGGGCACTGGCGACCCGCGCCCGCTACGGCGTGACCACCCACTCGGGCTGATCCCCGTCTCGGTGACACGGGTCTGGCCGCTGGGACGACTCCGCCGACCGGGATGCCGAGCTCGTCCCGTGACGACTCACTCGGTCCGATGTCCTGTCGTGGAGGCGATGGACTCGCTAGGTTCGGCAGGTGGCTTCCCCTGCCCGTGACCACGACGTCGTGCTCTTCGGTGCGACGGGATTCGTGGGACGGCTCACGGCGGGGCACCTGGCCACCCACGCGCCGTCCGGGGTGCGGGTGACGCTCGCCGGGCGCTCGCGGCACCGGCTCGAACAGGTCCGGGACGGCTTGGGTGCGGTGGCCGCCGACTGGGCGCTGCTGGTCGCCGACGCCTTGGACGCCGCCCAGATGAGGCGCTTGGCCGAGAGCGCGCGCGTCGTGGCCACCACGGTCGGGCCCTACGTGACGTATGGCCACGAGCTGGTGGCAGCGTGCGCTGCCGCGGGTACCCACTACACCGACCTCACCGGTGAGGTGCTCTTCGTCCGGCAGAGCATCGACGACAACCACAAGCCCGCCCAGCGCACCCGCGCCCGCATCGTGCACGGGTGCGGATTCGAGGCGCTGCCCTCCGATCTCGGCGTGTGGCTCACGGCGCACCGAGCAGCCTCCGACGACGCCGGCGAGCTCACTCATGCCGTCCTGCACGTCCGAGCCTTCTCCGGGGGGATCAGCGGGGGCACGATCGACACGGCACGGCAGCAGGCGCTCACGGCGGCAGCCAGCCCCCGTGCTCGCCGCATCCTGGCCGATCCGTATGCGCTCAGCCCGGCACGCCACGAAGAACCGGACGCCGCCCCGAACGGTCCGTGGGCGCGTCGGCCCCGGCGCCCCGCACCGCGCCCGAGCTGGCTGTCGCGGCTGGACACCTACGGGCGACTGAACCGACTCGAGCTCGCGGTGCGGGCGTTGCCCATCGATCGGGCCGATGCCTCCGGGGTGTACTCGGTGCCCTCGCTCATGGCCGGCTTCAACACGCGGATCGTGCGACGCAGCAATGCGCTGACCGGCTGGTCCTACGGCCGCCACCTCGACTATGACGAGGTGCTGGACACGGGGTCGGGGGCGCGGGGCGTGGTGCTGGCCGGAGGCGTGGCGATCGCTCAGGCGATGCTGGACGGCGGGCTGCGGTTCGGACCCACCCGCGCCGTCCTCGATCGGGTGTTACCCGTGCCCGGTGAGGGGCCGAGTGATCAGACCATGAGCGCCGGGCACTTTGCGGTCGAGATCGAGGCGGACACCACCTCGGGGGCGCGCTACCTGACCCGGATCGCGGCGGCTTACGACCCCGGGTACTCCGGCACGGCGGTGATGTTCGGCCAGAGCGCGTTGTCGCTGGCCTGCGACGACCTGCCCGATCGCGCCGGGGTGTTGACACCGGCCACGGCCTTCGGCTCGGCGATCCTCGACCGGCTGCGCGCGCACGGCTTCACGGTGAGCTGCCGCCGGCTCTGAGGACGGACGGATCGGCGCGGTCAGTCGGTGCCGGAGTCGTCGCGATGCCCGTTCGCGGTCGCCGATCCCTTGGTCGACAACTGGTTCGACAACTCGGTGATCCGCTCGTCTCGGGCCGAGATCACGGTGCGGAGCCGCTCGGCCAGCAAGCGCTCCGCCTCGAAGCGCTCCTCTTGCTCGCGCGCGGTGCGTGTGGCGGTCTCGAGTTGCGACTGCAGTTCGTTGAGCTGCTGCTGATGGGTGCTGATCACCGAGTCCAACGCACGGATCGCACCGACCTCGATGCGTCCCATCTCGGCGTCCTTGTGGTCGGAGACCTGGGCCACGGCGCGACGCAGGTCGTCGACCTCGGCCTCCGAGGCCCGCAATCGACGCTCGAGCTTCGACAGTGCCGGTTCGAGATCATCGGTGTCGAGGCCGTGGGCCGGGGTGAGGCCGGATGACCTGCTGGTGCCGACGTCGGACGTCGGGGCCTCCTGCGGAGCAGGTGGTCGGGCCGAGGACCGGCGCCGAGGCAGCAGGTGGCGACCCACCAACAGCCCCACCAGGGCCGACAGCGCGGCCAGGGCGGCGACCTGTGTGAACAGGTAGGCGAATCCGGTCATCAGCGCTGGTCCTCGAGGTAGACATCGACGCGCCGGTTCAGCGCACGTCCGGCGATGGTGGCGTTGGACGCCACTGGTTTGGAATCGCCCTGGACCTTGATGAGAATCCGTTCAGGCGCAACCCCCCGGGTCGAAATGTAGGTCTTGACGGCTTCGGCTCGCAATGTGGAGATGGTGGTGTTGACCCGTGCCGAACCGGAACTGTCGGAATTCCCCAGCACCACGATGCGGGCGTTCGCGTGATTCTTCAGGTAAATCGCCACCGGGTTCAGTGCGGCCATGGCCCGCCGGTCGAGGCGATGGACGTCCTGGCCGAACAGCACCCGAACCGGAACGAAGCGATCGGCCGGGGCGGGAGTGGTGCCGCCGGCGGGGGATGCCGTGCCGGACGGCGACGGCGAGCCCGATGGCGAGGTCGACACCGACGGTGACGAGGGCGACGGGGATGACGATGACGACGGGGATGACGATGGCGAGGAGGACGGCGCCGCGGACAGTGTTGTCGTCGCCGTCGCCGGCGCCGGGTCCGTTGGGGTCGGCTTCGCGGCATCGAGGTGGCCGGTGGCCACCGATGCCTGCTCGATGACGACCAGGCGCACCCCGGTCACCTCGGCCGCTCGGGCCGCAACGTCGTTCGCGCCGGCGAAGGGGGTCTGCAGTCCGCTCACGATGACGTCCCGACCGGAGACCCGCACGTGCGCCGTGGGATCGGTGGCCCGCACGGCTTCCGTTGCCCGCGAGGTCACATCGGACTCGATCTGGCGAGAGGTCCACCACGAACCGCCGCCCACCACGAGCAGCAGCAGGGCAAGTGCCAGTGCCGGCCGCCGCTTGGCGTCGGTCGCTGCGCTGATCGGGTCGTGGGACCGCACTCTCACCCCTCGCGTCCCCGGGATTGGTCGGGATCGCTGTACGATCCCGATGCTATTCAAGCCCAGGTCATGCTGTGTCATCCGTGTAATCGGCGAACACGGACGGACGGGCGATCACAACTGTCAGTAATGGGTCCGCCACGCTGAGACGGACTGTTCGGCGAGCACCAACGGCGGGGAACCGCACGTCGCAAGGAGCGAGATGACCGAGCCAGGGCACGCACTGCCGGGCGACGTGCCCGTGCGGGGCAAGGGTGAACTGCTCGACCTGCTGCTGCAGGACGTGCGCCATGCCGTCCCCGAGTTGAACGGCGTGATGATCGCCTCGTTGGACGGTCTGCCGGTTGCGCACGATTTCGCCGAAACGGACGCCGACCGGGTGGCAGCGATGGCCGCCACCGCATTGGGTCTGGGTACCCGGATCAGCCAGCGCATCAGCCTTGGTGATTTCCAGGAGGCCGTGGTCCGGGGGGATTCCGGATATCTGGTGGCCTACTCCGCAGGCCGCCAGGCGGTGCTGGTGATGTGTGGCCCCAGCGATGCCAATCTCGCCTTGATGCGGATCGAGGCGCGTGCTGTCTCGGTCAAGATCAACCAGTTGCTCACCTGAGGGCGGGGTCATGGACACCATGGCCGCGATCGCCGAGGCGGCGATCGCCGACATGCCCCCGGCGGGCCGGTTCACCACAGCCGATGCCGAGCTGATCAGGTCCCAGCGAGACGCGCTGCTGAGCGTGAGCGATCGGCTCGTGGCCGACTTCTACGATACGGTCTTCGCCCACCCGCCGACCGCCGGCGTGTTCCGCGATGGTGAGCGGGCCGCTCGCGAGAACACCCTCGCCCAGTGGTGGCAGCGCACGGTGATCGGGCCGCTGGATCAGGACTACTTCGCCTGGATGGCCCTGGTCGGTCTGGTGCACGTGGTGCGGCGGGTGAGCAATCCGATGATGCTCGCCATGGCCGATTTCACGGTGACCTTCGTCGCCGAGCACGCGGCGGCGGCGGGAATCGACAGCAGCATCGCCGAATCCCTCGGGCACGCCTTCCGGCGGCTCGCGGCCACCGTGGGAGCGATCATCGTCGGCGCCTCGGAGCACGCGGTGAGTTCGGCCCTGTACGAGGTCGTGGGCATGCCCGAGGCGCTGCTGGAGCGGTTGCGCGACGCCGAGGTGAACGAGGCGCTCGACACGGCCCGGATCCAAACCGGCCACCGCTGAACGCGTCACGCCTGGGCGCGCCGTCGCTCACCCCACGTCGCGACGCCGAAATCCAGTCGACCCACCGGTCAGCGTCAGCACGGCCACGGCTGCCAGGGTGGTCAGCGGCAGGACGGTGATCACACCGCCGGGCAGCGCCGGCAGGTGGGCGAACGGCGAGAGCCTGCGGACGACCTCGGGCAGGCCGAGTAGCTCACCGAACTCGCCGACCACGACGAAGGCCACCAACAGGATCCAGGCCGTCGACGTCCACTGTGGCACCAGCCCGAAGATCAGCGTCGTCAGGCCGACGCACACCCACACCGCGGGCAGCGGGGCGAGCGCCGCCCCGAGCATGGTCGCCAGCTGACCTCCGAGGTCGCCCGTCGCCAGACCGCGCAGCAGGCCCACCACGGCGCCCAGAACGGCTGCGAGCCACGTGCTCCCGAGCAGGGCGATCACCAGATGGCTACCCAGGAACTGCCACCGGCTGGTCGCCGTGGCCAGCACCGGCTCGGTGTGATCGTCGCGTTCCTCGCCGCGCAGCCGCAGCGTGGCCGCAATGCCGTACCCGGCGATCGCCAGGCCCACGAACGTGAACTCGGCCGCCAGGAACAGGCTGGTCAGGTCGGTGACGTCGCTGCCGCTCAGCCGGCGCAACATGTCTTGCGTGGCAGGGTCTCTCAGCATCGATTCGACGCTGGCCGCCAACGATCCGACCAGGCCGCCCACCAGGATCATCGCCACGGTCCAGGTGAGCAGGCTGCCCCGCTGCAATCGCCAGGCCAGGCCGAGTGAGCTACCCAGCCAGCGGCCGGCCCGGTCCGGTCCGGGCCGTTCGGCCACCAGCCCGGCGCCCAGGTCGCGCCGTTGCAGCAGGGCCACGGCGAGGGCGAACAGGGCCACCGAGACCACCAGGGGCAGCAACAGGACGCCGAACCGATTGCCACCGTAGGGCTGGAGCTTGACCAGCCAGCCCAGGGGCGACAGCCAACCGAGCCAGGCGGCGCCGTCCACCGAATCCCCGATGGCGCGGAGCCCGAAGAACAGACCGAGTGTCGCCAGCGCGATCGTGGTGCAACCGCGAGCCGTCGCGGTCAGTTGGGCGGCCACGGCCGCGACGGCTGTCATCGTCAGCCCGACCCCGAACCAGCCCAGCACGAAGGCCGTGGTGCCGGCCGGATCCATGCCCAGGGCCAGCATCCCGAGGGCGTTCAGGGTGCAGGTGAGCACCACCAGGATCAGCGCGGCCAGGCACGCCGCGGCCAGCGGCGCGTACCGGCCGACCACCCCGGCCCCGATCAGCTCGAAGCGGCCCTCCTCCTCTTCGGTGCGCGTGTGTCGGCGCACGATCGACACTGTCGCGATCGCGAGGAAGATCGCGCCCATCATCACGGTCTTGAACACCGCGAAGGCATCCAGTGACGGCGGCATCGCGATCGGCCCGTACATCGCCGTGAACGCCGGGTTGCCGGCCACTCCGGCCACGTCCCGGGCCAGCTTCGCGGTGTCCTGCGCGCTGTACAGGGCGAACGTGGCCTGGGCCGAGCTGACCACCAGGACGACGAGCGCGGCCGTCACCGAGGGGATCAGTACTCGGTCGCGTCGCAGGGCCAGCCGCAGCAGGGTCGTGGTCGCGGTCAGAGGGCCGGTGGCCGCCTCGGTGGCCCCGGCCGACCCGGGCGACTCGGCCGTCGGGAGTGTCGGGGGTGTCATGGAGCCACCTCCTGGGTGACCGGCGCCGCCGCGCTGTCGTAGCTGCTCATGAACAACTCCTCCAGCGAGGGGGGCTGGCTGACCAGCGAGCGGATGCCGAACCGTCCCAGGACGGCGAGCACGTCGCCGAGGTGTGCGGGATCGACAGCCAGCCTCACCTGGTGGTCCTCGAGGTGTACGTCCTGGACGCCGTCCAGTGCGGTCAGTTCGGCGGTGGCCGGCGCGCGCTCCAGGCCGGCGCGCACCGTCGTCCGGGTCAGGGACCGAAGCTCGTCCAGCGATCCGGTGCGCACCGTGCGCCCGGCACGGATGATGCTCACCCGATCACACAGCTGCTCGACCTCGGACAGGATGTGGCTCGACAGCAGGACGGTGCGCCCCTCGCGCTGAATCTCGCCGATGCAGGTCTGGAACACCCTCTCCATCAACGGGTCCAGCCCGGAGGTGGGCTCGTCGAGGATCAACAACTCGGCGTCCGAGGCCAGGGCCGCGACCAGGGCGACCTTCTGTCGGTTGCCCTTGGAGTACGAACGGCCCTTCTTGGTCGGATCGAGCTCGAATCGCTCCAGCAGCTCGGCGCGTCGAGTGGGATTGATGCCCCCGCGCAGCCGAGCCAGCAGGTCGATCACCTCGCCACCGGTGAGGTTGGGCCACAGGCTGACATCGCCGGGCACGTAGGTCAGCCGGCGATGCAGGCTCTCGGCCTGTGCCCAGGGGTCGCCACCGAACAACCGGGCCGTGCCGCCGTCGCTGCGCAGCAGGCCGAGCAACACCCGAATCGTGGTCGACTTACCCGATCCGTTCGGCCCGAGGAACCCGTGCACCTGGCCCGCCTCGACGCGCAGATCGAGCCCGTCGAGGGCGATGGTGGCCCCGAAGCTCTTGCGCAATCCCTCGACCAGAATCGGCGTCTCGCTCATACCTGCGAGTCTGGCACTGCGCCCTCGCCCCGCCAACGTGTGGCGGACCGGCAAGCTCGGTCAACGGTTGATCTGCAGCTTGCCCGCCTCGACGGCCAGCCGGTCCACCAGATCGTTCATCGGGTCGCCCGAATGACCCTTCACCCATCGGAACGTCACATCGCCGCGGTCGCGGACGGCGTCCACCAGGGGTTCCCACAGGTCACGGTTGGCCACCGGCTTGCGGGCACTGGTCTGCCACCCCCGGGCGAGCCAGCCGCGCCACCAGGCATCGCGAAAGCAGTTGACGACATAGGTCGAGTCGCTGACCACGATGAGCTCGCCGGGCAGGCTGCGCACGGCTTCGAGCGCGGCGTTGATCTCCATCCGCTGATTGGTGGTGTGCGCTTCGCCGCCACTGTCCTGCCGGCCGTCGGCGGTCGCCCAGGCCCACCCGCCGGGGCCGGGGTTTCCCGAGCACGCGCCGTCCGTGTAGACCTCGAGCGCTCCGGAGGGGGCAACCAGGGGCGTGTCGGTCGGCGACGGTGTCACCCCGGCCGACGGCGGTGCCTCGGTGGCCGCGCACGTCTCGTGGGACCAGCGTCCGGCGGAACCGCTCGGCATCGACCGGATCTGTTCGCCCGGCCGGATCTGCTGGCCGCACACCCCGCAGGTGGTCGCGTACTTCGCCGTCAACGCCATACGCGTGAGCTTACGGTGGCGCTGCGCGACCGAGTGGCGGGTGGTCCGCCGCCGTTGCTCACGGCATGCTGGAGGGGCAGAGCCGCTCCAGGGGGCTGCGAGACCGAGCTGAGACCGAGCCGGAGGGGCCATGCCCGACAAACCAGCCACGACACCCGCGCCGGCGGACGTCGAGGTGGCCCGCCGGCGGACGGAGGAGTTGGCCACCGAGTTCCTGGACGACGCCCCGCCCGGCGACGGGACACCCGCGACACCTCCGCCGAGCGCAGCGACGTCCGGCGGGGACGACGAGTTGTCGGCGGCGATCACGCCGACGGCCCCCGGGGTGAACGAGGATCACACCGGTCCGATCCGGCACGGTCACCTGGACGACGACCGCTCCCCGAGCCTGCTGGCACGCATGGGCGGAACGGTCGTGGCCGTCGCGATCGGCATCGCCGGTGCCGCGCTGATCCTCACCTGGGTGCTGGGCCGCACCGTCTCGGGGCTCAACCCGTTCCACGAGCAGACCGTCGACCGCTCCGGTCCGGCCGTGGTGCTCAAACTCAGTGACCTGAAGACCTACCAGGCGGCGTCCGGGTACTACGAGATCGTGATCGACCAGGAGAAGGACGTCACGAACCTGCCGGCCTTCCTCGCCGGTGAGCGGGTGATCTTCGTGGCCGCCGGATCGGTGGATGCCACCGTCGACTTCTCGGGGCTGGGTTCGGGCAGCGTCAGCGTGAACGGCGATCGCACCGCGGCCACGGTCCGGTTGCCGGGGCCGGCGCTCGGCGCCCCGCGGCTGGACCTGGCCCGCAGCTACGTGGCCGACCACCGGCGGGGGTTGAAGGAGCGGCTGCAGGACGCCATCGACACCCAGGGCGGCGGCACCAACACCGAGCAGCTCTACCGGATCGCCGAGGCAAGGCTGGCCGAGGCCGGGGCGCGCACCGACGAGTTGAAGCAGCGGGCGCGAACCAATACCCGCGCCATGCTCACCTCGTTGCTGACGTCACTGGGCTTCCGCGACGTCACCGTCACCTTCACCGACGAGCGGTAGACCGCCGATCCCGATCGGTTTGTCGGGCCGGCCGACCGGCTCAGCCGATCTTGTTGTTCCCCCACTTCAGGTCCGCGTACACCCGCTCGGACTGCGGGTTGGCGCCTTGGCCGTGGATGGTGAACTGGCAGTCGCCGTCGTGGCAGACGTTGAAGTAGGCGAAGTAGAGCACCGTGCCGGCGGCGTCCTTGGGGATGTTCTCCCCGATCTGCCAGGTCGCCGTGTTGGCGTGCTTGTTCAGCCAGGCATTCAGGCCCCTGATCCACTCCGGCCGGTCGCCGCCGCCCTGGCTGGCGGGCTTCAGCCCCACCTCGGGGAAGGCCATGGGCTTGCCGTGCTGGGCTGCCCAGCGCCGCCATGCCTCCGGACCGGTCGGGTTGCCGAGGTTGTCATAGGTGTCGGACTCGTCGTTCCAGCCCGAGACACTGCCGTTGGCCTGGTCCTGGTAGTCGTTGTAGTAGTCGGGGGCGATGACGTCGACGACGTCGTCCCCGGGGTACCACAGCGAGATCGGCAGCCCGTTGCAGGTGCCGTAGTTCGGCGAGAAGGCGATGTAGACCTCGGGCAGGGCAGCCCGCAGGATGCCCACGTACCGGGCGAAGGCCTTCTTGTAGTCCGCGGAGTTGTCGCGGGTGACGGTCCAGTTCTCGTACCAGTCGCAGTTCATCTCGTGGAACGGACGGGCGAACGTCGGGCCCTTCTTGCCCTTGCGGGTCTCGGCGAGCACCTTCGCGGCGGCACGCCACCGGTCGTCGTAGGCACCGTTGGCGGCCTCGGCGTAGTTCTCGCCGCTGCCCAGGATGGTGCCCCCGACGGCGATGTCCAGACCGCCCTGCCAGTCGCGATACTCGTCCTGCAACGGCGAGAGCGTGCGCTGCACCTCGTCATCGGTGTCGGCCCAGGTCGCGGCCAAGGTGACCGGCTGGCCCAGCCACGACTGGAAGCTGCCGTCCGTCACGCCCAGGCCGGACGCGCCGTTGTACAGGCCGCCCATCATGCGGCCGTCGAGCACCACGCCCTTGCGGGTGGTGGCCGTCGAGGTCGTCTTCTTCGGGGCGGTGGGCTTGCGCGCCGTGGTGGCCGTCGAGTCCGCGGTCTGCGAGGGGTCGTTGGTGATGGTGCGTGGCGGGCGGGGGTGACGCTCGTCCCACTCCGTCATGCCCGCCATGGCAGTCGACTGCTCGACCGCCACCACCTCGTCGGAACCTCGGCCGAACTCGCTGGAGGTCAGGGTGGCCGCGCCGACCCCGAGGGCCGAGAGCGTGATCGCGGCCAGGGCACGCAGCTTCGCGACGCGGCGCCGTCCGGCGCGTTGCTCGCGGACGCCGGACCGGGGCGCCACCCGCGTGGCGACGACCTCGGGCGGGGTGGCGCGGTGGCGGCGGTGCTCCTTGGCGTGGCGGGTGTGGTCGGCCTCCGCCCGGCCTGCCCGTCGACCGTCGGCGCGGGTCGGGGTCACATCCTCGGCCTGGAGCTCGGGACGGACCTCGGGCTGGAGCTCGGAACGGGCCTCGGTGCGTGACCGCAGACGCGCCTCGGACCGGGTCAGCGGCGCATCGGTCGGCAGGTTGAGGCTGCCGGTGGCAGGGGCGCTGAGCGTGGGCGGGCGGTGCTGGGCGCCACGGGAATCGGTGCGGGAATCGGTGCGTGATTCGGCACGGGCATCGGCACGGGAGCCGCGCGCCCGCGCCTCCCGACGTGAGGTCACGATGGGTTCGGGTTCGGCGCGGGGGACACGCACCACGGTTCGTCGACCACGGGAAGCGGGGGGAGCGGTGGTTCGGCGGGACGGGTGCACGGAGAGAACTTCACCCGAATTCGGACGCGTCAACATCAGGGGTTTGTTAACACTCTCCAAGTGTGACCTGACCGACACGGCGTCCTCGATGGGTCCCGACCCGTCGTCGGCAGGTTCCTCACGCCCGTCACGCAGGTCGATGACCTCGACATCGGCCCGCGATGTCGCTCTGCGCCCCACGTGTCTCCCCCTGGTGATCCCGCCATGATTGTCACGGCCCCCCCAGCCGAAGTAACGAACAGTAGTCGATCGCATACCACGGTGAGTGAAAGTGGGAAACTTCCGTCGTGTCCGGCTCTGACTACCCTCGCCTGTCAAAGACCCGGCCACGGGGCGTCCCGGCCGACCACGCTCGCGTCGAGCTGTTGCGGCACCGCTCGCTGACCGCCGGCTGTCGTCACGGCGAACCGGATTGGCTCGCCGGTCCGGCTGCGCTCGATCGGGTGCGTGCGGACTGGTGGACGATGCGGCCGCTGGTGGACTGGTTGAGCACGCACGTGGGCGCGCACGTCGCCTGACCGGCTGGACAGCCGGGGCGGCGAGGGAGATCCTCGGCTGTGACCTGGCGGCAGACGGTCGAGGCGGTGACGGCGGCGGCCCTCGCCGAGTTCGGCGATGCCCCCGGGGAGGTCGGGGTCTACGTCCACGGGTCGATCGCCCTGGGGGGATGGACCCCCGGTCAGAGCGACATCGACCTCCTGATCGTCGTCCGCCGCGCTCCGCCGGAGCGGCTCGAGGTCTTCGCCAAGGAGTTCGCCGAGTGGGAGGGGCAGCCGCTCGAGCTGACCGTGGTCGAGGACGCGCTCGCTCGCACCCCCCGTGCCGCCGGCCCGGAGCTGGTGCTGCCGTTGGCGATCACCCGGGCGTGCGGGCTCGTGGTGCGTGGCCGGCCGGTGACCGAGCAGTTCGGTGAGATCCCGCGGGCGCGGGTGCGCCGTCAGTGGGTCGAGCAGCTGGAGACGAGATTGCACGTCGGCACCGAGCACGATGTCGTGCTCACGGCCTGCCGCGCCCTGGCGTTCCATGAACAGAATCGGTTCCTGTCCGAGCAGGACGGCGCGACCTGGGCGCGCTTCCGGCTGCCGCGCCACGCGGCTCTTGTCGGGCGGATCCTGGACGAACGACAGGTCGCCGTCCGGGATGCGGGGTTCGTGCTCACGTGGGAACGCCGTCCGGGCCACGAGGCCCACGAACTGGCGGCCGACGTGATTCGCACCCTGTACGGCCCCGATCCGTTGGGGTGATCGGAGCCGAGGCAGGCGGCCCGGGCAGGTCAGCCCGACTTGCGCCGGAACGTGCGCTGCGGCTTGGCCGGTGAGCTGTGGGGCGCGGACGACCGTGGGTCGTGGGCACCCCCGTCGTGACCGTGATGGCCGAACTTCTTGCGGTCCAACGCCTCACGGAACTTGCGGCGGGCGGCGTCCTCGGTGCTCTCGGGCTCGGTGCTCTCGGGCTCGGTGCTCTCGGTGCCGTCGGCGGTCTCGCTCATGGGCACATCCTGACTCGAGGCGGCGGCCGGAGCGAGCTCATTCCTCGAGCGGCACGGGCAGATCGTCCTGCTCGACCCGTACGGCGCGGTGCGGGCAGGCCCGCTCGGCGGCTCGGGCCCGGCGTTCGTCGGCCGGTGCCGGCGGCTCGGCCGACACGATGGGGTAACCCCAGCGGTCGAGTCGGATCAGGCGCTCCGCGAGATGGGCGCACAGACCCACGCCGCGACACGAGATCGGGTCGATGATCATTCGGGCGGCGGTCATCGCGTGATCCCCGGCAGCGCGGCGGCCTCGCCGGTACCCAGACAGCGGCGTTCGTCGCGGTGGGAGGTGATGTCGGCGGTGAAGACCTGCACCGCCGTGGCGACCACCGAGGCCGCCCCGTCCGGGTGAGCGCAGCCGCCACGCCCGGTGACCTCGCCCACGAGGTCGTCCAGCTCGGCCAGGGCGGACGCCGTGTGTCGGCCGCCGCGGGCCAGCCGGTGTACCTGGCGGGCGAGTTCGGGCAGGCCGAACCGGCAGGGGCCACACTGGCGCGCGCCCTGCTCGGCGAGGTAGCCGGCGATCGCCGCCGTGGTGGCCAGGCCGCACTGCTCGGCGGCGAGCGGGATCACCACGCCGGCTCCCACGGAGAGGCCGGGCACGGCCATCGGGTCGACCGATGCCGCCGCGAGACGGCTCCAGGGCACCCAGGCACCGCCGTAGCCGCCGAGCAGCACGGCGTCCGGTGCCCGGGTGATCCCGGCCCGGCCCAGCAGGTCGGCGAACGTGGCGGTGCCGCCCGGGTCGATCACGGTGCGGCGGTCGGTGACCACGGTGAACAGGCCGCCTGCGGCGGGCAGATCGCGCGCCAGCAGGGCCACGCGCGCCAGCGTCTCGATGTTGTGAACCGCCGTGGGTCTGCCGGCGAATCCGCTGCGGGCGGCCGGAACTCGGCGGAAGGTCGGCAGGACGGTGCCGCCGTTGAGGCCGGACAACAGCGCCGAGGACTCCCCGGTGAGATACCGCGCCGGCCCGATGGCGAACTGTGCTCGGGGTTCGGTCGGGCCCGATCCCTGGCGTTCGGCCTGGGCCCGACGGAGCGCGTCGAGCGTGGCGTCGTCCCCCTCGTGCAGCCAGACGATCGTGGTGTCGGCGCCGAGCTCTCGCGCGCAAGCGGCCAGACCGTCCAGGACCAGATGCGGAAATCGTTGCAGCAGAACAGCATCCTTGGTGCTCGCCGGCTCCGACTCGGCGGCGTTGGCCACCACCACGGCGGTGCCTTCGGACGCCGCGACCGCGCGCCACTTGAGCGCCACGGGGAAGTGCGCGCCCCCGCGCCCGGTCAGCGCGGCCCGCGCGACGAGGTCGGTGAGGGCACCGCGGCTCAGCGTCGGTGCGGATCCGAAGTGACGGTGGTGGGCGGCGGCGTCCTCGGCGAGGGCGGGCAGGCGCACCGCGCCGTCCAGTTCGCAGTCGATCGGCTCGGTCAGGCCGAACGGTGACACCACACACCACACCGCGCTCCGCCATGGTGCCGACGCCGGTCACGAGGGGATCCAGGTGGCGTGCAGTTCGGCGGTCGGCCCGGCCAGGGCCAGGTGGCGTCGCGCCACCCGAGTCGCGACCATGACTCCGGTGATCACGTAGAACCACTGCAGGGCGTCGCTGTCGGTGCCGGTCAGCACGGCATGCAGCCAGGTGGCCAGGGCGATCAGCGCCCCGGCGCGGTGGATCACCGCCCAGTGCCGACCCAGCACGTGCCCCGCGAGAGCTGCCGTGACGGTGGCGATCAGGGCGGCGTAGGTGGCCAGCACACCGAGGGCGACCGGCACCGGGTGGTAGCTGCTCGCCAGGGGCACGAGGGCGCCGAGCCAGCCGATGCCGGCCTTCTCGTCCAGGGCGAGCACGACGATGTGCCCGGCGGTGAAGCAGACCATGAAGACGGCCAGAGCGAGGTGCAGGCGGATGCGCGCCGTCCGGCTGGTCGAGGAGCGGCGGGACCGTCGGGGGTCGGCCAGTGCGGTGCCCACGAGAACCAGCGCCATCATGATCAGGTAGGCGCACAACCCCGCTGCCCGAGCGAACAACCAGGCCGAGGCGGTGCGCTGCGACAGCAGTTGTACCGTCCACCCGATCAACGCCACCGAGATCCCTGCGCCGAGGCTGGCGAGGAGGATCTGGCCGGCACGCCGCATCACGAGCCCCCGGTGGACGTGTTGGTCTTGGGAGCAGGTTTCGGGGCGGTGGTCTTCTTGGGCGCGGGTTTCGGTGCCGGCTTGGGTGCTGCTCTCGGGGCTGGCTTCGGGGCGGCCTTGGACGTCGTGCGCGTCGATCCGGAGCTGGTTCTCTTGGTGGTGCGGGCCGCAGTCCGGTCGGTCGTCCGACGCGACACGCTGCCGGACCGGGTTGCCGGCGGCGTGGCGGGCGATGCCTCGGGTCTCGCGGCGACCTCGGAGGTCTGCTGTAGCTGGTCGAGCCGCTGGCGCAACTGGTCGACGGCGGTCATGTCCTGCTGGATCTGTGCCTCGAGGTCGGCGATTCGGGCGCGAGTGGCATCCGTCTGGTGACCGGCCTCGACGATGCCGGCCAGGGGTTGGGTCTGGGCCACGTAGAGGCCCGCGCCGGCGAAGGCTGCAGCAATGGCGGGCGCCGCGACCAGTGCTCGGGTCAGGGTGGATCGCTCAGTCATCGTCATCCTCCGAACTCTCGTGGTCGTCGGATTCGTGGTCTG
The DNA here is from genome assembly GCA_016713225.1 of Kineosporiaceae bacterium. NCBI lineage: Bacteria > Bacillati > Actinomycetota > Actinomycetes > Kineosporiales > Kineosporiaceae > Kineosporiaceae bacterium. The sequence continues at coordinate 322,382 of JADJPO010000001.1, forward strand.
ACCCGTCGTGTCCCGATCGGGGCTCGGCCGACGGTGTGGTGGGCCGCGCACGCCGGGTCGTTGGTGGCTGCGTGATCGCGGCACGATGTCCGGCCGCCGTGCGGGGTGGTGATCGACGAGGCGCGGCGTCTGACGTGGAGCGGCGGGTCGATGTGCCAGCCGCCGGGGTGGACGACGTCACGGGGCCGTCCGTAGTCATGCCGGGGGTGGCCCGCTCGGCGAGGGACACCTGGCGCTGCAGGGCCTCGACCTGGTCGCGCAGCTCGCCGGCCCGGCGGGTGAGCTCAGCGGTGTCGGCCGGGCTCGGCGCGGCGTGCCCGCCGGCCAGTGCCGAGGCGGCAGTGATGAGTGCCGTTCGAGGTGACTCCAGCGAACCGGTGGCCGACGTCAGAGCTACGCCGCCGACACCGACGGCGAGGGCCACAGCGGCGAGGCGAGATCTTCGCTGAAGGGGCACAACGGCTCTTCGGCTGACCGGCGGGAGAACTGAAGCGAGTTCGACGCAGTCTCGTGACCGCTGGTCACCCGTTCGGACTCACCCGGGGGCCTCACTCGAACAGGCTGGGGTCCCCGGCGCCGTGACGCAGAATCTGGGCCGAACCGTCCGAGTAGTCGACCACGGTGGTGGGCTCGGTCCCGCACTCACCCGAATCGATCACTGCGTCCACCTGGTGATCGAGGGCCTCCTTGATCTGCCAGCCGTCGGTCATCGGCTCCTCCTCGTCGGGCAGCAGCAGACTGGAGGTGAGCATCGGCTCGCCCAGGGCGTCGAGCAGCGCCAGCGCCACGGGATGATCGGGGATGCGCACCCCGACGGTTTTCTTCTTGGCGTGCAGTAGTCGGCGGGGCACCTCCTTGGTGGCCGGCAAGATGAAGGTGTAGCTGCCCGGGGTGACCGCCTTGATCGCCCGGAAGACGTGGTTGTCGATCTGCACCAGCTGGCCGAGCTGGGCGAAGTCCTTGCACAACAAGGTGAAGTGGTGGCGGTCGTCCAGGTGGCGGATGCGCAGGATGCGCTCCTTGCCCTCGGCGTTGCCCAGGGAGCACCCGAGCGCGAACACCGAGTCGGTCGGGTAGGCGATCAGGCCGCCGTCCCGCACGATCTGCACCGCCTGGGCGATCGCCCGCGGTTGAGGGTCCCGAGGATGCACGTCGAAGTAGCGCGCCACCCGGCGAGCCTAGCCGCGTTCCCGGGTCCTGAGCAGAGGTAGGAGGAACCACCGGCGCACGGCGTGCGTCACAGCGCACGGAGGTGACAGCCGTGAGCCGGACAGGCCGACAGGCGATGCGCCGCGCCGTGCCGGCGCTGGTGATGGGTCTGGCCGCCGTGGTGGCAGCGGTCTGTGCCGGGTGCACCCCGAAGGGCGAGACCTTGGGCGACCCCCAGGCCATGATGATCCGCTTCGAACAGGGTGGCGGTCAGGTGCCGTGGCCGCTTCCCCTCGCCTATCTGGTCGACGGCAGGCTGTACACCCCTGCGCCCGAAGCCGACCCGGTGCCGCCACTGGAGTTCGTGCCCGTTCTGGCGCGTGTGCAGTCTCGACCCGTTGCGGCAGAGACGATTCGGCGTTGGGTGAAGACCCTGCGCGATGCCGGTGTGGAGAACGGTTCGGACTGGAACATCCCCGACCTGATGGATGCCTCCAGCGTCGGGGTCGTGCTGGACGACGGCACCGGCCCTGTGACGACGTCCATCTACGGCCTGGGCGACGAGGAGTTCGCCGGCGACGCCGTCCCGCGCGGTCAGCGCGCCGGTCGGCGCGAGATCACCTCGGTGCTCGACGAGATGATGGCTGCCTCACCCGAGGCGAAGCCGCTGGAGCCGACAACGGTGTTGCTGCGCAGCACGGTGCTCATGGCCGAGGACGCGGCCCTCCGGACATCGGCGCCCTGGCCCGGACCGCCGCTCGGCATCGGACCGACCCGGTCGAACGGCGTCCAGCACTTCTCCTGCACCGAGGTGGACGCTGCGGGCGTGGCCATGCTGCTCCCCAGGCTGCGGCGGGCGCCGGGGCCGACGGCGTGGGTTGATGCCGGCGTCAGCTACCGGGTCCATCTGCGCCCCCGCCTGCCGAAGGAGAGCGGGTGCCTGCGGGCCGACCCGACCCCGGTGGCCACGGTTCCTCCCAACTCGCGCGCGCCGTCGTCGTAGGTACATTTCGGCATGTGGCAGGCCCTGTCCTCCTCGTCGTCGACGAGGATCCAGAGTCGCTGCGTGTCGTCGAGCGGGAGCTGATCGACCGCTACGCGCGCAGCTACCGCGTGCTGACCGCATCGTCGGCTCGGCAGGCGTCCGCCCAGCTCCAAGAGCTGGCCGACGCGGGTGAGGATGTCGCGCTCGTCCTGGCGGCGCTGCGGGTCTGCGACTCCACCGGGGCTGAATTCCTGGCCTCGGTGCGCACGCGCTACCCCCACGCGCAGCGCGGGATGGTGATCGATTGGGGAACCTGGGGCGATGGGAGCACCGGCGAGGTGATCTTCCACGCGATGGCGCGCCGTCAGATCGAGTACTTCGTGGTGCGTCCGTCGCGCACGCCCGATGAACTCTTCCATCAGTCGGTGTCGACGTTCCTGCTCGAGTGGGCGAACGCGCGCAGGGTGTCGCCGCAGACCGTGCACGTCGTCGGTGAGTCCTGGACCGGGCGCGCCTACGAGCTGCGCCAGGTACTCGGGCGCTGCGCGGTGCCGCACGCGTTCGTGCTCGCCGAGTCCGATGAGGGGCGAGAGCTGCTGGCGACGGTGGACGACCCGGCGCCGTTGCCGCTGCCGCTCGTGGTGTTCCCCAACGGCAAGGTGCTCGCCGACCCGGACAACCTCGAGTTGGCCAGGGCGGTCGGTGCCACCATCGATCCAGATCGTCGCGAGGTCGACGTCGTCATCGTCGGGTGTGGCCCGACCGGCTTGTCGGCAGCCGTCTACGGCGCGTCGGAGGGTTTGCGCACGTTGGTCGTCGACCGCGGCGGCATCGGTGGTCAGGCCACGTCGAGTTCGTTGATTCGCAACTACTTGGGCTTCCCGCGCGGCCTCAACGGACGCGTGCTGGCCGAGCGCGCCTTCGAGCAGGCCTGGCTGTTCGGCGCGAAGTTCGCGTTCATGCACGACGCGACGGCGATCCGGCGTGAGGGCGACCGCATCGAGGTGACGCTCTCCGACGGCGGTGATGTCAGTGCCGCCGCGGTCATCCTGGCCTGCGGTGCGGCCTACCGCCGGCTCGCGGTCGATGAACTCGAGAGCCTGGTCGGTGCGGGCGTCTTCTATGGCGGCACCGGCTCCGAGGCGCCGGGCATGACCGGCGCCGACGTCTTCGTGTTGGGCGGCGCGAACTCGGCCGGCCAGGCGGCGTTGCACCTCGCGGAGTACGCCCGACGGGTCACGCTCGTGGTGCGGGGCACGTCGCTGGCCAAGGGCATGTCGCAGTACCTCGTCGAGCAGGTCGAAGGCACGCCGAACATCGAGGTCCGCCTCGGCACCGAGGTCGTGGGGGCCGTGGGCGAGGGCCGGCTCGAGCGGCTGGTGTTGCGCCGTGCCACCGACGCGAGCACCGAGACCGTGGCCGCCGACGCGGTGTTCGTGATGATCGGTGCCCTGCCGAACACCGATTGGCTGCCCGACTCCCTGGCGCGCGACAGAGGCGGCTTCCTGCGCACGGGGGTCGACCTCATGCCCGCGGACGGTTGGCCGCTCGAGCGACCTCCGCTCTCGCTCGAGACGAACCTGCCCTGCGTCTTCGCCGCCGGCGATGTGCGCCACGGCTCTCCCAACCGGGTCGCCTCCGCGGTCGGCGAGGGCTCGATCGCGATCAGGCTCGTGCATCAGCTCCTGTCGGCACAGGAGATTCACACTGTCGAGGTGAACGCGTAAGGACGCGTGGGAGGGCCTCGACCTACGCCGGAAGTGAACTGCGCTTGTGGAGGCGCCCGGTTCGGGGTGGGCTGTGGCCATGCGAATCCTGGTCTTGGGTGGTACCGGCTGGCTCGGCGGTGAGGTGGCCCGAGCCGCCGTGGCGGCCGGGCACGAGGTGAGCTGTCTGGCCCGCGGACGATCCGGCACGGTGCCCGAGGGCGCTACGTTCGTGACCGCCGACCGGGACGCGGAGGATGGCCTGACGGCGGTCATGGGTACGCAGTGGGATCTCGCGGTCGATGTCTCCCGCCAGCCCGGCCAGGTGCGCCGCGCCGTCCGGGCGCTGGTCGACCGGTGCCGGCACTATGCCTTCGTCTCGACGGGCAGCGTCTACGCCGACCATTCCCGGCCGGGGGCCGACGAATCTGCTCGCCTGCTCTCGCCGCTGGCCGACGACGTGATGGGTTCGATGGAGCAGTACGGCCCGGCCAAGGTGGCATGTGAGCGGCACGTCGTGCAGACCTTCGGTGAGGACCGTTGCCTCATCGCCAGGTCGGGCCTGATCGGCGGCCCGGGCGACACGTCGGGGCGTTCGGGCTACTGGCCGATGCGCTTTGCGCACCCGTGCGGCCGGGACGGCCTGGTGCTGGTGCCCGACACCGACGGCCGCACGGTGCAACTCATCGATGTGCGCGACGAGGCCGCCTGGCTGATCGCGGCCGGGCTGGCCGGGACCGCCGGGGCGTTCGACGTGGTGGGTGAGACCCTCTCGCTGGCGGAGTTCCTGGGTGGTGCCCGCCAGGTGGCCGGGCACGTCGACCCGGTGGTGAGCGCGACCGACGAGTGGCTGATCGCTCAGGGTGTGCAGGAGTGGATGGGCGAGCAGTCTCTACCGCTGTGGCTGCACGACCCCGACTGGACCGGCTTCACCAGCCGCGCGGGCTCCCGCGCCCGGGCCGAGGGCCTGGCCACGCGGCCGCTGACCGAGACCTTGGCCGACACCTTGGCCTGGGAGATCACCCAGGGGGTCGACCGAGCCCGGGGGGCGGGCCTGACCTGCGCCGACGAGCGGATGTTCCTCGCCGAGCTGACCGGCCTCACCCCCGAGTGAGTCGGGGCCGTCGAGCCAGTCGCGCCGCGGCGTCCAGTGCCAGCAGGAAGGTCGCGGTGCGGGCATCGGCGGCGGTGAACCACCCCCGGTGGTCCCAGTCGTCGCCGTGCAACGCGTCGCCGGCGAACAGCAGCTGCCCGACGCGCACTCCGCGGTAGGCGCCGACGGCGAAGAACGCGGCGGCCTCCATCTCGACGGTCAGGCATCCCTCGGCAACCCGGCGGTCGACCCGCTCGCGGGTCTCGCGGTAGAGCGCATCCGTGGTCCAGGTGCGCCCGCGGGTGTACGGCACCTGCGCGGCGTCCAGCGTCTGGACGATCGCCGCGACGGCGTCCGGGTGGGCCTCGACGGTGCGCCCGGGGCGCAGGTAGTGCAGCGAGGTGCCCTCGTCCCGGACGGCGCTGTCGGCGACCACCGGGTGGCCGACGTCCAGGCCGTCGATCAGCGCGCCCGCGCCACCCACCCCGATGATGTCGCGGCAGCCCAGGGCGATGGCCTCCTCGAGCAACAGCACAGCTGCCGGCGCCCCGACCGGGGCATGGCAGAAGGCGACCCGTTCGCCGTCCACGTCGGTCTCGAACAGGGGGCGTTTGCCGTGGATGCCGCGTAACTGGGTGTGGACTCGATCACCCTGGGCGGCAACGACTTCCGGGAAGAAGCACATCACCAGGGCGGACGGCGCCCCGCTGGGCCGGAAGACGCGGGACGGCTCGATGACACCGGGGGAGTCGAGGTCGTCCTCGGCCAACGGCAGCTCCACGCTGATGAGCCTAATCGGTAGGGTTCGAGCGTGATCGATCCGAGTCGGCCGTTCGACGACGCGATGCGGCTGCTGAGCCGGCGCTGGGCGGCGGACGTGGTGCGGGTCATGCTGGCCGGTGAGACCACCTTCGGTGGCATCGTGCGCGCGCTGCCCGGGGCCACCGAGCGCATGGTGGCGATGCGGCTGCGCGAGCTGGCCGAGCTGGGGCTGCTCACCCGCACCGAGCTGGACGACGGCCCGACCCGGGTGCGCTACGACCTCACCGAGGCCGGCAACGGCTTGTCGATGGTGTTGCGCGAGATCGAGCGGTGGGGCCGCCGGCACGGCCATCTGCTGACGGTCACCTCACCCGGGTCGTGACCTCGGCCCGGGGTCCGTAGGCTGGGGCCACACGGAAGGGGTGAGCATGCCCGGCAGCTGGGGCGTGGCCGAGGACGCACACACCGCGGTGCAGGTGATCCCGCCGCGTGAGGTACCGCTCGGCGGGCTTCGCGCGATGACGGTGCGCCGTACCCTGCCCTCTCGCGAGCGAGCCTTCGTGGGGGCCTGGTGTTTCGTCGACCACTACGGCCCGGACGACGTCGCCGGCCCATCGGGGACCGGTGGCATGGACGTCGCGCCGCACCCGCACACCGGCCTGGCCACGGTCAGCTGGTTGTTCGCCGGTGAGGTCGAGCACCGTGACTCGGCGGGCGTGCACGAGCTGGTGCGCCCGGGGGAGTTGAACCTGATGACGGCCGGCGCCGGGATCGCCCACAGCGAGGTGTCGACGCCGGGCACGAGGGTGCTGCACGGCGTCCAGCTGTGGGTGGTGCTGCCGCAGGCCGAGGCCGATGGGCCGCGCGACTTCCAGCACTACGTGCCGCCGGTGCACGAGGACGACGGCGTGCGCACGCAGGTGTTCATCGGGGCCTTCGACGGCGAGGTCTCACCGGTGCGGACGGCGACGCCGCTGCTCGGCGTGGAGCTCACCCTCGCTCCGGGCGCCGATCGGCTGTGGGGTGCCGACGAGGACTTCGAGCACGGGGTGCTGGTCGATGCCGGCGAGGTCGAACTGGACGGCGTCCGGCTGCGGCGGGGTGAGCTCGGGTATCGCGACGTGGGGCCGAACTCGTTGCGGCTGAAGGTGATCGGCGATGAGCCGGCGCGGGTGGTGCTGCTCGGGGGCGAGCCGTTCACCGAGCCGGTGGTGATGTGGTGGAACTTCATCGGGCGCTCCCACGAGCAGATCGCGGCGTTCCGCGAGCAGTGGCAGGCCGCCGCCGAACGGTTCGGCGAGGTGTCGGGGTACGTCGGTGAGGTCGATCGCATCCCCGCCCCGGCACTGCCGAACGTCCGGCTGCGGCCGCGAACCCGCACCGGTCACCAGCTCTGAGCTGCTACCGGGGCTCCTGCTCGGGGTGGAAGATCTGGAACGCCACCACCTCGGCGACCACGACCAGGGCGAGCAGGGTGTTGAGCCCGCCGTCCGGCAGGTCTACGCCGAGCAGATCGTGGCACCGCGCCGGGCACGGATCCGCGCCTACGGGGCGCACCGGACGGCGAGCCTGGTCTGGCGGGCATGTGGCGGGACGGCGGGCTGATCAGCCGCTGACCGCCCGTCATCACTGACGGTAGTCGACAGGGCAAGACGCTGCGCAGTCCCATGAGGTGCCATCGACGTTGGATCGTCCGCCCGACGTTCCAACGAAACCCCCCTGTTTGTTGGAGCGTCGGGCTCGAGATGCAACGCTCGTTGGAGCGCCGGGCCGACGCTCCAACGAAACCCTCCTGTTTGTTGGAGCGTCAGCCTCGATTCCCATGACTTCCTCGTGGAGATTGCCCTTGGATCCAACGTTGGATCCAACCAGAGCTCCAACGAACCGGGCTCACGTCTTGGAGGGTGAGAGGCAGTTCCAATACTCTCCGTACATGAACCCGGATAGCTACACGGAGACCATCTTCGGAAAGCCGATGCGCCGACCGGGAGGTCGGGTGGCGTTCTGCTTCTACGCGCCGAATCCGCTGCCGCGCACGCTGGAGCTCTCGGAGGCGACGATCCTCGCCCTGTCGACCGCCGACAGCTCGCTGGGCCATCTGCACGGTCTGGGACAGCTGATCCGGAATCCACAGCTCCTCGTCGGGCCGTACTCGACTCGTGAGGCCCTGGCCAGCTCGAGGATCGAGGGGACGAACACGTCGCTGGCGAACGTGATGCAGGCCGAGGCCGCGGACGGCGCGGCGAGTGTCGATGCGGACGTGGAGGAGGTGAAGCGGTACCTGCGAGCCAGCGAGACCGGATACCGCCTGCTCGCCACCCTGCCCCTCACACAGCGGCTGATCAGGCAGGCCCATCGCGAACTGGTCAGCGGTGTCCGGGGGGCGGAGAAGCTGCCGGGTGAGATCCGTACTTCACCGGTGTGGATCGGTAGTCCCACGGACAGCCCGGACAGTGCGACGTACGTACCGCCGCTGCCGGAGTACCTACCGGAGCTGATGATCGACTGGGAGCGCTTCGTCAACGAGCCCGGCCGGATGCCGGTGCTGGTCCGTGCGGCACTCATGCACTACCAGTTCGAGACGATCCACCCCTTCCTGGACGGCAACGGACGCATCGGCCGACTACTGGTCGGCCTGATGCTGGTGCAGGAGCGGCGGCTGACGACCCCGCTGCTGTACATGTCCGGCTATCTGGAGGCACACCGGAACACCTACTACTCCCTGCTCCAAGGAGTACGGGAGCGAGGCGAGATCCAGGAGTGGATCCAGTTCTTCCTGACCGCGATCGCCAGGTCTGCCGACGACGCCGTCCACCGGGCCGGTCTGGTGGTACGGCTCAGAGAGGAGTACCTCCAGGATGCGGCGCGGTCACGGTCCATGATCGCCGGCCTGGTGGACCTGGTCTTCACCAACCCCTACCTCACCGTGCGCCGGGTCCAGAACCACTTGGGCATCACGAACCAGGGCGCACGCAATTTGATCAAGGATGCTCAGGCCCGTGGCTGGGTGGGTGACCCGCAGGCGATCGGGCGTGGTGGGCAGCTCTACTGGGTCGCGGCGACGGTGCTCGACATCCTGGAGAAGCCCTTCTCGTATGAGGAAGTGGGCGCCGAGACCGGCCCGGTCGCACGCACGGTGACCGACGCTTGGAGTTGACCCGGTCTCGCCCTCACACTCGATCTCGTGACCACTGATACGCACCTGCCCGACCGTCCGCTGTGGCAATGGGGAGCCGTCGAGGCGGCCGCGGCCACCCGCTCCGGGCAGGTGCGCTGCACCGAGGTGACGCGCGCCGTCCTCGATCGGGTCGCGGCGGTCAACCCGCACCTGAACGCGATCACCCTCGATCTGGCCGAGCAGGCGATGGCCGGCGCCGCCGCGCTCGACGAGGCGTTCGCCCGCGGTGAGTCGACCGGTCCGCTGCACGGCGTCCCGGTCACGATCAAGGACAACGTGGACGTCGCCGGGCAGCGCACGCCGAACGGGCTGCCCGGGTGGGCGAACCTGATCGCACCGGCGGACTCGCCGGTCACCGCCAACCTGCGCTCGGCGGGAGCGGTGATCGTGGGGCGCACCAACACCCCCGAGATCTCGATGCGCCCGACCACGAACAACCCGCTGTACGGGCTGACCCACAACCCCTGGGACGACGCCACCTCGTGCGGCGGATCCTCCGGTGGCGCAGGGTCGGCCGTGGCGTCCGGCATGGGCGCGCTGGGGCACGGCAACGACATCGGCGGCTCGGTGCGCATCCCGGCGCTGCACTGCGGCGTCCCGGCGATCAAGCCCACCCAGGGCCGGGTGCCCGCCTACCTGCCCTCGGGCCTGGCCGAACGCACCACGATCGCGACGCTGATGTCGGTGCAAGGGGTGCTGGCCCGGTCGGTCGCCGACGTGCGGGCGGGCCTGGCGGCGATGGCCGCGCGCGACGTCCGGGACCCGTGGTGGGTGCCGGCCCCGCTGGAGGGGCCACCGGTGCCGCGGCGGGCTGCCGTGCTGCGCGGGCTGGACGGCGAGCGCACTCACCCCAGCGTGCTCGCCGGGATCGACCGGGCCGCAACGGCTCTGGCCGCGGCCGGATACGAGGTGGTCGAGGTCGCCGAGGCCGACACCCCTGGCGTGGGGGCGAGTGCCGACCTCGCGTTCCGGCTCATGATGGCCGACCTCAACCACCAGCTCGGCCCGGTGCTCGATCGGCTGGGCAGCGAACAGATGATCACCTACTGGGCGGCGGTGGGCGAGCTGGCCCAGCCCTACGCCACGCTCGGCGAGCAGATCGACGACCTGGCCCGGCGCACCACCCTGATCCGCGCCTGGCTCGGCTTCCTCGAGACCTACCCAGTGCTCGTCGTCCCCGAGTTGCTCGGTCCGTTGCTCGCCGTCGACGAGGACGTTCGCAGCACCGCGGACACGGTGGCAGTGTGGCGGTCGCTGCGCCCCAGCATCGCGATGAACATCCTCGGGCTGCCCGCCGCCATGGCGCCCACCGGGTTGGTGGACGGTCTACCCACCGGCGTCCAGCTGGTCGCCTCGCGCTACCGCGAGGACGTCGCCCTGGACGCCGCGCAGGCGATCGAGGACACCGTGGGTCAGTTGTCGCCGCTGCTCTGGACGCCCTGAGAGCGCCGGATCGACAGCGACACCACGGCAGCGGCGAAGCACAGCTCGGCGGCGATGATCCACGCGTCGTGGTAGCTGCCGGACGACGTCCGGATCCACCCGGCCACGCTCGCCCCGATCCCGGCGCCGACCATGTGTGAGGCGAACACCCAGCCGAACACCACGCCCGAACGCTGCAGCCCGAAGTGCTGACGGCACAGCGCCACCGTGGGCGGCACCGTGGCCACCCAGTCGAGGCCGTAGAACACGATGAACACCCACAGGCTCGGCTCCACCGAGGGTGCCAGCATCTGATGGACGACGAGCAGCGACACCCCTCGCAGGCCGTAGTAGGCGGCCAGCAGGACGCGCGAGTCCATGCGGTCGGTGAGCCAGCCGGACGCCAGGGTGCCGATGATGTCGAAGATGCCGACCACGGCCAGCAATCCGGCAGCCGTCGTGGTCGGCATGCCGTGATCGTGCGCGGCCGGCACGAAGTGGGTCTGTACCAGTCCATTGGTCGACCAGCCACAGACGAAGAAGGTCAGTGCGAGCGCCCAGAACGTCCACCGGCGTGAGGATTCTGCGAGCACGCCCAGCGCCGTCCGAACGGCCGAGGTGGACGACGTGGAGTCACGCTGCGTCGCCGCGGTGGGGGGACCGTCGTCCATCGCGCTCATCCCCCCCGAGCGCAATGTCACGTCACGCTCGCCAGACGAGTGCAACGTGACATTGCGCTCGAGGGGGGCGAGGGGAGGGGGCGGGGGCGGGGACGGAGGTGGGGGAGGGGTGGGGGCGGCGCCGTAGGGGAGGAGACCGCGGTCGCTGGGGTGGTCGTCGAGGAAGGCCAGCACCAGGGCGATCATCAGGGTGGCGTACACCGCGATGCCGGCAGCGGCCCAGCGCCATCCCGGTCCCTCCACCGCCCGCGCCACCACGGGCAGGAAGATCAGCTGGCCGGTGGCGTTACCGGCGGAGAAGATGCCGGTCACCAAGCCGCGGCGGGCCTCGAACCAGCGGTTGGCGACGATCGCGCCGAACACCAGGGCCATCGAGCCGGTGCCCACCCCGATCAGCAGCCCCCACAGCAGCCACAGCTGCCAGGCTGCCGTCATCAGCAGGGTGAGAGCGCTGGCGCCGCCGACCAGGGTGAGCGCGAGTGCCACCACACGGCGGATGCCCCACCGCTCCATCAGCGCGGCGGCGAAGGGGGCCACCAGGCCGTAGAGCACGAGGTTGAGCGTCACCGCGCCCGAGGTGGTGGCCCGGGTCCAGCCGAACTCCTGCTCCAGCGGTTCGATCAGCACCCCGATCGAGGAGCGGAACGCCGCCGCGGTGATCAACGCGCCCAGGGTGACCGCGGCCACGAGCCATGCGCGATGGATGCGCCGGACGTCGGGCTCGACTGTCCGGGTGTCGCTCATGCGCTCCATGATGACTGCTGTGCCCATGACGATCAGCAGCACCCAGCGCCGAGCCCGGCTCGCCGACAGCCACCGATTGCTGCCGCACCGGGCGACGGACGGGGTCCCGGCGCTGGCCGAGAGTGTGTTGGCGCTGCATTCCACCGACCCGGTGACGGTCTACCTGTCGGCGGCCGCCCGGATGGCGAACCCGTCGATCGAGGGCGTCGACCAGGCCCTCTACGTCGACCGCAGCGTGGTGCGCCACCATGCCATGCGCCGTACGTTGTGGATCACCACCCCGCCCACGCTGGCCCGGATGCACGCCACCACCACCGCGGTCTACGCCGCCGCTCAGCACCGCCGGCTGCTGGGCATGCTGGCCGACAGCGGCATCGCGGACGGCGAGCACTGGCTCGCCGGGGCCAAGGCCGACCTGCTCGACCTGCTGCACACGCACGGCCCGATGACGGCCCGTTCCCTCGGGCAACGCGTCCCCGAGCTGGCCCATCCGCTGCGCCTGGCCGTGGGCAAGCCGTACGAGGGCACCCAGGCGGCCCACACCCGGGTGCTGCTGCAATTGGGCTTCGAGGGGGCGATCGTGCGAACCCGCCCGGTGGGCAGCTGGGTCAGCGGTCAGTACACCTGGGCCGCGATGGACACCTGGTCGCCGGGCGCCCTGCTCGGGCCGGACGGCACGCCCCCCGATCCGCGCCAGGCGGCACGAGACCTGGCCCGGCAGTGGCTGCGCCGGTTCGGCCCCGGCACCACCACCGACGTGCAGTGGTACTTCGGCTGGACCGCGACCGTGACCCGGCGGGCGCTGGCCGATGCAGGCGCCGTCGAGGTCGACCTGGACGGCGCCCCCGGCTGGCTGGACGCCGCCGACGACCTGTTGGACGCCACGGGCTCGGCGCCCGAGACCACCGCACCGGGTGAGCCGTGGGTCGCCGTCCTGCCCTCGCTCGACCCGACCACCATGGGCTGGAAGCAGCGCGACTGGTACCTGCCCGCGGCGGCGGCGGAGGCCTTCGACCGCAATGGAAATGCCGGCGCCACGCTCTGGGTCGACGGCCGAGTCGTCGGCTGTTGGACCCAAGCCTCGGACGGCGAGCTGCGCACCGGCTGGTTCGAGGCGGTGCCGGCCCGACGCCGCACCCAGCTGCAGCGCCGGCTGGACGTCGTCCGCGAGCTGCTCGGCGACGTGCGGATCACGGTGCGCTTCGCCTCACCCGCTCAGCGGGAGCTCGCCGGAGCACGCTGATCCCCACCCCCAGCACGAGCAGGACGCCGCCGCTCGCCTCGGCCGGGTTGGGCAGTTCGCCGTGCACCAGCCACGCGGTGATCAGCCCCACGGCCGGGATGAGCAACGTGAACGGGGCCACGGCGGCTGCCGTATGGCGGGCCAGCAGCGAGTTCCAGACGCCGTAGCCCACCAGCGAGGACAGATACGCGGTGAAGAGCGTCGAGCCGATCGCGCTCAGCGGAACGTGGGCGAGGGCATCGCCGATCCGCTGCGGCCCCTCGACCAGCAGCGAGAGCAGCAGCAACGGCAGCGGCACCACGACGCCCGACCACACCGTCATCGACAGCCCCGAGACGACGCCGAGCCGACGCGAGGCCACGTTGCCGGCCGCCCAGCACAGCGCCGCGGCAACCGTGAGCAGCAACGAGTCCAGCGGGGTGGCGGCCGAGCGCCCGACGGCGACGATCGCCAGCCCGGCGGCCCCGAGCAGTACGCCCGCTACCTGACGTCGGGTCGGGCGTTCGCGCAGCACCACCCGGGCGATGAGCACCGTCAGCAACACCTGCACCTGCACCACGAGCGAGGCCAGCCCGACCGGCATCCCGGCGTTCAGGCCGAGGTAGAGCAAGGAGAACTGCGCCGTACTCATCAAGGTGCCGACCACGGCGAGATCACGCCAGCCCACCGCCGGGCGCGGCACGATCAGCAGAGCCGGGAACAGCACCACCACGAACCGGATCACCAGGAAGAGCAACGGCGGCATGTCGGCCAGCCCGGCCTCGATCACGACGAAGTTGGTCCCCCAGATGACGGCGACCATCACGGCGAGCGCAGTGTCCCGCCACGGCAACGGCCTCAGCTCCCGAGCGGCTGTCGGCCGGCTCGGCCGGCCGGCAGGGTGATCGTGAAGGTGGCCCCGTGGCCGGCACCCTCCGAGGCGGCGGTGATGCTGCCGCCGTGGGCTTCGACCAGGGCCCGGCAGATGGTCAGCCCGACGCCGGTGCCGCTGCCAGGGTCGGCGCGGTAGAAGCGATCGAACACGTGGGGTAGGTGTTCGGCGGTGATGCCCTCGCCGGAGTCCTCCACCGACACCCGGACGCCTTGCGGTCCAACGGATCCGGTCAGCTGCACCAGTCCACCTGTGGGGGTGTGACGCAGGGCGTTGCCCAGCAGATTGGTGAGTACCTGGCCCATCCGTTGCCGGTCCACCTCGACCGATGCCGACGTCCCCGGTGGCGTGACCTCGAGCCGAACACCCTTGTGTGCGAAGAGCTCTCGGGCCGAGTTCACGGCATCCTGCACCAGTCCGAGCAGGTCGCACGGCGTGAGGTCGAGGGTGATCACCCCCTCCTCGGCGCGCGAGACCTCGCGCAGGTCGTCGGCGAGGCGGGTCAGTCGCGCGGTCTGTGACCGCAGCAGGGTCATGGTCTGCGGCGTCCAGTCGACGACCCCGTCCTCGAGGCCCTCGAGGTAGCCGTCCAGTGTGGCGATCGGCGTGCGCAACTCGTGGGCCAGGTCGGTGAGCAGCCGGCGTCTGGTCTGTTCGACGCGTCCCAGCCGCGCGGCCATCTCGTTGAAACCGGCTGCCAGCGTGTCGAGTTCGGCTCCGCCGCCGGTGGGCACCTCGACGTCGTAGTGTCCGGCCCGCACCGCCGAAGCGGCCTCGGTGAGCGTCAGGAGTGGTCGCCGGATGCGTCGTCCGATGTACCAGGACGCCGCGAGCGCGGCGATCAGCGCGGCGATCAGTGCGGCGCCGAGCGAGAGCAGACCAGCCGAGGTGAACGCCTCCTCGACGTGGCTGCGCTCGGCGTCCGTGACGTGGTGGCCGGCCCGCAGCAGGTGTTCGTGGAACAGCGCCGGGGCCACCGCGGTCGCGGTCACGGCGGCGGCCACGATGCCGATCGCCAACACCACCACCTGACCGACGAGCAGTCGCCCGGCCAGTCCGGGACGCCGCGCCGACCGCGGGTCTGCGGCGGCGGCCTGGTCCATCACCCCTCACCCATGCGGTACCCGACGCCGCGCACCGTGCGGACGTAGCGCGGGGTGGCCGCGTCGTCGCCGAGCTTGCGCCGGATGTGCCCGATGTGGACGTCGACCAGGTGATCGTCGCCGACCCAGCCCTCGCCCCACACCTCGTCGACCAGTCGGCGCCGGCTGAACGCGAACCGGGGACGCTGCGACAAGGCGGCCAGTAGGTCGAACTCGGTGCGGGTCAAGGTGATCGGCTCGCCGTCCAGATGCACTTCACGCCCCGCAACGTCGATGTGCAACGCTCCGAATCGCCGCGCCGGTTCCTCGGCCACCGGGGTCGGCACGGCGGCCGACGCGCTGCGCGGGCGGCGCAACACCACCTGCACCCGGGCCACCAGCTCTCGGGGACTGAACGGCTTGGTCACGTAGTCGTCGGCACCCACCGACAGCCCGACCAGAGTGTCCACCTCGTCGTCCCGGGCGGTGACCATGAGGATGTAGCAGTCCGAGAAGGTGCGCACCTGACGGCACACCTCGAGCCCGTCCAGCCCGGGCAGCCCGAGATCGAGCACGATCACGTCCGGGCGGACGTCGCGCGCGAGCGTCACGGCGTCCGGCCCGGTGTGGCACATGGCCACCTCGTACCCGGCCTTGGTCAGATAGCCGGCCACGAGGCGAGCCAGGGGCACCTCGTCGTCGACCACGAGAACCTGGTGTGGACTCACCCGCCCGAGTGTGCCGCCGACACCGATCTTCGTCGAATCTTCAGGATTCCTGCGGCGTCCCGGTGGGGGGCGCTGTCGAGAGTGAATCCCATGACCACGACAGACTCCCGCAGCACCACACCCACGCTCGTGCCCCAGGTAGGCCCCTTGCTGCCGATCGTCACCGCCGTGACGGCGGCGGCCGCGATCAGCGTCCTGTTCCTGCCCGACGTCACCAGTGGGGGCGCGATGGACGGTATGAGCATGACCCACTACATGGGGCTGCTGGCCGCCCATCAGCCGTGGAACCTGGTGCTGTTCATGGCGATACCGGTGATCTTGGCCGAGACCTTGGCGATCACCGAGTTGGTGCTGCTGTTCAGCACCCGGCCACCGTCCTGGGTGGTCGCACTGAGCCGGTGGGCCGGGATCGCGGTCGGCCCCGTGATGGTGGCCATCGGGGTCTATCTCCTGAAGAACGCGGTCATCCCGCTGACGACGAGCGGGGGCTGGCGCGGCCCGGTGGACCTGATCGCCGTGCTGGCCTACCTGGCCGGCGCGCTGCCGTTGATCGGGATCACCCTGGTCGAGCTCGGGGTGCTCGGTCGCGGCGAGGCTCGTCGGGCGCGCAAGCTCCACGTCACCTTCGTCGCGGTCTTCCTGGTGGTCGCCCACGTGGCGATGATCGTGGGAATGCTCGATCCGACCATCGCGGGATGGACCCCGCAACAGGCGATGCCGGGCGGCGACAGCATGCCCGGCATGTCGCACACCGCCCCCTGATCTCGGCGGGCGAACCTCGCCGTCTCGGGATCAGCCCTCGGCGGCTGCGGCGGCGGTCTCGCGGGTCTCCACCAGGGGAACGCCCTTGACGGCCGCGCTCACCCGCTGAGAGATCGAGGCGAGCATCTCGATCTCGTTCGCGTCGAGCAGGTCCACGAAGTAACGCCGCACGGCGTCCACGTGACCCGGGGCGGCCTCGCGAATGGCGGCCAGGCCGGCAGGCGTCAAGGTGACCAAGGTGCCCCGGCGATCATCGAGCGCGTCGCTGCGCACCAACAGGCCGCGCTGCTCCATGCGACGCAGATGGTGAGCCAGTCGGCTGCTCTCCCAGCTGATCTGCTCGCCCAGGTCGCGGACCCGCATCACGGTGCCCTCGGTCTCGGACAACACGACCAAGACCGTGTAGTCGGCATGAGAGAGGCCGTGCTCGGCCAGTTGGGCCTCGAGGGCGCGCTCGAGATCGCGGCGCATGTAGAAGAACGAGCGCCACATCACGAACTCGTGCTCATCGAGCCATGCGGGGTCGACCATGGCGAAAGTGTAGGCACTGGCCACCTTCTGAGTCCGGGGTTACGGTTGGCTGATTGGTCAGCAATCAAGGAGGATGGCATGACGGGACGTCGTGGTGCGCTGGGATTCACCCGTTCGGCGGTATTCACCGCCGCCACGGCGCTGGCCGGGTTGCTCACGGTCGCCGCCCCGGCGTCTGCGGCGACGGCCGGCTCGGGCTCTGCCGGCTCGATCGGCTACGACCTGCCCGAGGCGGGCGTCTACCTCGAGGGCATCGGTGTCGATCAACGCGCCGGCTATGTCTACGTCAGTGCCACCAACCGCAGCGGCACGATCTACCGGGCCCGGATCGGCTCGCCTCAGCTGTCGGTGTGGGTCGGTCCCCGCGAGGGCGACAACGGCCGGGGCATCACCGTGGACGGCGCGGGCCGGGTGTACGTCGCCGGTGGACCCACGGGTGAGGTCCGGGTGTTCGACCGCACCGGAGCGCTCCGGGCCGAGCTGGCCACCGGCGTGACGGGCTCGTTCCTCAACGACGTGTGGATCGGGCCGGACGGCGCCGCGTACGTCACCGACTCGTCGTTGCCGATCATCTGGCGCGTGGTCGAGCGGCGCGGCGTCTGGAGGATCGAGAACTGGCTCGACGTCTCGACCACGGTGCCCTACACCCCATCGCTCACCGACTTCGACCTCGGTGGCATCGTGAGCACTCCCGATCGTCGCTACCTGCTGCTGGCGCAGGGTACGACCGGCGCTCTGTGGCGAATCGACCTGCACACCAAGGCGGTTCGGCAGATCCAGGTGGCCGGGGAGGCATTGGTCAACGCCGACGGTCTGGCGCTGCGCGGCCACACCCTCGTGGTGGTTCAGAACTTCGCGCGCAAGGTCACCACGCTGCGGCTGTCCGAGGGCTGGAGCGCGGCGCAGGTCCGTCAGGTGATCGCCACCCCGGCCGACCGCACGCTCACCACGGCCGACTTCGCCCGCGGTGAGTTGCTGGCGGTCGACTCCCAATTCGGCTTCGCGGCCCCACCGGCCGGCGACCGGGTGGTCGCGATCCCGCTGCGATGAGCCGTGTTCCACGGGTTCCACGGGTTCCACGGGCTGCGGTCGGCGGGGTCATCGGGTCTCGGCTCAGCCGATCGGTGGTCGCGGTCCTGGCGATCCTCCTGGTGGCGCTGAGCGGGTGCGCCGAGCCCGAGAAGCCGGACGAGGCGTTGCTGCTGGCGGCCGCTCACGGCGACGTCGAGGGTGTGCGGGCCGCCCTGTCCCGCGGTGCCCGGCTGGATCAGGCGGTGGATCGCAACAACTCCACGGCGCTGGCCAAGGCGGCCTACCAGAATCGGGTCGAGGCAGCGCGGGTGCTCGTGGCGGCGGGTGCCGATGTGAACCGCAAGGACGACAGCGAGCAGAGCCCGTTCCTGATCGCCACCTCCGAGGTCGGGGACGACCCGCGTCTGCTCGAGCTCTTCCTGGCGCACGGTGGTGACGTGACGGCGACCGATTCCTACAACGGCACCGGGGCGATCCGGGCCGCGCACCGGGGGTACGCACAGATCGTGGATCGCCTCGTCGTCGCCGGGGTCGACGTGAATCACGTCAACCGCCTCGGCTGGACGGCGCTGCTGGAGGCGGTCATCCTCGGCGACGGCGAGGAGGCGCACCGCGAGGTGGTACGCCGCTTGCTCAGGGCCGGGGCCGACCGGTCGATCCGGGACCCGCAGGGTCGCACGGCCCTCGACATCGCCGTCGCGCGGGAACACGATGAGATGGTGACCCTGCTCGAGTCCCCGGCTCCCTGACGTCAGCAACGGAGAGTTGTGAAGCCGCTGTCTGTTGCCGACCCCGCCCCTCGCACCGTCACGCCGTCCCTGACCCGATGGTTCGTCATCGTCGTTGCGCTCACCCTGGTGGTCGTGGTCGGTGGCACGCTGCTCGGCTCGGCCCTCAGGCCGAACCTGCCGGTCGAGGTGGCGTCCCACTACGGCATGAACGGGGTCGACCACACGCAACCCCTGACCGGATATCTGGTCACGGCGGGGGTGATCCTCGTCGTGCTGACGCTGGTACTCGGCGCGCTGGCCGCCGTCCTGCCCGGCGACGGCCGCCGCGTCCTCGGGGTCACTCATGCCTGGGTCGTCGGGTTGGCCGCCACCATGATGTACGGGTCGTTGCTGGGCCAACGAGGGCTCGCCGATGCCCACCAAGCGCCGGATCCGGGGCCCTGGCTGGCGGCCGGCGTGGTGGTGGGTACGGCACTCGCCGTCCTGAGCTGGCGGTTGCTCCGGCCGGCCCGGCCGGCGCCACCGGCGCACCGCGATCCCTTGCCGGACGACGCCCCGCGGCTGCCGGCCGGCTCGACCGAGCCGTCGGCGTGGCGGGGGCCGACCCCGTGGGCGACCGGGGCCGTGGTCGCGGTGGCGCTCGGTGGAGTGCTCGCCGTGGTGCTCGCCGCGGTCGTCGATCCGTGGGTCGCGATCATTCCGACGATGGCCACGGTGGGCATCGTCGGCATGCTGCGCGGGCAGGTCTCGGTCGACGAGGCCGGGGTTCGGGTGCAGTCGTTCGGCCGGATGACGTGGATCGACATCCCGATGGACCAGGTGCGCTCCGCAGCCGCCGAGGATCTCTCCCCGCTGCGCGACTTCGGGGGCTACGGGTTGCGCTTTCGATCACACGGCCGCGGCTTCGTCACGCGGTCGGGGCCTGCCCTGCGCGTGGACACGTATGACGGTTCCGCGACCTGGGTCACCGTGCAGGACGCCGATCAGGCGGCCGCTGTGCTCAACACCCTGGTGGCCAGGCTGGAGTCCTGAGCTGCGCCGCGGGCGGCGTGGAGGGTGCGCCCGGGTGCCGGGCAGGCAGCAGGCCAGCGGGCCCGGCCTCGGGGAAGACCGGGCCCGCGCCTCGGCGGGCTGCCCCTGGGGGTGTGGGGGAGACACCGCACCGGGGAACCGTGCTCGCGCCGCGGTCACGGTGATCCTGTTCCGACCAGCCTGTGCCCGTCGAAGGAGGTTGTCGAGTCGACCTCGACGTCCACGAGATGACCCCTCGGCTCACCGCAACGACCGTTGGGCGACGGGGGGAGGTGGGGTCGCAACCTTCGGGGGAGGGCAGATCGTCATGGCTCGACGAGGGAATTCTCGGCAGGTATCACCTCGTCCTCGGTCGTCGCGGGGTGGAAGATGATGTCCGCGCGCGGTCGGTGGGGTGAGGCCGTCGAGGTCGTCGGGGCGAGGAGCACGGTTTCATGAACGGGGAGCAGAATCCGGTCGGGGTGACCGAGGTGGCGGGTGATGCCCTCAGCGTGCACCTGGACTCGCGCTACACCGTGGGTGAACTGCTCCGGCACAGCGCACACGGCAGGGTTCACCGAGCCAGGGTGCGCGACGGCGGCGAGGTCGCCGTCGACATCCTGCGTCCCGACCTCGCGGCCGACCCGGCGGTGGTCGCGGCCTTCAGCGCCGAGCGCGACCGGCTGCGGTCGATCAGCCACCCCAACGTGGTTCAGGTCATCGACGTCCTGGCCGAACCCGGTGAGTTGGCCATCGTCAGCCAGTTGGTGCCGGGCGACGACCTGCACCGGTGTGTCCAGCCCCCCTGCTCGCCTGCGCAGGCGCTGCGACTCGCCGCCCAGGTGGCCGATGGTCTGGCGGCGGTCCACGCGGCGGGGACCGTGCACGGTGACCTGACCCCCCAGAACGTGTTCGGTGAGCAGGAGGCCGATGGCCGGTTGCGGCTGCGGGTGGCCGGGGTCGCGGTGAACCGGCTGGTCGCCCGCGGCAGCGCGCTCGGAACCCCCGAATACCTGGCGCCCGAGGTGGGGTTGGGTGGTCAACCCACCGCCGCCTCCGACGTCTACGGCCTCGGCGTGGTGTTGTACGAGCTCTGCACCGGGGGGCAGCCCTTCACCGCCTCGCAACCGCTCGCCCTCGTCATGGCGCACGTGAATCAGCCACTGCCTCGTCCGGAGGGTTTGCCGGACCCGGTCTGGCAGCTGTTGTGCGATCTGCTGGACAAGAACCCCGAGCGTCGTCCGGCCGCCGAACAGGTCGGCCCCCGGATGCGGCAGGTGGCCTCGGGCCTGGAGGGACTCGGCCAGGGCAACGGGTCGTTCTGGGCTCGAGCGGTCGAACACACCGCGACACCGCCGGCGCAGGACGCACCCACGCCGGCGCAGGACGCGCCCACGCTGGTGCGTGAGACCACCGCGGCAGGTCAGTCGCTGCAGCCCGCCCCGGCACCGCCTCAGGAGCCCGGGCGACGGATCACCGTGCTGCCCGGGACCGCGGTGGGATCGGTACCGCCGCCGATGCGTCTCGAGACCGGTGCCCCCCGCGTGGCCGGGTTCAAGCCCGACGGCCCGATGCTGGGCGCCGACCTCGACCGGCTGGTGGACGAGCGTGGGCGGTCTCGGCGTTCCCCGCGTCGCCTGGCCGCCCTGGCGTTGGCGACCCTGGCGGTGGGCACGGGGGCCGTGCTGGGACTGATGGCCTGGCAGGGACGTGATGATTCCGTCGCCGTGGTGGCCCAAGGGCCCAGCGCTCAGCCCAGCTCGCCGCCACCGAGCACCGCCGCCACCCTGCCGAGCGCCGGCGGTGCGGAACCGACTCCGTCGCAGCCGCCCTCGACGTCCGGGGGCCTTCAGGGCGGCGTGCAGGGCGGCCGGGCGCCGCAGCATCCCGGCCGGCCTCAGCTGTCCATCACCGGGGCGGGCCTGGGCAAGGCCGTAGCGCGAGTCTCCGGGGTGCAGCCCACCACCGGTGGCGTGGCCTCGGTGACCATCACGTCCCAGGGGCGATCCGTCACCGTGCGACGGGCCTCCGGCTACAGCGCCACCTTCGACAAACTCCTTGCGGGGCAGACCTACTCGTTCACGGCCACGGTGTGCAACACCGAGGGATTGTGTTCGGCCTCCACGGCCTCCTACAGCCCACCCAAGCTGCCTCCGGGTGCTCCGGCGGTGACGGTGGCCGAATCGGGAGAGGGCCAGGCGGTCGTCACCGTGACCAAGGTGACGCCCACCACCGGCACGCTGTCCTCGATCACGGTGAGCTTCGGCACCGGGTCGGTCGCCGTCCCCGTGGGCAACGGCAAGGCCACCTCGTACCGCACGACGGTGGTCGGACTGTCCGCCGGCAAGCCCTATTCCTTCTCGGCCAAGGTCTGTAACAGCTTCGCGCTGTGCGCCTCCTCGGGCGTGGTGAGCTACACCCCGCCCAAGCACCCGCCGGGCAAGCCCTCGTTGTCGGCCGAGGGGGTGGGTGCCACCCAGGCCCGGTTGTCGGTCGGCGGGGTCTCGGCCGGTTCCGGCAGTGTCACCTCGATCTCGATCGCCTACGACGGCAAGACGGTCTCGATCCCGGTCGTCGCCGGGCAGTCGGGCTACCAGACCACGGTCGGTGCCCTGACGGCGGGCAAGCAGTACTCGTTCACCGCCACCGTCTGTAACTCGGTCGGGCTGTGCACCACCTCGGACGCCGCGACCTACACCGTGCCCGTTCCGCCGCCCAAGGTCGGCACCGTCACGCTGACCCGGGCCGCGATGGTGGTCACGGTGACCTGGACGGCGACCACGGCGGCGCCGGCGGGCACCACCTGCACGGTCGAGGTCGTCAGCACCCCGGCCGGCAGCGGTCTGGCCTCACGCAGCATCGGGCTGGCCGCGGGTAAGACGACCTTCACGGGCAAGGCGAAGACCAGCTACCAGGCCACGAAGACGTGTACGTACTCGGGCGGGCAGGTCCAGGTGAAGAGTTCGGTGCTGGCCATTCCCTGAGGCCGCGAAGGAGTCTGGTGACAGGTAGGGACGGTGCCGGGGATGCGCTGCGCCCCGAGGACCCGTCGGACGTCGGGCCGTACCTGATCGAGCGGCGCATCGGCCGAGGCGGGCAGGCCACCGTCTACCTGGGGCGCGACCAGGCGGGGGGTGCGGTCGCGGTCAAGGTGTTCGACCCGCAGTGGATGGCCGATCCGGAAGCTCGGCAGCAGTTGGTCGCCGAGATCGAGGCGTTGAAGGGCGTGGCCGGCTTCGGCATCGCGCGGCTGCTCGACGCCCACCCGGACACCGACCCGGCCTATCTGGTCAGTGAGTACGTGCCCGGCCCCGACCTGGCGCACGCGGTCCGGGCTCGCGGCCCGTTGCGGGA
The DNA here is from genome assembly GCA_016713225.1 of Kineosporiaceae bacterium. Lineage (NCBI taxonomy): Bacteria > Bacillati > Actinomycetota > Actinomycetes > Kineosporiales > Kineosporiaceae > Kineosporiaceae bacterium. The sequence continues at coordinate 345,446 of JADJPO010000001.1, forward strand.
CGGAGAGTTGGACCGCTTCGCCCTCGCGACGCTGACGGCGCTGCGCTCGGTGCACCATGCCGGGCTGGTGCACCGGGACATCAAGCCCTCGAACGTGGTCCTCGGGCCGGACGGGCCGCGCCTGGTGGATTTCGGGATCGTGGCTCGCCACGGTGAGGTCGAGGACACCTCGGACGGCGTGCTCGGGACCCGCGAATACCTCGCCCCGGAGCTCACCGCGGCGGCGGGCCACCCGGTGTCGCCGGCGTCCGACCTCTTTGCCTGGGCAGCGACGGTGGCGTTCGCGGCGTCCGGTGCCGTGCCGACCTGCTCGGACGACCCGTTGCCGGGGGTGCCAGGGGCGCTGGCCGAGGTGTTGCGCCGCTGCCTGGGGTCGGATCCGGCGACGCGTCCGGATGCCGCCGAGGCGATGGAGCTGGTGTTGCGGGCAGCTCATGACTCGCGCACCCTGCCTGCCGCCGTTCCCGATCCGCGACCAGCCGTGCCCGATCCACGACCCGCCGTTCCCGCCTGGGGCACTCCACCGCCGCCCGGCCCAGGTACGGTCGCGTCGGCCCGGCCGGCGTCGTCGCCCCGGACGACGCCGCCCCGGACGACGCTGCCGCCCCGGCAGGTGCCTTTCGTGGGACGGGGTTCGTGGCGGGGCTGGCGCTGGCTGGTCATTCCGGCGGCCGCGGCTCTGCTGGTCGGGCTCGGCGGGGTCAACCGCGACAGCGACACCCCGGAGGGCGAACCGTTCGACCCCGCGGCCGCCGCCGAGCACGCGGGCGACACCGACCGGGACGACGCCCGAGACGTCCAGGACGACAGAGCGCTGACTCAGCCCCGGGTGATTCCGGTTCAGCTGTTCGCCGCAGGGATTCGAACCGGGTTCTCGGTGGCTTCCGACGGTTCCACGGTGACCGCCCAGGAGGGCTGCTCCCTGGTGACGAAGGACGCCGCCTCCGGCCGGGCCAGGGTGAGCACCAGGATCGAATCCGAGAACGCGACCTGCCGTCTGCTTCCGGACCCGGCCGTCGAACGGGTCCTGGTTCTCTCCGAGGTGTCCCGCACGCACACCCGGGTGCGGATCGACGACCTCAGTTCGGGCGCCAGGGTGACCGCGGTGATCGCCGGAACGGTGCAACGCCTGCAGTTCTCGGCCGACGGGCAGTGGCTGGCCCTCGGGGTGGACGGCCATGCCGTCCACCTGCTGGACACGCGCGCCGGGCGGTTGGCGGGCGCGGGGATGCCTACCGCTGCAGCGGGCGCCTGGGGGGTCTGGGCCGCCGACGCCGGATTGGACACGATCGCCGCCCCCCTGCCGGACGACGAAGGTCTCGGCGTGTGGTCGGTCACGGTCGATCCGCGCGGTGAGGCGATCGCCTCGATGCCGAACGATGCGACGTCCCTCGCCTTCCCGCTGGCTGTCGGCCCGTCGGGCACGCGCGTGGCCCGCGTCGGCCTCGACGGCGACACGGTGATCCTGTCGAGCCTCTCGGCGAATGCGTCGGCAACCGTGATGCCATGGCTGCTGGGCTCCGGTCCGGGGGGTGGGCCGGTGGCGTTGGCCTTCAGCCCGGACGGCGCCTACCTCGCCGGATTCGGACGTGACGGTGGCCAGATCTGGCGGGTCCGGGACGGCACCGTGGTGGGGCCGCTGCTGGGCGCGGTGGCCGGGGTGATCCACTCCTCCGCGCCGAACGTGCTCGATGCCTCGGCCGAGTTGCGGTTCAGTCAGGACTCCTCGCGCCTGGTGCTGCGCTCCGGTCGGGGAGTCGTCGTGACGTGGGACGTGGCGGACGCCACGGCAGTGTCCTAGGCCGGCGCAGCCCGCCCCGCGGGCTACCTCAGCCTCGCAGTCACCGTCCGTGGTCGGAGGATGGTGCCAGGTCTCTGATCGGGCATTTCTGCACCCGAGAAGACACGATTCCTCTAGTGTCGGTGACGTTGCGTGGCCCCTTTGGAGCAGAGCTCGAGGGATTCTCGCAGAGAGTGATCACAGCGAGATGGAGTCACCGGGTCGACCATGAAAACTGAGCGGGCGCGCAGTCTCCCGGGAATCGTCCTGGCCGCCACCACGCTGGTGCTCGTGGTGGCGCTGGTGATCGCTGCCAGATGGCCCGGGCGCGGGGCGGACCTGGTGACGGTGAACCCGCTCCCGGTGGCCGCACCGTCACCCACGTCGGCCCCCACGCCCACTGGCCCGGCGTCGCCCAGCCCCGCCACCTCCGTCGATGCCGCCGCCACGACGGTGGCCTCGAGCTCCCACCGCGCCGACCCGGCGCCACGGCGGACGACACCCCGGCGCTCACCCAGTCCCCGCCGAACGGCGACCCTGCGGGTCACGGCCACACCGCAGCAGCCCTCACCAGCAGCGCCCGCGCCGTCCCCGCAGCCCCCCAGCCAGCCGGAGCGCGCCGTGCTCACGGTGACGAACAAGGGCACCACCGTGAGCGGCGGGTATGTCGTCCTGTCGATCAGCAATGTGGTTCCCAACCGCGGCACCCTGGCATCGATCACGGTCTTCGGTGGCCCCGTCGCCGTGGGCATCGCCCCGTCGCCGGCCGGCCCCTACACCGCGAGTGTCTCGGGGCTGCAGCTCGGCGTGGCGTACTCGTTCTCGGCTCGGGTGTGCAACTCCCTGGGCTCGTGCACCGACTCGGCCGCCGAGTCGGTGACGATCATGCCTCCGGCACCCACCGCCGGCACCGTCTCGCTCACCCGGTCGACCTTCCTGTACGTGGTCTGGAGTGCGGTGATCAGCCCGACGCCCGCCACCACGTGCTCGGTGCGCCTCGAGCGAGGAGGCGTCTCGCTGGGATCCGTGGCCGTGGGCCGTGCCGCGGGTTCCGTGGCGTACCAGTACGCCGGCTTGGGCAGCTACCAAGCGGTCAAGACCTGCACCTGGGAGGGCGGGACCGTCGTGGCCCGCAGCTCGGTGATCACCCTCTGAGTCTCGGACGGCGACCGCCCGGCAGGATCAGCCGGTGAGGCCGGAGCGCCCGATCTGGCGATGAATCTCATCGACCAACTCCATGATGGCGATCGTCTCGTCGAGTGGCAGCACCGGTGACTCGGTCAGTCCCGCCCGGACACACCGGGCCACCTCGGCGGCCTCGAACCGCAGGCCCTTGCCCGGCCCGGCCAGCGCCGGGGTCTCGAAGTGTTCGCTGCTGCCCTCACGGCGGGTGAGGGTGAAACCGGTGGGGGCGTAGAAGATCGGCTCGACGTCGATGGTGCCCGCGGTGCCGGTGATGAACGTCCGGCAGGCGGTTCGGGCGGTGAGGGTCGTGGTGATCACCGCGTGGGCGCCGTTGGGGTAACGGAGCACGGCGGAGGTGGTGGCGTCGACGCCGGTCATCGCCGGGTCGGCCACGGCGGTCACCGCGGTGGGGACGCCGAGCACCATCACGACCCACGACAATGGGTAGATGCCCAGGTCGAGGACCGCGCCGCCGCCGAGAGCCGGATCGTAGAGCCGGTGAGCGGGATCGGCCGCGAACCCCTGCCCGTGATCGGCCACGACCGTACGGATCTCGCCCAGCGCGCCGTCCGCGATCAGTTCCCGGATCCGGACGGCGTGGGGCAGGAACCGGGTCCACATCGCCTCCAGACAGAACACCCCGGCATCGCGGGCCGCCGTCGCGACCTGGCGGGCCTCTGCGGCGTTCATCGTGAACGGCTTCTCGACCAGGACGTGTTTGCCCGCCCCGATCGCCGCCAGGGCTCCCTCGGCGTGCGCGGGGTGAGGCGTCGCGACGTAGACGGCGTCCACGGCGGGGTCGGTGACCAACGCCTGCAGCGAGCCGTGGGCCGCCGGGACACCGAGTTCGGCGGCGACCTGCTCGGCGCGTTCGGTGGTGCGCGAGCCCACGGCGACGACGCGGGCGTCGTCCAGGGCGCCGACCTCGCGGATGAAGGAGCGGGCGATGCCACCGGTGCCGAGCACACCCCAGCGCAGCGGGCGGTCGGCGTGGTCGGTGCCGTTCTCATGGCTCGGGTCCGTCATGAGCGCAGCTTGCCAGCTCTGTGCAACGGTGACAGGCGTGCCAGGGACCGTGCGGCGTCGTCGACCCCGAGGGGACTCCGCCCGAGCAGTGCTTGCGGTGGCGGTGCTTTTCGTCGTCCTGGCGGGGCTCGGCTGGTGGCTGAGCGGGCGGGGGACGCCTGCCGCCGGCTCGACGCCGTCCGCCGCACCCGCCACGCCCATGCCGTCCCGGCCGACCCCGAGCGGCTCGACTGCCTCGATACTCGCCCGAGATGCCTTGTCGCATATCGTGATCCGGCCCAAGGAGCCGCTCACGGGGTACTCGCGGGCGGCCTACGGCGCCGGCTGGCTCGACCCGGACGGCAACGGCTGCGACACCCGCAACGATGTGCTGCGGCGTGATCTGACGCAGGTCGAGCTGCGGCCGCGGACCGCCGGCTGCATCGTCGAGCGCGGCACCCTGCGCGACCCCTATACGGGTGCCGTGGTGGCCTTCGCGCGGGGCACGCGAACCTCGGGCCTGGTGAACATCGATCACGTGGTGCCGCTCGGCAACGCCTGGCGTACCGGTGCACAGCACTGGCCCCTGGCGCGCCGCAGCGCCTTCTACAACGACCCGCTCGAGCTGCTCGCGGTGCAGGAGTCGACCAACGCCGCCAAGGACGGTTCGGACGCCGCGAGCTGGCTGCCGCCTCGACCCGAGGCGCGCTGCGCCTTCGTGGCGCGGGTGATCGCGGTCAAGACCCGCTACAGGCTGTGGATGACCCAGGCCGAGCACGATGCCGTGGCGACGGTGCTGGCCGACTGCCCGACCCAACTGCTGCCCACCCCTTGACGGCGATGCCGATCACGCGGCACGGGCTCACGGGATGACACGGGATGACACGGCCGTCGCCGGTGCGGCACGGTGAGCGTATGCCCGAACGCGTGATCGACCTGAACGCCGACGTCGGGGAGTCGTTCGGCCGCTGGCGACTCGGCGACGACGAGGCGGTGCTGCAGGTGGTGACCAGTGCCAATGTCGCGTGTGGCTTCCATGCCGGCGATCCGGCCACCTTGCGGCGTACCTGCGAGCTGGCGGCTCGGCGCGGGGTCGCGATCGGGGCGCAGGTCGGCTACCGCGACCTGGCCGGGTTCGGTCGCCGATTCCTGGACGTCGCCCCCGACGACCTGCGCGACGACGTGCTCTACCAGCTCGGTGCGCTCGACGCCTTCGCCCGGGTGGCCGGGACCCGGGTTCGGTATGTGAAGCCGCACGGGGCCTTGTACAACGCCGTGGTGCACCACGAGGCGCAGGCGCTCGCGGTCGTCCGGGCGGTGCGTGAGTTCGCGAACGCCATGGCCACGGTGGGCACGGTGGACCTTCCGGTGCTGGGACTGCCGGGGTCGGCCCTGCTCGCGGCGGCCGCCGAGGCCGGGTTGCGGCCGGTGGCCGAGTGTTTCGCCGATCGCGGGTACACCAGCGACGGGCGGTTGATGCCGCGTTCTCGACCGGGGGCGGTGGTGAGTGACCCGCACCTGGTGGCGGCGCGCGCCGTCCGGATGGTGGTCGCGGGCGAGGTGATCGCGGACGACGGAAGCGTGGTTCCCGTTGCGGCGCAGTCGGTCTGCCTTCACGGCGACAGCCCGGACGCCGCCGAGTCGGCGCGCGCGGTGCGGGACGCTCTGGCGGCGGCAGGTGTCGTGGTGCAGACATTCGTGGGCGCGCAGTGACAAGGTGATCGAGTGACCTGGTCCGTGCGCCTGCTGCCCCTGGGCGATCGTGCGCAGCTGATCGAGATCGACGGTGGCTCTCGCGAGGTGCTGGCGGTTCACCGGGCGCTCGACCGGGATCGGCAGATCGGGGTGGTCGACCTCGTGCCGGCGGCGCGCACCGTGCTGGTCACCTTCGATCCGAGCGTGCTCAGCCCGGCCGCTGTGGCCGGGTGGATCAGCGACGTCACCTCGGCCGAGCACCCCGGGCGCGAGGATGAGGACGAGCGCGGGGCACCGCCGATCCAGGTGCCGGTTCGTTACGACGGCGACGATCTGGCCGAGGTTGCCACCCTCACCGGGCTCAGCCCGGTCGAGGTGATCGAGGCCCACACCGCCACCCCGTGGACCGTCGCCTTCACCGGCTTCGCGCCCGGGTTCGCCTATCTCATCGGCGGTGATCCGCGGCTACAGGTGCCGCGTCGCGCCACCCCGCGGGCTGTCGTCCCGGCGGGTGCCGTGGGGCTGGCCGGACCGTACTCCGGGGTGTATCCGCGCAGCTCCCCCGGCGGGTGGCAGGTGATCGGCCACACCGAGGCGACCATCTGGGACGTGCACGCCGACCCACCGGCGCTGCTGCGCCCCGGCGCCCGGGTGCAGTTCGTCCCGGACGGCGCGCGATGATCGCCGAACCGGCGCTGCTGGTCGAACGGGTCGGCGTCCTGGTCACCGTGCAGGACCTCGGCCGGCCGGGTTACGCCCACCTCGGCGTGACGCGGTCGGGGGCCGCCGACCGGGCGGCCTTCCGGCGGGCCAACCGCCTGGTCGGCAACCACCAGAGCGCCGCCGCCCTCGAGGTCACGCTCGGCGGGTTGTCGGTGCTCGCCCTGGCCGAGTTGACCATCGCGGTCACCGGCGCGTCCTGCCCGGTCACCCTCGACGGCCGGGTCGCGGCGAACGAGGCGGTGATCGACGTCCCGACCGGTGGCCAGCTCGATCTGGGTCCGGCGGCGGCGGGTCTTCGGGCCTATCTGGCCGTGCGCGGCGGCGTCCAGGTCGACCCGGTGCTCGGATCGCGGGCGAGCGACACCCTGTCGGGCCTCGGCCCGCGCGCGCTCCGCGCGGGTGACGTGGTGCCGATCGGTGGCGCCGACAGCCCCGACCTGGCTCGCTGGCCGCGGATCGCGCAGGTGCCTGTGGCCGCCCTGCCGGATCCGCTCGATGTCGTGGCACTCGACGCCGTGCCCGGCCCTCGGGCCGATTGGCTGGACGCCGCCGGCACGGCAACGTTGTGGCAGACGACCTGGGTGGTCTCGGCCCAGTCCAACCGGGTGGGTCTGCGGTGCGAGGGGCCGGTCGTGACCCGCGCGGTCACCGACGAGCTGCCCAGCGAGGGACTGGTCCGGGGGGCGATCCAGGTGCCACCGTCCGGTCAGCCGGTGGTGTTCCTGGCCGATCACCCGGTGACCGGTGGCTACCCCGTCGCGGCGGTATTGCACGACGAGCACGTGGACGCCGCCGCGCAACTGCGCCCGGGGCAGCGATTCCGGCTGCACCACCGCCCGCAGGACAGCCGGCGTATCGCGCCCACCCCGCGGTGATCATGTCATCCGTGCACATCGATACATCGGTGGACACGGATGGCCTGATCACGGCGGGGTGGGGGCGCCACGCCACACGGCAGAGATCATTGCTTTCTCCTAGCGTTTGTCACACAGTGGAGTCAAATCACTACAGAGAATCACATCGACGGAACATCCCGACGCGACCAAAGGAGGTGCAAAGTGCCGACGGCTCATCGCTCGTCGACATCGAATCGTGGCGACGACCGCTTTCGTGCCCTGTTCGAGCACGCCTCGGTGGGCGTCGCCCTGTGCGATCTCGACGGGCGCTTCTGCGATGTCAACGTCACCTTGCGCGATCTGCTCGGGGGGACCGGCATCGACCCGGACGCCGGGGGCTTGACCGACCTGCTGTGCCACACGCCGGGCGAGGCCGATGAGGTGACCGAGTGGTGCGAGGGGTTGGATGCCGTGAGCGCGGGCCGGCGGCTCGTGGCCCGGGTGCAGGTGAACCTCAGCCCGCCGGACGCCGCGCCCCGGCTGGTGCAGGCCACCGCGGCGACCGTCGTCCTGGGCGAGCGACCGTACCTGTTGGCGCACATCGAGGATGCCACCGGGCGCAGGCTGGAACGTCAGCGGCTGGTGCACCTGGCCACTCATGACGGCCTGACCGGTCTGCCCAACCGTGAACTGGTGCAGCAACGCCTGGTGGCCGCCCTGGCTCGCGCCGCCTCGATCCGCTTGCCGGTCGGCGTGCTCTACCTCGACCTGGACCATCTCGAGAGCATCAACGATCGGTACGGCCGACCCTGTGGTGACGCCGTGCTGGCCGAGGTGGGGCGGCGGTTGGCGAGCGTGCTGCGTGCCGGGGACAGCGCCGGCCGACTGGGCGACGACGAGTTCCTGATCGTGGCCGGCGACGTCCCGGACGAGAGCGCGCTGGCCGAACTGGTCCGGCGCATCGAGGCCACGGTGAGCCGTCCGGTCGAGGTGCAGTGCGAGGACGAGGCCCTCGCCGCCGCGGGGGCACCGGACCCGGAGGCGCACGTGATCGAGGTGGCCGTCGGGATCGGTGTCAGCATCGGTGCGGTCATGAGTCGCCCGGGTGACCAGCCGGCGACCCTGATGCGCCGGGCCGATGCCGCGATGTACGCGGTGAAGCGAGCCCGACGCCGCCAGGCCCGTCGCGTCGCGGCGGGTGCGGCCCCTCACTCCGCTCTCGCCGGCCCGCCCCGGCCTCGCGCCGAGGCACTCTCGCTCGGCGGTCTGCACGGCTCACCGGAGCAGGCCAGACTCGCGGAGCAACGCTGAGCGCGCCGAGTGGCCCGGGTCGGGAGGCGGACTCGCTGGCGACCTCCCCCGAGCCGCAACTCATCACCCGCGGCGAGCCGGATGCCACAACGGCGGTGGGACGGCAGTGGGCCCGGCAGTCTGGTGGCGTGCACGTGGACGTCGCGATCATCGGCGCCGGTGGCGCGGGCCTCAGCCTGGTGGCGGCCCTCGACCGGCTGCTCAACGCGGCCGACGTCGCCGACCACGTCGAGACGCCCTCGGTGGTGTTGATCGATCCGGTGCACCGTCGCGACGATGACCGCACCTGGTGTTTCTGGGACGACGGCCTCAGCCCGATCGAGCCCGCCGTCCATCGGTCCTGGCAGGCGGTCTCGGTGGTCGATCGCCACGGGGGTGAACGGCGGTACTCCCTGGGCGATCTGCGCTACGTCATGGTGCGCTCGTCCGACTTCTACGCCCTGGCGGACGACGCGGCCGCCCGCATCGGTGCCGTCCGGATCCCGGTCGCGGTGGACGAGATCCGCGACGGCCAGGACCGGGTCACGGTGCGCGCCGGTGGCGAGGAGGTCACGGCCCGCTGGGTGTTCGACTCCCGCCCGGTCGAGCCGCGCCGCTCCGCCAGAACCGAACTGCTGCAACATTTCCGGGGCTGGAAGGTGCGATTCAACCATCGTGCCTTGAATCCGCAGGTGCCGGTGCTGATGGACTTCTCCGTGCCGCAACCCCAGCGCGGCACGGCCTTCGGGTACATCCTGCCCAGCGACGAGTTCACCGGTCTGGTCGAGTACACCCAGTTCTCCCGCGATGTTCTCCCGCCGCGGGCCTACGACGACGCCCTGGCCGCCTACCTGGTCGAGCGCTGGGGAAGTGGCGGTGTGCCGGGCACCTACACCGTCGAAGACGTCGAGGACGGGGTGATCCCGATGACGGACGCCGTCTTCTCCCGACGCGCCGGCAACCGGATCTACCGCATCGGGACCTCGGGTGGGGCGACTCGACCCTCGACCGGCTACGCCTTCGCGACGATGCAACGGCAGGCCACGGTCATGGCCCGGGCGATCCTGGCCGGACGGCGTCCGGTGCCGCCCCGGCCCCATCGGCGCTGGCACCGCTGGGCGGACGCGGTGATGCTGCGGGCGCTCGATCGGGGGTACGTCGAGGGGGCCGACCTGTTCCCGGCCCTGTTCGCCACCGGTCGCGCCGACCGGGTGTTGCGGTTCATGGACGGTTCGGCCGGCGTCTGGTCGGACCTGTCGGTGATGGGGGCGGCCCCGACCGGGGCGATGGCCCGCGCAGCGCTGGGCGATCTGGCGGCACGCTGGCATCTCGGCCGGTGACGCCGCGAGGTCAGGCGGGCGGCAGACGCAGGGTGGCCATCAGGCCGCGGTGGTCCGAGCCCGCCAGCGGGTAGGTCGCCACCCGCTCGACCACGGTGCCGCGTGGGCCGAGCACGTGGTCGATCCGGATCACCGGCGGCCAGGGACGGCGGTCGGTCGGCCAGGTCTGCCCCTGCCAGGCCCAGGACCCCGCGGTGGCGGCGTCCACGAATCCCGCCTGCAGCAGGCGGCGGAACGGTTCGTTGAACACGGTCGCGTTGAAGTCGCCCGCGAGCACCACCGGTTCGCCGGCGGCCAGTTGCGGGCCGAACCGTGACCGCAGCGCGGCGTGGTCGGCGGCCCACGCGGTCATCTGCGGAGGGGTCGGGTGCACCGCGGCCACCGTGATCCGTTTCCCGCCGAGGTCGATCCGTGCCTGCACCGCCGCGAACGCCGTTCCGGGCACCGTGCTGGGCTCGATCAGGTCGCGCGTCGAGTACAGACCGGAGCCCGAGGCATGGTCCTGCGGCGCCAGGGTGCGGTGGGGCATCAGGTCGGCCAGTCCTGCGGCGTCCAGCCGGCGGACGGCGTCCGGGGTCAGCTCGGTGAGCATCAGGACGTCGGGCTGCTCGGCTCGTACCCGCGCCACCAGGGCTGAAGCGTCCGCTTCGCCGAACAGCAGGTTCTGGGTCATCACCCGCAGCTGCAACCCGCCACCAGGGGGACCGTCGGCGTGCCCGCCCCCGTGGGGATGGGGCTTCAGCCAGGCCAGCGCGCCGAGCAGCGCGATGACGGCGATCAGCGTGCTGCGTCGCAGCCGGCAGAGGGCGAGGATGGCCGCAGCCAGGACCAGCAGCGGACCCACCCAGGCCCCGAGAGCGGCGAGCAGGATCCCGGTGAGGCCTCGATCGCCACCGTCGGCGATCGAGACGAGTGCGGCCACGGCACCGAGCAGGGCCAGCCAACCGATCAGCCCACCGAGTGCGCGCGCCAGGCGCCGCCACCAGGGACGGCGCGGCGTCCGGCTGGTGGTGGTCGCCCCACCGCCGGGTGTCCCGGTGAGGGTTTCCCCTCCCGATCCGGTGGTCTTCACGTCGTCGCCCCCCTCGAGGTGTCGGCTCAGCGCAACAGGTTGAGTGCGGCCAGCACGGTCGTGATCAGTACGAGCCGGTCGAACAGCTGCTGAGGCACCCGGGGCAACGTCCGCCGGCCGATCCAGGTGCCCAACAGCACCGCGGGGATCAGGCCGAGGTCGAGCATCAGGGTCGATGGCGTGATGATCTGTAGCCCCAGGCCCATCGGCACCTTGATCACGTTGATCATGAAGAAGAACCACGAGATGGTGCCCATGAAGGCCAGTACCGAGTACCGAGCGGCGAGCAGGTAGAGCGACATGGCCGGACCGCCGGTGTTGGCCACGGCGGTGGTGAATCCGGACAGCGACCCGTAGCCCCAGGCTGCCAGCCGGCGGGCCGGTGGGGCCGACGCGGTGGTGTCGGCGTCCTCGCTCGCGGAGGACGGGGTCGAGCCGGCGCCGGACCGCTGCGTGATGAGCCGAATCGCCACCAGGGCCAGCAGGATGGCGCCGATGGCCCGACGCATCACCGTGTCGTCCACCGCGGCGATGAACGCCCAGCCGGCGGCCATGCCGACCAGCACCGCGGGGGCGAGCCGGAACAGGGCACGCCAGTCGGTGTGGGCGTGATAGCTGCGCACCGCCACCACGTCACCCGTGATCAACAAGGGCAGCACCACGCCGGTCGACAGGCGCGGCGGCAACACCGCCGCGAAGATCGCCACACTGACCAGGGCCACCCCACCGATGGCCGTCTTGGAGAAGCCGATGAGCAGGGCTCCGACGGCCAGGGTGATCAGGGCGCCGATCCCGAGGGTGCCGAGGTCGCCGATGGTGACAGCTGTCACGCGGGGTTCACGAGGAGGGTCACGGCGGGCTGTCTCAGCCGGCCGAGGCGAAGCGGCGCAGCCGTAGTGAGTTGGTCACGACGAACACGCTACTGAAGGCCATCGCCCCGCCGGCGATCATCGGGTTCAGCAGCCCGGAGGCAGCCAACGGAATGGCGGCGACGTTGTAGGCGAACGCCCAGAACAGGTTGCCCTTGATGGTCGCCAAGGTGCGCCGCGAGAGCCGGACGGCGTCCACTGCCGCGCGCAGATCGGCGCGCACCAGCGTGAGATCGCTCGCCTCGATGGCGACATCGGTGCCGGTGCCCATGGCCAATCCGAGGTCGGCCTGGGCCAACGCCGCGGCGTCGTTGACGCCGTCGCCGACCATGGCCACGACGCGTCCCTCGGATTGCAGCCGGCGGACGACGTCGACCTTGCCCTCGGGTAGCACTCCGGCGATCACGTCGCGGGCGGCGATCCCGACCTGCTCGGCGACGATGAGCGCGGCGGCCTCGTTGTCGCCGGTCAGCAGCACCGGGCGCAGGCCGAGCTCACGCAACTGGTCGATGGCTTCGCGCGACGAGGGCTTGACGGCGTCGGCCACGGTGAGGACACCGGCTGCCTCGCCGTCGACGGCCACCACGACGGTGGTCCGGCCGGCCTGCTCGGCCCGGCGCGCGGCGTCCGAGATCTGTTCCGGGAGAACGGTTCCGGCATCCTCGATCCAGCCGGCGCGGCCCACCTGCACCCGGCGTCCCTCGACCACTCCGCGCACTCCCAGACCCTGGGTGGAACGGAAGTCGGACAGCTGGGCGCCGCCCGGCATCGACACCGTGGATTCACGTGAATCCTCGGCGGCAGCCACGATCGCCCGGGCCACCGGGTGCTCGCTCGCGTACTCGACCGCGGCCGCCAACTGCAGCAATCCGGCGGAGGTGAACGGCTCGACCGGCTCGACCCCGACCAGGCTCATCCGCCCCTCGGTCACGGTTCCGGTCTTGTCCAGGACGACGGTGTCGGCACGGCGGGTCTGTTCCAGGACCTCCGGCCCCTTGATCAGGACGCCGAGCTGGGCGCCTCGTCCGGTGCCGACCAGCAGGGCCGTGGGGGTGGCCAGGCCGAGGGCGCACGGGCAGGCGATGATCAGGACGGCCACCGCGGCGGTGAACGCGCGCGTGACGTCCCCGGTGATCAGCAGCCAGCCGACGAGGGTGGCGACGGCCAGTACCAGCACCACCGGCACGAACACGGCCGAGACCCGATCGGCCAGGCGCTGAACCGGTGCCTTGCCGCTCTGCGCATCGGTCACCAACCGGCCGATCTGGGCCAACCGGGTGGCCTCGCCCACCCGGACGGCGCGCAACACCAACCGCCCGGACGTGTTGATGGTTGCCCCGGTCACCTCATCGCCCGGGCCGACCTCGACCGGCACCGGTTCGCCGGTGAGCAGGGATTCGTCGAGCGCGCTGCGTCCCTCGACCACGACGGCGTCGGTGGCGACCTTCTCGCCGGGGCGAACGATGAACTCCTCACCCACGGTGAGTCGCGAGATCGGGATCCGCTGCTCGATCCGGGGTCCGCGTGGCTGGGCCGGGTCGGCGCGCAGCACGGCCACGTCCTTGGCGCCCAGGTCGAGCAACGCCCGCAGTGCCGCCCCCGAGCGCCGCTTGGCCCGGGCCTCGGCATACCGCCCGGCGAGCAGGAAGACGGTGACCGCTGCGGCGGCCTCGAGGTAGAGGTCGGCCGCGGCCATGCCGTGCTCGCGCATGGCTGTCATGTCGGCCATGGTCATGCCCGAGTCACCGGTCGTGGTGAACAGCAGGGCGTAGAGCGACCAGGTGTAGGCAGCGGTGATGCCGAGGCTGACCAGGGTGTCCATGGTGGTGGCCAGATGCCGGGCGTTCATCACGGCCGAGCGGTGGAACGGCCAGGCGCCCCAGATCGCGACGGGGGAGGCCAGGGTGAGACTGATCCACTGCCAGTTGCGGAACTGCAGCGCGGGGATCATCGCCAGGGCGAGCACCGGCAGCGCCAACGCCGCACTGATGAGCAGTCGTTGCCGCAGGGCGGCGGCCTCGTCGTCCCGGACGTCGTCCGCGGCCTGGGACGTGTCGGCTGCTGCGTCGTCCGGGTGGGTGGTCGGCGGGGGAGGGGGCAGGCTGGCGCCATAGCCGGTCTTCTCGACGGTGGCCACCAGCTCGGCCGGGTCCAAGTGGTCGGGGAAGACCACGTGAGCCGTCTCGGTGGCGTAGTTGACCGAGGCGATCACGCCGTCCAGCTTGTTGAGCTTCTTCTCGATCCGGGCCGCGCACGAGGCGCAGGTCATGCCGGTGACCGGCAGGTCGAGCGCCCGCAGGGCGACGATCGGCCGGCGGGCCGCTGCGGCGTGATCAGCTGTCGACGAGCTCATATCCCGCCTCGTCCACAGCTTCGCGCACGGCCTGCGTGTCGAGCGGTGCCTGGCTGGTCACGGTCACCGTCGAGGTGCCCCCGGCGACCAGCTCCACCGCCACCTCGCTCACGCCGTCCAGCGTGGTCAGCCCCTCGGTGACGTGCCTGACGCAGTTGCCGCAGGTCAGTCCGTTCACCTGCAACGTCGTGGTGGTCATCCCGATCTCCTCACTGAACCTGCTCACTGAACCAAACCTGCTCACGCAAACCTGCTCATGCTCCGCTGGTGACTCATCCTGCTCCGCAGGGAACGCTCCAGGCGGCGTATTCTGCCGGACCGTCGGTCACCTGCGGAGCACGAGCAGGTTTCGAGGCGGCCCGCACCGGGCTGGTCGGGGGTCAACTGCGCACCAGGCGGGCGATGGCCTCGGCGGCCTCGCGGACCTTGGCCTGGGCGGCCTCATCGGATTCACGGGCGGCGTTGACGACGCAATGGCCGACATGATCTTCGAGGAGGCCGAGGCTGACCGCCTGTAAGGCCTTGGTGATGGCGGAGATCTGGGTCAGGACGTCGATGCAGTAGACGTCCTCCTCGACCATCCGCTGGACGCCGCGGACCTGGCCCTCGATCCGGCGTAACCGCCGGAGATAGTCGTCCTTCTCGCCGGTGTACCCAGGCATGCCCGCCCTCTCTGACGCTGAGACCTCGACGGCCGTGACTGGCCGCGTCAGTAGGAAGGACTATACCCCCCTAGGGTATTCCCGCGACGGGCGAGCGTGGATCACCCCGTGGGACGACGCGTGGCCACACGGCATACAGCCGCGCCAGGGCGTCCTGCACCAGGTCATCGGCCAGGAACCAGTCGCCACAGATCAAGAAGGCCGTCAGCTACACGAGATCAGCCGGGATCAGGTTGCACACCCGAGAAGCTCAGCTGGCGATGACCCCGGAGGCGCGCAGGTCGATCGCGTCGGGGTCGACCCCCGCCGCCCGCAGGGCGCGGCGCTTGCGCAGGGTGGCCCACATCTCCTCGAGCCGGGCGCTCACCTCACGCAGTCGGGCGGCAGCGGCGTCGGGGTCGATGGCGTCCTTCTCCTGCTGCCCCCGTACCCAGTGCTCCTCCGCGACCAACCCCTGAATCACGTCCAGGATCTCTCGGTCCTCCATCGCGGGTCCTCCTCGTCGCGCACGGGATCGCCGCGCTTGCGTTCGGTGACTGGCATCACAAACCCTGACCCACGGAGCGTGGTCACGCCAGGGCGCGAACAGCTCAGTAAACGTTTACCCAGAGTGAGAGATCGCACGTTGCCTCGGCGGCCGAATCGTGCCTGCGCTGCGCTGCGCCTCGGGTGCCCGGGCAAAGTGTCGGGCGCGCGACGAAACGCACCGGGGTCAGGAGTGGCAGTATTCAGCGCCAACCCGTCCCGTCCGCTCTCTCGAATCTCTCGAATCTCTCGAAATCTCTCGGACACGGCCCCGGCGAGAGGAGGCGTGAGCGACATGACCGTGCCCGTGCATGCCCGCGCCGGGGTGCTCGTCGTTGCTGCAGCGGGGTACGGCAAGACCACGGTGCTCGAGGCGCTCGCCGCGGAGTCCGGCCAGGCCCAGGTGATGCCGGCTGACCGGCTGTTGGCCGAGTTCGACCGGCCGGGAGCGCCCGACCCGGCGGCGTCGGACGCCCTGCTGATCGACGATCTCGACCGGCTCTCCGAAGCCGACCAGCACCGGCTGCTGGTGGCGCTCGGCCGGCTGCCCGCCTCGGTGCACCTGGCATTGGCCTCCCGCCGGCCGCTGAACCGGTCGGCGTTGGCCGCGTTGCGCCGTCCGGTTCGAGAACGCCATGCCACCGACCTGGCGCTGTCGGTCGAGGCCGCCACTCGTGTCCTGCGCGACGAACACGGCATCCAGGACGCCGACCAGGCCGAGGCGATCCACCAGCTCACCGCCGGGTGGCCCGCGTTGGTGCACTGGGCCGGTGACGCCCTGGGTCGATCCGGGACGGCGTTGTCGGGGTTGGCCGAGGTGCTCACCGATCCGGCTGGTGCGACGTCGTCCTGGTTGCACCAACAGGTGATCCCCGACCTCACCCCTGCGATGCGCACCATCCTGGAACTGGCCGAGGACGTCGGCCCGCTCTCGGCGGAGTTGCTGCGCCACCTGGACGTCGCGTTGCCGGACGTTCCCGCCCAGTCCGCCCGGTCCGCCCAGTCCGCCCGGTCCGCCCGGTCCGCCCACCAACCAGGTGAGGGCTCGCCGGTCGAGGCGGCGCTGGCCGATCTGGCCGCGATCGGCGTGCTGGCCCCGCTGCCCGGGGTGCGGACCGGCGGCGTCCCCGAGCTCTGGCTCCCGGTGCCCGTGCTCGCGGCGGCGGTGCGGCGCCGCGGCGTCCCGCCCACCGACGCGCACCGGCTGTGGGCCGCGGCGCAGTGGTATGTCGCGCACCGCCTGCCGTTGTGGGCCGCCGTGGTCCTGGTGCGGGCCGGGCAGAGCGACCTGGCCGTCGCTCTGATCGCCGAGCAGGGCGACGAGATGCTCGCGGCGGGTGGCGCGACGGCCCTGGCGGCGCTCATCGACGACCTGCCGGACGCCGCGCGCGACGACGTCCGGCTGCAGTTGCTGCTGGGCGATGCGCGCCGGATGGCCGGGGACATCGAGGGCGCCGCGCGGGTCTTCGGATCCTTGGTGCGCACTGTCGAGTCCGGCCGGTCCTGGAGCGCTGCCCTGGCCTGGCGGGTGGCCATGGTCCGCTACATGCGCGGTGCCTACCGCGAGGCCCTGGTTGCGTGTGACGGCGCGGCCGACCCGGACGTCGACCCGGCCGCCGACCCGGCTGCGCCGGCTGATCTGGTCATGTTGCACACCTGCCGGGCCAGCGCCCTGTTCGCCCTCGGTGAGGCGCAGGTCTCGCAGCAGGTTGCCCGCCGCGGGGTGGCGCTCGCCGAGAGTGCCGGCGAACCGCGGTTGCGGGCGGCCGCCTACACGGCCCTGGCGCTGAGCGAGACCGGATCCGACCGCGAACTGCACCTGCGCCTGGCCCGGGACGCCGCCGAGGCAGCCGGGGACGTCGTCCAGCTGGCCCGCGTGCTGGTCAACCAGGGCGACCACCTGCTCGCCATCGCGGAGTACGAGGCGGCGCTCGAGGTGACACTGCGCGCGCGGGCGGCCGCCGAACTCGGGGCACCACCGGGGTTGTTGCAGGTGGCCACGCACAACGTCGGTGAGGCCCTGGTGCGGGTCGGCCGGTATGCCGAGGCCGAGTTCGCCTTCGAACGCACCGCTCGGCTGGGACGCCGGGTGGGGCTGGCCCGCGCGGCCATCGGCCTGCGGGGCCTCGGCGAGGTGCGCCGCGTGCTCGGCCTGCCCGAGCAAGCCCGGATGGCCTACGAAGAGGCGGTCGAGCTCTCACGGCAGATGGGCGACATGCAGGTGCTGGTTCCGGCGCTGTGCGGGCTCAGCCGGGTGATGGCGGAGGCCCGGACCCCGGACGTCGTCGCGGCAGCCAGGGTGCCGGCGGACGAG
Organism: Kineosporiaceae bacterium; assembly: GCA_016713225.1. Taxonomy (NCBI): domain Bacteria; kingdom Bacillati; phylum Actinomycetota; class Actinomycetes; order Kineosporiales; family Kineosporiaceae; species Kineosporiaceae bacterium. The sequence goes on from JADJPO010000001.1 coordinate 363,095, forward strand.
GCCGTCGCCATCGCGCCGGCGGAGATGCGTCCGGCGGCCCTGGTCGCCCGGGGCTGGGTCGCCCTGGCCGAGGGCGACGTCGCGAGGGCGCGCGAGCTGGCTGCCGAGGCGGTCGAGGGGGCACGTCACGCCCGGGTGACCCCAGCGTTGGCCGAGGCGCTCGAACTCACCGGCGCGGTGGCGCCGGACCCCCCGACCGCCCGGGCGGCGTTGGCCGAGGCGGCGGCGCTGTGGCAGCGCGCGGGCGCCCTGCCCGCGGTCGACCGGCTGGCCGTGCTGATGGGCCGGCTGCCGGGGGCCGATGCCGCGGCCCGGGTCGCGGCCCGCGAAGCCGGCCGACGCCTGCTGCAGCTCGGCGTCCGGTCGGTGGACGGCGGGCCGGTGCTGCCGGTCGACGGCACCGCGTCCTCGCTGCGGGTGCGGGTGCTGGGCGGGTTCGAGGTCAGCGCCGCGGGCCGTCCGGTGCCGCTCACTGCCTGGCGCTCCAAGCAGGCCCGCACCCTGGTCAAGCTGTTGGTGGCCCGGCGCGGTCGCCCGGTGCCCCGCGGCGAGATCTGTGAACTGCTCTGGCCGGACGACGAACCGCAACGCACCGCGCACCGGCTCTCGGTGCTGTTGTCGGTGGTCCGGTCCGTGCTCGACGCGGGCAAGATCTTCCCGCCGGACCAGTACATCCGGGCCGACCCCGCCGGGTTGTCGCTGGTGCGCGAACACGTCGTGGTGGACGCCGAGGAGTTGCTGCGCGACGCGGCACACGCCGTCCGGCTGGCTCGGGCCGGTGAGGTCGCCCGCGCCCGAGAGCTGCTGGCCGAGGTGGACAGCGCCTACGTCGGCGATGCCTTCGACGACGAACCGTACGAGGAATGGGCCGATGCGCTGCGCGAGGAGACTCGCGCCGCCTGGCTGCGTTCGGTGCGGGCGGCGGCCGAGCTGGCCCGGCGAGCCGGCGACGACGATCAGGCCATCGCCGGCCTGGTGCGGTTGCTGGCCGCAGACCCGCTGGACGAATCCGCCCACCGGGCGTTGGTCGGCGTCCTGGTGCGGGCGGGACGCCACGGTGAGGCGCGGCGGGCCTTCGACCGCTGGTCGGCGGCCATGCGTTCGATCGAGGCCCCGGCGCCCAGTCCCGAGGTGCTGCGCTCGGCGCCGTGACGGCCGTGACATCTCTGAGGGCCGTGACGAGAGGGCCGTGATGACGCGGTACTGATACCTGCGGAGAGGCTGACCACACACCACACTCACCCGAGGAGCAGTCGATGAAGGCCCGAAGCATCTCCCTGGCGGCGATCTCGCTGTTGTTGGCGGGAATCCCCGCCCTGGCCGCCCCGGCGGCGGCCGCTCCCGTCTCGCCGACCGTCGGCTGCCTGGACCCCGGTGGGGGAGCGGTGGTCGGCATCCTGCCGTTGAACGTGATCAGGGGGACGGCGGCCGGCGAGGTGCTCACCGGAACCGCCGGCGACGACCTGATCGTCGGGCTCGGCGGCCCCGATGTGATCGCCGGGCTCGGCGGCAACGACGTGATCCTCGCCGGGGCGGGTCACGACCTGGTCTTCGGCGGGCTCGGGCGCGACTGCCTGGAGGGTAACGACGGCGACGACGTCCTCTTCGGCAACGAGGACGACGACAGGATCTACGGCGACCAAGGTGCCGACACGCTCTACGGCACCAAGGGGAACGACATGCTGTACGGGTACGACCTGGTGGGCGTCGATGCCGCGGTCGGTGAGACCGTGCCGGTCAACACCCTGGACGGCGGCGACGGGGACAACACCTGCGTGACGGGTGGCTACTGGGATCAGGATCACTGGGCCGGGTGCCTCCACACCGAGGTGCGGTACTGAGCCGGCCGGGACCGGTCTGCTGACCGGGCGGTGAGGTGACCAGCGAACTCAGCTGGGCGGTCGGCCTCGGGCTGGCCGCCGGGCTGTTGTCCCTGATCGATCCCGTGCCCTATGTGCGTGACGTGCTGCGCGGGAGCACCCGGCCGCACCGCGGCACCTGGTGCGTGTGGAGCGTGCTGGGCATCGTCGCCTTCTTCTCCCAGTGGGGCGGCGGGGGCGGCTGGAGCCTGGTGATGGTCGGGATCCAGGCGGTGAGCATGACGATGGTGTTCGCGTTGTCGATTCGGCGGGGGGTCGGTGGACTGGCCCGGATCGACCAGACACTGATCGGTGTGGCCATCGTCGGCATCCTGGGCTGGCAGGTCTCGGACGAGCCCCTGGTCGCCGTGGTCTGTGTCGTGGTGGCGGACCTCGCCGGGGCGCTGATGATGCTGCCCAAGACCTGGCGTGACCCCGGTTCGGAGACGCTCTCGACCTTCGCGCTCGCCGGGGCGTCGGGCGTTCTGGCCGCCCTGGCCGAGGGGCCGGCCGGGCTCACGCTGCTGCTCTACCCGGTGTACTTCGGGGTGATCAATGCCCTGACCGCCGGGATCATCGTCGCCCGGACCCGCGCCCTGCGGGTGCTCACGCCGTCCTGAGCTGGATCACACCGCCTCGACCGGCTCGCGGTGCGTGTCGTCGCCTCGCCTGCCCCCGTCAGTCGATCGGCTGCACCGGCTCGTGGCGCAACTCGGCGACCAGGCTGCGGACGACGGCGCGCAGGTCGCCGTCGTGCGCGGCGGCGACCTGTCGCTGCCTGGCATAACTGGCGCCGCGCTCGACGATCTGCCACACCGAGGCCAGCTCCGGCTCGCAGCCCAACCGCCGACCGGTCGGCGCGAGCCGTTCCAGCAGCTCGGCCAGGTCCTCGGTGACCAGTCGTTCGCGGTTGGCCGCATCGAGGATCACGATGGCGTCCAGGCCGTACCGCGCCGAACGCCACTTGTTCTCCTGCACGTGCCAGGGCGGCAACGTGGGCAGGCATTCACCGGCGTCCAGCCGGGCGTCGAGATCGACCACCAGGCAATGGATCAGGGCAGCGATCGCCGATACCTCCGCCAGGGTCGGCAGGCCGTCGCAGATGCGGACCTCGAGGGTTCCGATCTCCGGGGACGGCCGGATGTCCCAGCGGACGTCCTTGTACTGCTCGATGACGCCCGTGACGAACATGTCGTCGAGATAGGACTCGAACTGCGCCCAGGTGTCGAACTGAAACGGGAGCCCTGCGGTGGGCAACTGCTGGAACATCAGCGCCCGGTTGCTGGCATACCCGGTGTCGATCCCGCCCCAATACGGCGAGGATGCCGAGAGTGCTTGCAGGTGAGGGAAATACGTGAGCAGCGCGTTGAGGATCGGCAACACGCGTTCCGGGCGGGTGATCCCGACGTGGACGTGCACGCCGTAGATCATCATCTGGCGGCCCCACCACTGGGTGCGATCGATCAGGGTCGCATAGCGTTCGCCGTCTGCGACCCGCTGGTCCTGCCAGCTGGCGAACGGGTGCGATCCGGCCGAGAACAGCTCGACGTTCATCGGGTCGGTCGCCGTGCGCACCTCGGCGAGCGAGGCGGCCAGGTCGGCCCGAGCCTCCGGCACCGTGGCACACACCCCGGTCACCAGCTCGACCGTGTTGAGCAGCAGTTCCTGGTGGATGCGTGGATGACGCGCCGAACCGGCCGGCCTGACGGCGTCCAGGATCTGATCGGCGACCGAGACCAGGTCACCGGTGTCGGGATCGGCCAGAGCCAGTTCCCACTCGACGCCGATCGTCGTCGCCGCCGACGGACGGAAGCTCACCCGCTCGGGACTGTTCGTCATATCGAGTAGTCACCGGGCTGCCAGAGTCCGACGTCGACCATGCGGACGGCGTCCGCCGAGGGTTCGCGGCGGGCGATCGCCTCGATCCGCTCGCCCGGCCCGGCGGACAGGCGCGCCTCGAGCGCTGCGACCCGATCGAGCAGCTCGCGTACCGTCGCGCCCACCGGGTCGGGCGTGTTGCTGTGATCGAGGTCGGGGCGATCGGACGGCGTCCGCTTGCGAGAGCGGGAGATGACCTGACCCGGGACGCCGACCACGACCGAGTTGTCCGCCACCGAGCGGACCAGGACGGCGTTGGCGCCGATCCGGGAGTCGTGGCCGACGGTCAGGTTGCCCAGGATCTTCGCCCCGGCACCGATCGTCACTCGATTGCCGATGGTGGGGTGACGCTTGCCCGGTTCGAGGCTGCTGCCGCCCAGGGTGACCCCGTGGTAGATCGTCACCTCGTCGCCGACCTCGGCGGTCTCACCGATCACCACGCCGGCCCCGTGATCGATGAACACCCCCTCGCCGAGGCGGGCGCCGGGGTGGATCTCGATCCCGGTGGCCCAGCGGACCGCTTGCGACAGGCCGCGGGCCGCGGTGTAGCGACGGCGTCGCCACAGCGTGCTGCTCACCCGGTGCGCCCACAGCGCGTGCAGCCCCGGGTAGAACAGCGCCACCTCCCACGCGGAGCGGGCGGCCGGGTCCCGTTCCAGCACCGCGCGGACGTCCTGTCGGATGCGTCGGAACATCGGCTCGCCCTCTCCGTCGTGGTCTGGGTCTCGGTCGGCGAGGTCAGTCGGCTAGGTCGGCGAACAGCGCGGTGCTCAAGTAGCGCTCGCCGAACGACGGGATGATCACGACGATCTGCTTGCCGGCGTTCTCGGGCCGCGAGGCCACCTGGCGCGCCGCCCACAACGCGGCGCCGGAGGAGATGCCGACCAGCAGGCCCTCTTCTGCGGCGGCGCGGCGAGCCGTGGTGAAGGCGTCGTCGTTGGCCACCTGGATGATCTCGTCGTAGACCGCGGTGTCGAGCACCTGCGGCACGAAGCCGGCGCCGATGCCCTGGATCGGGTGCGGCCCCTTGGCGCCACCGGACAGCACCGGCGAGGCGGCCGGCTCGACGGCGACGATCTGCACCGATGGCTTGCGCTCCTTGAGCACCTGCCCGACCCCGGTGATGGTGCCGCCGGTGCCGATGCCCGACACCACGATGTCGACGCCGCCGGCGGTGTCGCGCCAGATCTCCTCGGCGGTGGTGACCCGGTGGATCTGCGGGTTCGCCGGGTTGGCGAACTGCTGCGGGATGAAGTACTTCGGGTCGGACTTGGCCAGCTCCTCGGCCTTGGCGATCGCCCCGCCCATGCCCTCGGGGCCGGGGGTGAGGATGAGCTCGGCACCGTAGGCGCGCAACACCTGGCGCCGCTCCTTGCTCATGGTCTCGGGCATGGTCAGCACGATCTTCAGTCCGCGGGCGGCGGCGACCATGGCCAGGGCGATGCCGGTGTTGCCGCTGGTCGGCTCGACGATGACGGTGTCCGGCCCGATCAGACCGGCCTCGTGCGCGGCGTCCAGCATGGCGACGCCGATGCGGTCCTTGACGCTGTGCGCGGGGTTGAAGAACTCCAGTTTCGCGAGCACCTCGCCGGCGGCACCGTCGGTGATCCGGTTGATCCGGACCAGTGGGGTGTTGCCGATGAGCTGGGTGACGTCATCGGCGATGCGGGGGCTGGCGGACTCAGGGATGGACATGCGTGAACCTCCGGGTGGGACGGCCCGTGGGCCGGGTTGACGGGCTGGTTGACGGGCTGGTCGCGGGACTGGTGGTGGAGCGAACGGGGTCGGCCGTGACAACCCCGACTGGTGGGGGATCACCGCCGACGACGCGATCGGCCGGGGTGCCGTCGCGAGTGACTCGAGGACGGCCGGGCCTCGGGTGCGGGTCAGCCACTCGTGACCGTAGAGCCGGGCGAATCCCGGCCCGGACAGTTCCGCCGCGTCGATCTGGCTGGCATGGGCGGCCATGGCGGCCCGCTTACCGGCGATCTCGCGGGCCGATCCGTGCAATGCCAAACCGATCTGCTCGGCGGGAGCACCGAAGGTCGTACCGCCGAGTGAAGCGACGGCACGGGTGATCACATGGTCGGTGCCGTCGAGCAGGTCCCGATCGACGGTGACCTCGTATCCGGAGACTCGTGCCAGCGCGGCGGCGGCCGAGCCGATCCGATGCGTGGTGACGTGGTCCGGGTGCCCGTAGATGCCGGTGGCGTCGTCGTGCACGATCGCTGCCGCGCCCTCGGCGATGGCCAGGTCGGCCACGGTCGCCGACAGGGCGTCCGGCCGGCACCGGAGCAGCGCGTCCGGGTGCCGGTTGGCCGCCGTCCCGGGGAGACCGGAGTCGCGCCGTCCGAGCAGCACCAGCCGAGCCACACCGAGCAGCTCGCAGGCCCGCTCCAGTTCGCGCACCCGGACGGCGCCCAGGGACGACGCGCTGTCGCCGCCGGTGCACGGCTCGCCGAGTTCGCCGCCGGTGGCGGTGACCAGGACGACCCGGTTGCCTCGGGCTGCCAGGCGCTGCAGCAACAGTCCGGTGAAGATGGCCTCGTCGTCGGGGTGGGCGTGCACGACGACGACCGTGGATGCAGTGCTGGGGGACATCGACAGGGTCCTGTTCTGGTCGCACGGGTGGCGGCGTCGAGCCGCGGGACGGTAACCCCTAGCGACAACAGAGACAGCTGATCGGACGCGCGAGCATGCTGCCCTCGACCCACAGGTCGCGGCTGCTCCGGTTGTCCGACTGCACGGGAGCAGTAAACCAGAGCATCGCGTCGGGCGGGAGCGCAGCGGCAAATTCTCGATCAGACCTACAGGGTTTGACAAACAAGAAGGATGCGCCGGCATCTCTGCTGGGTCACCATGGAGTGGTGCCCACCGCCCCCATCAGCCGTCTCGTGGCCGCTCGGGTCGCCGAACTGCAGCGCTTCGTCGGGCGGCATCCGGCCATCGCGCTGACCCTGGCCGCCCTGCTCGCCCTGGCGCTCGGCATGACGGCCGCCGCGGCGTCCATCTACGACGCGGTCACCGAGTCGGAGGGGGTCGCCGGGCTGGATCAACCGGTGCTGGAGTTCGCCGTCGCCCACCGGAACCCGGGGCTGGACGATGCGGTCACGACGTTCACCGACCTGGGTGGCTCGACGTACTCGCCGGTGATCGCGGCGGTGTCTGCTGCTGCCATCGCCGTCGCCTGGCGGCGCTGGACGCCCCTCGTGCTCATGGCGCTGGCCACCTTGGGGTCAGTGTTGATGACCGTGGTGGGCAAGGCCGTGGTAGGCCGGGTCCGCCCGCCGGCGGAGCTCGCCGTCCCCCCGCTGGAGTCGTCCTTCTCCTTCCCGAGCGGGCACACGCTCAACACCCTCGTGGTCGCCGGTGTGGTGGCCTACCTGCTCATCGAGCGATGCAGCACTCGGTGGATGCGTCTGGCCCTGCTGGTGTTCGCGGGTGGCTACGCCGCGGCAATGGGGCTGTCCCGGGTGTTCCTCGGCCACCACTGGCTCACCGATGTGCTGGTGGCCTGGGCGCTCGGCCTGGCCTGGCTCGCCATCGTGATCACCGGTCACCGGGTCTGGCTGCTGCGTACCGGCCACCACCCGAAGGCCGTCGACGCCGCCTGACCCTCGGTGATGACGCCCCCCCCCCACCGAGGGGTGGGGTGGGGGATTCGCGACTACAGTGCGCCGATGAGCAGCGCCCGGCGGGGGATCGTCGCGATCTCGGTGACGGGCATGCTCTGGGCGACGATCGGCATCTCGGTCCGGTTGTTGCAGGATCACGCGGACCTCGACTCGGCGGTGATCCTGTTCTGGCGGTTGGTGATCGCCACCGGCGCCCTCGCGCTGATCGTGGGTGCGGACGGCGTCCGGTCGTTGCGCGCCGAGTTCGGCCGCGCCGATCGCGGGGCCAGGTTGCTGGTGGTCTCGACCGCCTCGATCGGCTTCCAGCTCACCTACTTCTACGCCGTCGCGGACGTCGGGGTGGCGGTGGCCACCCTGGTCACCTTGGGCCTGGCGCCGGTGGCCGCCGTCTCGGCCGAGAGCGCTCGGGCCCGGCAGTGGCCCACCCCGCGCACGGTGGCCGTCCTGATCTGCGCGCTGACCGGGCTGGCCCTGGTCTCGCTGTCGCACACCACGGATGTCGTGGCGCCGCACCCGACGCGCGGCATCGTGCTCGCGGTGGCCTCGGGGCTGCTCTACGCCGGGTCGACCCTGATCTCACGACGACTGTCCGGCCGGTTGTCGCCGCAGGCGCTGACCGCCGGGACGACGGCGATCGGCATGGTGCTGCTGCTCGGCCCTGCCCTGGCGATGGGGGCGGCGGTGCCCCTCACCGTCCCGGTGGTCGGCGGTCTGCTCTACCTCGGCCTGGTCACCACCGTGATCGCGTACATGCTGTTCTACCTGGGCCTGCGGACGACGCCAGGCGGCGTGGCGATGGTGCTCACCCTGCTCGAACCGGCCACGGCGGTGGTGCTCGCGGCCGTACTGCTCGCCGAGCCCATCACGCTGACCAGCGGGACGGGGGCGTTGCTCGTGCTCACCGCTGTCGCCGTGCTGTCCCTGACGCCGCGCGCGTCGGCACCGTGATCATCGACTGGCACGCGGTCGAGGGGCCGCTACTCACCGAGGATGTCGGCGGGGGTGAAGGTGCGAACGTCCGGGTGGGCTGCCAGCGCCTCGTCGGGGAGGCCGCGAGACCAGAAGGCGTAGATCGGTGCCGCAGAAGCCGGCGGTAGGTGAACCGCCTTGCGGCGCAAGGCGATCACGTCGCGTTCGTCGAGGGGCTTCGCCTGCCATCGGCATTCGCCGATCAGAGCCGGTCCGTCCACGCTGATCGCCAGGACGTCGATCTCGGCGGTCTCGTCACGCCACCAGCGCCCGACGATGGCGTCAGACGGTAGGTCCCCGGCAATGACCATGCGTTGGGTGTGATCGCGCGCCGAGGCCTCGAAGACCCGAGCCAGGTGCGTCTGCCAGCGTCCCGCCGTCCGGGCCTGCACGGCTCTGCCCTGCCCTCCTTCGATCAGATCGGCATCGTCGCGCAGGATGGTGAACCAGTAGGCCAGGTAGGTGTCAGCGATCTCGTACAACGGGTCCGGCGACCCGCCCTCGCCGATGGACCGACTGACCTGGACGTAACCCGCTCGACGGAGGCGGTCCAGGGTGTAGTCGATGCGCTGCTGTGCTCGGGCGGCAATGCGCGAGCGGCGCCTGGCGCCACCGGCCATGGCACCGAGAACCCGCTCGTACCCTCCCCGCCAGTCGAGATCCTCCGAGAGGATGTCCGGGGCATCGCGCACGAGCAGCCCTCCGGGAGTGAAGGCGAGTTCCTGCAGGTTCTGTTCGACCGTTCGCTCGCCGGACCAGCGGCGTAGGTGCAGTGGGTAACCCCCGCACGCGGCATAGGCCTGGAGGAAGCTCGCCGGATCCACGTTCGGTTGAAACGCCCGTGCCTCCATCAGCGAGAACGGGTCCATTCGGAGCTCCAGCCCCGCACGCCGGTGAAGACCACCGTGCGGGCCGATCATCTGCTCCATCACCGCGACGGCCGATCCGGACAGAACGATCAGCAGCTTCTGATCTCTGACCCGGTTCTCCCAGACGGCGGACACCGTGTCCGCGAAGTCCGAGCGCGATCCCGACAACCGCGGTGCCTCATCCAGGACGAGGAGCAGGGGCGAGGACTCGGCCAAGCGCACGACGAACCGCAGCGCTGCCTCCCAATCCGGGAAACCGCTCGGTGCCAGATCGCGGACCTCGTCGCCCAATTGTTCGTGAAGGCTCTGAGCGAACCGCTGGAGTTGGCGATCGTCCGAGTCCTGCCGGGTAGCGGTGAAGTACACAGCGCGCTTGCCGTCTGCGAAGTGGTTCAACAAGTAGGTCTTGCCCACGCGCCGTCGGCCCCAGATGACGGCCAGCTCCGGCTGCCCCGACACGGCCCGGTCCCAAGCGCCGTCCAACTCGGCGAGCTCTCGCGTTCGGCCAATGAGGTGCACATCCAAAACGTACTACAAACACTGTGTAGTACAAACTGTTTGTACTGTTACGTCGCAGTCCAGGGATGTCCCCGCTGTAGGGGGAATCCCCTGGAAAGTGGTGATCTTCAGCCGAGATGATCGACCAGGGACGACGCCAGACCGGTGTACGTGGCGGGCGTCAGGGCCAGCAGGCGGTCGCGGGCGGCGTCCGGCAGGCCCAGTCCGAGCACGAACTCACGCATCACCGCGGCGTCCACGCGCCGTCCGCGGGTCAGTTCCTTGAGCCGTTCGTAGGGCTGGTCCAGCCCCTCGACCCGCATCACCGACTGCACCGCCTCGCCGAGCACCTCCCAGGTGGCGTCCAGATCGCGCGCCAGCGCGGCGCCGTCCACATCGAGACCGGCCAGGCCACGCTTCACGTTGTCGATCGCCAGCAGCGAGTGACCGAACGCCGTGCCGATGTTGCGTTGCATCGACGAGTCGGTCAGGTCACGCTGCAGCCGCGAGGTGACCAGCGTCGTCCCCAGCACGTCGAGCAGGGCGCACGACACCTCGAGGTTCGCCTCGGCGTTCTCGAACCGGATCGGGTTCACCTTGTGCGGCATCGTGGACGAACCAACGGTGCCCTGCCCCCGCACCTGCGCGAAGTAGCCCAGCGAGATGTAGCTCCAGACGTCGGTCGCGAGGTTGTGCAGCATCCGGTTGAACCGTGCCACATCGGCATACAGCTCGGCCTGCCAGTCGTGGCTCTCGATCTGGGTGGTCAGCGGGTTCCAGGTCAGCCCGAGCCCTTCGACGAACCCGCGTGAGGAAGCCGGCCAGTCGGTGGCCGGGGCACCCACGACGTGCGCTGCGAACGTGCCGGTGGCGCCGTTGATCTTGCCCAGGTATTCGGCGGACTCGATCCGGCGCAGTTGCCGGCGCAGCCGGTGGGCCAGCACCGCCAGCTCCTTGCCGAGGGTGGTCGGAGTGGCCGGTTGCCCATGCGTGCGCGCCAGCATCGCGGCGTCCCGGTGCTCGACCGCCATCGTCGCGATCTGGTCGACCAGCGCGCTCGCCGCCGGCAACCAGACGTCCCGGACGGCGCCGCGCACCATCAGCGCGTAGGCCAGGTTGTTGATGTCCTCGCTGGTGCAGAACAGGTGGATGTGCTCGGCCACGTCGGCCAGCGAGGTGCCGTCGGTGCGGCGCTTGAGGTAGTACTCCACCGCCTTGACGTCGTGCAGCGTCTCGCGCTCGATCTCGGCCAGTTCGGTGACCGCCGCACCGTCGAAGCCCCGGACGACGTCGCGCAGCCGGGCCTGCTCGGCGGCGCTGAGCGGGCGCATGCCCGGTACGGCGCCCGTGGTCGCCAGGTGGATCAGCCACTCGACCTCGACCTGCACCCGTGCCCGGTTGAGTGCCGCCTCGGACAGGTGCTCGGCGAGGGGGGCGACGCTGGCGCGATAGCGGCCGTCGAGGGGGCCGAGCGGGGCGTGGGGGAGCGGGTCACGAGGAGCCTGGTTCACGTCCGCCATCGTGTCATGGGGCCCGGCCGCGGTGTGTCCGCGCCGGTCGTGGTGCTCAGGTCACCATCGTGACGCGGTTGCGTCCGGCGTGCTTGGAGGCGTAGAGGCCCGCGTCGGCCCTCGCCACCGCATGCCAGAGTGCCTCGGCCTCGGAGGTTGTCGCGGTGGCCTGCGTCGGCACCGTCTCGATCACGCCGATGCTCACGGTGATGGGCGTGAGCTGATCCTGGATCAGCTCACGGAGGCGTTCGGCGAGCAGGCGCCCCTCGCCCGGTTGGACCTGGGCGAGAACGGCGAACTCCTCGCCGCCGAGTCGCGCCACGAGGTTGCCCGCCCGCACACCCGAGCGCAGCAGTTCCGCCATTCGGCGTAGGACCTCGTCCCCGGCGGCGTGGCCCTGCTCGTCGTTCACCCGCTTGAAGTGGTCCAGGTCCAGCACCATCACGGCGACCATCTCGTTCTGGCGGGTGCATCGCCGCACGAGGTCGGAGCCAGTGCGTTCGAAACCGCGGCGATTGGGCAAATCGGTCAGTGGATCGGTCAGTTCGCCACGGCGCGACTGGACCAAGGCGGCGCGCGCCGACTCGCGCAGCGATCGGACGACGAGCGCGATCAGGCAGAACACCACCAGCTCGCCCAGGATCTCCTCGACGAGATCGGGTTGTCCGGCGAGCCGCTTCGCACTGATCAGCTGGGCACCGACGGTGCATCCGATGGCGATCACCGCGGTGTGCCAGCGAGGTCGGCAGAACACACAACCGATGATCAGGGGGGCCAGCAGGACCAGCTCCGCGCTGCGCAGCGAGCCGACCGGTGTGGTGGACACCAGCGTGGGGATCATCGTCGCCACCGCACCGAGGTTCAGGAGCAGGAGGCCGGTGTCGCTCAGCCGGTTCCGGCGGGTGAGAGCCACGACGATGACCAGAACCTGGCCCAGCCCGAGCGTCACGCCGCCCGCCATCGGCCATGTGCTCGACCCGCGCAGCTGTGAGGCAACCGTGATCTGCAGGCCGAACAGGGTCAGCCAGGTGATCAGGATGGCGGCGCGACGACGTACGGCCGGGTCGTCGGTGAGGTCGAGGCCGCCCTCGCCGGGTGACCGGCTCAGCCGGCTGACCCACGCGCCCACCCGACCGAGTGCGACCGGTTCGACAGCCTGCCCGGGGGGATCGGGCGCCGTGCTGCCGGCAGCCCTGCGAGCGTGGAGCGAGAAGGTCACGGGAGGTGCCTCGCTATTCCGCTGGTCAGGGTCTGCCTGGTATCAGCCGGCGGCACGTCCGAGGGGACCAGGCGTGGCAGTGCTTCCTCCGCCAGGAGAGCGTCAGTGCGATCGGCCGGTATCGGCCGGCCCCAGAGGAAGCCCTGCCCCCAGGTGCAGCCGAGGCTCGTCAGGATGTCGGCTTGGTCCTGACGCTCGACACCCTCGGCCACCACCCCGTCGAGGCCCAGGGCGTGCACCATGTCGATGATCGCGCCGGTCAGAGTGATCGCACGCCGGTCGTCGGTCAGCGCCGCCACGAACGCCCGATCGACCTTGACCACATCGACCGGGAAGTCCTTCAGATAGCCGAGGGAGCTGTACCCGGTGCCGAAGTCGTCGATACAGATCTTCACGCCGACCGCGGACAGGCTCTCGATGGTGCGCAGGGCCAGGGCTTTGTCCTGCATGAGCAGCGACTCGGTGATCTCGATCCACAGGGCGCACGGGGGTAGGCCCTCGTCCTGGAGGGCTGCCGCGACCGCTGCGGCGACGTCGGAGCGCGCGATCTGAACGGCTGAGACATTGACCGAGACATGCAGCTCCGCTCCGCTCATGCGTCGCCACCGGGCGACGTCTCGGCAGGCTTGGCGAAGGATCGCCTCACCAACCTCGACGATGCGTCCGGAGTCCTCCGCCAGCGGGATGAACTGCGTCGGGCACAGCAGTCCGCGTTGGGGGTGGTGCCAGCGGGCCAGGGCCTCGAACCCGGTCAGCGTGTCGAACCCCGCTGCGCCCCGGATCGGTTGATAGAACGCGACGATCTGCCCGCCGGGAACCGCCTCGTTCAGATCCTCGGCGAGCCGAACCCGATCGGTCACGCGGTCGCGCAGCGAGGTGTCGAACAGGGTCCAGGTCGCCCGGCCTCGGTCCTTGGCCGTGAACAGGGCGATGTCGGCATCCCGGAGGAGTTCCTCAGCCGAGGTCGCCGCGGGCGATTCCGCCTGCGAGACGCCGATCGAGGCGGTGACGTTGAACACCTGCCCGGAGCCGAGGGTCACGGGCTGGGCGATCTCGCTCAGCACCCGCTGGGCGATCACAGAGAGCTGATCGCCCAGGGGGAGCTGGGCGAGGATCACGAATTCGTCCCCCCCGATCCGGTAGACGATGTCCTCGGCGCGCACCAGTCGACAGAGGCGCTCGCCGAGGGCTCGGATCAGCTCGTCCCCTGCCGAGTGTCCCCAGGTGTCGTTGACGTGCTTGAACCGGTCCAGGTCGAGGAGCAGGAGGGTCCACAGTCCGCCGTCCCGGTCCGCGGCCTCGAGCGTCTTCGCGGTGTCCGCGAGGAAGGCGGTCCGGTTGGGCAGCTCGGTCAAGGTGTCGTGGCGGGTGCGGTGCAGCGCGCTGGCGTCGGCCAGGTCGCGTTCGTCGTCAGCCGTGGCCAGGCGCAGGTAGACCAGCATCAGGATGAGCGCGAGGACGACGATCCGGACCAGGGCGTCGTATCGCCCGCTCACCGGGAAGCCGATCGCGGCCCCGGCGGGGACCACGAGGAGCAGGAGGAGCATCGATCGTCGGCCTGGGCTTCGTTCGGTTGTGGGTCGCGCCTGACCGGGCAGATCGACCGAAGACGGGTGCGTGGTGGCAATGACCATCGCGGTGATCGTCGCGACGATGGCGACATCCAATACCGCCACCAGGGAGGTGCTGTCGAAGTGGTCGGCCGCGGCGAAGGCCGTGGTGGTGATGAAGCGTCCTCCAGCGGCAACCAGGAGCGCCGTGACGGCCGGGACCTGACGCCCGACCGCGTAGGCCAACCGGAAGGTGATCATCAACATCAGCCCGTCGCAGGAGGCGAAGAAGGCCGACGCGGCCGCACTTCCCACCCCGCCGTAGGAGGCGCGCAGTTCCGCGCCTCGAAGGCCGGAGGCCAACAGTCCACTCCAGAAGGCGAGGAAGACCCCACCGCTGATGATGCCGCCGTCCAGCAGCATGGTCCGCCCTGCCCCGGATGGGCGAGCAAGAGTCGGACGTAGCAGGTGATGAGCGTCAGATAGGCGACGACCATCCACACGTCGCGCTGTGCGAGGACCCCGGCTGAGGTGGGGATCGCGCCCGCTCCGACGAGGGTCGCACCCAGGAAGCACACTGCGGATGCGGTTTGGTAGCGCCACGCCCTGCGCGGTTGCGCGCGTCGCAACACCGGGCCGATCGCCATCGCGATCGTGCACGTCGTGCCGAACACGCCAAAGGCCAGTCCGCCGACCCCCTGCGGTTGGCTCACGAAAGCCGCAGCGGTCAGCGCACCGAGTCCGATGAGTGCGGCGTACGGCCATCGCCGGGCAACCATCGTCTTGGAGTGCACCACGGCATGCGAAGTGACTGACACACCACCCTCATCGGACGGCCTCACCGCTGACACAAGACATCGGCTCGAGCACGTCGCTGTTCGGCGTACGGCAGATCCTGGAAAGCGTAGCCCGCAGGAACGGCAAAGGGGACGTTTCAACCCACTACTGCGAGGGTGTAGTGAGTGCCTGCAGCATGTGCGCATCGCCCGGCACACCCGCCCGGGTGTTCGCCCCCGAACTCGCAGGAAGCCGGCCAGTCGGTGGCCGGGGCACCCACGACGCGCGCGAACGTGCCGGTGGCGCCGTTGATCTTGCCCAGGTATTCGGCGGACTCGATCCGGCGCAGTTGCCGGCGCAGCCGGTGGGCCAGCACCGCCAGCTCCTTGCCGAGGGTGGTCGGAGTGGCCGGTTGCCCATGCGTGCGGCGTAGGCCAGGTTGTTGATGTCCTCGCTGGTGCAGAACAGGTGGATGTGCTCGGCCACGTCGGCCAGCGAGGTGCCGTCGGTGCGGCGCTTGAGGTACTCCACCGCCTTGACGTCGTGCAGCCCCGCGCTCGATTTCGGCAAGTTCGGTGACCGCCGCACCGTCGAAGCCCCGGACGACGTCGCGCAGCCGGGCCTGCTCGGCGGCGCTGAGCGGGCGCATGCCCGGTATGGCGCCCGTGGTCGCCAGGTGGATCAGCCACTCGACCTCGACCTGCACCCGTGCCCGGTTGAGTGCCGCCTCGGACAGGTGCTCGGCGAGGGGGGCGACGCTGGCGCGATAGCGGCCGTCGAGGGGGCCGAGCGGAGCATCCGGGGGTAGCTGGGCGTCACGGGCGTCAGGGGTCTGCGGCGAGCTCACCCGCCCATGCCGTCACGGCCTCCTGGGGGCCACGTCGTGCCCGCTGCCCGGCCGGGGTGGGCCACCCGACAGTGCCCTGAAATCTTGAATGATTCCAGATTGAAGAGTAGGGTCGAACATACCCCCCTGGGTATACATCCCGTCGAAAGGTGAGTTCGATGTCCGTCGTCTCCGTTCCGTCCCCTGTCGCATCGATGCCCCGCATCGGCGATGCAGCACCCGCCTTCGTGGCCCAGACCACTCAGGGTCAGGTGAGCTTCCCGCAGGACTACGCGGGCAAATGGGTGATCCTCTTTTCGCACCCGGCCGACTTCACCCCGGTGTGCACCAGTGAGTTCATGACCTTCGCCACCATGCAGGAGGACTTCCGGCGTCACAACACCGAACTCGTGGGCTTGTCGGTCGACGGCCTCTACAGCCACATCGCCTGGCTGCGCACCATCAAGGAGAAGATCACCTTCCGGGACATGAAGGACGTCGAGGTGACCTTCCCGCTGATCGACGACGTGTCGATGGAGGTTGCCACCAAGTACGGAATGATCATGCCGGGCGAGGACACCACGAAGGCTGTTCGGGCGGTCTTCTTCATCGACCCGCACGGGGTGGTTCGGGCGATCATCTACTACCCGCTCAGCCTGGGCCGCAACTTCGACGAACTGTTGCGCGTGGCCATCGCACTCCAGGTAGCCGACGCCTTCGAGGTTGCGACTCCGGCCGACTGGCGTCCGGGCGAGCGGGTCATCGTCCCCCCGGCCGGATCGTGCGGTACCGCCAAGGACCGCATGGAGGGTGTCGAGGAGGGCGTGGAGTGCGTGGACTGGTTCTTCTGCACCAAGGAACTGCCTGAGTCGGTCATCACGCAGCGACTCCAGTCCTGAGCCGGGTCTGCCTGGTGGATGTGTCAATGCCAGGCAGACGCGGTCTTCGTGGCGTTGGTCACCTGAGCGCGCCGCGGAGCATGACCGGAGCGGCGGGTATGTTCAGCGCGTGAGGGTCGCCCACACACGCGGTGAGCGGTCCCACGGACAATGGCTGACCTCACCCGATGGCTCGCCGCCGACCCCGCTCGGCGATGGATGTGGCCGACCCGTCCGGGTACTGGCGTCTGACGGTTGTGACCGGTATGCCTAGTCCGCCAGGGTCATCGCAGGCCGTCCGGTCATTCCGTTGGAGGTAACCGTGCGTATCGGTGTACCACGTGAATCACGCCCGGGGGAGACGCTGGTCGCCGCGACAGCGAAGACCGCCGCCCAACTCGTGGCCCTGGGCTACGAGGTGGTCGTCGAGGCCGGTGCCGGCAACCTGGCCGATCAGCACGATGCCGCCTACACCGATGCCGGTATCGGGATCGGCACTGCTGAGCAGGTGTGGTCCAGCGACATCGTGATCAAGGTCAATGCCCCGACGGACGCCGAGATCGCGCGGCTGCGCCCCGGCGCCACGGTGGTCTCGTTGATGGCACCAGGACGCAGCCCCGAGTTGCTGGCCGCCCTGCAGGCCCGCGGCGTCACCGGCCTGGCGATGGACGCCGTCCCGCGCATCTCGCGCGCGCAGTCGATGGACGTGCTCTCGTCGATGGCCAACGTGGCCGGCTATCGCGCCGTGATCGAGGCCGCCCACGAGTTCCACCGCCAGTTCACCGGCCAGGTCACCGCGGCCGGCAAGGTGCCCCCGGCCCGCGTGTTCGTGGTCGGTGCCGGGGTGGCCGGTCTGGCCGCGATCGGTGCCGCCGGGTCGATGGGTGCCATCGTGCGGGCCTTCGACGTCCGCCCCGAGGTGGCCGAGCAGGTCGAGTCGATGGGCGCCCAGTTCGTCACCATCGACATGGAACAAGAGGTCAGCGCCGACGGCTACGCCAAGGAGATGACCGCCGACCAGGAGCGGCTCACCGCCGTGATGTACGACGAGGAGGCCGCCAAGGCCGACATCGTCATCACCACGGCGCTGATCCCCGGGCGCCCGGCGCCCAAGCTGATCCGGGCCGAGACGGTGGCCAAGATGGACCACGGATCGGTGATCGTCGACATGGCCGCCGCCAACGGGGGCAACTGCGACCTGACCGTGACCGACCAGAAGGTGGTCACCGACAACCAGGTCACGATCCTCGGCTACGCCGACCTGGCCAGCCGGCTGCCGGCGCAGACCTCACAGCTGTACGGCACCAACATCGTCAATCTGTTCAAGCTGCTGACGCCGGAGAAGAACGGCGAGCTGACGCTCGACCTGGACGACGTCGTCGTCCGCGGCCTGACCGTGGTGCACAACGGCACCAGCCTGTGGCCGCCACCACCGGTTCAGGTGTCGGCGGCACCCGCTGCCGCTGTGGCCGCGGTGGTGGCCAAAGAGCCTGCACCACCACCGGATCCGCGCCGCAAGGTCGTCGGTGGTGCGCTCGCCGCGCTGCTGTTCGCCGTCCTGGCCACGTTCTCGCCGACGGCCTTCCTCGGTCACTTCACGGTCTTCGCGCTGGCGGTCTTCGTCGGGTTCTACGTCATCTCGAACGTGGCCCACGCATTGCACACCCCGCTGATGTCCGAGACCAACGCGATCTCGGGCATCATCCTGGTCGGCGGTCTGCTGCAGGTGGGTAGCGACAACCTCGCGATCACCGTCCTCGCCGTGATCGCCGTCCTGGTGGCCAGCATCAACATCTTCGGTGGCTTCCTGGTGACCTCCCGCATGCTGCAGATGTTCAGGAAGGACTGAGTCATGGCCATCCTGACCACCGCACAGCTCGCCGCCGAGGCGGCCGCGTCCGACGGCAAGCTCACCGGACTGGTGACGGCCGCCTACATCATCGCCGGGGTGTTGTTCGTGCTCGCCCTGGGTGGACTGTCCAAGCACGAGACCGCCGAGCGCGGCAATGCGCTCGGCATGACGGGCATGGGCCTCGCCCTGGTGGCCACCATCGCCCTGGCGTTGCGGGACAGTCAGCGTCCGACGGCCGTGACCATCACCCTGATCGCCGTCCCGATGCTCATCGGTCTGGCCATCGGGTCGTGGCGGGCCAGGACGGTCGAGATGACCGGTATGCCGCAACTGGTGGCCATGCTGCACAGCTTCGTCGGTATCGCGGCCGTGCTGGTGGGGTACAACTCCTACCTCGAGGCCGACCACGCCGCGACCGACGCTATGGCCTACATCCACTCCGTCGAGGTGTTCCTCGGGGTGTTCATCGGTGCGGTGACCTTCACCGGTTCGATCGTGGCCTGGGCCAAGCTGAGTGCGCGGATGAAGTCCTCGCCGTTGGCCCTGCCCGGCCGTCACGTGCTGAACCTGGGGATCATCCTCGGTTCGGTCGCCCTGATGATCTGGTTCATGAACGACCACTCGGTCGGTGACCTGCCGCGAGGGCTCATCCCGCTGGGGATCATGACCGTGCTGGCGCTGTTCCTCGGCTTCCACCTGGTGGCCGCGATCGGCGGCGGCGACATGCCCGTGGTGGTCTCGATGCTGAACAGCTACTCGGGCTGGGCGGCCGCGGCAGCCGGGTTCATGCTGAACAACGACCTGCTGATCATCACCGGCTCGTTGGTCGGGTCCTCCGGTGCGATCCTGAGCTACATCATGTGCCAGGCCATGAACCGCTCGTTCATCTCGGTCATCGCCGGTGGGTTCGGTTCGGACGGCGCGGTGACCGGTGAGGCTCGTGACTACGGTGAGCACCGCGAGATCAACGCCGAGGGTGCGGCCGAGATGTTGTTGGCGGCGCGGACGGTCGTGATCACCCCCGGCTACGGCATGGCGGTGGCACAGGCCCAGTACCCCGTGGCCGAGCTGACCTCGAAGCTGCGCGCCAAGGGCATCACCGTCCGGTTCGGCATCCACCCCGTCGCCGGTCGCCTGCCCGGGCACATGAACGTGCTGCTGGCCGAGGCCAAGGTGCCCTACGACATCGTGCTCGAGATGGACGAGATCAACGACGACTTCGACGACACCGACGTGGTGCTGGTGATCGGCGCCAACGACACCGTCAACCCGGCCGCGCTGGAGGAGCCGGGCAGCCCGATCGCGGGCATGCCGGTGCTCGAGGTGTGGAAGGCACGCGACGTCATCGTGTTCAAGCGGTCGATGGCCACCGGCTACGCCGGCGTCCAGAACCCGTTGTTCTTCAAGGAGAACAGCCAGATGCTGTTCGGCGACGCCAAGGTGCGCGTCGAGGACATCGTCCGGCACCTCAGCGCCTGATCGCGGCCGGACGACTCGAGGACCGCGAGGACCGAGAGAACCGGGAGGACCAGGCCAACCAGGCCAGGGCGATGCCGTAGGTGATCGCTGCCGTGACGCTGACCGACCATCCCAGGGACGGCGCCAGGTAGGCCGGGTAGGCGGCTGCCGCGAGGGCCAGCCAGGGTGCGCGCCCGTCCAGCGCCACCAGCGGGACGAGCAGCAGGGCATACCAGGGGTAGCTGATACCGACCAGGGCGAAGGCGAGCCCGACGAGGATCATCGCCCCGGTCCAGGGCCGGTCCGGGGTCGACCGCACCAGCACCCAGCCCGCGATCGCGACCAGGGCCAGGACGCCGGCCACGACGGAGCTCGGCCCGGGAAAGACCGGATGCAGCAAGGGAAAGCGGGTCCGGCCGTCGAACCCTTCCTCGGGCAGATAGCCGGGCAGGAACCCCAGCACCCGAGTGCCGACCGTGACCAGGTGAGGCAGGTAGGTCGCCGCGAGAGTGGTCAGGGCCACGATCACCACGGTGCCCGGGGCGCGCAGACGACGCCGCAGGATCGCCATCGGCCGCATTCCGGTGTCCGCTGATCGTGCCGCAGCCAAGGGGACCAGCAGCAACACCGGCAGCAGTTTGGTGGCGATGGCCAGTCCGATCAGCACGCCGCCGCGCACTCGCCGACCGTCGGTCACCGCGGTCAGGGCGAGCACGACGAGCAGCGAGGCCAGGACGTCGACGTGGGCGTTGCCGCCGGTCTCGAGCACCACCGTCGGGCACCACGCCCACAGCACCGCCTGCCGTGGATCCCCCCGGCGCCGCAGCAGCCGGATCAGCGCCAGCGTGGTGGCCGTCGCGAGGGCGGCCGCCAGGAGTTGCCAGGTGCGTTCCCGGCCGCCGTCGGGTCCCAGCGGGCGGGTCAGCAGGTGCACCGCAGTGAACTCGGCCTGGGCCACCGGCGGGTAGATCGTGGGTGAGGTCGGGTGGTTCAGCCTGGTGCACACCGGCGTCCGGTCGGCGCACTCGGTGGGGAACAGCCATGGGGTGCGTAGGTCGGCGAGGGCATCGTCGGTGGGGGTGAAGCGATACGGCGAGATGCCGGCCGCCTGCACCCGGCCATCCCAGGCGTAGCGGAAGAAGTCGTCGGTCAGGCGCGGCGGCGAGCTCAGGGCGATGACCTGCAGGGCGATGCCGCCCCCCACGATCAGGGCCGTCGCCGTCCGTCCCGTCAGCCGGCGCACGCCCCAGGCGCCCAGGGCGAACGCGACCCAGGCGAGCCCGATCGAGCCGGCCAATCGCCATCGGCCGCTGCCGGCATCACCGGCCAGAACGGTCAGCCGGACCGCCACCCCCGACAGCAGAAGGCCACTCACGGCCGGCATCAGGGCCTGGCGAGGACGGAGGCGCACCACCTCACTGTGGTGGGCGGAGCCGGTCGTCGCCAGCGTTCCCGGGCGACGTCAGGCTTTCGTAAGCCCTGGTCTCGAGGCCCGCGGTTAGCGTCGTGATGTGTCCCTTCCCGATCGCCTCGCCTCGGCGGTGCGCCAGGTCCGCACCGACGTGGTGCACCCGCTGGACGAGCCGTTCCCGCCCGGCGCCCACGACACCCGCAGCGCTCTGACCGTGGGACGCCTGCTGGGCGTGGCGATCGGCACGGCCTTCGTCACCGGCATGATCAGCCACCTGCACCAGCATCCGATCGGGTGGCTCGAGCTGCCGAGTCGCCCGGTGTGGGGGTATCGGTTCACACAGGGCCTTCACGTGGCATCAGGGATCGCCGCCGTCCCGCTGCTGTTGGCCAAGCTGTGGGTGGTCTACCGACGACTGTTCACGTGGCCGCCGGTGCGTTCGGCGAGCCATGGCCTCGAGCGCCTGCTCCTGGTACCGCTGGTCGCCGGCACCGTGTTCGAACTGGTCAGCGGCCTGCTGAACGTGGCGCGGTGGTACCCGTGGCCCTTCTTCTTCCCCCGGGTGCACTATGCGGTCGCCTTGATCGTGATGGGCTCGCTTGCGGCCCACCTCGCCTTCAAGGCCCCCCTGCTGCGCTCACCTCGGCCCGCGGAGCCGCGCCAGGTCGACCCGGTGCCGGACGCCGACCGCCGAGCGCTGCTGGTCGGGTCACTGACCGCCGTCGCCGCGGTGAGCCTGGCCACGGTGGGTCAGAGCGTGACCTGGCTGCGGGGAATCTCGCTGCTCGCTCCCCGCGATCCGCTGGACGGACCCCAGGGTCTGGCCGTGAACCGGACCGCCGCGGTGGCGGGGATCGCCTCTCGGGCAACCGATCCCGCGTGGCGGCTGCGCGTGGTCGGTGCGCGCACCCTGGAGTTGTCGCTGGCCGAGCTGGCGGCGCTGCCCCAGGTGACCGCCCGGCTGCCCATGGCCTGTGTCGAGGGCTGGAGCGCGGACGCCGAGTGGACGGGCATCCCGCTGCGCACCGTGCTGGAACTGGCCGGCGTGCCGACCGGGGTCCACCTGCGGGCGGTCTCGCTGGAGCAGAACTGGCTCTATGCCACCTCACCGCTCAACCCGGCCCAGGCATGGGACCCGTTGACCCTGTTGGCGTTACGCCTGAACGGACAACCGTTGGACCTGGATCACGGCTACCCGCTGCGGCTGATCGGGCCCAATCGCCCCGGGGTGCAGCAGACCAAGTGGCTCAGTCGGATCGAGCCGGCGTGAGCGCCGACCGCGATCGAGAACCCGCCCCGGCGGAGGCCGAGGCGCCGGGACCAGGCCGGTGGGCGCTGGTGAGTGTCGGCGTCCTGCTCATCGGCGCCGGCCTCTGGCAACTGGTGATCAGCGCACCGAGTGCCACTCATCCCGTGGCTGCTGCAGTGTGGCTCGCCGGCGGATTGCTGGCCCACGATGCGGTGCTGGCGCCGCTGGCACTGCTGGTGGGTGTGGCAGTGGCCCGGATTCCGGACCGGAGGTGGCGGCGGGCACTCGGCATCGCGCTGTTGGTGTCGGTGAGTCTGGCCCTGCTGGCCGCGCCGCCGTTGCTGCGTCCGTGACCACGCCCGTCGGGGAAACGGGCCGGCTACCCGACAAACGTGCACGGATTGCATGATCACCAAGGGGTGGGTGGAACGCGCCTCAGGGGCGGCGCAGGGTCAGCACTCGCCGTCCGTCCTGCTGCCAATCGCCGCAGACCTGCCACTGCGTCGCGGCAGCCAGGTGGCTCAGGGCGGCGGCCCCGACGACAGCCCAGGGGAACGCCGGCCCGAAGGTGCCGTTCGGGCACCGCACCCGGCTCATGCCGCGATGATCGATCTCGGTCGTACTCACCTCGACGACCGCTGCACCTCCGGGGGCCAGGATCTCGGTGAGGCGTCGCAGCAGGCGCGCCGGGTCGCCACCGATGCCGATGTTGCCGTCGGCCAGCACCGCCCAGGGCCAGCGACCCTCACCGGGGATCGGGGCGAAGACGTCGCGTCGCAGCGCAGCGCCACCCAGAGCCCGGGTGCTGATCACCGCTTCGAGGGAGATGTCGATGCCCAGGGACGGCACCCCGTGTGCGGTGAGGGCGGCGATCAACCGGCCAGGGCCGCATCCCACGTCCAGCGTGGGTTCGGTGCAGCCCGCCAGCAGCCGCCGATCGGCTGCGTCGGCCTCGCGCAACCACCTGGTCACCCGATGACGCTCCACCAGGACGTCGCCGTGATGCACCTCGACCCAGCCGTGATCGTCACGAACCGAGGTGAAGTGGTGCAGTTCGGCCGCGACGGCGATCACCGGCCGGCTCGAAGCTGCTCGACCAGCCGAGAGAACCGGAGGTGGGGTGCCTGGCGCGCCACGGCGACGGCGTCCACGCCCTCGTCGACATCACGTAGCACGGCAAGATCGCGAACTCGTAATCCGCCGGCCAGCAATCGATCTCGGGTGAGGCGGCCGGTCTGCGGAGTCGACATCGGCACGCCGTCCAGGACCCGACGGGCATCGCGGCGCGGGTGACGCAGCCCCAGCACCCACCACCCGCCGTCCACGGCGGCACCGAACCATGCCTCGACTGGGTCATCGAGGTGCAGTTGGATCGCCTGCGGTGCCAGTTGGGGGGTGTCCATGCCGACCAGAACGGCAGGGCCGATGGCCGTCTCGAAGGCCGCGATCAGCCGGTCGGTGTGGCTGCCGGTGGCCTGGGGAATGACCCGAAAACCCCGAGTCGACAGTGAGTCGGGCAATTCCTGGACATCCCCGTCGAGGACCAGCACCCGATCGGTCACCGTGGCTCGGCGGACCGCGTCGAGGGTATCCGTCAGCGCGGCCGCCGCCAGTTGCGCGGCGCCCTGGGGGCCGAAGGTGGGGATCAGCCGGGTCTTGCTGTGCCCAGGGCGAGGCACCTTCGCCAGCACCAGGGCGGTGAGCGCGGCCGCGGGCTCGCTCGATCTCGACGGCGCTCACCGGTGCACCTCGGCCAGCACGCGGCTCATGTCCCGCACGGCGCCGAGGGTTCCCCGCAGGGTGCCGGTCACCTTCGAGCGGCCGGTGCGCGGTGCGTAGCGGACGTCGACCTCGGCGATGCGCCACTCGGCGACGGCGGCCCTTAACACCATCTCCAACGGGTAGCCCGATCGCCGGTCACGAATCCCCAAGGCCAGCAACGATTCTCGTCGGGCGGCGCGCATCGGACCCAGATCGTGAACCGGGCTGCCGGTGCGCCGCCGCAGCAGGGTGGCCAGGGCCAGATTCGCCGCTCGGGCATGGACCGGCCAGGCCGTGGCAGTGATCGGACGCCGTCGCCCGAGCACCAGATCGGCCGTGCCGGTGGCCACCGGGGCCACCACCTTCGTCATCTCCTGTAGGTCGAACGAGGCATCGGCATCGCAGAACGCCACGATCGGCGCGGTGGCCGCAGCCAGTCCGGCGGCGCAGGCGGCACCGAAGCCCCGCCGGGGTTCGGTGATCACCATGGCGCCCAGGGCCGCGGCGACCTCTGCGCTGCCGTCGTCCGAGCCGTTGTCCACCACCAGGGCGCGCATGCCGCGCGGCAGACCGGCGAGCACGATCGGCAGCGCCTCCACCTCGTTGAGGCAGGGCAGCACGATGTCGACCGCGGCAGGGGGAGCGCTCACACGGCGACGCTAGGTGCACGTGCGCGGCCGAGGTCTTACGGAAGACGAACGGCCGACCCGGTGGGCCGGAAGCCGGCCGGCCGTGCGCCTACGCTCGACGGCATGACGTCGCGGGTGCTGGTGGTCGAGGACGACGCGACGGTCGCCGAGGTGGTGCGGACCTACCTGGAGCGGGCAGGGTTGACCATCGATCAGGCGGCCGACGGTGTCACGGCGCTCGCCGTGGCCCAACGCACCAGACCTGATCTGGTGGTGCTCGACCTGATGCTGCCGGGGCTGAGCGGGCTGGAGGTCTGCAGCCGGCTGCGAGGGTCGCGCCCTGATCTTCCCGTGATCATGCTCACCGCGCTCGGTGAGGAGAGCGACCGGCTGTTGGGGCTCGAAACAGGCGCCGATGACTATCTGGTCAAGCCGTTCAGCCCGCGCGAGTTGGTGTTGCGCGTGCACTCGGTGCTGCGGCGCAGCACCCGGACGGCGACCGCGGGGCAGTACACCGACCGGCGGCTCTTCTGTGGTGACCTCGAGGTGGATCTGGCGGCTCGCAGTCTCACCCGCCAGGGGACACAACTCGCCCTGACGAACCGCGAGTTCGACCTGTTGGTGCACCTGATGTCGCACCCGCGTGAGGTCTTCACCCGAGAACGCCTGATGCACGAGGTGTGGGGGTGGGACTACGGCGACACCTCGACCGTGACCGTGCACGTGCGGCGGGTGCGCGAGAAGGTCGAACCCGACCCGGCCGCGCCGTCCCGCCTGGTGACGGTCTGGGGGGTCGGCTATCGCTGGGACGGCGACCCCGCCACCACCGACCCGACCGGGCCGGCGTGATGGATCGGGCCACCCTGTCGATCTGGCTGCTCGGGGCATCGCTGCCGAGCGCTGTCGCCGTGTTGGGGCTGCTCGCGGTGCGCTGGGGGCCGCGCTCGGTGCCGGCCAGCCTGGCGGCGGTGAGCGTGGTGGCCGTCGGCTCGGTGGTCGTGGGCGTGGTCGGGGCGGCGCGGGCGATGTTCATCTCGACCCACGACCTGGCCGTGGTGCTGCCGGTGACGTTGATCGCTGCGGTGGTGGCCTCGGCGGTCTCGTGGTTCCTGGCGCGGCAGGTGATCGGCGACGTCCGCCGGGTACGGGCCACGGCCCGCTCGCTGGGCGCCCGTGAGGGCTCCGCCCTACCGGAGGCGGTGCCCGATGCTCGCCCGGTGTTGCGCGAGCTGGCCGAGATCGACGCCGAGTTGATCTCGGCCGGTCGGCGATTGGCGACCTCCCGTGCCCGCGAGCAGGCACTGGAGGCCTCTCGGCGCGAGCTGATCGCCTGGGTGAGTCACGACCTGCGCACCCCGTTGGCCGGATTGCGGGCCATGGCCGAGGCGCTCGAGGACCGGGTGGTCGACGACCCGGATCGCTACCACCGCCAGATCCGGCGCGAGGTCGATCGGCTCAGCCACCTGGTCGACGATCTGTTCGAGCTGTCCCGAATCCGTTCCGGTGGGCTGGCGTTGAGCCTGCAGCAGGTGGATGCGCGGGATCTGGTGGCCGACGTGGTGTCCGGCTCGGCGGCGGTGGCCACGGCGGGCGGGGTGGCGTTGGATGCGGCCGTCGATCCGGCCTCACTGCGCATCGATGCCGGGGGTATGAACCGGGTGCTGGCCAACCTGGTGATCAACGCGATCCGGCACACGCCCTCGGACGGCGCGGTTCGGGTGGTGGGCCGCTTGTTCGCCGACGAGGTGGTGCTGTCGGTCAGCGACGGCTGCGGCGGGATCGCGCCAGAGGATCTGAGCCGGGTGTTCGAGCCCGGGTGGCGCGGCCCCGAACCGGCCCGGACGCCGCGGCCGGACGGCGGGGCCGGATTCGGTCTGGCCATCGCCCGCGGCATCGTGGAGGCGCATCAGGGTCGGATCAGTGTGCGCAACACCGCCCAGGGCTGCTGTTTCGACGTCCGATTGCCGGTGGCCGGGCCGAACTGACCGGGTCGAAACCGACCAGCCCTGTCACCCCCCGCTGCCGCGGGACTCACGTCGAGGCAGCGGCCAGCTGCGCGATGCCGTCCCGGAAGTCGACCCGGGGCCGCCAGCCGAGCTCGGATCGGATGCGCGCGGTGTCGGCGGTGACGTGCCGGACGTCCCCGAGCCGGAATTCGCCGGTGACCACCGGCGGCGGCCCCGACATCACCTCGGCCAGCGTGGCGGCCAGCTCACCGACGGTGCGTTGCACCCCGCTGGCGACGTTGTAGACCGCGAGCCGCGACGTTGCCTGTGCCGTGGACTGTTCCGTTGCTCGCGCAGTGGTCTCGTCCCCGGTCTGCGCCGTGAGGGCTGCCAGGTTGGCCGCGGCGACGTCGTCGACGTGCACGAAGTCCCGGCGCTGGCCGCCGTCCTCGAACACCCTCGGTGCCTCGCCGTGGGCCAGAGCCGAGCGGAAGATCGCGGCCACCCCGGCGTAGGGGGTGTCGCGGGGCATGCCCGGGCCGTAGACGTTGTGATAGCGCAACGCGGTCAGGGTGCCGCTGCACTCACGAGCCCAGATGCGGGCCAGGTGCTCCTGCGCCACCTTGCTGGCCGCGTAGGCGTTTCGCGGATCGGGCACGGCGTCCTCACCGACCAGGGTCGGCTCCAGGGGGCGGCGGCAGCGCGGGCACAGCGGATCGAAGCGACCGGCGGCCAGGTCGGCCACCTGCCGCGGCGGCGCCGCGATCGGGCCGTGTTCAGGGCACCGGTAGCCGCCCTCACCGTAGATCACCATCGAGGAGGCCAGCACCAGGTGGCCGACGCCTTGTCGGGCCATGGCCGCCAGCAGCACCGCGGTGCCGACGTCGTTGACCGAGGCATAGTCCGGCATGTCGTCCAGGTTCACCCCCAGGCCCACCTTGGCGGCCTGATGGCTGACGGCGTCCACGCCGGCCAGGGCGGACTCGACCAGGTCGGCGTCCCGGACGTCACCGTGAACCACCTCGACCTCGGGACCGCCGGGGGCGTCGCCGCCGGACTGGTCCAGCACCCGCACCTCGTGCCCGGCCGTCAGGGCGGCGCGCACGACGGCGGAGCCGATGAATCCGGACCCGCCGGTGACCAGCAACCTCACGGGCCTCACCCTAGCCACGGAGGGTTCTGGCCACCGGCGGCACCTCAGCCGCGGGCGCGCCGGATCAGCAGGTAGAGCTCGCAGCCCAGGCACAGGCCGAAGACGGCGT
The DNA here is from genome assembly GCA_016713225.1 of Kineosporiaceae bacterium. Classification (NCBI taxonomy): domain Bacteria; kingdom Bacillati; phylum Actinomycetota; class Actinomycetes; order Kineosporiales; family Kineosporiaceae; species Kineosporiaceae bacterium. The sequence goes on from JADJPO010000001.1 coordinate 391,132, forward strand.
TCAGGAATGCGGCGATCAGGGCCAGACCCGCGCCGATCTCGACGGCCAGGCCCACCCCGGCGAGGGCCGCCAGCAGTGCCACACCGGTGACCACCAGGCCGACCAGCTGGGCGAACCGCGGCGGGGCCGGGTCCTCCAGGTCGGCCGGCGGCGACAGCCGGGGACGAATCACGCGCCGGAAGATCGCCGCGTACGGGGTGCGCTGCACCCCGGCGAACGCGCCGACGGCGAACAGCGCGACCTGGGCCGCCAGCACCCAGATGTTGCCGGTCAGCACGGTCACCGCCAGCACCACACTGGTCAGGGCGGCGGCGAACCGCGGTCCACGGGGGTCGATCCCCGCCACCGGCGGGGTGGCCACGGCAGTCATGGAGGTCCTCACTCGTCGATCAAGCCATCAAAATACATCAAATTGATAGGAGTTTCTCGGTGCTCGGCGGTCAGGTGGGCAGGCGGCAGACCAGCTCGCCGTGCGGGACGGCGAACCAGCCGTCGGCGGCGGCCGCCCACGCCGACCAGGCCGCACTGATCCGCTGCAGGTCGGAGGTCGTCGCCCATCCGGCAGCGAGGAGCTGCCCGGCCATGGCCGAGTGCAGGATGCGGTCGGCCCACATCCCGCCCCACCAGGCGCGGTCGTCGGGGGTGGCGAAGCACCAGATCGAGGCGCTCGGGGTGATCTCGGCGAAGACGTCGGCCCGACGCGCCCAGCTGAGCAGGCGGCGTCCGGCGTCCGGTTCGCCGCGATTGGCTCGGGCGGCTCGCTGATAGAGCGCCAGCCACGCGTCGAGTTCGGGCAGCTGCGGGTACCAGCTGAAACCGGCGTAGTCGCTGTCGCGGACGGCGACCAGGCCGCCGGGCCGGGTCAGCTGGGCCATCTGGCGCAGGGCCGCCACCGGGTCCGCCAGGTGCTGCAGCACTTGATGAGCGTGGACGACGTCGAATCCCGGCTGGTCGTCCGGCGTCGCTGCCACCCACTCGTCCAACGTGGCCCGAGCCGCCTCGACGGTGGTCGATCCGAACGCCGCGGCAGCCTCGCGCGTGGCCGTGACGGCGTCCTCGGCGGGATCGATGGCCACGACGCGTCCGGGAGCGACGAGCCCAGCCAGGTCGGCGGTGATCGTCCCGGGGCCGCACCCCACGTCCAGCACGGTGGTGCCTGGGCGTAACTGCGGCAGCAGATAGGCCGCCGAGTTCTCGGCCGTGCGCCAGCTGTGCGAGCGCAGAACCGATGCGTGGTGTCCGTGGGTGTAGACCGCGTCGTCGGTGGTCATGTCCGAAGCGTAGATGCCGTCCGTATCGTGGGACAGCGTGTATCGTAATTCGAGACAACGACTTCCTGCCCCGCCACCCCTTCTCAGCGGGAACCGGGCGGCCTACCGTGAACTGGGTCACAACGTCCGCGCTGTCGCGGAGGGAGGTCGGCATGACCGGTCAACCGACGCTGATCACCTCGGTCCAGCGTGCCCTGCACCTGCTGGACGCCGTCGGTTCCAGTGAGCGTCCGGTGACCGCCAAGGCGTTGGCCCGGGTCACCGGCGAGAAGCTGCCCACGACCTACCACCTGCTGCGCACCCTGGTGCACGAGGGCTACCTGTGCCGACTCGACGGGGGATACGTGCTCGGTGAGCGGGTGAGCGCGCTCTCGGCTCGCATGCATCCCGATTCCTTGCGCGATCGGGTGCGGCCGGCGCTCGCGGGGCTGCACCAGACCCTGCACGCGGCCGCCTACCTGGTGCTCTACCGCGACGGCGAACTCGATCTGGTGGACGTCGTCGACTCGCCCGCCGCGCCGCGGGTCGATCTGTGGGTCGACCTGACGGCTTCCGGACACGCCACCGCCTTGGGCAAGGCCGTGCTGTCCGCCCTGGACGACGAGGGCCGCCTGGACTATCTGGCCCGGCACGAACTCGCCGATCTGACCCCTTACACCCTCACCGACCGCCGCAGCCTGTTGCGCGGCCTGGCCCGCACCGACGGGGTCGACCAGTCCGGCGGTGTGGTGGTCGACCGCCAGGAGTACAGCCTCGGGATCGCCTGCGTCGCAACGCCGGTGCGCGTCGTCCGGCCTGATGGTGACGTTGCGGTGGGCGCGGTGGCCGTCTCGGTCGCCGCCCCCGCGCTGGACGGCGCCCGTCGACGTGCCGTCGACCTGGCTCGCGCCGCCCACCGCCTGGCGCTGGAGCTCGCCCACTAGGAACCGGCTCTATCACCATCTGAAAACTTGCCTCGTGACGTGGGCCACTCACCCGCGCAGGATCTGAGGTACGGGCACGACGCCGTGCCCGCCGCTGTGCGCGTGAGGAGAACGCCGATGACCCTGACATCCGCGGACCCGTCGATCACGGGGGGTTCAGGTCTGGACGACGCCAAACGGCTTGCCCTGTATCGCCAAATGGTGTTGATCCGCACCTTCGAAGAGGCCCTGCTGCGCGACTATCACGCCGACAAATCGCCGGTGTGGGACATCGGCGCCGGGCTGATCCCGGGGGAGATGCACCTCGCCGCGGGGCAGGAACCGGTGGCCGTGGGCATGTGTGATCACCTGACCGCGGACGACGCGGTGACGGCGACCCACCGCCCGCACCACCTGGCGATCGCCCACGGCATGAACCTGCGCAAGCTCGCCGCCGAGATCTTCGGCCGCGAGACCGGGCTCGGCAAGGGCCGCGGCGGGCACATGCACCTGTTCGACCCCGACACCCACTTCAGCTGCTCCGGCATCATCGCCGAGGGTTACCCACCGGCCCTGGGTCAGGCGTTCGCCTTCTCGCGCAGGGGAACCGACCGCATCGCCGTCGCCGTCACCGGCGAGGGCGCGGCCAACCAGGGTGCCTTCCACGAGTCCCTGAACCTGGCTGCCGTGTGGAAGCTGCCGGTGGTGTTCGTGGTCGAGGACAACGACTGGGGCATCTCGGTGCCGCGCAGTGTCTCGACGTCGGTGCCCTCGAACGCCGCACGCGCCGCGGCCTACGGCATGCCGGGCGAGCGGGTCGAGGACAACGCCGTCGAAGCGGTGTGGGCGGCGGCGGGCCGGGCTGTCGAACGCGCTCGCAACGGCGGTGGCCCGAGCCTGATCGAGGTGCACACGCTGCGCCTGTGGGGTCACTTCGAGGGCGATGCCCAGGGTTATCGCTCCGATCTCGAGGGGGTGCCGGGGCGCGACCCGATCCCGACCTACGAGGCAGGTCTGCGGGCCGCCGGGGTGCTGGACGACGCCGCGGTGGCCGCCGCCACGGCCGACGCCCTGACCGCGGTGGACGATGCCATCGCGTTCGCCAAGGACTCCCCACTGCCCGATCCCGCGCAGGCCACGGCCTACGTCTTCGCCGAGGAGGTGCGGTCGTGACCGCCGAGACCAGCACAGCGACCGCCACGCAGACCGGTACCCAGGCAGCCGCCGTCACGCGGCGCCTCACCACGGCCAAGGCCATGGCCGAGGGCATCGCCACCGAGATGGCGGCCAACCCCGAGGTGTTCTATCTCGGCGAGGACGTGGGCGCCTACGGCGGCATCTTCGGCTCCACCGGCGGGTTGCTCGACCAGTTCGGCCCGCAGCGTGTCATCGACACCCCGATCTCGGAGACCGCGTTCATCGGGCTGGCCGTCGGTGCCGCCACCGAGGGCATGCGCCCGATCGCCGAGCTGATGTTCGTCGACTTCATGGGCGTCTGCCTGGACCAGATCTACAACCACATGGCGAAGATCCACTACGAGTCCGGCGGTGCCGTGAAGGTACCCATGGTGCTCACCACCGGGGTCGGCGGCGGGTACTCGGACGCCGCGCAGCACAGCCAGTGCCTGTGGGGCCTGTTCGCGCACCTGCCCGGCATGAAGGTGGTCGTCCCGAGCACGCCGTACGACGCGAAGGGGTTGATGATCAGCGCGATTCGCGACGACAGCCCGGTGGTCTACATGTTCCACAAGGGCGTCATGGGCCTGCCGTGGATGGCCAAGAACCCCCGGGCGACGGACATCGTGCCCGAGCAGGCCTACGAGGTGCCGATCGGCAAGGCCCGGATCGCCCGCCCCGGAACGGATTGCACCGTGGTCACCATCTCGTTGTCGGTACACCATGCGCTGGACGTCGCAGATCGGCTCGCCGCCGAGGGCGTGGCCGACGTCGAGGTGATCGACCTGCGCAGCCTGGTGCCACTGGACCGGGAGGCGATCTGGGAGTCGGTCTCGCGCACCGGCCGACTGGTCGTGGTGGACGAGGACTACCTCTCGTTCGGCATGTCGGGTGAGGTGGTGGCCACCATCACCGATCGCGACCCGAGCGTGTTGCGCGCCCCGGTGCAGCGGGTCGCCGTCCCGGACGTGCCGATCCCGTACGCCCGAGGGCTGGAACAGGCGGTGCTCCCGAATGCCGGCCGGATCGAGGCAGCCATCCGTGCGGTCGTGGGGGCGTAGGCATGGACGTGGTCTTCCCGGTGATGTCGGAGAAGAACCCCTCGGCCGAAGGAGTGGTGGCGACCTGGTTCGTGCGGGACGGCGAGCAGGTGGCCGTCGGTCAGCTGATCGCCGAGGTGCAGGTGGACAAGGTGGCGATGGAGGTGCCCGCCGAGGTGGCGGGCACCGTTCACCTGCACGTCGGTGAGGAGGCCGTCGTGCCGCAGGGCACGGTGATCGCCTCGATCACCTGACGGCCGGACCGGTGGTGGACCGGGTTACCAGCCGAGCGTCCAGGCGCAGGTGCCGGGCGCGGCTGCGCCGTCCCTCGATGCGGTCGAACAATCGGTCGGCGCCCAATCGGCCCATGTCGGCCAGTGGTTGGGCCACCGACGTGAGCCCGATCGAGCGCAGCGAGCCCCAGCGGGTGCCGTCGTAGCCGACCACCGAGACGTCGCCGGGCACGGTGAGACCGGCGTCGGCGATGGCCGCCAGCGCCCCCATGGCGGCGAAGTCGTTGGCGACGAACATGGCGGTGGGCGGCCGGGCCGCCGCCAGCGCCTCGGTGGCCGCGCGATACCCGCCGCCGTCGTCCAGACTGCCCGTCACCACCGTGATGTGCCGGGCCAGACCGGCATCCGTCATCGCCTCCCGGTAACCCCGCTCACGTTCGGCGGCGACCGGGTTGTCGCCGCCGTTGACGTGCGTGATCCGCCGATGCCCCAGGCCGACCAGGTGCGCGATGGCCAGGTGCGCGCCGAGGCGATCGTCGGCGCAGACCGTGTCGATGCCACGACCGGTGACGTCGCCGCGGGTGAGGACCATGACCGGGACCTCGGTGGCGATGCCGCGCAGGGCAGCGGGCGACAGCCGGTGCGAGACCAGCAGCAGCCCCTCGATCTGGAACTCGAGCAGCTTGTCGATCTCGGTCTGCTCCAGCGCGGGGTCGGATCCGCCGGTCACCAGCATCGTGCTGTAGCCGCGTGCCCGGACGCCGGCCAGCACGCCGTCCAGGATCTCGGCGAACACCGGGTTGTGCAGATCCAGCACCAGGACCCCGATCGTGCGGCTCGACCGGGCCACCAGGCTGCGGGCTGCAGCGTTGGGCCGATAGCCGAGCTCCGCCGCGGCGGCGAGGATCGCTGCCCGGCTGGTCTCGGCGACCGCTGGCGAGCCGCGAAGGGCCAGCGAGACGAGCGACTTGGAGACCCCGGCCCGCGCCGCCACGTCGAGGATGGTGGGTCGGCTGCTGCTCACCGCTGCTCCGGTCGCTGGTCTGTCGTCGGTCACTGCTCGGTCGTGACGATCTCGTCCACCCTGACCGGCCTGCCGCTCAGCACCGACACCTCGCAGGCGACGGCGGCCCGCAGCGCGTCGAGCGCAGCCTGCGGCGGGCACGGGTTGGGGCCGCCGCAGGCCAGGTCGACGAAGGCGGAGGTCTCGGCGCGGAACGCCTCGCGGAAGCGGTCGACGAAGCCGGCATAGGGCAGCGTTGTTCCAGCAGGCGCCGCGGAGCCGGCGGCCGCGCGCGCGCCGTCCAGGGCGAGCAGGGGCGTGCGCTCGGTCAGGCCGGCGCAGACCGAGTCTGCCGACCCGTAGGCCTCGACCCGGACGTCGTGACCCCGCGGGTCGTGCCGGGCGCCGTGGATGCTCACCTGCACCCCGGAGGCGGTCACCGCGTGGATCAGGGCCACGTCGCCGTCCGGCACCGATCCGGCAGCGGTGGCGTGGTGCACGTCGTACTGGCCGTGCTCCCGCACGGCAACGGTGGCATGGACCGAGCTGACCGGGGACCCGGTCAGCCAGGCCACCAGATCCAGGTCGTGCACGTGCAGGTCGCGGAAGATCCCTCCGCTGGACCCGATGAACGCCGCATCGCTGGGTTCATGGTCGTGCGACATCAGCCGCATCGCGTACAGCGTGCCGAGTTCGGCCGCGGCGCACCGTCGGTGCAGCTCGCGCAGCCCCGGATCGAAGCGGCGCTGGAAGCCGACCTGCACGATGCTGCCGTGCTCGTCGGCCAGGTCGATCAGCCGTTCGGTCTGGGCCAGGGTGAGCGCAATCGGCTTCTCGCACAGCACCGGCCGACCGGTGGGCAGCACCCGGTGCAGGACCTCGGCGTGGCTGCTGGTGGCCGAGGTGACCACGACCGCGTCGACCTCCAGCGACCCGATCCGGTGCCAGTCGACGACGTCGAGGCCGAGCTGTGCCGCCAGGTCGCGAGCCCGCTGCGGGGAACGATTGGCACAGAACACCTGACTGATCCGGGGGTCCGCGCGCAGGTCCTCGGCGCGCAGGGCACCCATGCGACCCGCGCCGATCACCAGGACTCGCATCTGGCCCCTCCCTGTCCGGCCGGAAGGCTTGTCCGGTCGCGACGGCGCGTGTCAGACTATCAATTGGAACGCTCCAAGGGAACGTTCCACACGGACGACCTCCGTGGGCAGGGAGCAACCTGACCGTGCGTGGAGTGGAGCAGTGACGATGAGCGACTTCCTGGCCCGAGTGGCATCGGCGCCCATCTCCTGGGGGGTGTGCGAGGTACCCGGCTGGGGCGAGATGCTGCCCACCGAGCGGGTGCTGGCCGAGATGTCGGCGCTCGGTCTGCGGGGCACCGAGTTGGGTGCCCCCGGGTTCCTCCCGTCCACCGCTGACGAGATCCGTGCCCTGCTCGACCGGTACGGGATGAGCCTGCTCGGTGCGTTCACCCCGGTCGTGCCGCACGATGCCGCCCAGGTGGAGGCTTCGCTGGTCAGTGCTCGCGAGGTGGCCCGGCTGCTGCAGGCGGCGGGTGCGACGAAGTTCGTCACCGCGGTGGTGGTCGACCCCGACTGGTCGGTTCCCCGGCCGCTCAGCGCCACCGAGCACCGTCGCATGATCGACACCTTGGCCCGGCTCGACGAGCTGTGCGCCGAGCACGACCTGGATCAGGTGCTGCACCCGCACGTTCAGACCCTGGTGGAGACCGCCGACGACGTGAACCGAGTCCTGGACTCTTGTGATGTGAGCTGGTGCCTGGACACCGGCCACCTCGCGATCGGTGGGGTCGACCCGGTGGAGTTCGCCCGGCAGGGCGTCGACAGGGTCGGTCACGTGCACCTCAAGGATGTCCGGCTGGACCTGGCCCCGGCCGTGCTGCGGCGGGAGCGGTCGCTGATGGCGGCCACTCAGGCCGGGCTCTTCAGCCCGCTCGGGCAGGGTGACGTGGACATCGCCGGCGTGGTCGGTGCGCTGGAATCGGCCGGCTACCGCGGGATGTACGTCATCGAGCAGGACACCGCCCTGACGGACGGTCCACCCGCGGACGGCGAGGGGCCGGTGCGCCAGGTCGGGTCGTCGTTGACCTACCTGCGCGAGGTCGTCGCTCCGGCGCTGGTCGGGTAGTCACGCGTGGCGAGCGGTGATGACGCCCTGGACCTGGTGACCGTGGGGCGGGTCAGCGTCGACCTCTACCCTCGCGAGAGCGGGGTCGGTTTCGAGGCTCAGCAGACGTTCGTGAAGTCCGTGGGCGGCAGCCCCACCAACGTCGCCGTGGGCGCCGCCCGACTCGGGCTGCGCGTGGCCGCGGTGACCGCGGTCGGCGACGACGCCCTCGGTCGCTACGTCGGCGCTCGCCTGGCCGCTCACGGCCTCGACACCCGGTACGTGCAGGTCCAGCCGGGCGAGCGCACCCCCTTGGCGCTGGTCGCCCTGAACCCCCCGGAGCACCCGGAGGTCGCCTTCTACCGGGGTGATCGGCCGCCCGACGCCAGCCTGCCCGCCGAGCTGTTCGAGCAGGTCTCGCGCCGCGCCGTCCGTGCCGTGTGGGTCTCGCACGCGGCGCTGGCCCCGGGGACCACCGGGGACGCGCTGGCGGCGTGGCTCGTCGACCGGGTCGACCGCGATGCCGGCACCACCCTGCTCGACCTGGATCACCGACCCGCGCTGTGGTCCGACCCGCACCTGGCCCGGCAGCGTGCCGCCGAGGCCATCGCCTGCTGCCAGGTGGTGGTCGGCAACCAGGCCGAGTGCACGATGGCGCTGGGAGTGGACGACCCGGACCGGGCCGCCGACGAGTTGCTGCGCCGTGGCGTCCGGCTCGCGGTGGTCAAGCTCGGTGGTGACGGGGTGCTGATGGCGACCCCGGATGAGCGGCACCGGATCGCCTCCCGGCCGGTCGAGGTGGTGTGCGGTCTGGGTGCCGGCGACGCGTTCGGGGCCGCGTTGGTGTACGGCCTGCTGGCCGGCCTGCCGTTGCGCGAGATCGGCCGAACCGCTTGCGATGCAGGGGCTTTCGTGGTCGGTCGGCTCACCTGCAGTGACGACATGCCGACGCTGCAGGAGCTGCGCATGATGGCGGCCACCGCATGACGGGCCTGGAGGCTGCCTCGCCCGAGGGCTCGGCCCGCCTCGACCCGGCCCGCTACCGGGCACTGATCGAGGCTCGGGTACGCCGGCCGCGACAGCTGCACGAGGCGCTGCTGCGCCGTCGCCGACGCGAGCTGGTCGGCCCGGACGGGCGGCTGCTCGTGATCGCTGCCGATCACACCGCCCGGGGCAAGCTCGCCGTCGGCGGTGACCCGCTGATAGCGGCCGATCGCTACACCCTGCTCGACCGGCTGGTTCGCGGGCTGGCGACCCCGGGTGTGGACGGCGTGCTGGCCAGCGCCGACATCCTCGAGGACCTGGCCTGGCTCGGAGCGCTGGACTCTCGCCTGGCGATCGGCACCATGAACCGGGGTGGGATCGTCGGTGCCCGGTGGGAACTCGACGATCGGGTGACCGCCTACGATGCCGAACGGATTGCGCAGTACGGCCTCGACGGCGGCAAGGTGCTGGTTCGCCTCGACGAGACGGACCCGGCGGTGGCCCGGACCCTGGAGTCGGCGGCCGCCGCGGTGACCGCGCTGGCCGAGCACTCCCGGCTCGCCGTGGTCGAGGTCTTGCCCTATCGGCGGGACGAGGCGGGCCACGCCGTGCTCGACCCCTCGCACGAGCGGATGGTCCAGTCGGTGGCCGTCGCCTCCGGTCTGGGGGCCTGCTCGGTACACACCTGGTTGAAGATCCCGGCGTCGCGCCGGATGCGTGAGGTGGCCGGCGCCACCAGCCTGCCCATCCTGATGCTCGGCGGTGATCCGGGTGCCCGGGCAGCCGAGGTCTTCGACGACTGGGCGCTCGGGCTGCGCGAGCCCAACGTTCGCGGGCTGATGCCCGGCCGCACCTTGCTGTATCCCCATGACGGTGACGTGGACGGCGCGATGCGCCGGGCAGCGGCGCTGGTCCACCCGGATCTGGTTGACCCCGATCCGGTTCACCCCGACGACACCACCCCGGGAGTCACCAGGTGAGTTGGCATCTGACCGCGCAGCACCTCGTCGAGAACGACGGTGTGCGCTGCCACATCACGCCGCAGCGGGCCGGCTGGGCCTACAGCGGGCTGACCGTGTACGACCTGGCTGCCGGCCCGGTCGAGGCCGACCTCGGCCCGGACGAGGCGGTGCTGGTACCCCTTTCGGCGCAGGACGTTCAGGTGCGCGTCGACGGCCGCAGCTTCTCCCTGGCCGGCCGGGAGGGGGTCTTCAGCGCGGTGAGCGACTGGCTCTACGTCCCGCTGGGCGCCCGGTTGGAGCTGCACGGCGATTCCGGTGAGGTGGCGGTGTGCACGGCCCGGGCGTCCCGACGGCTCCCGGCCCGCCACGTCCCGGCAGACCAGGTCGCCGTGGAGGTGCGCGGGGCAGGTCGGGCCACGCGCCAGGTGACCAACATCGCGACGCCGGACTCGTTCCCGGATGCCGACCGGATCAACGTCTGCGAGGTGATCACCCCGGGCGGCAACCTCTCGTCCTGGCCACCGCACCGCCACGACGGCCTGGCCGGCTGCCCCACCTCCAACGAGGAGATCTACTACTTCCGGATCGGACGCACCGGCCCCGGCGGCGACTCCACGCCCGGACACCTGCACGGACACCCGGACGGTCAGGGCCTCTTCCACGTCTACTCCGTCGATGGTTCGGTCGACGAGACGGTCACGCTGCACGATGGCGACGTCTACCTGGTGCCGCACGGTTACCACGGTCCGACGGTGGCCCCGCCGGAGTACCCGATGTACTTCCTCAACGTGCTCGCCGGCCCGGGTCCGCACCGCACCATGGCCTTCTGCGACGACCCGGCGCACGCCTGGATCCGGACCGGTTGGGTCGATCAGGAGCCGGATGCGCGGCTGCCGATGACCGCTGCCACCGGGCGGGTGGCCCGATGAACGCCACGATGAACACCGCGAAGGACGGCGTCGCCGGACGCCGTCGCATCGGGGTCGCCGTCCTGGGTCTGGGGTGGATGGGCCAGGCCCACAGCCGCTCCGTGATGCGGATCCCGTCGCTGTTCCCCGAGCGCCGGGCCGAGGCGCGCCTGGTGGTCTGTGCCGACATCGACGCCGACCGTCGGCGCCGGGCCGTGTCGGACTTCGGTTTCGAACGCGCCGTCGAGGACTGGCGCGAGGCCGTCACCGCGCCGGACGTGGACGCCGTCTGGGTGACCGCGCCGAACATGCTGCACGTGCCGATGATCGAAGCCGCCTGCGCCGCGGGCAAGGCCGTCTTCAGTGAGAAGCCGATCGGCGGCAAGCCCGAGCATGCGGTGGCCGCCCACCGGGCGGCGACCGCCGCCGGGGTCGGCACCGGCGTCGGCTACAACTACCTGTGGGCGCCGCTGGTGCTGCACGCCCGCGAGCTGGTGGCCTCGGGACGCCTGGGCCGGATCACCCACTACCGCGGGCGGTTCCTGTCGATGTACGGCAGCGACGAGTTGGGTCTGTTGACCTGGCGATTCAAGCTGGATCAGGCCGGCTACGGCGTGACCAGCGACATCCTCAGCCACAGTGTCGCTCTGGCCCAGTTCTTGCTCGGCCCGATCACCGAGGTGGTCGGCATGCGCGAGACCACGATCAGACAGCGCCCGCTGCCCACCGGATCGGCCGGCCACTACGGCCGGGGCAGCGCCGACGACCCGACCGGCGAGGTCGAGAACGAGGACTTCGCCTCGATGCTGTGCCGGTTCGCCGACGGGGCCACCGGCACGTTCGAGTGCAGCCGCACCATGGTCGGGCCGGAGAGCCAGAATGCCTTCGAGATCTATGGCACCGAGGGCTCCCTGGCGTGGAACCTGGAGCGGCTCAACGAGTTGCAGTACTACCGGCGCGACGGGAGCGCCGAGACCGGGTACACCACCATCTTCGGGGGAGACCGGTTCCCGTACCACGGCGCCTTCGTGCCCGGCCAGGCCAATGCCATCGGGTTCGAGGACCTGGTCGCCATCGAGGACCACGCCTTCCTCGAGGCGCTGGCCACCGGCACCCGGTTCCGGCCGGGTTTCGCCCAGGCCGTGGACGTCGTGGCGGTGCAGCAGGCTCTGATCGACTCATGGCAGACCCGGTCCTGGCAACAGGTCCCCTCGTGGCGCGACGGAGAACAGGAATGAATCACCCTGTGGGAGAAACGGTTCGGATCACCACGGCCGAGGCACTGGTGCGCTACCTGATCGCCCAGCAGATCGTGCTCGACGACCTGCCCGGTGCCCCGATCGGCCCGCTGTTCCCCGGCGTCCTGGCGATCTTCGGTCACGGCAACGTCACCTGCCTGGGGCACAGCCTCGAGCAGCACCGGGACGAGATCCCGGTGTGGCGGGCGCAGAACGAGCAGGGCATGGGCCTGGCCGCCGCGGCGTTCGCCAAGGCACGACGTCGGCGTCAGGTGATGGTGGCCACGTCCTCGATCGGTCCTGGCGCCACCAACATGGTCACCGCCGCCGGCGTGGCGATGTCGAACCGGCTGCCGGTGCTGTTCATCAGCGGCGACAGCTTCGTCTCGCGGTTGCCCGATCCGGTGCTGCAGCAGGTGGAGCACTTCGGGGTGCCGTCGGTGACGGTCAACGACGCCTTCCTGCCGGTGGTGCGTTACTGGGACCGGATCACTCATCCCGCGCAGCTGCTGGCCAGCCTGCCCCAGCTGGTCGGCACGCTGCTCGACCCTGCCGATTGCGGCCCGGCATTCCTCGGCCTGCCCCAGGACGTCGCGGCGATGGCCTACGACTACCCGGCGGCGTTCTTCGACGTCCGGGTACACGAGATCGTTCGCCCGCGACCGGATCTGGGGCAACTCGACCGGGCCGCGCGCGCGATCCGGGCCGCCCGCCGTCCCGTGGTCATCGCCGGCGGCGGGGTGCACTATGCGCTCGCCGAGGCCGAACTGGCTGCCCTCGTCGAGGAGTTCTCGATCCCGGTGGTCGAGACGGTGGCCGGCAAGTCGAGCCTGGTCGCCGACCATCCCTGCTACGCGGGCGCGATCGGGGTCACCGGCGCCGACGCCGCCAATGACCTTGTCGCAGAAGCCGATCTGGTGCTGGCGATCGGCAGTCGCCTGGAGGACTTCACCACCAGTTCGTGGACGGGTATCGCGCCGACCGCGGCGATCGTCACCGTGAACGCGGCCCGCTTCGATGCGCTCAAGCACCACGCGGTGCCGGTGACCGGCGACGCCCGGGAGTCGCTGTCCGCGCTGCGTGAGGGACTGCAGGGCTGGAGCGTGGCGCCGGACTGGGTCGAGCGCACCGCCCGGGCCCGCACCGAGCTGGATTCCTTCATCACCGCCCGGACCAGCCCGGACGGCGCCTGGCCGCCGAGCTACGCGCACGTGATCGGCGCCGTGCAGGCGGCTGCGACGCCGCAGGACTACGTGATGACGGCGGCGGGTGGGCTGCCCGGTGAGCTGAACATCAACTGGCGCAGCCAGGGGATCGCCGGCTTCGACTGCGAATACGGCTTCTCCTGCATGGGGTACGAGACCGCCGGGGCTTGGGGGGCGGCCTTCGCGCGCGCGCTGAGCCACCCGGACGGCGAGGTGTTCGCGCTGGTCGGCGACGGCTCGTACCTGATGCTGAACTCCGAGATCTATTCCTCGGTGCTGTCCGGCGCGAAGTTCGTGCTCGTGGTCTGCGACAACGGTGGGTTCGCGGTCATCGAGCGACTCCAGCGCAACCAGGGCGGGGCTTCGTACAACAACATGCTCGCCGACTCACGGGGTCCCGGTGCTCACGTGCGCGTCGACTTCGGGGCGCACGCCCGGTCGTTGGGGGCACTGGCGATCGAGGTGAGCTCCATGGACGAGCTGCACGCGGCCCTGCAGGAGGCCCGGCACGCTGACCGCACCACCGTCGTGGTGACCTCGGTGCGGGCCGACGACTGGACGCCCGGCTCGGCCTTCTGGCAGGTCGGGGTTCCCGAGGTCAGCGCACGCGCCGACGTGGTGGCGGCGCGCGCGGCTCACGATGCGGGGCTGGCCGTCCAGCGGCGGGGTGTCTGAGGTCGGTTGCAGGCGGCGATGACTCGATCTCACACGGGGTGACCGAGATGACCTGGATCGGGGCCAGCCCGCGCGCCATATGACCGAATGCAACCATCGCAGCCGCTTTCGGGCGTGTTGGACATGGTTGAATACCCTTCGAGTCGATCCGTCCGGCCGACGGCGATGACCTCGTGACAGTGCCTTGGGGGGTTTGACATGGCCTGTGGACACCGGGGCAACTGCCCGCTCTTTCCTCTCCTGAACGCGAGCCTGGCCGGTTGGCGGGATGTCTATTGCGACAGTGAGACCGGGTGGAAGGGCTGTGCTCGATACCGGCTGTCCGCCATGGGGGAGCCGGTGCCGCTGGCCCTTCTGCCCAACGGTCACATGCCGTTGGCTATGGCTCGGTCGGTGGACCGGGAACAGCGGGTTGAGGAGCAACGGGCTGAGCAGGCACTCGTCCATGAGGCGTTGGCTGATCAGCTGAACGGTCAGATCCCGCAGCCCGCGACGACGCTGGGCGCCCACCCGGTTGACGGGCCGTGGCCACCGTACGGTTCGCCGGGCCGGGCGCCCGGCTCGTGGTTGACCCGACTCTGGGCGCGAGTGCGGGCATGGATGAGGGAGCCGGTATGAATCCGACACCGTATTGGCCGTGGTGGGTGGGCGCGCTGACCCTGGGCTCGGTGACCGTGTTGTTCACCTTGCTGGTCGATCGGCCCCTGGGCGTCTCGGGCAGCTGGGACCGCGTGGTCCATTGGCGTCGCGAACGGCGTCGAGAACTCCAGGACGAACAGTTCGGTGATCCCGAGCTGATCGCGGCAGCGCTGGCCGAGGCCATGGCCGGCGTCGCGGCACCGTCACCGATGTCGTCCGAATCGATGGTTTCGGCACCGATGGCCTCCGAACCGATGCCGTCCGAACCGGTCACGCCCGAGCACGGGCCCGAGCGGGCGTCATCCGAGCGGTCTGCCAGGGTGGCCGATCGGTCTCGTCGTCCGGTGCCGCTGGTGGCCGAGGCCGTCTTCTTGATCGCCATGTTCCTGGGCGGGCTGCTGGCGGCGAAGGTCTCCGGCCGGTTCGAGCTGCGCAGCGACATGGGCCCCGATTTCGCCCGGCTGGTGACGGCGAACCCGGCGCTGATGTACGGCGCGTTGCTCGTCGGCGGGGTGATGGTGGGTTTCGGCACCCGACTGGGCGGTGGGTGCAGCAGCGGTCATGGCCTGAGCGGCTGTAGCCGGTTGCACCCCGCCAGTTTGGTGGCCACCGCCGTGTTCTTCGGCTCTGCCGCCGTGATGTCGACGCTGCTGTGGAAGGTGATCTGATGCGGACCCGTGGTGGTGTCACGGCGATGACGGGAATCCTGGGCCTGGCCATGGGTTTCGTGCTGATGCAGATCGGGTTCGGTGACTACGGCGAGCTGAACGCCATGTTCACCTTTCAGAACCTGCGCATGCTGTTGTCCTTCGCGGGCGCCGTGGCCCTGGCCGGCGTGCTGCTCGCCATCGCACTGCCCCGACCCGTGAACCTGCGCCGGGTGAACCGGGGCACGATTCCGGGCGCCGTCCTGTTCGGTGTGGGCTGGGCGATCTGTGGCGGCTGCCCCTCGATCCCGATCGTCCAGGTGGCCAGCGGGTACCTGCCCGCGCTGGTCACGCTGGTCGGCATCGTGCTCGGCATGCGCCTGTGCCGCTGGGTCATGATCAACCACTGGCAGTTCGAGCGCGACTCCTGCATCGACTGACCACCCCTCGACCTCGGTGATCATGCAATCCGTGCACAAACCCGCGGTGATCATGCAATCCGTGCACGCGCCCGACGCTGCGCTGGAGTTGCCGACGCCAAGGGGGCGCGTCGTCCAAGATCAACCCCGCTTGAAGATCACTGTCTCGCAGGGGATTCCCCTCCCGTCAAGGGGGGAAGTCCCTGGAAGGTCGTGATCTTGCGCGCCGATCGTCGGCGATGTGCACGGATTGCATGATCACGGAGGATTTGTGCACGGATTGCATGATCACCGGGGGCGGGTGTCATGCCTCAGGTCGTGGGGGCCTCGGGGGTTGTGGCCGTTCGGGCGGTCTCGGCCAGCACGATGCCGGCCAGCACAGTGCTCGCGCCGAGGATCTGCACCGGGGTGAGCACCTCGCCGAGCACCGGCCAGGCGACCAGCCCGGCCAGCGGTGGCTCGGCGGTCGCGATCAGACCGACTCGGGTGGCGCCGATCTCGCGCAGCGCCAGCAGGGCGAGCCCGAACGGTGCGGTGGTGCCGAGCAGGACGACGTAGAGCAGGAAGGCCCAGGTGGGCAGCGACACCCCGAGTTCACCGACCGCCAGCGTGCCGGTGAGTCGGCCCCAGGGCACCTGCCACAGCGGTGCCGAGAGCGCCCAGAACACTCCGGCGATCCCGAAGCTCCAGGCCGCCAGCGACCAGGGGTCGCGCCGTCCGACGCCGTGCTCGCCGAGCAGGTAGTACACCGTCAGCGAGAGCGCGGCCCCGATCGAGGCCAGCAGCCCGAGCGCGTCCAGGGTGAGCCCGTCCCAGACCCGGGCCACCAGGGCCAGTCCGGTGACGGTGAGTCCGAGGGCCACCCAGATCCTCTGTCGCACCGGGTGTTTGCGCACGAATCGCACCCACAGCGCGATCAGCACCGGTGCGGTGAACTCGATCAGCAGGGTGATGCTCACCGGCATCCGCGAGATGGCGATGAGATACAGCCACTGCACCAGGGCCACGCCGACCACGGCGTAGACGAGCACGAAGCCGAACTCGCGGCGTCCGATCCGCAGCGAGGCCGGGTTGCGGATGGCCGCCGCCGCGGCGAACACCGCCGAGGCGGCCAGGCAGCGCAGCTCGACCAGCTGCAGCGACGACAGCGTCCCGTCCAGCAGGAGTTTGCTCACGCTGCCGTTGACCGAGAACAACCCCGCCGACACGAGGACATACCCGACACCCCGCCACGGCCTGCTCTGCGCGGACCGCGCCGGCCGGGCAAAGTCATCGGATGAATCCACGGCGCTCACCCTAACCGTGCCGTCACGATCCACAGCTCACTCCCAGAAACCCCGGCTAGCGTTCGCTGATGGACGAGGCTCGAGCTCAACGTGTGGTCGCCGCCCTGCGGGCGCGCGGCGTCCTGGCCCAGGTCGAACGGGCCGGGGTCTACCAGTTCGGTGTCCGGGTGCGGTTGGACGGCGACCGGGTCGCGATCTGGGACAGTGACGGCACCGCGAGCCTCGAGGCCCAGGTGATGCGCAACGGGGTGCTGGTCTCGTTCGTGCCGTCCATCCCGGGCTCGCAGGACTTCACCGAACAGCAGGTGGTCGAGGCGATCGCCACCGCTGACTACGACATCCCGGTGGTCACCCGACCAGCGGTGCCGCGTCCCCCCGGGGCAGCCCGGCCCGCTGCTCGACCCGCCGCCGGGCCCGCAGCTCGACCGTCGTCCGGGGGACTGTTGCGACGGTTGTTCGGCGATCGCTGACCCCCTCACATGCCGCAGCCGGCCGGCGGCGGCTACCGTCGTGGCATGCGCCTGACCCACTTCGGCCACTCGTGCCTGCTGGTCGAGCTCGCCGACCGCCGCATCCTGATCGACCCGGGTGGTTTCTCGGCCGGCTTCGAGGAGCTGACCGGTCTGGATGCCGTCCTGGTCACCCATCAGCACGCCGATCACCTCGATGTCGACCGCTTCCCGGCGCTGCTGGCTGCCAACCCCGGTGCTCGCGTTGCGACCGACCCACAGACCGCACAGCTGTTGCGCGAGAAGGGTTTGGACGTCGCGGTGCTCGCCGAGGGCAGCGACCTCACCCTCGGCGAGGTGACCGTCAGCCCCCGCGGCGCCGAGCACGCGTTCAACCACTCCCGGGTGCCGTCGGTGGCGAATGTCGGCGTGCGACTGGCGGCGGCCGGCGAACCCACGCTGTTCCACCCGGGCGATGCCTACGATGCCGACCCCGGTCCGGTCGACGTCCTCGCCGTGCCGATCAACGCCCCCTGGACGGCGGTGCGCGACAGCATCGACTTCGTCCGCCGGATCGGCCCGAGTGCGTTCGTGCCGATCCACGACGGGCTGCTGTCGCCGCAGGGCCGGGGCCTCTACCTGATGCACGTCGGCCAGTTCGGTGGTGACGATCTCACGTTGCACGATCTGGCCGGCCAGGGGGCCGTGATCCTGCCCTGAACACGCCGTTGCCTCCCCCGGCGAGGGCGGATGGCCTTCGTCGGGATTCCGTCACCATCACCGCCTACCTCTCGCTGGCCGGCTGGGCCTGGTTCCTGTACGGCTTCGGGGCCATGGTTCCGTTGCTGATCGATGATCAGGGCGTCAGTCGCACCGTGGGCGGGTTGCACCTGACCGCGCAGGCGTCCGGCGGCCTGATCTCGGGTCTGCTGGTGACCACCCTGGTGCGGCGCTGGAGCCGTCGGGTGACCTTGCAGCTGGCCGGGGTGGCCATCCTGCTCGGCATCGGGTTGTTGCTGGTGGGGCGGCCGACGGCGCTCACCTTGACCGCGGCGCTGGTGATGGGGTTCGGCGGCTCGTTGTCCATCATCTGCCTCAACCCGATCCTCATCGAGCACCATCACAGCCACGGTCCGGCGGCGCTCAGCGAGGCGAACGCAGTGGCCGCCGCGGTCGGGCTGATCGCCCCACTGGCGGTGGGGGCCGGCGTGCGGGCCGGGCTCGGCTGGCGTCCGGCGCTGGTGGTGACCACGGTGTTGATCGGCGTGTCGGTGCTGCGTTTCGGTGGTCACCTCGGGGGCATCCCCCGGCCCACCCCCGCCGTCGATTCCTCCCTGCCCGCCCGGGGCACCGACCAGCGACGGCTACCGTCGGCGTTCTGGCCGTTGATGGTCGTGGTGGTGCTCTGCGTGGGTGTCGAGTTCTGCCTGACCACCTGGACCACCGAACTGCTGCGCCGTGAGGTCGGTATGTCCGACTCGACCGCCGCCAGTGGGGTCTCGGCCCTGGTCGCCGGCATGGCGGCCGGCCGGTGGCTGATCTCGCGGCTCGCCTTACGCCTGACGCCGCGGCCGATGTTGTTCGGCACCCTGGCGCTGGCCGCCCTCGGCTGGCTGGGGCTCTGGACGGCGCCCAGCCCGCTCATCGCGTTCACCGTGTTGGTGATCACCGGGTTGGGGGTGGGCGGGCACTTCCCGCTGGGGATGTCCCTGCTGATGGGTCACGCGGTAGGGCAGCAGGACAAGGCATCCGGAACGCTGTCGGTGGGCATCAGTGCCGGTATCGGCCTGGCGCCGTTCGCCCTCGGCGCGCTGGCCGACGCGACCAGCGTGCACACCGCCTTCCTCATCGTTCCGGGGTTGCTGGCCGTGGCTGCCGTGGTGCTCGCCGTCGTCCCGTGACCGTCACCACGTTGGCCGCCACGATCACGGCGATCCCCAGCCACTCGTGCCAGCTCAGCACCTGACCCAGCACCACCATGCCGGCGATCGCGGCCATCACCGGATGGGCGCTCATCGCCACCCCGAACACCTGTGGTGAGACGGTGCGCAGCACGATCAGGTCGAGGGCGTAGGGCACGGCCGAGGCGAGCGCACCGGCCGCCATGGCGAACCCGAGAGCGACCGGGGTGAGCCGCCCGGATCGCGCCAGCACGACCAGCACCGGCAGATAGCCCAACGCCGAGATCGACGTGGCCAGCGCTGTCCCCTGCACCCCCGGCATTCGGGCACCCACCACGCGGTTGAGCAGGATGTACGCGGCCCAGCAGCAGGCGGCGAACAGTCCGAGGCCGACGCCCGGGTAGTCGCTGGTCGGCCCCGGCAACACCAGCACGTAGACGCCGACGCCGGCGGCGATCGCCGTGACCAGGTCGCGCGCCGTCCGGGAGTTGCCCAGGGCCACGGCGAGTGGTCCGAGGAACTCGAGCGTCACCGCCAGGGCCAGCCCGATCTGGTCGATCGCGGCGTACACCGACAGGTTCATCACCGCGAACACCGTGGTCAGCAACAGGATCGGCCACCACTGCGCCCAGCGCAGGTGGCGGACGTCGGGCCGGGCCAGCGGCAGCAGCACCGCCGCGGCCACCAATTGCCGGACGGCGACCACCCCGGCCGGGCCGATGGTGTCGAAGGCCCGTGCACCCAACGCAGCGCCGGTCTGGGTGCTGCCCGCCGCGGTCAGCATCAGCGCCACGTCGCGCGGCCGGGTTCGGCGGCGTCCGGGTCGGGTGACGCCCGTCGGGTCGGTGCCCAGGGGTTGTTCGGCGGTGACCACGGCACAGTGTGAGGCCTCGCGGTCTCGGAGCGAAAACGCAGGTTCATGGGATGACTCGGTGGCGACGGGCACAAGGGCTGGCACACTGACCCGATGCCCCGACGTGATGCCCGATGAGGCGATACCTGCGCATCCTGGGCACCCGTGGTGCGATGTGGCCCTTCCTGGCTGCCTTCGCCGCCCGGCTACCCATCTCGATGGCGCCGCTGGGCATGGTGCTGCTGGTGCAGTCCGTGCGCGGCACCTACGCCATCGCCGGTGCCGTCACCGCCGCGTTCACCGTGGGGGTGGCGCTGGCCTCGCCGGGGTGGGGTGCCCTGATCGACCGGGTCGGCCAGCCCCGGGTCATCGCGCCGCTCTCGGCGGTGTCCTGTGTGCTGTTGGCCGCTCTCGCGCTGGGTGCGGTGCACGGCGCATCCGACGCCACGTTGTTGGTGCTCGCGGTGGGGGTGGGGGTCGCCTTCCCGCCGATCTCGCCCGCGATGCGTGCCGCCTGGCGCGTGATCCTGGACGACGAGGCAGACCGGCGAGCGGCCTACGCGCTCGAGGCCGTGGTCGTCGAGGTGATGTTCGTCGGCGGCCCGTTGCTGCTGTCGGCGCTGTTGGTGCTGGGGGTCGACGAGTTGCCCCTGCTGATCGTCGCGCTCCTGCTGGGTGCCGGCGGAATCGGCTATGCGCTCACCCCGGCGGCTCGGGCCTGGGAGCCCGAGCCCCATGCGCGCGGGGCGCACGTGCGGGGTGAGTCACCGCTGCGTTCGGTCGGCGTGGTGGCCACGCTCGCCGTGACGGTGCTGCTGGCGCTGGGCTTCGGTCAGCTCGACGTATCGCTGGCGGCCACCGCCGAGGTGGTGCTGGGCAGCCAGGCACGGGTCGGCCTGCTGTTCGCCGCCATCGCCGGGGGCAGCGCCATCGGCGGCACCCTGTACGGCATGCGGCACTGGCCTGGTGCCGAACCGCCCCGGCTGCCCTTCGTCCTGGGTGCCTTCGGGGTGGGGCTGGGGCTGGTCACCGTGTTCGTCGCCCGGGGTACCAGCACGTTGTGGTTGCTCATGCCGGTGTTGTTCGCGGCGGGCCTGGCCATTGCCCCGGCCATCATCATGCTCGGCAACCTGGCCGACGACTGTGCCCCGCGCGACCGGCTGAGCGAGGCACAGGCCTGGCTGACGACGGCGTTCACCGCCGGGGCTGCCGGTGGGACGGCGCTGGCGGGGCTGCTGATCGACCGCGGCGGCCCGCGGGTGGGCTTCGGCGGCGCTACCCTCGCCCTGTTCGGCGCGGTGGCGTTGTCGCTGCTCGCCCAACGTGTGTGGCGCCACCACCACATCGACCGAGAGTCAGGGGACCGTGTCCAATCCGCCGAATCCGCCGAATCCGCCGAAGCTGTCGAATCCGCCGAGTCTCGCCAGTGACAACTACGCGAGCGTCCACCCCGAGGTGATGGCTGCCCTCGCAGCCGCGAACATCGGTCACGCCACTCCCTATGGCGCGGACGACGTCACCGCCAGGGCCGTGGCGGCGATGCAGGCCGAGCTCGGGTCGCAGGCGGGGATTGCCTTCGTGTTCAACGGAACCGGGGCCAACGTGGTCGGGCTGCAGCTGATGCTGCGGCCATGGGATCACGTGGTGTGTGCCGCGACGGCCCACATCGCGGTGGACGAGTGCGGTGCACCGGAACGGATCACCGGCGCCAAGTTGATCGCCGTGCCCACGCCTGACGGCAAGCTCACGCCCGCCCTGGTGCGCGGCGTGCGGACCCGCCTCGGCGATGAGCATCAGACGCAGCCGCGAGTGGTATCGGTCAGCCAGTCGACGGAATACGGCACGCTCTACACGCCGATCGAACTGCGAGCCCTGGCGGACGCCGCTCACGAGGACGGCATGTACCTGCACGTGGACGGCGCGCGGATCGCCAATGCCGCTGCAGCGTTGGGGGTTTCGCTGGCCGAGTTGACCGTCGGTGCCGGCGTCGACGTGATGTCGTTCGGCGCCACCAAGAACGGTGCCATGGGCGCCGAAGCGGTCGTCGTCTTCGCGGAGGAGTTGCGTCCCTCGCTTCGTTTCGTGCGTAAACAGTTCATGCAGCTGGGATCGAAGGGCCGGTTCCTGTCGGCCCAGTTCCTGGCGTTGTTCACCGATGAGTTGTGGCGTCGCAATGCGTTGCACGCCAACGAGATGGCGGCTCGACTGCATGACGGTCTGGTCGGCCTGCCCGGGGTTCGGGTCACGAGGCCACGCGAGGCGAACCACGTCTTCGTGACCCTGCCCCGCGAGGTGGTCGAGTCGCTGCAGCAGGTGGCGATGTTCTACGTGTGGGACGAGGCGACCACCGAAGTGCGGTTGCTCTGCTCGTGGGACACCACGGTCGAACTGGTGGACGAGTTCATCGCGGCGGCCCGGAAGCTGCTCGCCTGACGTCGGCGGTCTCGCTCACAGGTAGTGCCTGGCCAGGGCTGCGGCCTGGGCGCCGTAGGACTGGCCGAACAACACGGTGTGCACCAGCACCGGGAAGAGTTGATGCAGTCCGACCCGGTCGCGCCACCCGTCGGCCAGCGGAGCCGCTTCGTCATAGGCGGCCAGTACGCGGTCCAGCTGGTCCAGGCCGAACAGGGCGAGCATGGCCAGGTCGCTCTCCCGGTGCCCACCATGGGCGGCAGGGTCGATCAGGACGGCGCTCACGCCGTCCCACAAGACGTTGCCCGACCACAGATCACCGTGCAGCCGGGACGTCGGCTCGTCCGGACCGCACAGCCGGGCATCGCCGCCCGCGAGCCTCTCGCACAGGGCGCTGAGGTCTCGCTCGGCCCGATCCGGCAACAGACCGCGATCGTGGGACTGGCGTAGATAGGGCTCGATCCGATATCGGGCGAAGAACTCCCCCCAGCCGATGTCCCGTTGAGAGTGATTGTGGGGCAAGGGAATCGGCCCGATGAATCCGTCGGCATCCCACCCCTCGGGTGGGCAGCCGAACCAGGGGGCTCCGGCGCGGTGCGTGGCGGCCAGCTCGCGTCCGAACTGCTCGGCCGCCGCGGGGGTGGCCGGGTGTGAGAGCACCCGCGGGACCCGCAAGGCCGTGGCGTCCAGGGGTACCGGCCCGATCGGTAGTGCCACCTCGGCGCCGCCGTCCTGCCGTGCCCGGGCCAACCAGGCCAGACCGGCCGCCTCGACGGCGAAGAAGCCCCGGGGGGCATCCGCGCGGTGTTTGATCACCGGGTCGGATGGGTGGTCCACGGTGTCGCCCCTCAGTGCACTGCGGAACCGGGTCGCTGGGCGGCGAGCGCCTGGTGCTCGACCACCCAATCGAGCAGTCCGGCGCAGGCGGTCTCGATCTGGGCGAGCACCTCGTTGAACGCCTGGGTGCCGTCGTAGTACGGGTCCGCGACATCGAGATCGGAGCCGAGGGCGTCGGGCTCGGTGGCCGGGTCGAATCCGCGCAACAACTGCACCCGCTCGCGGGCGCTCTCGGTGGGCGCCCACGAGCGCAAGCTGCGCAGGTGACCGCGATCCAACGCGATGATCAGGTCGTGGTCGGTGAACCATGACGGCTCGAACTGCCGGGCCCGATGCTCGCTGCCGTCGTAGCCGCGTCGGCTGAGTGCGGCGAGGGCTCGCCGGTCGGCGCGTTCACCGATGTGCCACTCGCCGGTGCCGGCGGAGTCGACCTCGACCAGGTTCTGCAGGCCGCGCGTCTCGACCATGGCCTGCAGCACGTACTCGGCCATCGGAGAGCGACAGATGTTTCCCGTGCACACGAAACAGACCCGATAGGCCCGTTGAGCCGGCTGGTGCATCACGATCGCAGGCTCGCAATCTGCTCGTCGTTCCGTCCACTGCGGCCTCTGACGGTACCGCTGTCCACAGGCGAGGGCCACATGGATGACCTCTCTCGGGCGAGCGACCTAGCGTGCCGGGGCAGGTGTCGCAGGGGCGACTCCTTCGGGAGGGAGCACGACGTGAGCAGTCAGATCGATCAGTTGGCCCATCGGACGGCGCTGGTGGCCGCGGCGGTGTCCGAGGTCGCCACCGCGCTGGTCCGGGCAGACTCGGTGGTGTGGTCGAGTCTGGCCGCCGAGCGGTTTCGGGCTGAACTGGCCGAGGCGGGGCAGCGGGTGAGCCGGGTTGCGGAGCTGCTGAGCGAGGCCGCGGCGGCCCTCACCGGGCACGCCGTGGCGGTGCAGCGGCAGCGGGTGCAGGCCCTGGCCGGGGTGCTCTCGTGACCGCCGAGGCGGTGACGTGCGATACCGCGGTGCGGCTCACCGTCGACCTGGCCACGTTTCGGGCCTGGTGCCTCGGCGAGCCGTGGCTGGCTGGGCGAGCTGGGCGAGCTGAGCGAGCAGAGTCAGCAGGTCGCGCCGGTGGTCGTGGCGGCGGTGACCGCGGTGCTGGCGCGCGGCGAGAACGCCGTGGACCTGCTCCTCTCGTCGGGCACGGTGCGGTTGGCAGCGCACCTGTCGGTCGCCGACGGGCTGGCTGCGGTGATGACGCTGGTCCGGTTGGGGTGTCGTCCCCGGGATGAGCCGGACACGGTCGCCTGGGTGCAGGTGGCGTTGCTGCCCGCCGGGGCGGCCGTCGAGGAGGTGCTGCGGTGGATTCCTCTCGTGGGGTCGGCGGAATCAGCGCCCCGGCTCGCCGACGGCACCCGGCTCGAGGTCACCGCGGCCGGGGCGAGGGCTCAGCCCCTGGCTCGCTGGCAGGCCCGGGACGGGCTGTGGTGCTCTGTCGACGAGCCCGATGACGGCCCCGCCGAGGCCCTGGGCGAACAGCTGCGACGACGCCTGTCCGCCGTCCTGGAGCCGCCCGTCGAGCCGATGCGATGAGCACCGACCGTGACCCGGACGACGGTCTGAGGGTGCGGGGCGGCGTGGGCGGGACGGAGGCCTGGCTGGAGGATCTCGAGGCCACCGCGGCCCGGCTGTCGACGGCCGGGAACGACCTCGTCGTCGCTGCCGCCCGCGTGCTGGAGGTGAGCACCGACCCGGCTCTGGTGGCCACCTGGGCGGTGGCGCCGGCCACCGCCGTGGTCGCCGAGGGTGCCCTGGCCCGAGCGCTGGCCGGGCCGTCCGGTCTGGCCGGCTGCGCGCTGCGGGTCGGCGCTCTGGGCGCCGCGTTGCGCAGCGCCGCGCAGCTCTATCGCACGGGTGATGCCGTGGCGGCACAGGTGGTTCGCCGGCTGGTGGGGTTCGGCGGTTCCGTGCTGCCCCTCGGGCTCGGTGGCGCCGTGGCGGGCACCCTGGCCCTGGGGCCGCAGACCTGGCCCGGGCTGGCTGCCGACGCGGCTCGACTGTTCGGACTGTTCGCCGAGCGCGCGGGGGCGGGCGATGCCCTGGGCGCTGCGCTGCCCTCCGCGTTGCGCACCGTGGCCGTCACGCTCGGACCCCTGGCCGGTCCGCTGGGGCTGCTGCTGGCCGGGGCGATCCCTGCCGATCAACGCCGCCTGATCGGGCTGCTGGCCCGGGCCGGTGCGGTGACACCGATCTTCGCCGAGACCGCGCGGGTGCGCGCCGAGGTGGGGGCGGCGCACGCCGGGCGCGCGTCGTCCGGCCTCGCGGACCTGCTGACCCGCACGGCGAGCCTGTCCGCGGCGCCGTCCGACGTGCCCGGTAGCACCTCGACGGCGGCCGGGCAGGTCGGCACCATCCGGGTCGACCGGGTCACGGGCGCGGACGGCGCACGCTCGTGGGTGGTGATGATCCCGGGCACCCGGCGATGGTCGCCCCAGGCCGGCAGCCAGCCGTTCGACGTCACCGCCGACATCCACGCCCTCGACGGCCGGACGACGGCCGTGGCCGCCTTGGTGAGTACGGGGCTACGCCGTTGCGGTGCCCGGCCGGACGAGCCGGTGCTGCTGGTCGGGCACTCGCTCGGGGGCATCGTCGCGGCGCAGGTGGCCACCGATCCGGCGGTGCGCCAGCAGGTGACCGTCACCCATGTGGTCACTGCCGGCTCGCCGATCGGTGCCACCCCGGTGCCGGTCGGCGTGCGGGTGCTGTCGCTGGAGCACGTCGAGGACGCCGTGCCGTGGGCCGAGGGCGCCCGCAATCCCGACCGGCCCGGCTGGGTGACGGTGCGTGCGCCGTCCGGTACCCACCCGGCCGGGGCGCACGAGCTCACCCGATACGCCGAGACCGCCGCGAAGGTCGAGGCCTCGCACGATCCGGGCCTGGTGCGCGCTCGGGGCGAGCTCACCGGCTTCCTGGATCGGCCCGGGGCGACCTCGACCACGTGGCTCGTCACCGGTGAGCGGATGACGAGGGTGAGCGGATGACGCGCACTGGCCCCTCGCCGGGCCGCGGCTAGGGTGGCACTGTGCGGCAGATGATCGAGGCGGGGCGCGACCACCTCCAGGTGGAGGACTCGGCCGGCGACGGCCCACCGGTGGTGCTGTTGCACCCCGGCATCGCCGACATGCGGGTCTGGGATCCGGTGTGGCCGGCATTGATCGAGACGCACCGCGTGATCCGCTACGACATGCGCGGGTACGGCGGTTCGTCGCAGCCGACCGAGCCCTATGACTGGGTCAGCGACCTGCTCCGGGTACTCGATCACGCCGGCCTCGACAGCGCCCATCTGGTCGGCAACAGCATGGGCGGTGCGACGGCGCTCGCAGCGGCCCTGGATGCGCCGAAGCGAGTGCGCTCGTTGGTGCTGCTCGCCCCGGGGATCAGTGGTTACCCCTGGCCGGAGGAGCCCGAGCTCAGCGAACGGTGGGTGGCCCTGGCCGAGGCGGGCGACCGTCCCGGGTTGGTCGAGTTGATGCTGGAGGTCTGGTGCGCGGCCGGCCGCGAGCCGTTCGTGCGTGACCTGGTGACGGCCGCAGCCGGGGCGGACGCCGGTGAACAGGCCTATTGGCGGGAGCTCGAACCTGCCTGGGATCGATTGGGGGAGTTGACGATTCCCACGGTCCTGATGGTCGGCGACCTCGACCCGGCGTCCATGGTGGAGGCCGCCACGGCGGCTGCGGCCAGGATTCCCTCGGCGCGGTTGATCCGCATCCCCGACGTCGACCATCTGCCGCAGGTGCGGGTGCCCGACCTCGTCGTGACGACCATCCGGCAGCATTGCATCGACTGAGATCGGACTCCTGAGACCGGACTCCTGATCGGACTCCGTGATGGGCTCCGCCGAATCGGGCAACCCTGACCCGCGCGAGGCCGACCGTGAGCCCGTCGCCCGAAGCCGGCCTGCCCCTCGTCGCGCAACTGACCCGGTCGGTCGCGAGTCGACCTGCGGGCCTTGTCCGTCGCGGATCGTCGGGTCAGGGTGGCCAGATGGAGTATGCCGAGCCCGACGACCCGCAGCTCGCGCTGCACGATCAGCTCGAACGCGCCTGGCGTGCCGACCTGCTGGCGGGCCGGCCGTTCCCGGTGTTCGGGCTGGCCGAGCCGCGGCTCACCCCTGCCATGCTCACGGAATTCGGAACCTCTGACGGCCTCTGGGAGCGGGTCACCCTCAGCTTCGGCGACTACCTGTCGGTCTCGGGGCCCTATCTCGAGGTCACCACGGTGAACTCCGCCGAGCTGTCGTCGCCGCTCGAGGATGCCGTCGAGGCCGAGCTCGATCGGGTGGGCGAGTCAGCTGAGGTGGACGAGCCGGGCTCGACCGCCGTGACCGGCCCGGAGCCGGGTGAGCTCTGGGTGGCCGATATCCGTGAGCCCGCCCATCTCGTCCAGGGGCCGCACCACACCTGGGCCGCTCGCGCCACAGTCGCTGGGGTGACCCTGTGCGTCACCGGCCGCGGCATCACTCTGGACGATGTGCACCTGGTGACCGTTGACGATCTCGCCCCCTACCTGGAGGCGCGGGACGCCGAGTGGGCTCGTGTGCGTGAGGCCGGCCCCGGCCCCTCCTCGTCACCCGAGGACTGGGACCTGCCGCCGGTCGAGGGGCTGGCGGCTCACGAGTCGCTGCTCCGCCTGCTCATCGCGGACTCGGTGGATCGGCAGGCCACCATCCGTTCAGGACGCCGGCCACGGGCGTCCTCGCGTCAGGGCGAGGATCATGCACGGCTGTGGGAGCAGGCCACCAGGGCGCAGATGCGCCTGGCGAGCCAGCCGCGTCGTGCCGCCGATCGCTCGGTCACCGCGATGGTCAACCAGGCCACCACGCTGGCGGAACTGGCGGCGTGGTTCACCGGCGAGGAACTGCGCGCTCGGGCGGTCACCGAGATGATCCGGTTCACGGTCTTCGACTCCGACGTGCCCAGCCGGACGGCGCAGCTGGCCTGGTTGGCGGCCTGGTCCGCCCGCTCGGGGCAGCCCCCGCCGGACGACGTCGCCGGGCTGCGCGACTGGGTCACCACCCTCGCCGTGACCCAGGACGACGCGCTGGCGGCCTGGCAGCGATGGGCTGATGCGCCGACGGGCGCCTCCGGCTGAGGTTCAGGCCGAGGCCGGGGGAGGACCCGTCGTGGTGCGGACCACCAGAGTCGGGTCCAGCCGGTGACGGCGGGCCGGCGTAGTCGGGTCATCGCGCCGCTGCGTCACGCACTCGACGGCCAGCCGGCCCATGTCGAGCCGAGGCTGATCGACGGTGGTCAGGCCGATGTGACGCAACGCGGCCAGCCGGGTGTTGTCGTAGCCGATCACCGAGACGTCCTGCGGCACCCGCAGTCCGGCGTCCTCGAGCGCGGCGATCGCCCCGACGGCGTTGATGTCGTTGGCGGCCACCAGGGCGGTGAACCGCCGGCGGGTGGCGAGCAGCCGGCCGACGGCGGCGGCCCCGGCCTGCTCGGTGTACTCGCTCGGCTCGATCCGGGCGGTCAGGCCGTGTCGGGCCATCGCCTCGGCGTAACCGCGGCGGCGCACCGCCGAGCCCGCGCCGCGACCGCCGTCGAGGTGAACGATCGCCTGGTGTCCCAGACCGACCAGGTGGTCGACGGCCAGCGTGGCGCCGGTCCGGCCGTCGTCGACGATGGTGTCCACCCCGGCCAGCCGTACCGCCCGCTCGACCGCTGCCACCGGGACGCCGCGGCAGGCCCGGGCCAACACCGCTGAGGCCACCACCGGTGAGAGCAGCACCAAGCCGGCCGGGCGAAACCCGAGCAGGGTGTCGATGGCCCGCTCCTCGGTGCTCGGGCGGCGTCCACCCGTGATCAGGATGGCCTGCAGACCGGCGCTCTCACAAGCGGCTTCGACGCCCTCGACGACATCGGCGAAGTAGGGGTTGCGCAGGTCCGAGACCAGCACGGCGAGCACCGACGAGCTGCCGCTGGCCAGCTCGCGGGCCAGCGTGTGGGGGGCATAGCCCAGCTCGGCGGCCGCCTCGCGCACGGCGGTTCGGCGAGCGGCGCTGACCTTGGGGGAGTCCTGCATCACCAGCGAGACCAGCGAGCGCGAGACGCCGGCCCGGGCGGCCACGTCGTCCATGGTGGGGCGGCGCACGGCACACCTCCTGAGACGTCTTGACACGGTGCCGGTGCAGCCTACATCGTTGGAGCGCTCCAATTGTTGGAGCGCTCCAATTCCACTCGCGAGGAATGCTCATGCGGATCGCAGTCGCCGGCGTCGGCCGGATCGGTGTCATGCACGCGCGCAACCTGGCCGCCACACCCGGCGTGAGCGAGGTCGTCGTCCAGGACCCGGCCCCCGGCCGGGCGGCCGAGGTGGCAGCCCTGCTGACCGGCGCCGTCCCGGTGACCGCGGCACCCGACCTGGCCACGGCCCTGAAGGGTGCGGACGGCCTGTTGGTCGCGGTGCCGACCCCGGCCCACGCCGAGGCGGTCTACACCGCTCTCGACGCCGGCGTCCCGGTGCTGGTCGAGAAGCCCGTCGCCGCCGACCTGGCCACGATCCGTGAGGTGATCCGGGCCGTCGAGCGCACCGAGGTACCGGTGCTGGTGGGCTTCCAGCGCCGCTTCGATCCGGCGATCGCCGAGCTGAAGGCGCGCATCACCCGTGGGGCGCTCGGCGACCTCTACGTCGTGCGGGCCACGGCCTTCGACGCGGAGCCCCCGAGTGCGGAGTACGTCGCGACGTCCGGCGGCATCTTCCGCGACCTGTTCATCCACGACCTGGACTGCGTGCCCTGGCTGGTCGGACGCGACGTGGTCGAGGTGCACGCCACCGGGTCGGTGCTGGTCGACCCGGCATTCGCCGAGGCGGACGATGTCGACACGGTGTCGATCACGCTGCGTTTCGAGGGCGGAGTGATCGCCCAGCTGGCCGGCGGACGGCGTCACGGTGGCGGCTACGACAACCGGATCGAGGCGATCGGCAGCGAGCAGGCCCTGGCGGCCGGATGGGACGCCAGGACCCCGCTGACCAGTCTCGAGGCAGGCGGCCACAACCCGGGCGAGGGCGCCTACCCGGGCTTCATCGAGCGGTATGCCGTGGCGTATGTCCGCGAGATGGCGACCTTCCTGGACGTCATCGCCGGTCGCGTCCCCAACCCCTCGCCCGTGCAGGACAGCCTGGTCAGCCTGGTGCTGGCCGAGGCGTGCGAGACCTCCCGCCGTACCGGATCCCCGGTGCGCATCGATCCCGCCGACCTGCGCGTCGGCTGAGGCGGAAGGCCCGAAGCGCCGGCCGTCTGGGCGTCACCTGGCCACGGCGGTTGCCGGCTGAGCTCGCCGCCCGCTGCAGAACCACACGTGGAGAGCCCCTCGGTCGTCGCCGAGGGGCTCTTTCTGTCGCATCGACTTTGTCCTATCATTGTGTCCAACCAAGCATGAGGAGCACTCGATGACCATCAGTCCGCTGTTGCAGATGACGCGCACCACGCCCACCTGCCTGTGGAACGACTCCGCCGACCCGCGCGAGCTCGCCGAGTCGATGAGCTTCGGTGCGGTCGGTGCCACCTGCAACCCGGTGATCGCGCTGGCGGCCATCAACGCCGACCTTCCGTCCTGGCGGGCGCGGATCGCCGAGCTGGCCACCGCGCACCCGACGGCCACCGAGGATGCCATCGGCTGGATGATCGTCGAGGAGCTGTCGGTCAAGGCGGCTTCGTTGTTGCACCCGACCTTCGTCGAGCACAAGGGCCGCAACGGCCGGCTCTCGGTGCAGACCGACCCCCGGCTGCACCGCGATGTCGACGGTCTGGTCGCCCAGGCGGTGCACTTCGACTCGCTCGCCGAGAACATCATCGTCAAGATCCCCGCCACCGCAGCGGGTATCGCGGCCATCGAAGAGGTCACCTACCGTGGCGTGAGCGTCAACGCCACCGTCTCGTTCACGGTGCCGCAGGCGCTGGCCGTCGGTGAGGCGGTCGAGAACGGCCTGCGCCGGCGGGAGGCCGAGGGACTGGACGTCTCGACCATGGGACCCGTCTGCACCATCATGGTCGGCCGGCTGGACGACTGGATGAAGGTCGCCGCCGAGCAGGCCGGCGTCACCCTCGACCCGGGCTACTACGAGTGGGCCGGGGTGGCCGTGATGAAGAAGGCCCATGCCATCTACGCCGAGCGGGGATATCGCACCCGGTTGCTGTCGGCGGCATTCCGCAACCACATGCACTGGAGCGAGTTCATCGGCGGCAACGTGGTGATCTCGCCGCCGTTCGGGTGGCAGAAGCGGTTCAACACCAGCGGGATCAGCGCGACCCCGCGCATGGACAACCCCGTCGATCCGCGGATCGTCGAGGCGCTCTACGGTCACCTCGCCGAATTCCGCACGGCGTACGACGTCGACGGCATGAGTGTGGAGGAATTCGACGACTTCGGGGCCACCCTGAATACCCTGCGCCAGTTCCTGGCGGCCAACAACGAGCTCGAGTCCCTGGTGCGCGACGTGGTGGTGCCCAGCCCCCTGCGGTGAGCAGACCGGGTCAGCCGGCCAACATGCTCAGCGAGAACGAGTATCGGGACGCCGCGTAGACGTGGGTGCCGTACTCCACGACCCGGCCGTGGTCGTCGTAGGCGGTGCGCTGCATGGTGAGCAGGGCGGCCCCTCGGGACTCGCCGAGCAGGCGCACTTCCTCGGCGGTCGCCGTCCGGGCACCGATGGTCTGGTCGGCGGCGTGCAGCTGGACGCCGACCGCCCGGATCAGTTGGTAGAGCCCCTGGTCCTCGAGTGCTGTCACGGTCAGGCCGTCGGCGATGCCGGGAATCGTGTGCGGCAGGTAGTTGCACATCCGGGCGATCGGCGAGCCGGCCGCCGATCTCAGGCGGACCAGGACGCTCATCGGTGTGCCCGGCTCGACGGCCAGGGCCTGTGCGATGGCCCCGTCGGCGGCTTCGACGGTCAAGGCCAGGACCTGGGTCGTGGGGCGCTGTCCGCTGGCGGTCAGGTCTTCGAAGAGGCTGCTGAGCCCGAGCGGACGACGCACCTTCGGCTGGACGACCCGGGTGCCGATGCCGCGGCGGCGCACCAGCACGCCCTTCTCGACCAGGTACTGCATCGCCCGGCGCATCGTCGGACGGGACAGGCCGAGCGACTCGGCGAGCTGCACCTCGTTGTCCAACCGGGTGCCGGGCGGCAGCCGGCCGTCCAGGATGGCGGTCTCGAGGGCCTGGGCGACCTGAAAGTACAACGGCACCGGACTGGTGCGGTCGAGGGTCAGCGCGGCCATCACGGCCTGAGAGTTCGAGGGCACGACGCGGTGGTCCGGTGGGGTCGGCACGTTGGCAGTATGGCCACATCGAGGAGACAAAGTCATCTACTAGAGATGTCAGGACAATAGGCCGAGACCGCCGGATATGTTCTCCGCATCTGTCTTTATGTTAGGACAAAGTATTGACATGCTTCGAGGTGGCCCGGTTGGATGAAAGGCGACGCTGCGACCCCTGGAGATGACCGTGAGCCAGCCGGACCCGCCTCACGGCGCCCTGGAGGTGCTCGCCGTCGGCCGGGTCGGGGTCGATCTCTATCCGCAGCAGTCGGGGGTTCCGCTCGCCGAGGTGACCAGCTTCGCCAAGTTCCTCGGCGGCACGGCGACCAACGTCGCCGTGGGCGCGGCGCGGCTCGGGCACGCCAGCGGCGTGCTCACCAAGGTGGGTGAGGACGCCTTCGGAGATTTCGCCCGGACGGCGATGCGCGGCTTCGGGGTCGACCCCCGCTACGTCGGCACCGCCGCCGGATTGCGGACGCCGATCGCCTTCTGCGCGCTGAACCCGCCCGAGGACCCGCCGCTGCTGTTCTACCGGGCACCGGTCGCCCCGGATCTCACCCTGCAGCCGGAGGATGTGCCCTGGGCAGTGATCAGCGACGTCCGGCTGCTCTGGGTCACCGCCACGGGAGCCTCTCGCGAGCCGTCGCGCTCGACGCAGCTCGAGATGCTCGCCCGGCGCGGCCGCCCGGCCCCCGGATCGGGCCGGTTCACCGTCCTCGACCTCGACTGGCGGGCCTCGTTCTGGAACTCCGTCTCGCAGGCGCGCGAGGAGTACGGCCGGGTGCTGCCGTTCGTGAACGTGGCGGTCGGCAATCGGGCCGAGGTCGAGGTCGCCGTCGGCACCGCCGACCCCGAGCAGGCGGCGCTGCGGCTGCTCGACCTCGGCATCGAGGTGGCCTTGGTCAAGAAAGGCGCCGAGGGGGTTCTGGTCGCCACCAGGGACGGGATGGCCACCGTGGCCCCGCGGCTGGTCCAGGTGGTCAACGGGCTCGGTGCCGGGGATGCGTTCGGCGCTGCGCTGATCCACGGTCTGCTCTCGGGGTGGAGCCCGGTGCGCTGCGCCGAGTACGGCAATGCCGCCGGAGCGATCGTCGCCTCGCGCCTGGCCTGCGCCGACGCCATGCCCACCATCGGCGAGCTGGACGACTTCGTCGCGCAGAGCCGCGCCGAGGGCACGTCATGACCGCGATCTCGGACGCCGCGTGGGCCGAGCTGGTGCGCCGCCGCACGTATGAGCCGCACCGGATCGCGCCGGCCTACGCGGACCGGCGCGCGCCGTCCAGTTGGTTCAACGAGGCCGGGAACCTGTTCCTGGTAGCGGCCGACCACCCGGGCCGGGGGGCGCTCGCCATCGGGGCGAACCCGATGGCGATGGCCGATCGTCGCCGCCTGCTCGACCGGTTGGTCACCGCCCTGGCGCACCCCGACGTCAACGGGGTGCTCGGCAGCCCGGACATCGTCGAGGAGTTGCTGCTGCTCGGTGCCCTGGACGGCAAGGTGGTCATCGGCTCGATGAACCGCGGCGGGCTGGACGGTGCGGTGTGGACCATGGACGACCGGTTCACCGGGTATGACGCCGCCGCGATCGCCCGCTGCGGGCTGCAGGGCGGCAAAATGCTGCTGCGGATCGACGACTCCGACCCCGGGGTCGCGCCGACCCTGCAGGCCTGCGCCGGGGCGGTGTCGGAGCTGGCCGACCGGGGCTTGATGGCCATGGTCGAACCCTTGCCGTACACGCGCGATTCCGCAGGGTCACCACAGCTGCTCAGAGATCCCGGGGCGCTGGCCCGGGCGGCTACCGTGGCCTCGGCGCTCGGCACCTCGAGTGCCTTCACCTGGCTGAAGATGCCCGCGTGTGAGGAGCCGGACGTGGTCTTCGGAGCGACGACGCTGCCCTGCGTCGTCCTGGGAGGCGCACCCGGCCCGGACCGGGAGGCCGCCCTGGCCTCGTGGGGGCGCACCCTGCGCCAGGACGTCGTGCGCGGCCTGGTCGTCGGTCGTTCCCTGCTCTACCCGCCGGACGACGATGTCGCCGGCGCTGTCGATGCCGCGGCGAGGGTGCTCCGAGCGGCAGCCGAGGAGGCACCGTCGCCATGACCGAGTCCATCGAGTCGGTTCTGCATCATCCCTGGCTCACCCTTGCCGGACCAGGACCGGGTGACCTGCTCACCCTGACCCCGGAGAAGGCCGGCTGGACGTACAGCGGGCTGCGCGTGTTCCGGCTCGAGCCCGGCGAGCTGCGCCGGTTCCCCACCGGCAACGAGGAGTTCTTCGTGCTGCCGCTCGCGGGTGGGCTGACGCTCGAGGTGGGGCCGCAGAACTCCCCGGCGATCACCGAGGCCCGGTACGCGCTCAAGGGGCGGGTCAGCGCCTTCGAGCGAGTCAGCGACTTCGCCTACATCGGTCGGGACAGCATGATCACCATGGTGAGCGCGCACGGCGCCGAGGTGGCCCTGCCCTCGGCCCGGTGTGAGAACCGGCTGCCGCCGCGCTACGGGCCTGCCGAGGCGGTCAGCATCGAGCTCCGTGGCGCCGGGCCGGCGACGCGACAGGTCAACGCCTTCGGGGTGCCCGGGGTGTGGGACCACGCCGAGAAGCTGATCGCCGTCGAGCTGATCACTCCGCCCGGCAACTGGTCGAGCTATCCGCCGCACAAGCACGATGCCACCCACGACTGCCCGGTGGTCAACGAGGAGATCTACTTCTACAAGATCGCCGGACACGATCAGGTGAGTCACAGCCGTGAGGGGTTCGGCTATCACCGCACCTACACCGGCCCCGAACACGAGGCCGCCGGGCTGGCGGAGCTGAACGAGTTCATCGAGGTGCGCGACGGGGACGCCGTCCGGGTGCCGCACGGCTACCACGGCCCGTGCGTCGCGGCGCCGGGGTACCCGATGTACTACCTCAACGTGATGGCCGGGCCGGCCGCCGACCGGTCGATGGCGTTCTGCGACGACCCGACCCACGGCTGGGTGCGGGACACCTGGGACGGCATGCCGACCGATCCCCGGTGCCCGGTCACCACGTCCGAGGGCCGCACCGACGGCCTGCGAGCGACCTGACCCGAATCGGAGTCGCACGGAGCCGAACCGGAGCCGAACCGGAGCCGGACCCAAAGTCACGTAGTACCAAGACTTCCCGGGAGATTCGCGATGACCCACCCCGACACGGTTCGCCTGACCACCGCCCAGGCGCTGGTGCGCTGGATGATCGCCCAGCGCACCGAGCTGCTCGACGGCAGCCAGGCGCCGCTGTTCGCCGGGGTGTTCGGCATCTTCGGTCACGGCAACGTGCTGGGGCTGGGGACGGCGCTGCACGAGGCGGGGGAGGCCCTGCCCACCTGGCGAGGCCAGAACGAGCAGGGCATGGCGCTCGCCGCGGCGGCGTACGCCAAGGCGATGGACCGCCGGCAGGTGATGGTCGCGACGTCCTCGGTGGGCCCCGGCGCGCTGAACATGGTCACCGCCGCCGGGTTGGCCATGGCGAACCGGTTGCCGCTGTTGCTCCTGCCCGGCGACACCTTCACCGGCCGCGGCCCCGACCCGGTGCTGCAGCAGGTCGAGCACTACGGCGACCCGACCACGACGGCGAACGACGCCTTCCGCGCGGTCTCGCGGTACTTCGACCGGATCACCAAGCCCGAGCAGCTGATGTCGACGCTGCCCCAGGTGGCCCGGGTGCTCACCGATCCCGCGGACGTCGGCCCCGTCGTCCTGGCCCTGCCCCAGGACGTGCAGGCCGAGGAGTTCGACTACCCCCTGGCCATGTTCGCCACCCGGGTGCACAAGGTGCCGCGGCCGCGGGCGGACAGTTGGGCGCTGGGCGAGGCCGTCGAGATCCTGCGCGCCGCCAAGCGGCCGCTGCTCGTCGCCGGTGGTGGCGTGCGGTACTCCGGTGCGGGCCAATACCTGATGGAACTGGCGACGGTGCACGGGGTTCCGATCGTGGAGACCCCGGCGGGACGCACTCTGGTGCCGCACGATCACCCGCTCTACGGGGGTGCACTGGGCATCATCGGCGCGACCTCGGCGAACACCCTGGCCGGCGAGGCGGACGTCGTCCTGGCCGTCGGTACTCGGCTGCAGGACTTCACCACTGCCTCGTGGACCCTGTTCGGGCCGGACACGAAGCTGGTGCACATCAACACCTCTCGCTTCGATGCGGTCAAGCACAATGCCCACGCCGTGGTCGGCGATGCCCGCGAGACGCTGGTCGAGCTGAAGGCGGCGTTGGCCGGCTGGGTCGTCGACCGGTCGTGGACGGCGCGGGCGGCGTCCGAGAAGGCCTCGTGGGATGCGCAGATCGACACGTTGCGCGCCGGGGCGGCGCCAAACGGGTCGCTCACCTACGCCCAGGTGCTGGGTGTGGTCAACGATGCCAGCACGTACGACGACTACGTGGTCGTCTCCTCGGGGGGCTACCCCGGCGAGATCCACGGCGGCTGGCGCACGGTGAACGACGTGCCCGAGGACAAGACGCCGGTGCACCCGGGTTCGGGCGCCACCATGGATCTGGAGTACGGCTTCTCGTGCATGGGCTACGAGGTCGCCGGGCCGTGGGGCGCGTCGATGGCTCGCGCGAGAACCCACCCGGACGGCGTGGTGACCTCGCTGCTGGGGGACGGGTCGTACCTGATGCTCAACTCGGAGCTCTACTCGGCGGCGTTCTCGGGTCACCCGTTCGTCATGGTGCTGTGCGACAACGGTGGCTACGCGGTGATCCATCGGTTGCAGACCAACCAGGGCGCAGCGGGTTTCAACAACCTGCTGGACGATGCCCGCGGCCCGGGTGCCGAATCCAAGCTGCGGGTGGACTTCGCCGCCCACGCCCGGGCGCTGGGTGCCGAGGTGGAGGACGTCCCCGAGGGATCGAGCGTCGAGGACCTGCGCGCCGCCTACCTGCGCGCGAAGGAGACCGCCCGGACCACGCGTCGTCCGGCGGTGGTGTTCTGCCGTACGCATCCGTCGTCCTGGACCGAGGCCGGCGCCTGGTGGGAGGTCGGGGTGCCGACCTCGTTGTCGGGTCGCGAGTCCTATGAGGCGAACAAGGGCTTGCAGGTGCGCTGGCTCGGCTGAGTGTGTGCCAGGCCGATCGCTCAGGCGGCGGGGTCGAGCAGGTCGGGCAGGTCGTCGTGGGCGATCTCGGCGAGCAGTGCCCGGACCCGACTCATCACCAGATCGGTGGCGGCGCGCAGGTCGGTGCCGTCCGGACCGGCCGCGGCCCGTAGCTCGGCAGGGCTGATCGGTGCGCCGACCGTCACCGTGACCGGGGGTCGTCGCGGCACCCGGTTGGGCCGCAGCCTGCCGAGCCAGCGAAGCCGGCGGGTGAGCGACGAGGTGTGCTCGCGGGTGACCAGCCAGTGGGCGCCCCACTGCGCGACCGGCACGATCGGACAGTCCGCCGCCAGGGCGAGCCGGACGGCGCCGCTGCGGCCGGTCGGCATCGGCCGGTAGTCGGGCTCGGTGGTGATGCGGCCCTCGGGGTAGAGCGCCACCACCCAGCCGTGGGCGAGGGCCTCGAGCGCGGGTTGGATCGCAGCCTGGGGGTCCAGACCACGCCGCACCGGGATCTGCCCGGTGCGGCGGAGCAGGTTGCCCACCACGGGCCAGGAGAAGGCCTCGGCCATCGCGAGGAAGGTGCCTCGACGCCCGGCCCGACGCAGCGCGCACCCCAGCACCAGCGGGTCGCTGAGCGAGAGGTGATTGCTGACCACGATCGCCGGCCCGTCGCGCGGAATCCGGTCGAGGTGGCGATGCGTGCGCCGCGTGCTCAGACCGAGGACGGCGTCGATCACCGTGATCGCGACCGCGTAGAGACTCACGGCGGATCATTATGCGCGAACCAGCCGGCCGAACCGAGACACCCACCCCCGAGGACACGATCAGCGGATTCCGGTGTCGAGGCGGAGTTCGAGATCGGACACCCGCTGCTCCGGCGACCCGTCGGTCACCGTCACCGTGGCCGACGCCGTGGCCGGTCCCGCTGCGCCCGGCTGCGGACCGGTGGCTCGTATCGTGCAGGGGCCAGGCGTGAGCTGAGTCGCGAGACGGAACGTTCCGTCGTCCGCGGTGGTCGTCTGGACCACCGCGACCCCACCGGCATCGAGCACGACCACGGTCGCCCCCGCGATCGGGCTGGCGGGGCAGCCACCGGGGGGTGGTGACCTCACCTCGGGGCAGGCGGTGGTCACCACCCGTCCGGTGACCACCACCGCCCGCGGAGCTGATCGGCCATCATCGCTCCCGCCGCACCCGGTGCCGAGGCCGGCCAGCGGCAGCAGGATCAGCGCTGCGCCGACCAGCGGACCCACCCCGCGGACCCGGCGTCCGACCTGAGAAACCTCAGACGGCGCGGAACTGCACATACTGCGGTTCCACGTTGCGGCGGTCTGTGCCTCCTTGCATGGTGTAGCCGGTGGCCACCCACGTCGAGGAGTCCGGGCTGTGTGGGTGCACCGTGACGTAGTCGCCCCATCGGTTGCCGCTCGGGCCATTGGTTGAGGACCGTGTGATCACCAACCGCCAGGCCGAACCGTCCCGGACGCCGACGACGTGGCACGGATGCCGAGCGCCGCCCCCGAAGAACATGCTCACGCCGACCTGACCGGAGGAGTTGGGCGCGCACGCCGGGTAGGCGAAGGCCGAGGTCTCGTTCCAGATGTCCGGCTGACCGGTGATCGTCTTGGCCGAGGTATCGATGGTGACGACCTTGACGTACGGGAGGGGACGGCCCGCTCGGGCCGAGGCCGACCACATGAAGCCTGCCTCCGAGCCGCTCGTCCAGGCCCCCGTGATGCGGGAGTCGAGCCTGCCCAACCAATCGACGCCACCCGGGCCGGGAGCGGTGTACGGCCCGTTGCTCCACGCCGCCGTGGTGACGGTGAACGAGGAGATGGAGGTCACGGCGTCCGGCCAGGAGTGCACCCGCAGGGTCGTCCCGCCGTTGTGGCTGCCGAAGAACATGTTGGCTCCCGCACCTTGGGTCAGGCGCAGCGAACCGTTGGCGGTCGTCGACCACCACTGGTACCCCAACGATCCGGCGGAGGCCAACGTGGCGAGCGGCAGCTTGAACACGAAGGCCCGTTGCCAGTTACCGGCCGCATTGAACGAGTTGAACGTCAGGTAGAGATGGTTGGCGCTGAACGCCGCGTCGGGATAGTCGAACCACAGGTCGGTGAAGGTCGCGTCCAGGGACCGGGGATTGAAGTCCCACCAATACCAGGACCCGAACGACGCACCGCGGCTCACCGCGACGCGGAACACGTTGTTGCCCCCCGTGGCCACGTACTGCAGAACCCAGACCCAGATGTCGTGGCGCGGGTTGTACAGCACCAACTGGTCGCAGCAGAACCCGCCGGCGGCTGCCGGCAGCGTGGTGTACGGATCGACGAAGGTCCAGTTGGTGCCGTCGTTGGTGGACCGGGATGCGTACCAGTTGCCGGTGAAGAAGATGTTGCCACCCGAGGTGGCGGCGCTCGGTTCGCCCACGTTCGAGGTCGAGGCCGTCGTGGCGGTGTCGGTCAGGCCGATGTTTCTGATCAGTTGGACAGTAGCCATCACGCCTCTTCGGTGTCGTCAGGGCTGTTCGGGTTCGGTCGGCTCGACTCCGTCGTCCAGCAGCGGCCGGTCGTCGTCAGGACCCATGGGCTTGCGCGGCCCGCTCATGCGAGCCTCGCGTTGGTCGAGCTCCTGCGCACTGGGCCGGTCCTGGTCGGCCGACGCGCTCCTCACGCCGCGGGGCAGCCGTCGCTCCGGGCCGGCGTCGGCGGACGACGCGTCCTCGACGTCGTCGAACACGACAGGTGTCTCCTCGTCAGGCATTCGATGCTCCTCGTGTCATGTCGTTCTGATACTGGCGGGCGAGTACCGACGGTCAAGCGCGGGAACTGACCCACACTCGGCGCCACTGACGCCCCGCGAAGAGGCCGGACGCCACGGCGACGACCCCGAATGCCGTGGCGAGTCCCCACTCCGCCTCGCCGGTGCCGGCATCGGGCGAGAAGCCCAGCACCGATTCGATCCAGGTCGGTGCCACCAAGGCTGCCACCAGGAGCAGCGAGAAGATCACGAACAGTGCAGTGGTCGCCCACAACCATGGGCGCGATGACGTTCTCACACCCGACCCCCTGCTCTTCGGCGCGCTCGGTCTGACGCGCATCACACTGTTGAGGGGCCGGCGAGTCTGCCGGATACATCGCAGCTGAACTTCTCTCGGCTTGTCTCGCGGCCGCCGGCTGGTCACGGTGGGTCCTCGGGCCTCTCGAGGCCGAGCGGGAGACCGGGCGCTGCGTCGAGGTCGAGTTCGAGCTGCTCGGCCAGGTGCTGCGCGAGGTGGTGGGCGGCTCGCTCATCGTCGTGGATGGTGTTGCGGCGGGGGCGTTGGAGGGCGTCGAGCCAGACCGGGGGGATGACCCAGGGCACACCGTTGATCATGGTTATGGTCCAGATGCCGGCATGGAAGCCGGTGTGATGGCGTCCGCACGCGGCTGCCATCTTGTCGACGTCGGTGAGACCGCCGTCGGCCCAGGGGGTGATGTGGTGGACCTCGCACCAGTCGGGCGGGGCATCACACCCGGGAATCACGCAGCCGCGATCGCGGGCGAATACGGCGCGGCGCTGGGCCGGGGTGGCCAGGCGTTGGGCCCGTCCCTGAGCGAGCACGGCTCCGTTGCCGTCGAGGATGGTGGGGGAGATCAGGGCGGTGCAGAGCATCTGGGCCAGGACGTGGCGGGGTAGGGGTCCGCCGCCGGGGCCGAGGTCGCTGCCGAGCCCGGCACCGGGGGTGGGTTTCGGGGTGAGGGCGGCGGTGAGTTGGTCGAGGGTGGCGATCAGCGAGATGTGCACGCCTTTGGGGGGTGGCGGGCTGGGCGGTCTGCCGGTGGTGGGTGGGCTGCTCTGGCGGGTGGTTGCCGGCCCCGCGGACGACGTCGCGCCACTGCCATCCTCGCCGGCGTCGTCACTGACGCCGCTGCCGCTGCCGTTGTCGCTGCTATCACTGTCACTGTTGCAGCTGCTGTCGTTGCCGGTGTCGTCGCTGGGGCTGGTGGCGGTATCCGTCGGGGTGGCGGTGTCGTTGCGGCCCGCGGCATCGGCGGGTGGTCCTTCGTCGGTGCCTTCGTCGGTGCCTTCGTCGGGGTCGGTGCCACGGTGCAGGGCGAGACGGGCGAGGTGGGTCAGGGCGTCGGCCCGGCGTTGCGCCGCGGTGCGTGGATCACCTAGCGGCAGTTCACCTTGGACCTGCCCGCCAGAGCAGGCGTCAGCGTCGGTCTCGGTGGTCTTGCTGGGTTTGGTGGGTTCGCTCAATGCGTGGATCACATTGCGGACGATCAGTCCGTCGGCGGGGGAGAGCGCGAACCGGCCGATCAGCATCCCGGTCATGGCGTCGGTGCCCAGGTGCAGGTAGCGCTTCTGGTGGGCCTCGGGATCGAATCCCTTGTCGGGGTTCAGTGCTTCTTCGAGCTGGGTGCACAGACGCCGGAACATGTGCGGGGCGTGCTTGCGGGCCTGTTCGGCCAGGAAATCGTCGACTCGTTGGATCCCAGAGATCCCGTCCGGGTCGACATGGGTCAGCACGTCGGCATCGATGCGACCGAGGCAGCCGACGGCGTGCTCGACGTGGCGGCGGGAGATGTCCCCCTCCGCCAACGCCGCCCCGACCCCGGGCAACCCCGACACGGCGCCGCCCAGACCCGCACCGTCGCTGTCGCCGCCGACGCCCACCCCGGCGCCGTCCGGGTCGAGGGCACGGGCCGCGGCCACGTCGCGGGCGGCGGTGCCGGGGTCGATGCGTAGTGCATGCACCAGGAACGTGGCGGCGACCTTGCCGGGTGCGCAGGTCGGCATTGCCTCGGGCCGATCATCCAGGGCGCGGACCAGGTGCAGGACGGCGGCCTCGACCTGGTTCGCGACCCGGTGGGCAGCGATCACCGCGGTGCGCAGTTCATCGTCCGACAAGGTCAGTGTGGGGGTGGTCTGCAGTTGCATGATTCGGGTCGTGACCTCGTCCAACACTGCGGTGACCTGGCTGGCACCGAACTCATCCGCGGC
Source organism: Kineosporiaceae bacterium (assembly GCA_016713225.1). Classification (NCBI taxonomy): domain Bacteria; kingdom Bacillati; phylum Actinomycetota; class Actinomycetes; order Kineosporiales; family Kineosporiaceae; species Kineosporiaceae bacterium. The sequence continues at coordinate 433,663 of JADJPO010000001.1, forward strand.
CTGGCCGGCATCATGCGGGATACCGGATACGTCGCCGTTCCCGACGGCGGGGTCGCCGTCCGGATCGGGTGTCTGCTCCGGCTCCATGAATCGAACAGTACGGGCGACCACCGACAACCAAGCCGCCTGATGAGGCTATGAAAGCCATTGCAGCAGAACGATTTTTTTGAAGGAATTCACTGTCACAGAGTGAGCCTTCAGGGCACTTTGCCTATCGGGAGAACTCTGCGCCCAAGCCTCGCACCGACGACGACGTTCAGAGACTTCGCCCCACCAGCCGGCGCGCGCCGGGTTCGATGGCGCTGTCCTGTCGATAACCCTGACCCGTCGATAACCCTGACCCGTCGATAACCCTGACCTCAGCTGTGAGGCGGCCCGGCGTCGACGACCTCAGCGAGAGGTCGAGTGGGTCGTGGTGGATCAGCGACTCCATCCACCACGTTGCCCCCGCCTTGGCGAGGGCGGGGAGGTTGACCGTGACGGGATCGCCCCAGGCTGGCTGGCGTTCCCGGAGACGGCGCTGCCGAAGGGTCGCTCCGGCGGCAGCCCTGCCTCGCGCAGCCGCTCCACCAGGCGCCGCACGTCATGCGGCGTGAGGGGGTCACGCCCGCGGTTGGGGAAGATGCCGTCGTGGCAGGTGGCGCGAGCGAAGGGGCGCAGGTAGAGCCCGCACTGCAGAGGGAATCCGTCATCCGCTCTCATCTCGCCCTGCGGCCGTGGCTCACGCCTGGAGGCGTACCTGTTTCGGGTGCAAGGCATTCGCTGCGACCTCGGCCACGGCGGCCAGCGATGCGCCGGTGGCGGCGGTCACCGCAGCCATCACCAAGCCCTCGACCAGGGGGCCGGGGGACAGCACCACCCGTTCACGCAACCCTGCGTCGTCCACGAGGTCGAGTGCGAGGTCGGCCGACAGTACGGCGCTGCCGAGGTCCATCAACACCACGACGCCGTCACCACCGGAGGCGGCATCGGCCGCCGTGATGGCGGCCGCGATGGCGGTGGCATCGGTGCCGAACGTGGTCTCGTCGAGCCCTGCGGCCAGCTCGATCGGGGGACGGCGCGAGGTCAGCATCTGCTCAGCGAGCGTCAACGCTGCGCGAGCCAAGGCCCGGCTGTGGCTCACCACCACCAAACCGACCACGGCTCAGCCGTTCCCGGGTGAGCCGGAGGTGGTGACCAGCGAGTCGGCAGCCGCCCTGAGCAACAGCGCCATCGACGTCGCTCCCGGATCCTGATGTCCCACACTGCGTTCGCCGAGATAGCTGGCCCGGCCCTTGCGGGCGAGCATCGGAACCGTGGCATCGCGCCCGGCCACGGCGGCAGTGGCCGCCACCTCGAGCATCGAGCCGAGACCCTCGCCGGCCGACACGGCTGATTCAGCGGCGAGACATGCCGGTTCCAGGGCGTCGACCAGAGTCTTGTCGCCCAGATCGGCCTTGCCGCGAGCCCGGACGCCGTCCAGCCCGGCTCGTAACGCCCCCGCGAACCCGTTGGCGTCCAGGGATTCCGAGGCGCCGGCCGCGCCAGCCATGCGCAGGAACAGAGTGCCGTAGAGCGGCCCGCTGGCTCCGCCGACGGTACTCACCAGTTTCATGCCGGCCGATTTCAGGACGGCCGCAGGCGTTGTCGACCCATCGCCCGCCGCGTCCAGCTCGGCGACCACGGCGCTGAACCCACGGTCGAGGTTGAGCCCGTGGTCGGCGTCCCCGATGGCAGAGTCCAACGCCGTCAGGGCATCTCGCTCCAGGTGTACCAGTCGGGCGGCCTCACGAAGCCAGCGGTCGACAGCCGCGGCGTCGATGCTCTCGCCGGTCATCGTCACATTCCCCACCGCAGTGCGGGCGTGTCCACCGGCGCGTCCCACAGGCCGAGCAGGTCGTCGTCCGCGCGCAGCAGGGTCACCGAGCAACCGGCCATGTCGAGGCTGGTCACATAGGGGCCGACCAGGTTGCGTGCCACGGTGACCCCGGCGGCCGAGAGCAATTCGGCCACCTCGTGGTAGATCAGGTACAGCTCGATCAGCGGCGTGCCCCCGAGCCCGTTGACGAACAGCAGCGCCGGCGCTCCGGTGAAGTCCAGATCGGCGAGGATCGGCTCGACCAGCATCGCGGCCACCTCCCGGCCCGAGGCCAGCGGCACGCGTCGCCGTCCGGGCTCGCCGTGGATGCCGATGCCGAGTTCCATCTGATCCTCGGGGAGGTCGAACGTCGGGTGACCGACGGCCGGCACGGTGCACGAGGTCAGCGCCACGCCCATGCTGCGCACCGAGGCGTTCACTCGTAGCGCCAGGTCGGTGACCTCGGTCAGTGATCGGCCCTGGGCCGCCGCGGCCCCGGCGATCTTCTCGACCAGCAGCGTGCCGCCGACGCCGCGCCGGCCCGCGGTCCAGGTGCTGTCCTGCACCGCCACGTCATCGTCGATCACCACCGAGGCGACCTCGATCCCGGCGTCCGCCGCGAACTCGGCCGCCATCTCGAAGTTCATCACGTCGCCGGTGTAGTTCTTGACGATGTGCAGCACGCCGGCGCCGCCGTCCACGGCCGTGGTCGCTGCCAGGATCTGGTCGGGCACGGGCGAGGTGAACACCTCACCGGCGCACGCGGCGTCCAGCATGCCGACCCCGACGAAGCCCGCGTGCAGTGGCTCGTGGCCCGATCCGCCGCCCGACACGAGCGCGACCTTGCCGGCGACCGGAGCATCGCCGCGCGAGACCACCTTGTGTTCGAGATCGACCCGCAGCCTCGGGTGCGCCGCGGCCATGCCCCGCAAGGCGTCGGTGACGATCTCGGCCGGGTCGTTGACGAGCTTCTTCATCGCCATCTCCAAAGGTCGGCAGCCGGCTGACGCGAGAGGATGCGGGCACCAGCATGCACCCGCTCGCGGAGGTCGATACATGGATCAGCGCCTGAGCTTCATCACCCTCGCGGTCGACGACCTGGACGCCGCGCGGCGGTTCTACGTCGACGGGTTGGGGTGGCGATCCGACCTCGACGTGCCCGGAGAGGTGCTGATGTTCCGGGTGGCCGAGCGCGTGGTGCTCTCGCTGTGGAGCGCGACCGGATTCGAGGCCGAGGTGGGCCCGATCCGGCGCGGTGACGGCATCGTGCCGATCACGCTGGCACACAACGTGTCCTCGCCGTCCGAGGTGGACGCCGTGCTCGAGGCGGCCGGAGCGGCCGGTGCACGCCACGTGCGAGCCGGGGAGCACCGGGACTGGGGCGGCTACTCGGGCTACTTCGCCGACCCCAGCGGGTTCCGGTGGGAGGTGGCCTTCAACCCCGGGCCGATCGGTCAGAGCGTCATTCCTTGCCGTCCGGCAGCACCAGGTTGAGCACCATGCTGACGAACGTCACCACGACGGCGGCACCGATGGTGGACCAGAAGAACGGTCCGGAACTGAACGAGATGCCGAGCGAGTCCGACAACCAGTCGGTGAGTTCGAGCATCAACGCGTTCACCACGAACGCGAACAACCCGAGGCTGAGCACGTAGAAGGGGAACGCCAGCACCTTCACGATCGGCTTGACGAGCGCATTCATCACCCCGAACACGGCGCCCAGCACCAGCAGGGTCACCACGCGCCCGGTGGTGTCGGCGGCGGTGACATCGACCTGAGGGACGACGAGCGTGGCGACCCAGATCGCCAGCGCGTTGACCACGACCTTGATCGCGAGAGACTTCACGATCGCATTCTCGCAAGGTCGGCCTCGCTCGGCCACCGCTGGTCCTGATCGGAGAGATCGGCATGGTCTGATGCCGCAGCCTGCCGCTGCGTGATACGAACGCCCCATGAGCTCGCCCGATGTGGTGGTGATCGGCGCCGGCATCGTCGGAGCGGCGTGTGCGCTGGCGGCGGCCCGGGCCGGGTTGGCGGTGACCGTCCTCGATCGCGGCACGATCTTCGGTGGTGCGAGTAGTGGCGGTGAGGGCAATCTGCTGGTCTCGGACAAACCGGCCGGGCCCGAGCTGGCTCTGGCGCAGCACTCCCTGGCGCACTGGGACGAGGTGAGCGAACACCTGGCCGAGGTGACCGGTCTGCCGGGCGGCGGCATCGAGCTGGAGCGCAAGGGCGGCCTGATGATCGCCGCCGGCGCCGCCACCCTGACCCGGCTGGAGGAGATCGCCGCCGGCCAACGGGGCATGGGGATCGAGGCCTCGACGGTGAGCGCCGAGGGGTTGCGCGAGCTCGAACCCCACCTGGCGCACGGCTTGGCGGGCGGCATGCTCTACCCCCAGGACGGCCAGCTGCAGCCGATGCTCGCCACCGCCACGTTGCTGGCCGCCGCGCGCCGGCTGGGTGCGGTGGTGCGCACCCACGTCGAGGTGACCGGGTTCCTTCGCCGGGGCAGCCGGGTGGTCGGGGTCGAGCTGTCCGGTGGCGCCCGCATCGAGTGCGCTCACGTGGTCAACGCCGCCGGGGCCTGGGCGCAGCCGCTGGCCGCCCTGGCCGGGGTGAACGTGCCGGTGCTGCCGCGGCGCGGCGTCGTCCTGGTCACCCAACCGCTTCCGCCGCTGATCCGGCGCAAGGTGTATGCCGCCGAGTACCTGTCCACCGTGGCCAGCGACGCGGCCGGCCTCGAGTCGAGTGCCGTGGTCGAGGGGACGCCGTCCGGCACCGTGCTGATCGGCGCCAGCCGCGAACGCGTGGGGTTCGATCCGGGGATGCCGGTGCCCGTCGTCCGGCGGTTGGCCACTCAGGCCGTCGCCTTGTTCCCGGTGCTCGCCGGTGCCCGGCTGTTGCGGACCTACCGGGGCTACCGGCCGTACTCACCCGACCACCTGCCGGTGATCGGTGAGGACCCACGCGCCCCGGGGCTGGTGCACGCGTGTGGTCACGAGGGCGCCGGCGTGGCCCTGGCCGCGGGCACCGGTCAGCTGGTGGCCGAGATCCTCACCGGTGCCCCGCCGAGCGCGGACCTGGCATCGGTGCGGCCCGAACGCTTCGAGGGGGCGGCGTGAGCACGGGGTGGTTCGATTTCGACGGTCGGCGGGTTCCCTTCGAGCCGGGCCAGAGCGTCGGTGCCGCGCTGTGGGCGGCGGGTGACCATGTGCTGCGCACCACCCGGGTCGCCGGCTCGCCCCGCGGGGTGTTCTGCGGCATCGGGATCTGTCACGACTGCCTGGTCGTGATCGATGGGGTCGGTGACCAGCGGGCCTGCATCACTCCGGCCGCGGCGGGCATGTCTGTCGTACCGCAGTCCGGCGCAGCCCTTCCCCCCGCAGTCGATACCACCTCGGAACAGATTCCCCTCGAAGAGGTCTCGACCGACGTGGTGGTCATCGGCGGTGGCCCTGCGGGGATGGCCGCCGCAGCTGCTGCCGCGGCCGACGGCGCCAAGGTGGTGCTCCTGGACGCCGAGGCGCGCCTGGGCGGCCAGTACTGGCGTCATGGCCCGGACGGTTTCGGCCCCCATCATCACGGCGTGGAGGCCTGGCACACCCTCGAGGTGGCGGTCAGCGGTGCGGCGGCCATCGGCCTGCTGCGTCACCGGCCCCGGCACCGCGTGTGGCGGCTCGACGTGACCGCAGTGCCCGGCCGGGTGGTGGTCCACGCCCTCGACGGCGGCACGCAGCGGCCCGACGGCCCCGGCGAGCGAGCGGTCACGTTCACGGCGTCCGCCGTGGTCGTGGCCACCGGGGCGCACGACCGGGTGTTGCCGTTCCCCGGCTGGGACCTGCCGGGCGTGCTCAGCGCCGGTGGTGCCCAGGCGCTGCTGAAGGAACACCGGGTGTTGCCCGGGCGGCGGGTCGTGGTGGCAGGCACCGGCCCGTTCCTGGTGTCGTTGGCCGCCGGTCTGGTGCAGGCCGGGGCCGAGGTCGCGGCGGTGTTCGAGGCCGGTGACGGCCGGGCCTGGGCGCGTCGCTGGCGCACGGCGACCGCCGTCCCGCAGGTGCTGCTCGAGGCCGCGCAGTACGCCACCATCCTTGCGCGGCAACGGGTTCCGGTCCGTCCCCGGCACGCCGTGGTCTCAGCGCGGGGGCGTGATCGACTGGAGGCCGTGGAGGTGATGCGGCTGACCGGCGATGGTCATCTGGTGCCAGGGTCGGCGCGCTGGGTACGGGCTGATGCGCTGGCCGTCGGCTGGGGGTTCACCCCTCGTCTCGAGCTGGCCCAGCAGGCCGGGTGCACCGTGGGGGCCTCGCACCTGATCGCCCACGCCGATACCCCGGCCGTGGTCGCCGACGCCGAGGGCCGCACCGGCGTGGCGGGCGTGTTCGTGGCCGGCGAGGTCGCGGGTGTCGGTGGTGCCGCACTGGCCCAGGTGACGGGTCGCCTGGCCGGGGCTGCCGCCGCGGCTCGGGCACGCGGCGTCCCCAGTGCCCCGGATGGCGCGGACCTGGCCCGCCGTCGCAAGCTCGCCGCCTTCGCGGCCACGATGCACCTGGCGCACCCGGTGCGGCCCGCCTGGCTCGAGGCGGTCACGCCGCAGACGGTGATGTGTCGCTGCGAAGAGGTGGACGCCGAGCGGCTGCGCGGCGTCGTCCGGGAGCTGGGTGCCACCGACGCCCGGACCGCCAAACTGTTGAGCCGATGCGGCATGGGCTGGTGTCAGGGACGGATCTGCGGCGAGGGAGTCGACCGCCTGGTGGCCGATGCCACCGGACGGCGCTCGGGGCAGTTCGTCGACCCGCGCCCTGTTGCGGCGGCCCCACGACTGGCATCATTGGTCGAATCATCCGACGAATCACTCTGAATCGAGGGTTGCCGTGACCGAGACTCCCTGGCGTGGCGTGCTCGTGGCCACCGCGCTTCCGCTGCGTCCGGCCGGTGGCGACGCGCTGGCGGTCGACCTCGACGGCTACGCCGACCACCTGCGCTGGCTCGCGGCGAACGGGTGCGACGGCGTCGTGCCCAACGGGTCGCTGGGTGAGTACCAGACCCTGACGGACGACGAGCGTGCCGCCGTGGCGCGTACCGCCGGTGAGGTCGCCGCCGAGCTGATCGCCGCGGGCACCCCGTTCGTGGTCATGCCCGGTGTGGCCGCCTATGGTGCGCGGGAATCGGCCCGGTGGGTCGAGCAGGCCGCCGAGGCCGGCGCCCCGTGTGCGATGTTGTTGCCGCCCAACGCGTATCGCGCCGATGAGCGGGCCGTGATGGAGCACTATCGCGAGGTTGCCCGGGTCGGCCTGCCGATCGTGGCGTACAACAACCCCTATGACACCAAGGTCGATCTGACCCCGGCGTTGCTCGCCCGACTGCACGGTGAGGGACTGATCGTCGCCGTCAAGGAGTTCAGTGGCGACGTCCGGCGGGCCTATGAACTGGCCGAACTCGCGCCGGGTCTGGACCTGCTGGTCGGGTCCGACGACGTCACGCTCGAGCTGGCCCTGGCCGGCGCGGTCGGCTGGGTGGCCGGCTACCCCAATGCCCTGCCCCGGGCGAGCATGGACCTGTGGCGCGCGAGCCTGGCCGCGGCGTCCGATGGATCGAGGCTGAGCGAGGCGATGCCGCTCTACCGGGCGCTGCACCCGTTGCTCCGTTGGGACTCGAAAACCGAGTTCGTGCAGGCGATCAAGCTGTCGATGGACATGGCCGGACGCTACGGCGGCCCGTGCCGTCCGCCCCGTCAACCGCTGCTGCCCGAGCAGGAGGCCGCGGTCCGCACGGCCACGCAGGCAGCCCAGGACGCCGGGCTGCGCTGAGGAGTTCTCGAGGATTCCTTGACCTTCCCGGCATCGTCGCCGGGGGAGCCGGGCAGGCATAATCGTCAACGTTCGTGGCAATCAGTGCACACGTCGACGACGGCAGGCAGGGTCACCTCATGTCAGCAGGCCAGCACGGATCCTCCGGACTGGGCGATCACCGCGGTGTGGTGCAGATCGACACCTCGGTGGCTCATCCGGCCCGGGTGTACGACTACTGGCTCGGGGGCAAGGACAACTACCCCGCCGATCGAGAGGCCGCCGAGGCGGTCATCCGGGCCAACCCCGGCATCGTGCCCGGCGTGCGCGCCAATCGGGCCTTCCTGGTGCGGGCCGTCGAGTACCTGGTGAGAGAGGCCGGGATCTCTCAGATCCTCGATCTGGGAACAGGTTTGCCCGCGGCCAACAACGTGCACGAGGTGGCCCAGGCGATCGCGCCGGACACCCGCGTGGTCTATGTCGACAACGATCCGATCGTGTTGGTGCACGCCCATGCGCTGCTCGTCGGCAGTCCGGGCACCATCGCCTACCTGGATGCCGATCTGCGGGACCCGGCCGCGGTGCTGCGGCGGGCGGCCGAGACCCTCGACCTCGACCGTCCGGTCGGCTTGTTGTTGCTGATGACGCTGCAGTTCTTGATGGACGACGCCCACGATCTGGTGCGCGACCTGGTTGCGGCCCTCGCCCCCGGCAGCTACCTGGTGGTCTCGCACCCGATGCGGGACGACGAGGTCGGCATCGCCAACGCTGCCACCTCGAAGTACAACGAGAAGGTGGGGACGCAGATGAAGCGGCGCACCCGCGACGAGATCACGGCGTTCTTCGAGGGCCTCGACCTGATCGAGCCCGGGGTGGTCTCACTGAACGAGTGGCGTCCGGCGCCGGGCACCTCCGCGTCGGTGGACTACTCGCCGGCGCTGTGTGGTGTCGCCCGCAAGCCCTGAGAGCGCCGCGGCGACCGTAGAGTGCCGCCCATGAGGTCGCGCCGGGTCATCCACACCGTCGAATCCCACACCGAGGGCATGCCCACCCGGGTGGTCACCGGAGGAGTCGGGGTCATCCCCGGCGAGACGATGTTCGACCGTCGTCGGCACTTCATGACCCACCTGGACGGCCTGCGGACGTTCCTGATGACCGAACCGCGGGGCCACTCGGCCATGAGCGGGGCGATCCTGCAACCGCCCACCCGCCCGGACGCCGACGTCGGGGTGCTCTACATCGAGGTCTCCGGCTGTCTGCCGATGTGTGGCCACGGCACCATGGGGGTCGCCACCGTGCTGGTCGAGACCGGCATGGTCGAGGTGGTCGAGCCGGTGACCACGATCCGGCTGGACACCCCGGCGGGGCTGGTGATCGCCGACGTCCGGGTCGAGGACGGTGCCGCGCGCGCGGTGACCATCCGCAACGTGCCGAGCTTCCTGCTCGAGCGCGAGGCCACGGTCGAGGTGAAGGGCTTCGGCGAGGTCGGCTACGACATGGCCTTCGGCGGCAACTTCTACGCCATCTTGCCGTTGGCCCAGCTCGGTATCGCGTTCGACCGGGCGAACAAGCAGCAGATCCTGGACGCCGGCTTGGCCCTGATGGCCGCGATCAACGAGCAGCGTCGTCCGGTGCACCCCGACAACCCCGAGATCGCGGTCTGTCATCACGTGCAGTTCGTGGCGCCGGGCTCGACCGCGCAGCGCTCGCAGCACGCGATGGCGATCCACCCCGGCTGGTTCGACCGCAGCCCGTGCGGCACCGGCACCAGTGCCCGGGTGGCCCAGTTGGTGGCGCGCGGCGAGCTCGAGCTGAACACCGATTTCGTCAACGAGTCGTTCATCGGCACGCACTTCGTCGGCCGCGCGGTCGAGCGGGTCACCGTCGGCGGTCAGGGCGGTGCCGCCGCGTTGGAGGCGATCATCCCGACCATCACCGGACGGGCTTGGGTGACCGGAACGGCCCAATGGCACCTGGACCCGGGCGACCCTTTCCCGGAAGGCTTCGAGCTGTAGTCCCGAGCTGAAGTTCGGAGCCGTATTCTCCGTCCCGCCACGCCTGCGAAGGAGCCTGTGATGAGCCTGGACCGACCCGTCTCCCCGAACCCCTATGACCTGCTGCCCGCCGTCGGATCGTTCACCGTGACCAGTGCCGATCTGTCGGACGGCGCCGCGATGGACCTGCGCTTCGTGCACGACTCGACCGCCGGCGCCAACGTCTCGCCCCAGCTGAGCTGGTCCGGGGCGCCCGAGGGCACCCGCTCGTTCTGTGTCACCTGCTTCGACCCCGATGCGCCGACGCCGTCCGGCTTCTGGCACTGGCTCGCGGTGAACATCCCGGCCGAGGTGACCTCGCTGGACGCCGGTGCCGGCGCGGACGACGACCAGTTGCCGGACGGCGCGTTCCACGTCCGCAACGACTTCGGCAACCGCCGCTACGACGGCTGCGCCCCGCCGCCCGGCGACCAGGTGCACCGCTACTTCTTCGTGGTGCACGCCGTGGACGTCGACGCGTTGCCGGTCGACGGCTCGGCCAGCCCGGCCGTGGTCTCGTTCAACCTGGCCTTCCACACGCTGGCGCGAGCCATCGTGGTGGGCACCTTCGCGCACTAGATCACCCGTCCCTCAGCCCTTCTGCCCGATCACCCTCGAGAGGACCCTCACTCGTGACCGCCATCGACGACGGCCAGATCCGCTCGCTCAGCCCTCAGCAGCCGTCGATGGTGGTCGCGCAGTCGCCGTCGGCCACCCCGGTCGACGTGGCCGCAGCGGCCGACCGGGCCCGGAGGGCGCAGCGGGAGTGGTGGGGGCAGGTGGCCCCGGCGCGGGCCGCGGCCCTGACGGCCGCGGCGAATGCCCTGCGCGCCAAGGCCTCCGAGGCCGCAGCGTTGATCGTGGCCGAGGTGGGCAAGCCGGCGGGGGAGGCCGCCGGCGAGGTGGGACGCGCGGTGGCGATCCTCGAGTACTACGCCCAGGCGTGTTATGCCCCGCTCGGTAGCGTTCTGCCGCCGAGTCTGCCCGGCATGCTGCTCACCGAGCGGCGTCCGCACGGCGTCGCCGGCCTGATCACACCGTGGAACTTCCCGCTGGCGATCCCGTTGTGGAAGGCGGCACCTGCTCTGGCGGCGGGCAACGCCGTCCTGCTCAAGCCGTCCCCGGATTCCCTCGGCGGTGCCCAGTGGTTGGCGCAGCTGCTCGCAGACTGCTTGCCGGCCAACCTGTTCCAAGTGGTTCCCGGCGGCCCGGTGACCGGTGCCGCGCTGGTCGAGAACTCCGATGTGATCAGCTTCACCGGCTCGGCCGGGGTCGGTCGCCGCGTGGCGATGGCGGCCGTCGAGCGCGGCGTCCCGGTGCAGGCCGAGATGGGGGGCCAGAACGCCGCCATCGTTCTGCCGGACGCCGACCCGGCCGCAGCGGCCGCCATGATCGCCGGTGCGGCGATGGGGTTCGCCGGTCAGAAGTGCACTGCCACCCGCCGGGTGATCGCCATCGGGGACGCCGCGCGCGTCGCCGAGGTCACCGAGGCGCTGGTGGCCGCGGTGCGCGCCCTGGAGCCGGGTGACCCGGCGTCGGCCGGGGTGGCGGTCGGACCGGTGATCACGCCGGCGGCACGCGAGAAGGTGCTGGCCGCAACCGAGGCGGCGACGGCCGGTGGGGGGCGCGTGCTCGCCGGCGGTGTCAGCGTCGCCGCGGGCGCCGAGGGCGACGGCTGGTTCGTCGCCCCGACGGTGATCGATGGTCTCGCCGCAGATCACCCGGTGGCGCAGGAGGAGACGTTCGGCCCGCTCAGCGTGGTGTTGCCGGCCGCGGACGTCGCCACGGCGGTCAGGTTGGCCGAGGACGTGCGCTACGGCCTGGTGACCAGCGTGCACGGGCGTGACCTGGGGGCGCTGCTGACGGTGGCGCGGCAGGTGCAGACCGGGCTGGTGAAGGTGAACGCGCCGACCACCGGGGTGGACTTCTGGGCACCGTTCGGCGGCGAGCGGGAGTCGAGCTACGGCCCGCGCGAGCAGGGGCTGGCCGCCCTGGACTTCTACGCCTCGACGCGCACCATCACGCTCTCGCCGCACCCCTGATGGCCGGTTTCCGTGGATCACCCCACTCGGGGGCGAATGTCGGTGGTGCGCAGTAGGGTCGCTCCCCGAAGATCAACCGACTCGAGGGACTGTGATCAGCATGCAGGTGAGCGACCGATGAGTGAACCGAACCCTTACGCAGCGCCCGAATATGGGGCGTCGACCCCGGTGGCGCCGGCCTACGGGGCGCCGGCCTATGGGACGCCGGCACACGGGGCACCGGTGCCCGCGTACGGCACACCGGCGTACCCCGCACCACCGGCGCAGGCGTATGCGTCGACCTCGGCGTACGCCGGCTGGGGCACGAGGGTGGGGGCCTATCTGTTGGACCAGGTGTTCATGATCCCGTTCGCGATTCCCTACCTCGTGGGGTTCGGCCTGTTGTTCGCCAATCTGCGTGAGGACGGCACGATGGGTAGCGATGGTGTCACCGTCGCAGGGATCGCGTTGGTCGGCATCGGCGGCCTGGTGATGCTCGCCGGCGTGATCTGGAACCGCTACGTCCTGGGCGGGCGCGGTCAATCCTGGGGCAAGAAGAAGCTGGGGCTCTGGCTGGTCAGTTCGAGCACCGGTCGACCCATCGGTGGCGGCATGGCCTTCGTGCGCGACCTGGCGCACCTGCTCGACTCGTGGTCGATGATGATCGGCTACCTGTGGCCGCTCTGGGACGAGCGCCGTCAGACCTTCGCCGACAAGGTCTGCAGCACAGTGGTGATCACGGCCGCCCCCCGCTGACCGTCACGGCGGCCCGGCCTCGGGGCAACATGTCGCAACCCCTCAGGATCTGGCTACTCGACGTCGATATGACTCACGTTCAGTAGCCAGACCTCTGGAGGAGTGTCGTGACCGAGAGCCCCTTCCCGCCGTCCGAGCCTCCTCGGTACGAGCCGCCCGGCCAGCAGCCACCCGGTGGTGGGTTCCCGCCTCCTGCGGGCGGACAGTTCGGGTCGCCTCAGCAGTTCGGGTCGCCGCAGTTCGGGTCGCCGCAGTTCGGTGCGTCGCAGCTCGGGGCACCGCAGACCGGCTACCCGGCTCCGCCCAGCAGGCCGCGGCCGAACAACAACCTGGTGATCGCGATCCTGTCGACGGTGCTCTGTTGTCTGCCCGCCGGCATCGTGGCGATCGTCCAGGCGGGCAAGGTCAACGGCTTGTACGACACCGGTCGTTACGCCGAGGCGCAGGCTGCGGCCGACCAGGCCAAGAAGTGGTCGATCATCTCCGCGGTCGCCGCCGTGGTCGTCGGCGTCCTCTACCTCGGATTCGTCGTCCTGGTGAGTTCGAGCGGCAGTCTCGCTCCCTGACGCGATGCGTGGACGCGTCGGCCGGTCGCTGCCGAGATGGGTGGCGCCGGCCGCGACCGGCTGCGCGACGCTGCTCGCCGCCGCCGCGCTGACCGTGCACGATCCGCGGCAGCCCGCCGCCTACGGCGTCTGCCCCTGGCTGGCGTTGACCGGCACCTACTGCCCGGGGTGCGGGTCGCTGCGGGCGCTGAACCGCCTGCTCGCCGGTGACCTTTCCGGGGCGGTGAGCTACAACGTGCTCGCCGTGATCGTGGTGCCGGTTCTCGGCTATGCCTGGTTGGCCTGGTCGCTGCCGCCTCGGTGGACGAAGCGTTGGCCGCGGGTTGCCCATGCGCCGTCCCGGGTGATCTATGCCCTGGCGGTACTGGTCGGCGCGTACTGGGTGGCGCGCAATCTGCCCTGGCCACCGTTTATGGGGCTCGCGCCGTCCGGCTGAGGTCGGCACCGAGACATCCCGATGAGACCGATCCCGAGGAGTGCACGTGGTCGATGATCCTGGCCAGGACGAGTCGAATCGGTTCGGCTCACGGCCGGTGGGCGCTGAGTCGCGTGGCCATGAGTTCGGCACTGGCCGCTACGGGTCGCTCCCGCCCCCGGCGGGCGAGGCGAGCAGCGGCTTGCCGGGCGTCGGCCAGTTCGGGACGCCACCTCAGTTCGGGACGCCACCTCAGTTCGGGATGCCACCTCAGTTCGGGACACCGACGCGGCAGGGGGCGGGCCTGTACGGGCGCCCCGGTCAGGGCGCCGCTACCCGGCCCGAGAACTACCTGGTCTGGGCCATCCTCACCACCGTGCTGTGTTGCCTTCCGGCCGGCATCGTGTCGATTGTGCAGGCTGCGAAGGTCAACGACCTGTACGACGCGGGCCGGCACACCGAGGCGATGGTCGCGGCACAGTCGGCCAAGAAGTGGGCGGTCATCTCGGCTTTGTCGACGATCGTGGTGATCGGGCTCTCGATCGTGGTCTCGGTGGCCATCCCGGTGTTCCTGGCCCAGAGGCCCGGAGGCCTCGCGCCATGAACCGCCTCAGAGGGTGTCGCGAAAGATCTCGATGTCGGCGCCGAGGGCGTTCAGTCGCTCGGCCAGGTCCTCGTAGCCTCGGTTGATCACGTAGACCGACCGCAGCACGGAGGTGCCCTTGGCGGCCAGCATGGCCAGCAGGATCACCACCGCCGGACGCAGCGCCGGTGGGCAGACCACCTCGGTGCCCGACCAGCGGGTGGGCCCCTGGACGATCACGCGGTGCGGGTCCATCAGCGTCACCGAGGCGCCGAGCCGGTTCAGCTCGGTCAGATACACCGCCCGGTTCTCGTAGACCCAGTCGTGAATCAGGCTCTGCCCGGTCGCGGTGGCCGCGATCACGGCGAAGAACGGCAGGTTGTCGATGTTCAGGCCCGGGAACGGCATCGGGTGGATCTTGTCGATCGGCGCGTGGAGCACCGACTTGCGGGTGGTCAGGTCGACCAACCGGGTGCGGCCGTTGGCGGCCAGGTACTCCTCGCTGCGCTCGTAGTCCAGCCCCATGCCCTCGAGGACGGCGAGTTCGATCTCCATGAACTCGATGGGCACCCGGCGAATCGTGATCTCGGAGTCCGTCACGATGGCGGCCGCCAACAGCGACATCGCCTCGATCGGGTCCTCGGACGGCGCATAGTCGACGTCGACGTCGATCTCGCGTACCCCGCGCACCCGCAGCGTCGTCGTCCCGATGCCCTCGACGGTGACGCCCAGCTCCTGCAGGAAGAAGCAGAGGTCCTGAACCATGTAGTTCGACGAGGCGTTGCGGATCACCGTCTCGCCCTCGTGCAGTGCGGCGGCCATCAAGGCGTTCTCGGTCACGGTGTCGCCGCGCTCGGTCAGCACGATCGGCCGGTGTGGGGCGACCTCGCGGTTCACCTGGCACAGGTACTCGCCCTCGGTGGCCGCGACGGTCAGGCCGAAGGGTCGCAGCGCTGTCAGGTGTGGCTCGACCGTGCGCAGTCCGAGCTGGCAGCCACCCGCGTACGGCAGGTGGAACGACTCCAGCTGGTGCAGCAGCGGACCGAGCAACATGATGACGGAACGGGTGCGACGGGCGGCGTCGGCGTTGATCGCCGACAGGTCGATGGCGCCGCTGGGGGTCAACTCGAGGTCGCCGTCACCGTTGAGCCACCGGCTGCGTACGCCGATGCTGTCCAGGACCTCGAGCAGCCGGTTGACCTCCTCGATGCGCGCGACCCGGCGCAGCGTCGTCCGGCCGCGGTTGAGCAAGGCCGCGCACAGCAGCACCACGCCGGCGTTCTTCGACGACTTCACATCGATCGCGCCGGCCAGTTTGGTCGGGCCGTGCACCCGCAGGTGCACCGGGCCGGAGCCCAGGTGGAACAGCTCCGAGTCCAGTGCCTCGCCGATCCGGGCGATCATCTCGACCGTGAGGTTCTGCTGACCCCGCTCGATGCGGTGCACCGCGCTCTGGCTCGTGCCGAGCGCCTCGGCGAGTTGGGTTTGGGTGAGCCCGCGATGGGTGCGGGCGCCGCGGATCAGCGTGCCGATCTGGGCGAGGTGGGCCTCGGACATGGCGCACACCGTATCTCGTATGTGAGATGCCGATGACCGCTTCGCCCCACGACGCGCCCACCGAGAGTGAAGCGTCACAGGGTGGCACGGGACCTGTCGATTGCCGTGGTGGCCGCCGATCTGTAGCGCCCCTAAGGTGATCCGATGGTTTCCCTGCGTCGCGATGAGGCGGCCCGGCGTTCCGAGATGATCACGGTCCGCAACTATGTCGTCGAGCTTGATCTCGGCGACGACACCACCAGATACATCTCGCGGACCCGGATCGGCCTCACCGTTCACGGAGCCGGCACCACCTTCCTGGACGTCGCCCCGGTGCGGCTGATCGGCGTCCGGCTCGACGGGGTGGCCCTGCAGGTCGACCAGTTGGACGGCGCGCGCTTCCCGCTACACCTCGAGGCGGGCGAGGCCGAGCTCGAGGTCGAGGCCGAGATGGCCTACCGCACCGACGGTGAGGGCCTGCACCGGGCCGTTGACCCCGCCGACGGCCGGGTCTATCTCTACGCGATGAGCTTCCTGGACGCCGCGCCCAGCATCATCGCCTGCTTCGACCAACCCGATCTCAAGGCTCCGGTGCAGTTGAGCGTGACCTGTCACCCCGACTGGGTGGTCTTCGCGAATGCCCCCGGTGACCAGGTCGAACCGGGCCGATGGACCTTCGCGGTGACTCCACCGCTGGCCACCTATCAGTTCACCGTGGTGGCCGGGCCGTATCACGTGGTGCGTGACGTGGCCGAGGTCGACGGGGTGTCGATTCCGTTGAGCCTGTCCGCCCGGCGCTCGCTGGCCGTCGAGCTGGACCGACAGGCCGAGGACATCCTGACCGTGACCCGGCAGAGCTTCGCCGAACTGCACCGGCTGTTCGGCGTCCGCTACCCCTACGGCGACTACCACCAGGCCTTCGTGCCCGAGTTCAACGCCGGCGCCATGGAGAACCCGGGGTGCGTGACGCTGCGCGACAGCATGATCTTCGATTCCGGGATCACTCGGGGAGAGGTGCTGAACCGCGCGACGACGGTGGCGCACGAACTGGCCCACATGTGGTTCGGCAACCTGGTCACCCCGCGGTGGTGGGACGACCTGTGGCTCAACGAGTCCTTCGCCGAGTACCTGGGCCAACGGGTCACGTCGCAGGCCACCGAGTACACCGATGCCCGGGTGCACGACACGTTTCGCCGCCGCAACTGGGGGCTCGCCGCCGACAGCCGTCCCACCACCCACGCGGTCGCGGGTGGGCCGGCGCCGGATGCCGCCACGGCGCTGGCCGATTTCGACGGCATCTCCTATGCGAAGGGGGCGGCCCTGGTCGCCCAGTTGGCGACCACCCTGGGCGATGCGGCGTTCCTGGCCGGTCTGCGGCAGCACATCGTGAGCCATCGATTCGGCAACGCCACCATGGCCGACCTGGTCTCGGCCTGGGAGTCGGCCGCGGGGATCGACCTGTCCGGTTGGGTGCGCGACTGGCTCGCGGCGCCGGGGGTCGACCGGCTGCGGCTCGACCGGTCGACGGCTGCGGTCGGCGTCCGGCCGGTGAGCGCGCGGCGGCACCCGGTGACCGTGGCGGTACACCACGAGTCGGGGTGGGCGCGGCATGCCGTGCAGGCCAACGGAACTCGAACACCGTTACCCGAGTCTGCCGGAGCGGCGGTCAGGGCCGGGGCAGCCGTCGTCCTGGACGCCGGCGTGACCTCGTGGGCGGTGAGTTGCCTCGACCCGCAGACCGTCACGGCGCTGGTCGAGATCCTGCCCGGCACCGGCGACCCGATGCTGCGGGCGGCGACCTGGACCGCGTTGCGCAGCAGCCTGCACGAGGCCGAGCTCGACCCCACGGTGGCGCTCGACCTGGTGCTCGCCGCCCTGCCGACGGAGCGGGACAGCGTCGCGGTGGAGACGATCGGGCACTGGGCCGTGACCCGGTTGGTGCCGGTGTGCGACGACCCGCCGCAGGCCCTCGCCACGCTGCACGACGTGATGTGTGGCGTGATGGCCTCCACCACGACCACCACCGCACGGCGGACGTGCGGCTGGCGGCGACCCGCGTGGGCGTCGACTCCGCGACGTCGGCGCAGGCGTTGCGCGGCTGGCTGGAGGCGGCCGTCATCGGTGAGGTGGCAGTCGATCTCGACCTGCGCTGGCGGATCCTGCACCGCCTGGCCGCCCTCGGTGAGGTGACCAGCGACGAACTCCACCGCCGCTGTCGGGACGACCCGAGCGCTCGGGCCGAGATCGCCCTGGCCGGGTGTCTGGCGGCCCTGCCCGAACCGTCGGCCAAGGCCTGGGCCTGGCGCCACGTCACCGGTGAGACCAGGGCATCCAACTACGTCGTCGCCGCCGCGGGTGCGGGCATGTACCAGTGGGGGCAGCAGGCGCTCACCGACCCCTACGTGCTGCCGTACTTCGAGGTCGTCGCCTCGATGGCGGAGCACCGGTCCGGCTGGGCGCTGGCCGACGCCGCCGGCAGCTTCTTCCCCTGGACGACGTCGAATCGCGCTGCCGTCCGGCTCGCCGAGGACCTGGCGGCCCGACCGGAGGTCGACCGGGCCGTGGCCCGGGTGGTGCTCGATCGCGCGGATGACCTCCGTCGCCGCCTCGCTGTGTCGGATCACTCACTAATGGTGACGATTCAACCACCTGAGACGTCCGCGACTCACCCGGGGTGACCATCTCTGGTGGTTTCTTTGCCGGATCGGTGGCGGTGCCCTGTCGATGGCGCGACGCTTCGTGGTGATGACGAACGTGGCCGCCGGCATGGCCGGCCTTCCTGTCCTGGGCGCGACGCAGCTTCGAGCTCTCGTGCCGATGACCGCTGCCATCGTCGCGCTGGAGGCGGCGCTCTACGACGGGACGGCCCCTGGGGCCACCCCGGCGCGCACCTCGGTGCTGACCCAGGCCGGGCAGCTGTTGCTGATGCCGGCCGCCACGTCGCGGTTCGTCGGGATCAAGCTGGTGACCATCGCGCCGGACAACCCGGCCATCGGCCGCCCGCGGATTCAGGGGGTCTACGTCTTGATGGACGCCGTCGGGCTGAGCCCGGTGGCCATCGTGGACGGCGTGGCGCTCACCTCGCTGCGCACCCCGGCCACCTCGGCGGTGGCCATTCGTCGGTTGGCCGTCAAGGGCGCCGTCCGGCTGGTCGTCATCGGCACCGGACCGCAGGGATACGGCCACGTCGAGGCCGTGCAGGCGGTCCGGCCGGTGTCGCACCTGACCGTCGTCGGCCGCGATCGGCAGCGCGCCGAGGCGATGGCCGGCTGGGCGGCCGGGCAGGGGCTGATCGTCGAGGTCGTGGCGGGCGCGGATCTGGCCGACGGGCTGGAGGAGCCGGTGCGTGCGGCGGACGTCGTGGTGTGTGCCACCACGGCTCAGGATCCGGTGATCCGTGGCGAGTGGCTGAGGGACGAGGCCGTGGTGGTCGCCGTCGGCAGCCACGAACCCGATGCTCGTGAGGTGGACTCCACCACCGTGCTGCGCTCGTTGGTGGTGGTCGAGACGCGCGAGACCGCATTGCGCGAGGCCGGTGACCTGCTGATCCCGATCCGGGACGGCGAGTGCGGCCCCGACATCATCACGGGTGATCTGGCCCAACTGGTCAAGGAGCACCTCAAGCTGGACGATCCCCGTCCGCGACTGTTCAAGGGCTGTGGTGAGGCCTGGCAGGACCTGGTCGTCGCGTCTGCCGCTTATGACCGGATGGAGTCGTCGCACACCCCGCCCTTCGGCACTCGCACCGGCTGGTAGCCGTATCCTGCGGGTGACCTGCTGGGGCAGGTGGCCGTGCCGTGAGCTGACGACCGATCAGGGGGTCGAACGATGACGACCACAGACGTGTCCCCGCGTCTGTGCCTGTCCTGCCGCGCCGAGTTGGGCGCGAAGGCCCTGTTCTGCACCGCCTGCGGCACAGCAGTCCCTCGTGAGCAGCGGGAGAAGGCCGAGGCATCGCGTCCGGTCGGCTGGTGGGCCACCCCTGCTGCACCGGCCACCCCCGCCGCTGAGCCGGTGACGCGCGAGGAGCCGGCCCCGGCCGCTGCACCGAGCGCGAAGCCGGCTCTGGCGCCGGTGCCTGAACCCGAGCCCGAGCCAGAGCCCGAACCGAAGCCAGAGTCGGAGCCCGAACCGGAGCCGGAGCCGGAACCCGAGCCGGAGCCGGAGCCGGAACCCGAACCCGAGCCGGAGCCCGAACCGGAGCCGGAACCCGAACCCGAACCCGAGCCGGAACCGGACCCCGAGTCGGAACCCGAACCCGAGCCGGTCCTGAAGCTCGCTCCAGAGGTGACGTCCCCGCCGGCAGTGGAGCCGGAGCCGGTCGTGACGCCCCTCGACCTGAGGCCGACCTCCGAGGCCCCCTCGGCACTCCACCCGTCGTCGTCCCCGCAGCCGCGATCACGCCGCCGGCCGATCGTGATCGCCGCGGTGGTGGTGGGGGCGCTGGCCGGCCTCGCCCTGGTCTTCTGGCCGGGGGCGGGCCGATTGCGCGAGGTGGCCACGCAGACCGATGTGCGACAGGCGGCTGTCACGGCGTGGCGCGACGGCAACGCCGCCTGGGCCCGCGGCGACATCGCGGCGGTCTGCGACCACTACGACGGCATCGGTCGCGACGGTATGTGGGCAACGCGAGAGATCTGCGTGGAGTCCGAGCAGCAGGGGTACGACACGGCGACCGAGCAGCGCAAGCAGGTGCTGCGCGACATGTCGGTGGCCGCCGACCGCACCGAGTCGATCGACGCCGACACCGTGGTCATCTGGTTCCGCGACGTGACAGCGGGTGGCAGCAGGCCTGAGTACTTCACGGTCGACGATCTCGCCGTGATGCACCGGGCCGACACCAGGTGGAGGCTGGTCGGTGCCAGGTATCGAGGTGTGGTCGTCGGCAACGTCCCGCAGTCCGTCAGCAGTCGGCCGACCAGTGCGATCTCCACCTCGCCCTCACCGTCCCCCGTCGGCCCGTCGCCGAGTTCCTCCCCGAACACCTCGGCGATCACGCGTCCTGCCCCCACCGCCTCGGCATCCTGACCGCGCCATAGCCGTTGGCTACGTATTGCAGGCGATCGAACGCATAGAGTGACCTCATGCGCGTGGATCATTCGACCGGGGTTGTGCTGCCCGTGGTAGCCGCCTCGTTGATGGGTGCCGGGTCGGTGCTGGCCTTCGGTCTGATCGCCAGTCCGGGCAACGCCGAGGTGCGCTCGGCCGAGCCGGCGGCGCAGGCCGCTCCCGTGCTCGCGGCGTCCACCGCTCCGCCCCCGATCACCCTGACCGGACCGGTCGGGACCGCCGGGACCGGGCGCGCCGTCCTCGCTGCCGAGCCGGTTCGCCACCCCCGCGCGCAGCGGCCGACAGGGCGCGACCCCCGCACCGCGTCCGCGCGGCCGGTCCAGACCCACCAGACCGTCCAGACCCACCAGACCGACCAGGCAGCGCCGTTCGTGCCGGCCGAGAATGTGCCGCCGGCCAGGATCGGACCGCCGCCGGTCACCCTGGTGCGTGAGCTGAGCCGCAGCGGGCGGCTGGTCACCGTTCGGATCATCGACCCGGCGCTCGCGACCCCTCGGACGCCGGCCCGCCCGGCCGCACGCCGCTCGGCTCCCGTTCCGGCACCGACCTCGTGGCGGCGCGGTGCCGTGGGCGGCTGAGGTTCGCCGAACGCCCGCTCCGGCGTCTTCTGCGCGAACGCCCTCGATCTGTATCGTGGCAGCACGCTGCGACGAAGCGTGCAGCGTGCGGTGTTCGGCCTCCTCACCCGGCAGGCAGGCGCCGGTCCGGCCGAGCCGACAGCGGAGACCCCGACTGCGGTCCGACGAAGGAGCGCACGATGAACGATGCTGAGTCCCCGCGGGGCGATACCGCCCCGCACACCATGGCCTCCGGTGGCGAGGCGATCGACTTCGTCCAGCTGTTGACCCCGGACGGCGCCCGCAAGCGTCCGGCCGAGTACCCCCTCGATGTGGACGCCGAAACGTTGCGCGGCTTCTACCGCGACCTGGTCCTGCTGCGCAGGTTCGATACCGAGGCCACGGCCCTGCAGCGCCACGGTGAACTCGGCCTCTGGGCGCCGCTGCTCGGTCAGGAGGCGGCGCAGATCGGGGCCGGCCGAGCCATGGCGGCCCAGGACTTCGCGTTCCCCACCTTCCGCGAGCACGGTCTGGCCTGGTGCCGAGGCATCGAACCGGCGCAGATCCTCGAACTGTTCCGCGGGGTGAGTCTGGGCGGGTGGAACCCGACCGAACACAACCTGCACCTGTACTCCATCGTCATCGGCACCCAGGTGCTGCACGCGGCCGGCTACGCGATGGGCATCCAACGGGACGGCAACGTGGGCACCGGCGATCCGGAGCGGGACACCGCAGTGCTGGCCTGTTTCGGGGACGGTGCGACCTCGCAGGGCGACGTCAGCGAGGCGTTCGTGTTCGCCAGTGTGTTCAACCTGCCGGTGGTCTTCTTCTGCCAGAACAACCAGTTCGCCATCTCGGAGCCGAATCAGCGCCAGACCCGGATCCCGCTGTACCGCAGGGCATCCGGCTTCGGCTTCCCCGGGATCCGGGTCGACGGCAACGACGTGCTGGCGGTGTACGCCGTCACCCGTGCGGCCCTCGATCGGGCGCGCCGCGGCGAGGGGCCGACCTTCATCGAGGCCTACACCTACCGGATGGGCGCGCACACGACGTCCGATGATCCGAGCCGATACCGGCCGACGGGCGAACTCGAACACTGGCAGCAACTCGATCCGATCGACCGGTTGGTCGAATACCTGCTGCTCACCGGAACCGGCGATGAACGCTGGTTCGCCGAGGTGGCGGCCGAGGCCGATGCGCTCGGTGTCAGGGTGCGAGAGGCCTGTCGCACGATCCCCGACCCGTTGCCGCAGAGCATGTTCGATCATGTCTACGCCGAACCGCACGCCCAGGTCGAGGCCGAGCGGGCCTGGTTCCGGCAGTACCACCGTTCGTTCGAGGCGGGTGCGTCGGCATGACACCCGACAACACCTCTCAGAACGACTCCGGCGTGACGCTCACCATGGCGAAGGCGATCAATGCCGGTCTGCGCCGGGCCATGGAGCAGGATCCGAAGGTACTCGTCATGGGCGAGGACGTCGGTGCCCTCGGCGGGGTCTTCCGGGTCACCGACGAGCTGGCCAAGGACTTCGGGGACGACCGGGTGATCGACACCCCGTTGGCCGAGTCCGGAATCGTGGGCACTGCCATCGGTTTGGCGATGCGCGGCTATCGCCCGGTGTGTGAGATCCAGTTCGACGGGTTCATCTACCCGGCGTTCGATCAACTGGTCTCTCAGCTGGCCAAGATGCACTACCGCACCGGGGGCACGGTGCGGATGCCGGTCGTCGTCCGGGTGCCGTACGGCGGCGGGATCGGCGCGGTGGAGCATCACAGCGAGAGCCCGGAAGCGTACTTCGCCCACACCGCGGGGCTGCGCGTGGTCACCTGCGCAACGCCGCAGGACGCCTACTGGATGATCCAACAGGCGATCACCAGTGATGACCCGGTGCTCTTCTTCGAGCCCAAGCGTCGTTACTGGGAGAAGGGATCCGTCGACCTCGAGGCACCCTCGGTCGGGTTGCACCAAGCCAGGGTGGTCCGGCCGGGCAGCCGCCTGACCATCGCCGCGTACGGCCCGATGGTGCGTACCGTCCTGGATGCCGCCCAGGTGGCCGAGCAGGAGGGTGTCTCGATCGAGGTGGTCGACCTGCGCAGCCTGTCGCCGCTCGACCTACCCACCCTGGTGGCCTCCGTCGAACGCACCCGACGGCTGATCGTCGTGCACGAGGCCTCGACCTTCCTGGGGATGAGTGCCGAGATCGCCGCGCGCATCTCGGAGAGCTGCTTCTACCACCTCGAGGCGCCCGTGCTGCGGGTCGGGGGATTCCACACCCCCTACCCCGCGTCGCGGGTCGAAGAGGACTACCTGCCGGACGTCGACCGCGTCCTGGACGCCGTCGATCGCGCTCTGGCCCACTGAATCACCCGTATCCGGAGAGGGTGCACTGATGCTGAAGGAATTCCGACTCCCCGATGCGGGCGAAGGGCTCACCGAGGCCGACATCGTGACCTGGCGTGTGCAGCCCGGCGACACCGTGGCGGTCAACGACATCATCGTCGACATCGAGACGGCCAAGTCGGTCGTCGAGCTGCCCTGCCCGTATGCCGGGGTCGTCGCCGAGTTGCTGGTGGCCGAGGGCGACACCGTCCCCGTGGGAATGCCGATCATCCGACTGGACACCGGCGACGAAACCGATTCCGGCGCAACGGATGATGCTGGTGTTGTCGAACCGGAGCGCACCCCGATGCTGGTCGGCTACGGCCCGCGCGACGGGGCGGCCGTGCGGCGTCGCCGGGTGGCTGCAGTGGTCGAGGACCAGCCTGCCACCGAGATGGCGCCGGTTGTCGAGCTGCCGCCCGCGGCCGAGATCTCGCCGCAGGATGTGGTGGCCGGGTTGTTCCGTCCGCTGGCCAAACCGCCGGTGCGCAAGCTCGCTCGTGATCTCGGGGTCGATCTCAACACGGTGCCACCGACCGGCAAGGGCGGGGTGGTCACCCGCCAGGACGTCGAGGCTGCCGCCGATCGAGCCGCGGCCCCGACCCTGGCGGCAGCGGAACGTGTTGCGCTGCATCGCGAGACGCGCGTGCCGGTCCGCGGGGTGCGCAAGCTGACGGCCCAGGCCATGGTGACGAGTGCGTTCACCGCTCCCCACGTCACCGAGTGGGTGCAGGTCGACATGACCCGCACCGTGAAGTTGCTGGGTCGATTGCGCCACAGTCCGGAGTTCGCGGGAGTGCGGCTGACCCCGTTGGTGATGGTGGCGCGGGCGCTGCTGGTCGCCGTCCGGCGTAACCCCGGGATCAACGCGACCTGGGACGCCGAGACCGACGAGATCGTCACCAAGCACTACGTGAACCTGGGGATCGCGGCGGCGACCCCTCGGGGGCTGTTGGTGCCCGTCATCCCGGACGCCGACTCGTTGGGCCTGCGTGAACTGGCGCAGGCGATCTCGGTCCTGGCCAAGACCGCCCGCGACGGTCGGACCCAGCCCGCCGAGATGGCCGGCGGCACTGTCACGATCACCAATGTCGGGGTGTTCGGTGTGGACGGCGGTACCCCGATCCTGCCGCCGGGTCAGTCGGCGATCCTCGCCGTGGGTCAGGTGGCTGCCCGTCCCTGGGTGCACAAGGGAAGGGTCCAGCCCCGTCAAGTCACCACGCTGTCGCTGAGTTTCGACCACCGCATCGTGGACGGCGAGCTCGGTAGCCGAGTGCTCGCCGACACCGCCGCCATCCTCAACGACCCCGGCACCGCCCTCGTCTGATGGTGATCATGAAATCCGTGCACACCGTCTGACAATGCGCTCACCCGGAGCCCACGGCGCGAATGGTCCTGCTTCCCCTGTCGGACCTCCACGTCGACGTGGAGGCGGCCCGAACGTCAGCCGGACGCCGTCCGATGGCGCTGTCGCATGACCCGGGCGACGTCACGGCACACCGTGTCGGAGAACGGGAGTGAGCCAGCTGCCCAATCGTCGGCGATCGTGGAGGTCGCGACCAGGAGCCGATCGAGGATCGTGGTGGCGGCCGCTTCGCGCAGGCCGAGATCGGCCCCCAAGGCGAGAAGCCGCCGCCGTGACAGGCCGTGGACCCTGCCGTCGACGCTCAGGGCGAGAATGTGATCGCCGTACGGCAAGGTGCACGGGATGTCGTAGGCAGGAGCGACCCGCCACTCGCCGGACGGATCGACGAGCACCGAGAGGTTCTTGGCGTGGAGGTCGCCATTGCCGGTGAGCCACGCGAAGCACGCCTGGCGGTAGAGATCACGCGCTGCGACGGGGCGGGCTGCGCAGAGGTTGGTCAGGGCCGAAGCCACGTCCTCGAAGCTCACGGCGTACTTGTCGGCGGGATATCGGCCGAGCACCTGCGCGCCGTCCTCGACGTGCAGTGGGTGCGTGGTGCCATCGGGTCGGGGGAGCCGGTCGAACCGTCGGATCAACAGACCGGGCCGCCCGGTCGCGTCGTGAACCACCTCGGCGTCCACCACGGGCAGCCCCGCAGCATGGGCCTGCCGAAGCATGTAGGCCTCGTTGAGCACGACGTGTGGGTACTCGGGGGGGTCGACCTTCAGGATGAATCGCTCCCCGGCCCGGGCCAACGGGAGGGAGATCATTCCGGCCGAGGCCTTGTGCTGGATGCCCGCCAGGGCGACGGGATCGACGATCCCCGCGGCGTCGAGGACGCGGCTGAACTCGATCTCGTCCCAGGCCTTCGTGACGGTGACCAGTGGTGAGGGCATCGTGGGGGAGTCTGCGTGCGGAACGATCTGGGCATCGCCCACGGTGTCGCTGCCGACGGCGATGAGGAGTGAGAGATCGTCGTCCGCCGAGGTCTTGACGGCCTGACGCAGGGCGTTCAGGCGGCGGCCCTCGGGCAGTAGCCCGGCGAAGAACGGCGGCACGGCACCCGCCATGGTGACCACGGGGTCGCGAACCAAAGGCAGCGTGCTGGCTACGGGCGTTCCGGCGCCGATCAGATGGTCCTCGGTGTATCTGAACTCCACCCCGGAGGGAAGCCGATCGAGCGTGGCCGCCCATCGCCGACCGACGTAGACATCGGCTCGGGTGACGCGGCGAGGATCCAGGCCACGCAGGTCCAGGCTCATGGCGTCCTCAGCTGGGTACGCAACTCCAGGCCGAGCACCTCGAGCAGGGCGATCACCTTGTCGAGTCTGACGGTGGGTTTACCGTGTTCGAGGGCGCGGATGAAGCGAATCGACACCCCGGCCAGATCGGCGAGGTCGGCCTGGGTGAGCGCGAGTGTCTCTCGGCGAACCCTGAGTTCTGAACCAAGGCTGGACGCAGACATCTGGGCACCTCTCAATGCGGCACGATCGTGCCGATTGGTGTCAACGATAGGACCTCAGCGCCATGTGGTCCAGAGTATCGGCACGATCGTGCCGATACTCATGAGGAATCGCCTCGGATGAACTCAGGATCAGCAATGCGGCACGATCGTGCCGCTCGGTGTCACGTCGTGAAGATCTGCAGGTCGAGGTCTCGGGTCACCACGCCGAAGCGGCTGCTGTCTCGTGACCAGGCGATCAGGTGATAGCGATCGTTCAGGGTCACGGTGCGTTCCAGCTCGGCGGTCTGGACGTTCCAGACGCCGACGACGCTCAGCGTCCGGAACGGGGCGGGGGTGACCCGACGCGCTCCCCGGTTCGCGCTGTAGGCGGCGTGCGAGTCGAGCAGGTACCGGCCGTCGGGCGAGAAGCTGTAGTTGCTGATTCCCTCGTCGGTGATCGTCACGCGGGGCGCGAGGTCGACGCGCGTGCCGTCCGGGCGTTCGAGTTCGCCGCCGTCGATGAGCGTCCCGTCAGCGGAGATCGCCAGGTACCCGCCCGAGAAGCCCGCGTACCGAGGGGTCAGCCGGCGCTTGCCGTCCCAGAGCGAGCGCGTGGTTCCCGAGGCCAGGTCGGTCACGGTGTCCGCGCACTGAACCTGGGTGTTGTCGGGCGACAGCCCGACGGT
Organism: Kineosporiaceae bacterium; assembly: GCA_016713225.1. Classification (NCBI taxonomy): domain Bacteria; kingdom Bacillati; phylum Actinomycetota; class Actinomycetes; order Kineosporiales; family Kineosporiaceae; species Kineosporiaceae bacterium. The sequence goes on from JADJPO010000001.1 coordinate 460,738, forward strand.
TGCCGCGCACGGCCGCTCCCCGAGAGGGCTGCCCTGGTGCAACGTCTTCACCACGCTGGCATCCGCAGTGTCCTGGATGCGCAGGTCGTTCTCGGTGGCGCCGGCCTTGTCGGTACCCCAGGCCCAACTCACGACGCGGCTGCCGTCGGGTGACAGCGCTGCGCCGTCCACCGCCGACAGCCCGTCGTTGCCCTCGCTGACAGCGCCTCCTGCCAGGTCACGAAGGACGCGGATCGGGGCACCCGTGCGCGTGTCGAACAGGGCCAAGACGGTGCGGTAACGCGCGCCCGACCAGCCGGTCAGACCGACCAGCGCCGTCCGGGCGCCCGGACCGAGGTCGAAGGACCGGAAGTCGGCGTGGGTCGAGCCGGCGTCCAGGCCGAGCGCCTCGACGTCGAGCCGGGTACTGCTCACGCAGGTGTCGCCCCGGTCGAGACGCCCGCACGGCCAGGCCTCGGCACGGCCGAACCAGGTCCCCGTCGCAACCAGCCCGAGCGCCGCGACCACGGCCACGGCGACGGCTCGACGCTTGGACAACCGGCTGCTCACGATGCCTCCCGACAGGCTCGACGACGCCCGCCACCATAGGGCCAACTCCTGCTGATGTGTCAGCTCGGCGTGTGATCACGGGCGGGCGCGGTGCCCACGCACAGCCCTTCGGCAGGCCTGGCCTGCGCACGCTCGAGGTTCCCGACCGTGCGCAGTGGTTCAGCGCACGCCCCGGGTGCGGAACTGCACGCTGATCCGCGGCCCCACCGGACGCGAGGTCTTCAGGACGGCGTGCTCCCAGGTGCGCTGGCACGACCCGCCCATGGCCACCAGGTCGCCATGACCCAGCGCGAATCGATGCGCCACCCGGCCGCCGCGCGGGCGAAGCGCCAACTCACGCGGCGTCCCGAGGGAGAGGATCGCGATCACGGTGTCCTCGGTCTTGCTGCGCCCGGTGTCATCGCCGTGCCAGGCCACGCTGTCGCGCCCATCGCGGTAGAGGCAGAACCCGGCCGTCAACAGGGGCTCGCCCAACTGTGGTCGGTAGTGGTCGTTGAGGCGATCGAACGCCTCGGCCAGCAACGGATCGGGCAGCGGTTCGCCGATGTCGTAGAAGGCCAGGAGCCGGGGGACGTCGACCACGCGGTCGTACATCCGGCGGCGCTCGGCGACCCAGGGCACGGCGTCCAGCAGGCGCTCGAACAGGCCGTCGGCACCGGGCAGCCAGTTCGGCTGCACATCGACCCAGGCGCCGGCTGTCAACGCCACCCGTCGGGGACGGGGAATCTCGGGCTGGGTACGACCCTCCGGAGGCTGGTCGAACAGGCTGCCCTGAATGGCGAGCGGCATGAGGCAATTCTGCCACGGATTCGAACGTACGTCCGAAAGTGGCCCCGCCTGCCGCGCCTGCCGATTCACGCCGGGACGCGCATCCCTGCCTCGTACAGTGGACGACGACGAAAGGGACAGAAGGTGCGCGCAGCCTGGCTGGGGGCTCTCGGCGCCGCGGCCGTGGTGGCGGTGGGGCTGGCCGTGGTGTGGAGTGCCGACCGGGACGGGGTGTCGCTCGCGCCCGCGGGGCAGCCGACTCCGACCCACTCCGGGGCTGACGCGGTGCGCGTGGTCGTCGCAGCCGATCTGGCGTGCCCGTCCCCGACGCCGCAACCCGACGACTGCCAGCAGGCGGCGACCTCGCAGGTGGCCCTGGGCCTGTCACCCGAGGCGGTGGTGTTGCCCGGCGACCTGCAGTACGACCGTGGCACCCGCGAGGAGTTCGTCCGCGCCTTCGCCCCGAGCTGGGGCCGGTTGACGGCCATCACCCACCCGGCGGCGGGCAACCACGAGTACGACAGTCCCGGCGCCGCGCCCTATTTCGACTACTTCGGCGAGGCGGCGGGACCGCCCGGTCGGGGGTGGTACAGCCGCGACCTGGGGTCGTGGCACGTGATCGCGCTGAACAGCAATTGTGCCGAGGTCGGTGGTTGTGGTGAGGGCTCGCCGCAGCTCGCCTGGTTGCGTGCCGATCTGGCCCGGAACCCCGCGCGGTGCGTGATGGCGTTCTGGCATCACCCGCGCTGGAGCCACAGCAAGCACGGTGATCACGAGCAGGTCGGCGCCTTCGTCGAGGTTCTGCACGCCGCAGGTGCCGAGCTCGTGTTCACCGGGCACGATCACAACTACCAGCGGTTCGAGCCGCGCCGTCCGGATGGTGCCCGTGACGAGGCGACGGGGGTGCGGCAGTTCGTGATCGGGACGGGAGGTCGTCGCCTCTACCCGATCTCCTCCACCCAGGGGTTGGACGCCGCCACGGACGAGTCCTTCGGCGTGCTGAGCCTGACGCTCGGCGCGAACGGGTACGACTGGCGGTTCGTCCCCGCGGCCGGTGGCACCTACTCCGACCACGGATCGGCCACCTGCCACTGACGCGTTGCCGAACGCGGCAGGAGGACCCGCCGAATCGGACGGCAGATGATAGGGATGCGTCGTGAACCCTGTCTGGGACGACCCCGAACTGACCGGGCGCAACCGCCTGCCGATGCACACGCTGCGCCACGAGCCCGGTGAGGTGGGCGTCGAACGGCTCGACCTGGACGGCGTCTGGGCCTTCGAGTTGTTCGGGACGCCCGGGTCGGCGCTCGCGCCGGGGGCCGCTGCCCCACCCTGCGCCGCAGCTCAGGTGCCCGGTGCCTGGACGCTGCAGGAGTTCGAGGACCGGCACGGCGTCGGCGACCTGCCGCACTACACGAACGTGCAGATGCCCTGGCCCGACCTGCCGCCGCACCCACCGGCGGCCAACCCGACCGGGGTGTACGAACGCACCGTCGACCTGCCCGCGGACTGGACCGAGTCCTCGGCAGGGACCGGACGTCGCGTGGTGCTGCACGTGGGGGCGGCCGAGAGCGTGCTGATCGCCTGGGTCAACGGGGTCGAGGTCGGCGTCGGCAAGGACTCGCACCTGGCGAGTGAGTTCGATGTCACCGCCGCGATCCGTCCGGGTGCCAACACGATTCGCCTCGCGGTCGTCAAGTGGTCGGATGCCACCTTCATCGAGGATCAGGACCAGTGGTGGCACGGCGGCATCACCCGTTCGGTGTTCCTCTACGCCACGGCGCCGGTGTACCTGGCCGATGTGAGGGTGCACGCCGATCTCGTCGAGCTTCCGATCGAGCCGGACGGCCTGACCGGCGGCGCCCTCTCGGTCGTCGTCGAGGTGGGCGCACTCGACGGGCGGGTGCCTCACGGGTGGTCGGCATCACTGGCGTTCGACCTGCCCGACGGCACCACCCTGGACGACGCCACGCACCTCGCGGCGTCGGTACCCGGTTCGGGGCCGGTCGACTCGGGGCCGATCGAGGACGGACAGGCCACCCAGCCCCTGCCGATCGAGCCGTTGGTGGCGATGCGGTCGGTCTACCTGAACGCCGCCGGTGGTCTGCCCGCCACCGACGAGGGCGCGATGCACCGGGTCGTCGCCGAGGCCGTGCGTGGCTACCGACGTCCGCTCGGCATGGGTCGCCTGGCGCTGTCGGCGCGGCTGGGCGGCGTCCGGCCGTGGACCCCGCACACCCCGCAGCTGTACCCGCTGGTGGTGCGCTTGCACGACCCGAGCGGGAACATCGTCGAAACCGCTTCGTACCGTGTGGGTTTCCGGCGGGTCGAGGTGGTGGGGCGCGACCTGCTGGTGAACGGCGTCCGACCGTACCTGCGGGGCATGAACCGGCACGACAGCGACCCCTTCACCGGCCGCACCCTGACCCCGGCGCAGCTGCGCGAGGATCTGATCACCCTGAAACGGTTCGGGTTCAATGCCGTGCGCACCTCGCACTACCCCAACGACCCAGCCCTGCTGGATGCCGCGGACGAGCTCGGCCTGATGGTGATCGACGAGGCCGACATCGAGTGCCACGCCTACGCTCACCACCTGCCCGCCGACCCGCGCTACCTGTCCGCCTTCGTCGACCGGGTCTCGCGCATGGTGCGTCGTGACCACAACCACCCCAGCGTCGTCGTCTGGTCGTTGGGCAACGAGAGCGGCTACGGCGCCAACCACGATGCCGCCGCCGGCTGGGTGCGCTCGTTCGACCCGAGTCGGCCGCTGCACTACGAGGGCGCCATCATGTTCGACTGGTGTGGGCCTCAGCCGGTCAGCGATCTGGTCTGCCCGATGTACCCGCCGATCGAGGCGATCGTGGCTCACGCGACCTCCGGGGAGCAGCGACTACCGTTGATCATGTGCGAGTTCTCGCACGCCATGGGCAACAGCAACGGCACCCTGGCCGACTACTGGGCGGCCATCGAGGCCCATCCCGGGCTGCAGGGCGGATTCATCTGGGAGCTGTGGGACCACGGCTTGGCGCAACGGCCCGACGGCCGCCCGGTGGGCCTGGCCGGATCACGCACCGATCGGTTCGCGGCGCCCGGTGACGGCAGGGCGCCGGACGGGCTGCGGTGGGCCTACGGCGGGGACTTCGGCGACAAACCCCATGACGGCAACTTCGTCGCCGACGGCATGGTGTTCCCTGATCGCACGCCCAAACCGGCGATGTACGAACACCTTCAGCTGGCCGCGCCGGTTCGGGTGCGGCTGCTCGCGCACGACCTCACCGACGGTTCGGCCGAGGTCGAGCTGGTCAACATCCGGCACTGGGGCGACCTGTCGGACCTGCGGGCCACCTGGCAGATCATCAGTGAGGCCGGCCGGGAGTACTCGCGCGAGTTGCCGGCCGTGCTGCCGTCGCTGGGTCCGGGCCGAGCGACGCGGATCGACGTCCCCGGTGAGCTGCTGCAGAGTCTCGACGAGCTGGCGGCTCGGGGCGAGGTCCTGCTGTCGTTGAACGTGTTCACCGCCGGCGACACCACGTGGTCACCGGCCGGGACTGCGGTGTGCTTCGCCCAGGTCAGGCTCGGTGAGGACCTGTCTCCCGCTGCGGGGGCCGACCCGCTGCTCGCCGAACCCGTCGCGCAGCCACCCGCGGTCGACGCCGACGGATTGCTGGTGCACCCGCTGCTGGTGCACGGACCGGTGCTCTCGGTGTGGCGGGCGCCGACCGACAACGACCGCATCGGAGGCATCGCCTCCCGGTGGGAGGCGGCCGGCCTGTCGAGCCTGACCCGGCGGCTCGACCAGGTGGTACGCGAGGGTTCCACCGTGGTCGTCCACAGCACGCACACCGGCGCTCCGGGCGTGGCGATCACCCACGAGCAGCGGCTGACCTCGGTGCACCTGGACGGCGTCCCGGGGGTGCTCGTCGAGGAGGACGTCACCGTCCCGGACCTGCCCGAACTGGCCGATCTGCCGCGCATCGGGGCGATGTTCGAGACGCTGAATGCGGCAGAAACGGTGCGCTGGTTCGGGTCCGGGCCGCACGAGTCCTACCCCGATCGCACCGCCGCGGCGCAGGTGGGGTGGTACGCCGCGCCGGCCGATTCCTGGTTCACCCCGTACCTGCGCCCGCAGGAGAGCGGCGGACGGTGCGCCGTCCGGCGGTTGAGCCTGGACGGCGCGGGCTTCGGCAGCCTGGCGCTCCGACTCGATCGACCCCGGCAGGTCAGCGTGACCCGTTACCGGGCAACCGATCTCGCTGCTGCCACCCACGATGGCGAGTTGGTCGCCAGACCCGGTCACGTCGTCCACGTGGACGTCGCCCACCGCGGACTGGGGACGGCATCGTGCGGCCCGGACACCCTGGATCACTACCTGGTGCGCCCGGGCCGCTACCGCTGGAGTTACCTGCTCGGCTGAGTCGGCTGTCGACCGGCTGGGTCGGGGCACCGGAGTCGCGGGCCTCGCGCTCGTCGGTGAACGCGTCGCCCGCAGCGCCCTCACCCAGGGCCGCGGCGGCGGCGCTCTCCTGCTGGTGGCGGGCGGCGATGCCCGATTGGGTCCGCAGCTTCTCCTCCGGCAGGAACCAGACGACCACGAAGGCCACGGCCAGCACGATCGCCCCGAGCACGAACACGCTGGTGATCGCGTCCGAGAACCCAACCAGGAACGGTCGGGCCAATCGTGGGTCGAGCGAGGAGATGAACGAGGAGTCGTTCAGCGAACCACCGGCCGCGGCGCCGGGATTCGACAACCCTTGCAGCACCGCCTTGTTCGCCGGGTTGGCGAGCACGGCCGGGTCCTTCAGCGCCGCCTGGAACTCCGGCGTGGGCGCGATCGCTGTGAAGGCCGAGGCGATCGTGTCGGGCAGCCGGTTGAACAGCACGGACAAGAACACGGCGGTGCCCAGGGTGCCGCCCATCTGCCGGAAGAAGGTGGCCGACGAGGTCGCCACCCCCATGTCCTGCGGCGGCACCGCGTTCTGGATCGCCAGCACCAGGGTCTGCATGTTGAAGCCGAGTCCCAGACCGAAGATGAAGGCGTACGCGTCGACGGTCACCATCGAGCTGTCGGCGGTGATCTGCGACAGCAGCACCATGCCCGTCACGAGCAGGAACAGCCCGACGATCGGGAACACCCGGTACCGGCCGGTGCGCGAGATGGCCTGGCCCGAGCCGATCGAACCGCTCATGATGCCGATCACCATCGGCAGCAACAGCAGGCCTGCCTCGGTGGGGGAGTAGCCCTTGACGATCTGGACGTACAACGGCAGGGCCGCCAGACCACCGAACATGCCCATACCGACGACGAAGTTCAGCACCGAGCCGACCCCGAACGTGCGGCCCCTGAACAGACGCAACGGCAGCAGCGCGTCGTCCCCGATGCGCCGCTCGGCCCACAGGAAGCCGGCGATGCCGAGCACCCCGACAACGTAGGAGGACAGCGACCGGACGCTGGACCAACCCCACTCGCGCCCCTGCTCGGCGACGATCAGCAGCGGGACCAACGCCAGGCACAACATGATGGCGCCGAGGTGATCGATCTGGTGCTCGCGGCGGGTGTGCGGCAGATGCAGGGTGCGGAACACCAGGGCCAACGAGATGATGCCGACCGGCACGTTGACCAGGAACACCCACCGCCACCCGGTGATGCCGAGGATGGTGTCCTGCCCCGCCAGGAAGCCACCGACCACCGGGCCGAGCACGCTCGAGGTGCCGAACACGGCGAGGAACATGCCCTGGTAACGCGCGCGTTCGCGGGGCGGCACCAGGTCGCCGATGATCGTCAGCGCCAGCGAGAACAGGCCACCGGCACCGATGCCCTGCAGCGCACGGAAGGCGGCCAGCTGGTACATCGACTGCGAGAAGCCGCACAGCGTGGAGCCGATGACGAAGACCGAGATCGCCAGCAGGAAGAACCGCCGGCGGCCGTAGAGATCACTCATCTTGCCGTAGAGCGGTGTCGAGATCGTCGAGGTGATCAGGTAGGCCGTGGTGGCCCAGGCCTGGATGCTCAACCCCTGTAGGTCATCGGCGATGGTGCGGATCGAGGTGGCCACGATCGTCTGGTCGAGGGCAGCCAGGAACATGCCGGACATGAGTCCGGTCAGGATCACCATGATCTGGCGATGCGTGAACGCAGGCGGCGCCTCGGCGCCGGACGCGGGGGGTGTGGCGGTGGACATCAACTCTCCTGCGTGGTGGGTGGTGCCGAGGCGAAGGGTGGTTCCCGGTCACGGCCGGGGGCGCCGGGGCGTTGCTGTTCCAGTGCGTCGTTGAGCCGTCGGACCAGGTTCAGCAGGACGTCGAGGTCGTGCTCACTCCAGCCGTTGAGCAGCTCGCGGAACATGGCCTGGCGGTGCGCCGTGAGGTCGGCCCCGAGCTGGAGGCCCGCGGCCGTGGCGAGCAGGTGCACGGCGCGGCCGTCGTCCGGATCGGCCTGCCGCTCGACCAACCCGGCCCGGGCCAGCGCGGTGACGTACCGGCTGGCCGTCGAGGGGTCGAGCATGGCCGCCTCGGCCAGCTCGCCCTGACGCCGGGGCCCGCAACGGACGAGGATCATCAACAGCCCCACAGCGGCGAGATCCAGCCCGGCGGGCACCCGGAGCGCCATCCGGGCCTTGACGACGTGCAGCAGCCGGGCGTGCCGAGTGAGCTCGAACCCGAGCTCGTCCTGCAGATCACCGGTCGAGAACACTGGTTAGTTGTAACACACAACTTTCCAAACCCCAGGCGACTCGACCATCATGATCACCGTTTCGATGCCGGATTCGGGACAAGAACACTGCAATGTGGAGTCCAAACGGTGATCACGAGGTGGGGGCCTGCTCTCGCCGGGGCGCCGGGATCATCGGGGAGTCGAACGATCCAGCCGTCATGACCGAGCGGGTGATGTCGACCGTGGTGAGCACCATGTAGTGGCCGAAGGCCAGCACGCCGAGCAACCGGGTGCCGTCCTCGAGCATGAGCCCCCACGGCCCCGCGGGTTCGAACGCCACGTCGACGAATCCCGAGGTGCCCAGCGCGGCGAACGCAGCGAGCACCACGAGCCAGCGGGTTCGGGCGATCTCGCGCCGGAAGCCGATGAACCAGATCCCGCCGAGCAGGGCCTGCACCACCTGGGCGGTGTTGCTGGACACCCCGAGCTTGGGTGCCACGGCCGAGTGGAACTGGATCCAGACGTCGAGCAACAACATGACCGCGACCAGGGCACCGCCCGCCAGGAAGCCGGCGGCGGCGCGTCGTCCGGTGCTCCAGGCGACCCAACTGCCGAACGCTGCCGCGGTCGCCGCGGTCGACCAGGCCACGATCGAGGCCTCGTTGAGGATGCCCGAGTACCAGGGCTGCCCGCCCAGGTAGGCGGCGTCCAGGAAGAGCTCCCGCAGTGGGGCCTCTCGCTGGGTGCCGGCCACGGCCAGCACCAGCACGCCGGCGATCCAGGTGGCGAGCAGCGGCAGCACCAGGCGCAGTTGACGCCGGATGCCGAACGGAGAACGCATCGAGAGCAGGCTCACCCTCTACCTCTCGGCAGATTAGGGTCGAGACGTGCGTGTTCATGTCATCCAGGTCGCCTACGGCGACGACGAGCCGATGGCCGAGCGGGTGTCCCGGGTCGCTGACCTGGTGACGGCGCAACGTGGTGCCGATCTGGTGGTGCTGCCCGAGTTGTGGGCTCCTGGCGGTTTCGCCTACCGCACCTGGGCCGAACGGGCCGAGGAGCTCGACGGGCCGACGGTCACCGCCCTGGCGCAGGCTGCTCGCCGGATCGGCGCCGTCGTGCACGCCGGGTCGATCGTCGAGAAGGCCCCGGACGACGCCCCGCCCGAGGCCCGTGGCGAGACCGGCCGCGGCCTGTGGAACACCTCGGTGCTGCTCGGCCCGGACGGCGCGTTGCTGGCCTCGTATCGCAAGATCCACCGGTTCGGGTTCGGCCAGGGCGAACCGGCGCTCATGGAGGCCGGCACGCAGATCGTCACCCTCGATCTGCCGTTGGGAGCAGCGGTCGGTGGGCAGCGCGTCCCGGTCACGGTGGGTTTGGCCACGTGTTACGACCTGCGCTTTCCCGAGATGTTCCGATTGCTGCTCGACGCGGGGGCGCGCGTCGTCCTGGTGCCTGCTGCCTGGCCGGCGCCTCGGGTCGAGGCCTGGCAACTGCTGGGCCGGGCGCGCGCGATCGAGAACCAGGTGGCGCTGGTGCAGTGCAACACCGGCGGCAGTCACGGCGGGCTGGCCATGGGTGGGCACAGCCAGGTGCTCGACGCCGCCGGCCGGGTGCTCGCCGAGGCCGGTACCGGCGAGGAGGTGCTCGTGGCCGAGATCGACGTGCCCGCGATCGATGCCTGGCGAGCCGACTTCCCGGTGCTCGCCGACCGTCGGCTCTAGGGAGATCGCCATGCGCCTGCCTGCGCCTGCGGGGGTGGTGATCGCCGGTCTGCTGGGGATCGGGGCACTGGCTGTGCTGCTCACGGCCGCGGACATCGGCACCACCACTCCGCCGCTGCTGGCCGACCCGGGGGCGGTGGTGCGGTGGATCACCCCGGTGTTGCGGGTGATCGTCGACCTGGCCATGGCGGCGGCCCTCGGATCACTGACCCTGGCGGTGCTGCTCGACGCCGCCGAGCCGTACCGGCCCGCCCTGTTGTTGGCCGCCCGGGCCAGCGCACTGTGGTCACTGAGTCAGGCCCTGTTGCTGATCATGATGGTCTCCCGGGCCGCTGGGGTCGGCCTGACCGACGCCGCGTTGTGGCCGGTGGCGCGCTCGCTGGTGACGGAGACCTCCGGCGGTCTCGGCGCGGCCGTGGCGGTGATGGCATCGGGAGCCGCAGCCCTGGCCCTGGCGATGGTCAGCTGGGGCGGGCAGCGCTGGGCGCCCTACGTCGCCGGGGGGCTGGTGGTGGTGGGAGTGCTGAGCTGGGCGCCGTCCGGGCATGCCACCTCGTCGGCGGCGGGGGCCTCGGCGTTGATCGGCCGCGCGATGCACCTGCTGGGCGTCGGCGCCTGGGTCGGTGGTCTGCTCGCCCTGGTGCTGTTGTGGCCGCAGCTGTGGGATCACCGGCGGGCGGTGAATGCGGCGCAAGGGTTCTCGATCATGGCCGGCGGTGCCTATCTGCTGGTCGCCGGGTCGGGGCTGGCCACGGGTCTGGCCGTGGTGGGGCGAGTCGACCCCTTCGGATCGCCCTACACCCGGCTGATGGTGGCCAAGACCCTCTTGCTGTTGGTGCTCGGCGGGCTGGGCGCCTGGCACCGGGCGCGGCACCTGCGCCGCCTCGATCGGGCCGGCGCCCGCGGACTGCTGACCCTCGCGGTGGCCGAGTTGGCGGTGATGGCCGTGGTGATCGCCTTCGCTGCCGTGCTGGCCGACACGCCGCCGCCCGGTTCGCTGCATTGATTGATTCGTCGCCGTGATTCGTCGCGGGTGATTTCGTGCGGTGATTCGTTGCGCTGAACGGTCTCAGGCCGGGGCCGGCCCCGTCGAGGATCGCGCCACGAACTCCGGTCTGAATTCCACCCGGACGCCGCGCCGCCCGTCGTCCCCGGTGGCCCCCGTCCTCGTCGTCCCGGCGTCCACCATCTGGTGCGCCGCCTCGGGGTCGGGGCCATCGCTCAGCTCACCGACCAACAGGTCGATGGCCGCCTGGGCGATCGCCGCCTCGTCCCAGCCGAAACTGCTCAGCGGCGGCACCACCAGGTCGGCGAGGTCGTGGTCGTCGTACCCCAGGATCGACAGGTCGCGGGGGATCTGCAGGCCCAACTCGGTGGCCGCACGGTAGGCGCCGAAGGCGATGGAGTCACTGAGGCAGAACAGTGCCGTCGGTCGGCGTGGCCCCGCCAGCAGGGTGTGCACCGCACGGGTGGCGGCGCGGGTGGCGGGAGGCACCGAGACCACGCTGAGGTCCAATCCCCGGGCGCGGGCGATCTGCCCGGCGACCTGCTCCCCGGGGCGCCCCGGGCTGGACGGCAAGGTGGTGGTCACCAGTCCGATGCGTCGATGGCCGCGGGTGACGAGGTGTTCCATGGCGGTTCGCACGCCGTGGACGTTGTCGAACACCACGCTCGAGGCCAGGGGCCGCGCCGTGAGGACGTCGCCCACGCTCACCACGGTGAACGAGTCCGGCAGCTCTCCCCACCACGGCGCGGCAGGGTCGGTGACCAGGGTGACCACGCCGTCGACGTGCGCCCGCACCATGCCCTCGACGAGTTCGCGTTCGCGTTCGGGGTCGGCGTCGGTGTCGGCGATCGCCGAGCCGAAACCGGCGGCGCGCAGTCGGCCGGCCAGGGCCACGGCCAGCTCCTGGTGCCACAGGTCGTGGAGGGCGCCGCAGACCCCGACGGTGCCGCTTCGCCCACCCGCCAGCGCCTGAGCCGCGGGATTGGCGGTGTAGCCGAGCCGGTCGGCGATGTCGCGCACCAGCTCTTGGGTCTGGCTCGAGCCCTTGAGGCCGCGCAGGGCATACGAGGCCGCCGCTTTCGACAGGCCCGCCTCGTCGGCGACGTCCTGAAGGGTCACCCGACCGTCCGGCATCCGATCAGCATACGAACCCCGGGCCGCCCCTGCTCCGGTGAGCTGTGGCGCTGTTCATCCGGGGTGACACTGGCGAAAAGTGAACCGGTTCACTACTCTCGGAATCACGAGTGAACCGGTTCACCTGGCAGGAGGTGGTGACATGCGCATCGACCTTCACCAACACCTCCTGCCCGTCGGTCTGCTGGACGCGTTGCGCTCGCGTCGCCAGCCGCCACGGGTGTCGGGCCACTCGCCCGTCACGTTGCACCTGAGCGGTGAGCCCGACGGTGCGCTCGATCTCACCGAGCACGACCCGGGCATCCGGGTGAGCACCACCCCGGCGGACCTGATCGGGCTGAGCCTGTCGTGTGCGTTGGGCATCGACCAGCTCGACCCGGCCCAGGCACAGCCGCTGCTCGACCTCTGGCACGACGGCGCTGAGCAGCTCGGGGCGCCGTTCGGCACCTGGGTCTCGATCGCGCTCGTCGAACCGGACCTCGAGGTGGTCCGGCGCGACCTGCTGCGACCACGCGCCCTCGGTCTGCAGCTGCCCGCCCCGGCGCTGGCCACCCCGGACGACGTGGCCCGGTTGGGCGACGTCCTGGCTCTGTGCGCCGAACTCGATCGCCCGGTGCTGGTTCACCCGGGGCCCGCGAGGATCCCGGACGGCGCCCGCGCGCCGTCCTGGTGGCCGGCGCTGGTGCCCTACCTGGCCCAGCAGGCGGCGGCCTGGTTCGCCTGGCACGCCGCCGGAGTGGGTGATCACCCGGACCTGCGGATCGGTTTCGTGGCGCTGGCCGGCCTGGCCCCGATGCATCACGAGCGGCTCGCCGTCCGCGGCGGGGCGTTCCGGGTGCATCCGAACGTGTACTACGAGACGTCGTCCTACAGCGCCCGGGCGATCGACGCCCTGGTGCGGGTGGTCGGGGTCGATGCGCTGGTGCACGGCTCGGACGAGCCGAATGCGCACAGCACCGATCCCGGTCTGGGCGAGGCATTCGCCCGGCTGCTGTTCGCCACCAACCCCGCCCGTTTCCTCGGCGGTGACCTGCGCGATGCGGCACCGGGCGGGGACACCGTGAACGACATCCTGAAAGGAGCCCTGCGATGACCCTCCTCGATGCAGTCCCGGTGAGCACCCCGGTGAGCACCAGGGACGGCACGGCGGTCGACCCCCGCACCATCACCCGGCGTGATCTGTCCCGGGTCGACGGGCTGCCGTCGTTGCCCGATCGCCCGCTGACCCGCGCCGAACTTCGCGAGTTGGTCACAGCGCTGGCCGCCCGGCCCGACCTCTGGCAGGACCTGACCACCCACCACGGCGGCGAGCGCCACTACTCCTCGCTGCATCGTGACGCCCACCTCGATGTGTGGGTGTTGTGCTGGAACGTCACCGACGACACCGGGTGGCACGACCACGACACCTCGAGTGGGGCCGTCGCGGTGACCCGGGGCGCGATCGAGGAGGCGCATCTGCGGGTCACCGGTGAGCACCCGCTTCGTCGGCTGACCGAAGGCGCCTCGATCGACTTCGGACCCGAGTACATCCACCGGATCAGCGGTGCACCGGACAGCGACGTCGGGGCGGTCTCGATCCACGCCTACTCGCCGCCCCTGTGGCGCCTCGGGCAGTACTCGATCACCGAAGACGGCATTCTGCAGCGCACCACGGTCAGCTACGCGGACGAGCTGCGCCCGATGTGAGGCACGAATCGGCATTGTCGAGACACCGTTCGACACTGTCGACACGGGACGGCGGTCAACTGCCTACAGTGGGGGAGTGACCACGTCTGCCCCCACCCGGGAGGCGGCTGCTGGGCCGACCCTCGAGCGCCGACCTGTCGCACCGCCCGCTGTTCTGGTGCTCGTCCTGCTGGCTCTCGCCGTGCTGGCCGCACTGGCCGGTACCGCGCTCACCGGAGCGGCCGAGCCGCTGATCCTGGGTGATCCGGGGGCCACGGTTCGCTGGGGTATCCCGCTGTTGAAGGTCGTCGTCGACCTGGCGACCGCGTTGACGATCGGTCTGCTCGTGCTGGCGGCCGTCGCCCTGCCGGCCACCGATGGCGCTCGCTCCGGACTGAGCCGCTCGACGCTGGCCCATCGCCCGGCCCTGATGGCCGCCAGTGTGTCCGCCGGGGTGTGGGTGCTCGCCCACCTGTCCTTGTTCGTCTTCTCCTGCGCCTGGCAGTCGGGCACCCCGCTGACCAATCCCCTGCTCGGTGGGCAGCTGGGCGGAGTGTGCTCGTCCGATTCCGGCGTCGGCGCCGGTCAACTGTTCGCCATCGCCGTCGCCGTGGTGATCTCGCTGGCGGCTGCCGGCGCCCGCACCCTGCGCGCCGCGGGCCTGCTCAGTTGCCTGGGCCTGCTGGCGCTGATTCCGTCGGCTCTGGCGGGGCACTCACAGGGCGGCAATCACGAGACCGCCGTCACGGGCCTCGGCTTACACCTGGCCGCCGTCGTGCTGTGGGTCGGCGGTCTGCTGGCCCTGGTGCTGGTCTGGCGCACCCTGACGGCGTCCGAGGGCGCTCTGGCAGCCCGCCGGTTCTCGCCGGTGGCGTTGTGGTCCGTGGTCTTCCTGACCATCTCCGGGGTCATCAGCGCCTGGATCCGCGTGGGCGCCTTCGGGGCACTGGCCTCGCGCTACGGCGTCCTGGTGCTGGCCAAGACCGCGGTGTTGGTGCTGCTCGGGGCTGCCGGGTGGTGGCATCGGCGGCGGACGCTGGCACAACTGGACGCCGGACGCCCGGGGGCCTTCGCCCGCCTGGTGGTCGGCGAGCTGGTGCTGATGGCCCTGGCGATGGGGCTGGCTGCGGCCCTGGCCAGCAGCGCCCCGCCCGTACCGAAGGTGTTGCCGCCACTGCCGTCGATGGCCGAGGTCCTCACCGGCTATGCCATGCCGCCGGAGCCCACCCTGGCTCGGTGGCTGACGGGGTGGCAGCCCGACCTGATGTGGATCGTGATCGCGGTGGTGGCCGGCGGCCTCTACCTGCGGGGCGTCGTCCGGATCAATCGGCGCGGGGACGGGTGGCCGATCTACCGCACCCTGCTGTGGTTCGCCGGCCTGGCGGCGATGACCTGGCTGACCAGCGGTGGCCCGATGGTCTACGGGCGGGTGCAGTTCAGTGCCCACATGCTCGGCCACATGATGCTGAGCATGCTGGTCCCGCTGCTGCTGGTGATGGCGGCGCCCATGACCCTGGCGCTGCGTACCCTGCCGGCCCGGCACGACGGCACCCGAGGTCCGCGAGAGTGGCTGCTCGCCGTCCTCGAATCCTGGTACTCACGGCAGATCACGCGGCCGGCGGTGGCGGGCTTCTTCTTCGCGGGAACGCTGTTCATGTTCTACTTCTCGCCGTTGTTCCCGGTGGCGCTGCGAACCCACATCGGCCACGAGATCATGCACGTGCACTTCATCGCGGCGGGGTACTTGTTCCTGTGGGTGCTGATCGGCCCCGACCCCGGCCCGCGGCGTCCCTCACCCGCGTTGCGCATGATGTTCATGTTCGCTGTCATCACCTTCCACACCTTCTTCGGGGTGGCCCTGATGATGTCGAAATCGGTTCTGGCCGAAGACTTCTTCAGTCAACTGCAGCGACCGTGGGCCACGGACCTGTTGGCCGACCAGCACTTCGGGGGCGGACTCGCCTGGGGCCTGGGGGAGGTCCCGATGGTCGCGGTGGCCCTGATCCTCGCGGTGCAGTGGTCGCGGTCGGATGATCGTGAGGCGCGCCGCCTCGACCGGGCGGCCGACCGCGACGGGGACGCCGAGCTGGAGGCCTACAACGCGATGCTCACGGGCATGGCCGAGCGGGACGCTCGTCGCGGCTGATCCCTACCTGATCGAGATCGCCTCGGGGGCAAGGGATCTCGGGGTCAGAGGGTCTCGGTCACCTTGCGCAGGCCGCGCGGGGCGTCGGGATCCTCACCGCGCGCCACCGCCAGGTGGAGGGCCAGCTGTTGCAGGGGGATGATCTCGATCAGGGGTGACAACTCCTCGGGCAGCCCGCCGGGCAGCTCGATGCCGACCGTCGCACGCGAGACCGCCTCGGCGTCCCCGATGCAGCAGACATCGGCTCCTCGATCGAGCACCCGGGTCAGCACCGGCATCATGGCGCGGCCGCCGACCCCGCCGGCAGCAACCAGGATCACCGGCACCTGCGGTTCGACCATGGCCAGCGGACCGTGCAGCAGGTCTGCCCCCGAGAACGCCTGAGCCGACAGGTAGGAGGTCTCCATCAACTTCAGGGCGGCTTCGCGCGTGGTCGGGTACGAGAAGCCGCGCCCGGTCACCACCAGCCGTTGGGCGAACCGGTAGCGGGTGGCCAGGTCGACGATCGCGTCGTCCGAGCGCAGGCTGATCTCGCCGATCTCGGCGAGGCGTTCCAGCTCTGGTGCCGGGCCGCCGCGCCACCGGCTGAGCAGCAGGTACAACGTGAGCAACTCGGCGGTGTAGGACTTGGTGGCCGCCACGGCGAGCTCTTCGCCGGCGCGGATGTCCAGGTGCCAGCGAGCCGCCGCGGCCAGCGGCGAGGCGGCGTTGTTGGTCACCGCCAGGGTCAGCGCGCCCTGCTCGCCGGCCACCTCGATGCTGCGCACCAGATCGGGGGAGCCGCCGGATTGGCTGACCGCGATCATCAGGACGTCGCGCAGGTCGGGCCGTGCGCCGTAGGCGGTCATCGTGGACGGCGAGACCAGCCCCGCCGCCAGCTCGAGCCGGGTCTCGACGAGGTACTTGGCATACAGCGCGGCATGGTCGGAGGTGCCACGGGCCACCAGCAGCACGAACCTCGGGCGATAGGCACGGATCGCGGCCGCGGCCTCGTCCAGGGCTGCGCCGGATGCGGCCAGGATCTCGCGCCAGACCTGGGGCTGGGCACCGATCTCAGCGGCCATCAGATGCCCCCGGGGCCCCACCGCGGCCGGCTCGGGGCTCATCGGTCGGTTCCGGGGCGCTGCAACCGACTGACGAAGCGATACCGGTCGCCGCGATACAGGGAGCGCACCCACTCCACCGGCCCGTCGGTGTCGAACGAGTGGCGGGTCAGCAGCAGCATCGGCAGGCCGACGTCGACGCCGAGCAGGCCGGCCTCGTCCGGGGCGGCCAGCGCCGATTCGATGGTCTCCTCGGCATCGATCAACTCGATGCCGTAGACCGTCCGCAAGGCGGTGTACAGCGAGCCGTGGCGCTCGAGCTGGGCGCGCAGCCGGGGGAAGCGCCCGCGGTCGAGGTGGGTGGTCTCGATGGCCATCGGCTCGCCGTCCGCCAGGCGCAGTCGCCGGATGCGCAACACCCGCGCGCCGGTCTTCAACTGCAGCAGGGCGCTCAGCTCAGCGGTGGCCGGGACGACGTCCACCCCCAGCACCCGTGCCGACGGGGCGATGCCCTGGGCACGCATGTCCTCGGTGTAGGAGGTCAGGCTCAACGACTGGCGCACCTTCGGGCGTGCCACGAACGTGCCACTGCCGTGGATGCGCTCCAGGCGACCTTCGAGCACCAGTTCGTGCAGTGCCTGACGCACGGTGGTTCGGGAGACGCCGAACTGCAGGGCCAGCACCCGCTCGGCAGGGAGGGCGGTGCCGGGTGACTCTGCCCCGATCAGTCCCACCAGATGGCGTTTGAGATTCCAGTACTTCGGGATCCGTGTCGCATCAGTGGGTTCCGCCGATTCCGTGGTCGCCATGGCGTCCTTCCTCGTAGCGGCAAGGGATCGTCATCGTATCGTGACGACCGAAGAGGACTAGACCACTTGACAACTCAAATTCACCCGGTCCACTGTGGGTAACTGGTCTAGTCCAATCGAGTGGTGCTCTCGACCTGCGTCGGTCGGGGGGCCACCCGGTCTCGTCATCCTCGGGAGGAGAGCGCATCTCATGAAGCTCCGTTACGTACTGGTCCTGGGCGTGGTTGCTGCCCTGACGGCAGCGTGTGGATCATCGAGTGAGTCGACGGGCGGCTCGGGGGCGGTCGCCTCGCCGAGCGCCGACGCGTCCGGCACGCTGAAGGTGTGGCTGATGGACGGAAGCCAGCCGCAGACCGTGGTCGATGCCGTGAACGCCGAGTTCAAGACCGCCTACCCCAAGGTCACGGTGTCGGTGGAGCTGCAGAAGTGGGACGGCATCCAGGACAAGCTGACCACCTCGCTGGGGTCGGCCACGACGCCGGACGTGGTCGAGATCGGCAACACCCTGACCGCCAAGTTCGCCGATGCCGGGCTGCTCGCCGATCTGACGGGCAATGCCGCCGGCCTGGGTGAGGCGAGCTGGCTGCCCGGGTTGAAGGCGTCCGGCGAACTGGAGGGCAAGCGCTACGGCATCCCGTACTACGGCGGCACACGTGCCGTGGTCTACAACAAGGAGCAGTTCACCAAGGCCGGTGTCACGGTGCCGACCTCGCTCGACGAGCTCGCTCAGGTGGCCGCCAAGCTGAAGGCGGCGAACTCGGCCACCCCCGGCTACTCGGCCTTCTACTTCCCGGGCAAGTACTGGTACGGCGCCCTGCCCTTCGTCTGGGCACACGGTGGTGACATCGCCGCCAAGGACGGTGATGCCTGGAAGGGAACGCTGGACAGTGCCGAGTCCCAGGCCGGTCTGACGGCGTTGAAGACCTTGGTCGACCAGTACTCCAGCGCTCCGAAGGACGGTGACGAGACCAAGAACTCCGAGATCTTCAAGACCGGCAAGGTCGGCATGGTCATCGACTCCTGGTGGGCGCCCGGTGTCATCGCCAAGGAGGCCGGTTGGGCCGACAAGGTGGGAGCGTTCGCCGTGCCGGGTGTGAAGGCCGGCACGACGGCACCGGCCTTCTTCGGAGGTTCCGATCTGGGCGTCTCGGAGAAGAGCGCGAACAAGGCCCTGGCGGTCGAGTGGGCGAAGATCCTGACCTCGGAGAAGATCCAGACCCAGCTCGCCAAGGAGGGTGGCGTGATCCCGAACACCAAGGCGGCCTTCAGTGGGCACGCCGGCAACGCGTTGCTCGAGCCCTTCGACACGGCGGCGGAGAACTCCAAGTTCACGCCCGTCACCCCCACCTGGGGCAATGTCGAGAGCTCCTCGGTGCTGCAGGACATGCTCGTCAAGATCATGACCGGTAAGGCCACGGTGGCCGAGGCGACCAAGGAGGCCAGCGCAGCGATCACGACCAAGCTGGCCGGCTGACGTACCCGTTGACCGGACGGCGCCGCGCGCGCCGTCCGGTCGACGACCGTCCTCCCCCTGAGGAGTTGCGATGAGCGCTGACCCACCTGGCACGGACGACGTCTCGATCGGGACGGCATCCCGGTCGACGGCGGCCCCGGTCGACCCGGTGCCCGATGCGGCTCGGGTTGCGCGAGAGCGGGTTCGGCCGCTGCCCTATCTGATGCTGGCGCCCGCCACGGTGCTGCTGGTCGTCGTCCTCGGGTACCCGATCGTGCGCATGATCAGCCTGTCACTGCAACGAGCCAAGCTGCGCGACCTCAACCGGGGCACCACCGCCTGGAACGCCGGCAAGAACTACCGCACCATCCTCACCGACCCCTACCTGTGGACGGTCACCCTGCGCACCGTGGTCTTCGCGGCGGTGTGCGTGATCACCACTCTGGTGGCCGGATTGGCGATCGCCCTGCTGCTGCAACGCCTCGGTCGTGCGATGCGCCTCGTGCTGTCGGTGGGCCTGCTGATGGCCTGGGCCACGCCGGCACTGACCGCCACCCAGGTGTGGCAGTGGCTCTTCGACACCCAGTTCGGTGTCGTCAACTGGGCGCTGACCAGTCTGGGGCTCGAGGGATTCCGCAACTACTCCTGGCTCGCCTCACCGGTCTCTCTGCTCGCTGTGGCCGCGGTCATCGTGGTGTGGGGGGCGATCCCCTTCGTCTGCCTGACCCTGTTCGCCGGGCTCACCCAGATCCCCGGTGAGATCTTCGAGGCCGCTGAACTCGACGGTGCCCGAGGGCTGAAACTGTTGCGGCAGATCACCCTTCCGCTGCTCGCCCCGATCATCACCATCCTGGTGGCGCTGTCGACCATCTGGGATTTCCGGGTGTTCACCCAGGTGTTCATCCTGCAGAAGGCCGGGGGTATCACGAGGGACACCGATCTACTCGGGATCTACGCCTATCGCACCTCCTTCGCGGCCAACGACTTCGGCGCCGGATCGGCGATCGGCGTCCTGATGGTGGTGCTGCTGCTGGGGTTCAGCGTGTTCTATGTCCGGCGCATGCTCGAGGAGGTGGAGGCATGAGCGGCGCTCGCGCCCGGCGCTCGCGCCGACGGGTCGACAACCTGGCGGCGCTGATGGTGTTCGTCGTCATGGTGTTCCCGGTGTACTGGATGGTGGCCACGGCCCTCAAGCCGCGCGCCGACGTCTTCCTCGAGACACCGAAGATCATCCCGAACCCGATCACGTTCGAGCACTTCGCCCGAGTGCTGTCCGACGGGGGGTTCTGGGGCTACGCGCGCAACAGTCTGCTCGTCGTCCTGGTGGTCGTGGTGTTGTCGATGCTGACCGCGTTCCTCGCGGCCACGGCGCTGGCCCGGTTCCGGTTCCGCGGCCGGCGGGCCTACGTGGTGTTGATCCTGGCGGTCCAGATGGTGCCGTTCGAGGCGCTGTTGATCCCGCTGTTCGTGATGCTCTCGCGAGCCGGTCTGGTCGACCGGCTGGCCGGGGTGATGCTGGCCTACCTGGCCTTCGTGCTGCCCTTCACGATCTGGACGTTGCGCGGCTTCGTGGCCAACGTGCCGGTCGAACTGGAGGAGGCCGCCCTGATCGACGGGTGCAGCCGGTCGCAGTCGTTCCGGCTGGTGCTGTTCCCCCTGATCGCGCCAGGACTGGTTGCCACCAGCGTGTTCGCCTTCATTCAGGCCTGGAACGAGTTCATCCTGGCCAACGTGGTGCTGCAGTCCAAGGGGGTGCAGACGCTGCCGGTCTGGCTCGCCGGATACCAGAGCAGTTTCAAGGAGACCGACTGGAGCGGTCTGATGGCCGCCTCGACCCTGTTCGCCATCCCGGTCATCGTCTTCTTCATCCTGGTGCAGGGGCGGATGCAGTCGTCCACCGTCGCCGGCGGCGTGAAGGGCTGAGCGCGTGAGGTCCGAACTCGACGAACTCCACGCGCTGGCCGACGCCGTTCTGCTGCCCAGTTTCGAGGGACCCACCCTCCCGGACCTGTGGTTCGAACGCCTCTCCTCGGGCCTGGGCGGGATCACGCTGTTCGCGACGAACGTGGGCACTCCCGAGCAGGTGCGCGAGCTGACCGCCCGGATCCACGAGGCGAATCCGGACGCGGTGATCGCCGTGGACGAAGAGGGTGGCGACGTCACCCGGCTGCAGTGGGCGCACGGATCGAGTTACCCGGGCAATCTCGCCCTGGGCCGGGTGAACGACGTCGGACTCACCAGGCAGCTGGGCGAGGCCATCGGCGCGGATCTGGCACGTGCCGGGATCGATCTGAACCTGGCGCCGTCCGTCGACGTGAACTGCGAGCCCGACAACCCCGTGATCGGGGTGCGATCGTTCGGCGCCGACCCGGGCCAGGTCTCGGCCCACGCGGCGGCCTGGATCGCAGGGCACCAGGCCCGGGGCGTTGCCGCGTGCGCCAAGCACTTTCCGGGCCACGGGGCCACCACCACGGATTCACACCACGACCTGCCACGCCTCGAAGTCGAGCGCGAGGTACTCGAGCCACGCGAGCTGGCCCCGTTCCGGGCAGCCGTCGCGGCCGGCGTGCGCGCGGTGATGACGGCACACATCGTCGTGTCCGCGGTGGACGCCGCCGCCCCCGTCACCCTCAGCCGTCCAGCCCTGATCGGTCTGCTCCGAGGGGAGTTGGGCTTCGACGGGCTCATCGTCAGTGATGCCCTCGACATGGCGGCGATCGCGGCCACGTACGGCATGCCGCAGGGGGCAGTCCGCGCCCTGGCCGCCGGGGTCGATGCGTTGTGTCTGGGGCCCGGCGCGAGTCCGGCGCAGGTCGAGGGCGCCCGAACGGCCATCGTCGAGGCGCTGCGCGACGGCGTCCTGCCCGTGGTCAGGCTCGCCGAGGCGAGCCGGCGGCTGCGCGACCTCGCCCGATGGTCGGCTCGGATGCGCCGGCCGTCGACCGGTCCGGACGAGGTGGCCGGCCTGGCCGCGGCCCGGCGGGCGATCACGGTGTCGGGCACGCCCGTGGGTCCGATGCCGGGGCCACCGCTCGTCGTGGAGCTGGACGGCCGGCCCAACATGGCTGCGGGAGAACGGCTCACCCGTGGCCTGGGGGACCTGCTGAGTGCGCTGCTGCCCGGCACGCTGGTGCGGCGTGTGGGGATCCACCAGGACGGTACCGACCTGGGTCACCACCTGCTGGCTGACGCCGCCGGACGAGCGTTGGTGATCGTCGTCCGCGAGCTCCATCGTGAGCCGAGGGTCGCGCGGGTGGTCGACGAGCTGAGGACGGCGCGGCCGGATGCCATCGTGGTCGAGACCGGATTCCCCGGACCGGATTCTCGCCACGATGCGGAACACCCTGATGCCGAACCGGGGTCGTTGACCTGGCGTGGTGCCCGGGTGTTCACCTTCGGCAGCGCCCCGGTCTGCCTCCGGGCGGCGGCCGAGGTGTTGGCGCAGAGAGGGCGATGACCGTGGCGATGACGGCGGCGATGACGGCGGATGGGGGCGGCACCGAGGATGACGACCCGAGCCGTCGTGAGCTCGATCTGCTGAGCACCGACGACCTGGTCGCCGTCGCGCTCGACGTCGAACTCCAGGTCGCCGACGCGGTTCGGGCCGCTCGCCGTGACATCGCCCGCGTGGCGGAGCTCGCCGTGGCGCGGCTCTCGGCCGGTGGCCGGATGATCTATGTCGGTGCCGGGACCGCGGGTCGTCTCGCCGCGCTGGACGCCACCGAACTGCCGCCCACCTTCGGGGTCCGCCCGGGCACGGTGATCGCCCTGGTCGCCGGGGGGCAGGCGGCGCTGCTCGATGCACGCGAAGGGGACGAGGACGACGCCGACGCCGGCATCGAGGCCGTGGCGGCCGTCGGGACGTCACCGGGCGATCTGGTGATCGGGGTCTCGGCGAGCGGCCGGACCCCGTTCGTGGTGGCCGCGCTGGCCGAGGCCCGGCACCGCGGTGCCGCCACTGCGGCCCTGGTGAACAACCCGGGAACGGAGCTGGCTGCCGGTGCGGACCGGGCCATCGAGCTGCTCACCGGTCCCGAACTCGTGGTCGGCTCCACCCGGCTCAAGGCGGGCACGGCTCAGAAGATGGCGCTGGACGTCATCTCGACCGCGGTGATGATCCGGACCGGTCACACCTTCGGCAACCTCATGGTGGCCGCGCCGGCGGTGAACGCGAAGCTGGTGCGACGCGCCGTCCGGGGGGTGGCCCTGGCCTGCGGCGTCGAGCCGGCAGCGGCGCAGGACGCGCTGTCGGCCGCCGGCGGTTCGGGACCGCTGGCGATCGTCATGCTGCGCCGTGGGCTCGACGCGACCGCCGCCCGCGAGGCGCTGGACGCCGCCGGGGGCCGGGTCCGTGAGGCGTCGGCCGGTCGCTGACGTCTGCCGTCAGTGATCTCGGGGATCTCGGGGATCTCGGGCGTTGTCGAGTCGCTCGTGCAGCCGGGAGCGAACCTCGTCCGGTGTCACGGCGCGACGTTGCCGTTCGGAGCGCGCCAGCAGGGCCCCGGTGGCGGCCACCCCGACCACGCCTGCCAGGCCCAGGCCCCGCAGCAGGCGCCGCACCAGTCGCGACCGTGCCGCGTCGTCCATCGCTGCCTCCTGGATCCGTGTGCCTGCTCGCTGCCGGGCGCACCCGGCAGACTGTGCGTCATGTCCAGCTCGATCGACCTCGATCAGGCCGTCGAGGTCACCCGCACCGGTGACCTCTGGCTGTTCCGCGGCCCCAGTCTCGCCGACCGCGCGATCCAGACTCTCACCAACGCCCCGGTGAACCACGTCGGCATGGCCGTGGTCCTCGAGGACCTGCCGCCGCTCATGTGGCACGCCGAACTCGGTCAGTCACTGACCGATGTCTGGACCGGGGACAAGCACCGCGGCGTCCAGCTGCACGATCTGCGCGAGGCCGTGGTGCAGTGGGTGACCCGCTACGAGCAGCGTCCCTGGATGCGCCAGCTCGACACCACCATCACCGCGGCCATGGAGGACCAGTTGCTGCGCGAGATCGCGCGGGCCGACGGCCTGCCGTTCCCGCGGACCGCCGCGCTGGCGGGCCGCTGGTTGCGCGGCCGGGTGCGCCGGCACGCCCCGATCGGGGTGACCTACTGCGCCGAGGTGGTGGCCCGCGCCTATCAGGTCATGGGCCTGCTGGACGGCGCGCGCCCGGCCAATGCGTTCGACCCGGGAACGTTCTGGTCGGGCGACGACCTGGATCTGCTCGGCGGTGCCCGTCTCGGGGAGGAGATCGCCGTCCGGGTGCCGCGCGGCTGAGCACGCGAGGAATGAGAAGTTCGTGGCTCAATGAAGTGTTAAGTCGGCGGTATCCAGGCATTCAGCCATTCAAATTCAGCCGAACTCCTGACTAGTGTTCTGGACCGTGAGCCTTCGGACCAACATCAAGATCACTGCTACGGGGGCGGCAGTCGTCATGGTGTGTGGCGGTGTCGCCCTCACGGCGGCGCCCGTCGGCCCCAACTCCGATGACCGCATCGTGACCACTCTGGCGAAGGCCGGGCACGAGCGTCAGGCTCAGGCTCCCGCGGCGCGGCGCCGTCCGCCGACCGGTTCGAGTACCACGGCCGCCCGGGGTCGCGCGGGCAAGCGTCCCGTTGCGCCGTCGAGTCCCGCCGCCGCCCCGACCATGGCCCCTGCTGTCCCCGCAGCGCCCGCAGCGCCCGCAGCGCCGGGTGCTGCCGCTCCTGTCGCGCCGCAGCCGGGCGTGGCCGGTGACCCCACCTCGGCCACCACGACGGTGGTGCCGCTGGCCCCGACGACGACCACCACCAAGGCGGTGCCGTCGTCCACGCCTCCCACGGTCACCACGACCACGAAGAGCGCCGCGCCCACGACGCCGACCACGAGCGCCGCACCGAAGGTGCCGGCCGTGCCCGCCTCGGGTCTCTACGTCAGCCCGAACATCCAGGAGGTCATCCTCGGGTCGACCTCGAATGCGGCCGAGCTGGCGCTGCTGCACAAGATCGCCGACCGCCCGATCGCCACCTGGCTCTCCGGCGGTTCGTACAACCTGACCATGGCCAAGACGGTCAGCACCCGGGCGACCGCGCAGGGCGAGCTCGCCGTCTTCGTGATCTACAACATCCCCGACCGGGACTGTGGTGGGTACTCGGCCGGCGGCACGACGTCGAGTGAGTACCTCGCCTGGGTGACCTCGGTGAAGAACGCCATCGTCGGCAAGGCGATGATCGTGCTCGAGCCGGACGCCGCGGTCGACGCGGCTCGATGTGCCGACCCCGCGGGGCGCCTGAAGCTGCTCCACGATGCCGGCAACATCTTCCAGCAGGCCGGTCACCGCGTGTACCTGGACGCCGGGCACCCGGCCTGGAAGACCCCGGCGCAGGCGGCCGCGATCCTGAAGAGCGTCGGGATGGACGCCTTCGATGGCATCGCGCTGAACGTGAGCAACTTCGCCGCCACGTCCTCGGTGTCCACCTATGCGGCGGCGATCTCCACGGCGTACGGTTCGTCGCTGCACTACGTGGTCGACACCTCGCGCAACGGCAACGGGGCGGCTGCCGGCAGCGCGTGGTGCAACCCGAGTGGCCGAGCCCTCGGTGAACCGCCCCGGCTGGGCACCAGCGGCACCCTCGATGCCCTGCTCTGGGTCAAGGTGCCCGGCGACACCGACGGTGCCTGCAACGGCGGTCCGGCGTCCGGCTTCTGGAAGGACTACGCACTGGGCCTGGTGCGCAACGCCGCCTGGTGACCTGCTCTCGCGCCGAGCTCCCCGTCGTGCAGAGATCACCGTCTCGCAGAGATCACCGTCGTGCAGGGTCATTCCCCCGTGGCGAGGGGGAACCACCCTGCACGACGGCGATCACGAGGCGATCTAGAACGCTGCCTCGTCGAGGTCCATCAGGGCGTTGTCGGTGGTCTCGGCGATCGCCCGCTCGGCCGTCAACCTCGGCAGGACCGTGCGGGCGAAGAACCGCGCTGCGGCGATCTTGCCCTCGTAGAACGATCGCTCGCTCGCGCTGATGCCCTCGGCGGCGAGCTTGCCGGCCGCGACCTCCGCGCTACGCAGCAGCAGCCAGCCGATCACCAGGTCACCGGCGGCCATCAGCAGCCGTGTGGTGTTCTGGCCGACCTTGTAGACGTTGCGGACGTCGCCGCCCTCGGCCTTCGGGTGAGCGCTCATCAACGCCCCGACCATGAACCCGACGATGCCCTGGACGTCGTCCAGCGCCTTGCCGAGCAGCTCGCGCTCGACCGCGAGCGCATCCTCGGCGCCGGCGGCCTTGACGAACTCGGCGATCTGGCCGGCCAGGTGGGTCAGGGACTGGCCCTTGTCGCGCACGATCTTGCGGAAGAAGAAGTCCATGCCCTGGATGGCCGTGGTGCCCTCGTAGAGGGTGTCGATCTTGGCGTCCCGCACGTACTGCTCGATGGGGTAGTCCTGCAGGAATCCGCTGCCGCCGAAGGTCTGCAGGCTCTCGGTGCCGAGCAGCACCCAGGAGCGCTCGGAACCACAGCCCTTGACCAGCGGCAGCAACAGGTCGTTGACCCGCTCGGCCAACTCGTCCCGCTCACCTCGCGCCTCGGCGACGAACACGGCGTCCTGCTGGCTGGCGGTGTAGAGCACCAGGGCGCGCAGCCCCTCGGCGTAGGCCTTCTGCAGCATCAGTGAGCGGCGCACGTCGGGGTGATGGGTGATGGTGACCCTCGGGGCGGTCTTGTCGGTCGAGCGGGTCAGGTCGGGGCCCTGCACCCGGTTCTTGGCGTAGTCGAGCGCGTTGAGGTATCCGGTCGACAGGGTGGCGATCGCCTTGGTGCCCACGAACATCCGGGCCGCCTCGATCACCTTGAACATCTGGGCGATGCCGTCGTGCACGTCGCCGACCAGGGTGCCCACGGCGGGGATGCCGTCCACCTCGCCGAAGCGCAGTTCACAACTGGCCGAGACCTTCAGGCCCATCTTGTGCTCGACATTGGTGACGAAGACGCCGTTGCGCTCGCCCAGCTCGCCGGTCTCGGTGTCGACGAGGAACTTCGGCACCACGAACAACGAGAGCCCCTTGGTGCCCGGGCCGGCCCCTTCGGGGCGCGCCAGCACCAGGTGCACGATGTTCTCGAAGATGTCGGCGTCACCGCTGGTGATGAACCGCTTGACGCCGGTGATGTGCCAGGTCCCGTCGGGCTGCTGCACGGCCTTGGCGCGCCCGGCACCCACGTCCGACCCGGCGTCCGGCTCGGTGAGCACCATGGTGCAGCCCCAGCGGTGCTCGACCATGTGGCCGGCGATCTTCTTCTGGGCCTCGTTACCCAGGGCGTACAGGATGCGGGCGAAGGCGAACCCGGTGCCGTACATGTGGATGGCGGGGTTGGCCCCGAGGACGAACTCGGCCATCGCCCAGCGCAGCGACGGCGGCACGGGGTGGCCGCCGATCTCGGGCTGCAGGTCGCTGCGCCAGAACTCGCTGTCGACGTAGGCGCGGTAGCTCTCGTGGAACGAGGCGGGCAGCGTGACCGAGTGGCTGATGGGGTCGAACAGGGGTGGGTTGCGGTCGGAGTCGACCAGGGACGACGCGAGCTTGTCGGTGGCCAGCTTGGCCACCTGCCCCAGCATCTCGCGGGCGGTCTCGCCGTCCACGTCGGGGAAGGCCTCGGTGCCCAGGACGGCGTCGCGTCCCAGCACGTCGAACAGGGTGAACTCCACGTCGCGCAGGTTGTGCTTGTAGTGGCTCATCAGTGCCGCCCCTCGGGATGTCTGTCGCCGCCGGCGGCCGTCCGGCCGCGCTTCGTCCGCGGCGAGGGTTACCCGCCGGTAACTCGATGATGCCTACTGATGAGTAACTGCGCAAGCGCCAACCAAGCGCAACGTCACGTCGCACTCATCCGGGACGAGCGCGATGTCACGTTGCACTCGCCAGACGAGCGTGATGTGACATTGCGCTCGTCGGGGATGAGCGTGATCCGCGGGGATGAGTCGGGGGCGGTGACGGAGGGTGGTCGCGTTTAGGGTGATTGGCGTGTGGCGGCCGTCGGGGGCTGGCCAGACTGAGCGAACGGTGGTCGGGCGGGTGGACAGGCGGCTTCTCGACGGGGAGTTGTCACCCGAGGTGCACGCGGTGATCCTCGCCTGGAGTGGGCACGGCACGGCGTCGGGGGAGGTGCTGCGTGCCGAGGCCGAGCAGGCCATCGCGCAGGAATACCGGCGCGTGGGACGGCGCGCCCCGCGGGTGGCCTGGTGCGAGTCACCGGGTCGCTACCTGGCTGCTCTGAAGGACCCGCGGGCGCAGGCCCGGTGGTTGCTGCGGCGCCGTCCGCTCGTGGTGCGGCTCTGGCGCTGGCGGCCCGGGTGGTTGCGCACGCTGACGATGGTCGTGACCGCTCTGGCCGGGGCATTGGCGGTGCTCTTGCTGTGCCTCACCTGCTGGCTCCTCACCACCTTCCTCGCCTACCGCGCGGTGATGGCGCTGCTCGACCGCCCGGTCGGCGAGGACTCGTTGCCGGACAACCTGGTGTTCCTGGTCTGCCTGCTGACCCCCTTGGTCGTGGGATGGCGGTTGCTGAGAAGGGCGATCGACCTGACCCTGCGCGCTCGCGCAGCGCTGCAACGGCCCTTCTGGTGGGCCGTCGTCCCAGGTCTCGAGATCCAGGGGTTCCCCTGGCACGGGTTGCGAGGGGTCGCGGTGGCGTTGGCGCCACCGACCCAGCTCGAGCGACGCGAGGTCGAGGGGCACGAGGTCCTCACCGCGCGCTGGCCGGACGGCGTCCGGCACCTCTTCGTGGACGGCGTGCGGGTGCCGCGGCTCCCGCAGGCGGGTGAGGCGGGTCGCCAGGGCGAACTCTTCGGGCGTGACTGGGCTGACCGCCACCTGGT
This sequence comes from Kineosporiaceae bacterium, assembly GCA_016713225.1. Lineage (NCBI taxonomy): Bacteria > Bacillati > Actinomycetota > Actinomycetes > Kineosporiales > Kineosporiaceae > Kineosporiaceae bacterium. The sequence continues at coordinate 489,522 of JADJPO010000001.1, forward strand.
CGCCCGCCCGACAGATCCCGCGACCGAGGCCGCTGTCGACGCGTTCTATGACGCGCTCGGGCTGCCCCCACCGGCGCTGCTGTGGTGCCGCACCTGGGAGGAGTACGTGGCGGCGCTGCGCGACCCGCTCGATCGGTTGGTGCGGGCCGAGGACCGCGATCGGCTGCCCGAGGCGATGGCCTCCCGGGCGTTGCGCTGGCAGCAGATGGTGGCTCGCCCCGGCACGGCCAAGGTCATCGCCGGGGCGAGCCTGATCGTCCTGGTGAGCCTCATCGTCGGCTGGTGGCTCTGGCTGGCCTACGCCGACCCCGCCTTCCTGCAGTCCGCTGCGGGCCGGGCGGTGGGGCTGTTCGGCGTCCCGGCGGCGCTGTTCGTCGTGATGGGGGTGACCACCCGGCCCTGGTTCGCCGGCGTGCGCCGGGGGCGTCTCCGCTGGGCGAGGTGGCTGCTTCCGCTGGAGGCGAGGGTGACGGCTCGGCTGCGCCGTGGGCCGGCGCCGCGGACCCCGGGTGTCGACCGGGTGGTGCAGCAGGTCACCGCACCGGTGGCGGCCGCCGATCCGCTCGGGGCGTTGGTTCGGCGCTCGTTCCCGCCGGCCACGGTGGCGCAATGGCGCTGGCAGCGCGCCGTCCGGCTCGCAGCCGTGCCGCCGGCGCCTGCCCGGGAGTCGCCACCGCAGACCGACCAGCGGCGCGAGCAAAGGGCCGAGGCACTGCTCAGCGCGTTGGAGGCCACCGCGGCGGTGCCCTGGACGGCGCTGCGTCGGGTCGCCGTCCTGCTCGAACAGCCGGTGATTCGCCGCGGGTGGCTGGCCACCCCCGACGGAGGGCGCCGGCTCTCCACGGCCTCCCTCGGCTGGGCGGACGGCAGTTGGTGGCACCTCATCGACGGGGTGCGAGTGCCGCGGGCGGCCGAGTCGGGGGAATGGACCACCGCGGAGATCCACGGCGTACCGAATTCCGAGGCGCGCCGGGTGTTGATCGAGACGATGGGCTGGGATCGCTATCTGGAGCAGGCCCGGCTGCCCCTGATCGCCGAGGTGCCCGACCCGGCCAACCCGCCCCACTGGTTGCGGCTGTACCGGCTGGACGACGCCGGATGGGACGACCTGAGCCTGCTGGTGATGACCAATGCCAGCCCCGGACCCGACGGGCAGGTGCGACGGTTCGCCGAGTTCGTGCCGGCGGGTCTCGACGACCCGATCGAGGCTGCGGCCTGGCAGTACGGGGTGCCGGTGGAGGTCTACCGCCGGTTGCAGCGGCGTACGTGAGCCCGGGGCGGCGAATTCCGGGAGGTGGACCGTGGGAGGCGTCGCCTACGCTGACCGGATGACGGATCCGCTCGGACCGTCGGGGACGGGGAGGACTGATCGTCGTGACGCTCACCTATGAACAGGCCTTGGGCCTGGTCGGCGCGGTTGTGCCGAACCATTTGGCGGCCGAGGTCGCGGTGCCGATCCTGACCGGGGTGCAGGCTCAGGGTGACCTGCTGGTGATCCCGATCGAGCCGGCCGATCCGGGTGAGTCGGTCGACCCGGGGGCCTGGCGGCCGGTGCCGGCTCAGGGTGTTCAGTTGATCTGGTCCGAGGCCACCGGCAACACCCACTGGTTGCACCAGGACCAGGGGTGCCACGGCGTGCGGTGGGCGCAACCCGAGCCGATGGTCTGGCGGGACGAGGACGATCCCGACCTCCGCCTGGCCTACGTGAGCGTGCCGTCGGGCCAGGCAGCACTGTTGATCCACACCGAGGAACACGGCGCCAACGGCATCGGGCCGGGCACCTACGTGATCCACCGCAAGCGTGAGGCCGACCCGCAGTCCGTGCAACGGTTGCTGGCCGACTGAGCACTCGTCCGATGAGCGCGATGTCACGTTGCACTCGTCCGGGTCGAGCACGATGTCACGTTGCACTCGCCAGACGAGCGTGACGTGACATTGCGCTCGTGGGGGATGAGCACAACAGGACGCATCCCGGAGGAAGGCCCGTGGCGGGGTTCCGGGATGCGTCCTGCGTTCGGGTGGAACGAGATCAGTGGATGCTACGTCTGCCGCGCATGGTGGTCACCAGCAGCACGCCACCGGCGGCCAACACCACCTGCACCAGCAGTTCGACCCAGTCGATCCCCGAGGTGTTGCGCATCGGCCCGACGATGGCGCTGCCGATCAGGGCAGCGATGATACCGACGGCGATGGTCATCCAGATCGGGATGTTCTGCTTGCCGGGCACGACCAGTCGGCCCAGCGCGCCGATGATCAGCCCGATGACGATCGCGGCGATGATGCCGTTGACGGTCATGTCGGTCTCCTACCACGGGACATCGGCCGGACCCCTGACGGCCGGCCTGGCGTGATCCGAGGATCGCACCGAGGGCGGGGGGGCGCCTGTCGAGATTCGTTCGTCGCGACGGGGGTTCAACCCGTCAGTGCCCCGTAGATCGTCTGGCGCAGCAGAGGTCGCACCGGGTAGGTGCTCGACGGCAGCAGTTGGGTCATGAACACCACCTCGAGCTGTTCGACCGGGTCGACCCAGAACGTGGTGCTGGCTGCGCCGCCCCAGTTGTACTCCCCGGCCGAGCAGACCATGCGGGCCGCCGTGGCATCGACCACGACTGCCATGCCGAGGCCGAAACCCACGCCGTCCTGGGGGATCTCACTGAACACCGGGCGCCCGAAGGTCTGCAGGTCGGCGTTGCCCGGCAGGTGATTGCGGGTCATGTACGCGACGGTCTTCGGGCTCAACAGCCGGACGCCGTCCAGCTCGCCGCCGCGCGCCAGGAATCGGGCGAACCGCTGATAGTCGGCGGCGGTCGAGACCAGGCCGCCGCCGCCGGCCAGCAGCGGGGGGTCGAGGCAGACGTCGCCCAGTTCGGGATGGGCGCGCATCCCGCCGTCCGGGGTTGCGACGTACAACGTCGCCAGCCGGTCGACATCCGACCCGCTGACCCGGAATCCGGTGTCGCCCATGCCGAGTGGGCCGGTGATCCGGTCGGCGAGGAAGGCGTCCAGGCTCTGGCCGCTGACCACCTCGATCAGCCGGCCCAGCACGTCGGTGGCCAGCGAGTAGTTCCACTCGGTGCCCGGGGTGAACAGCAGGGGCAGGCTGGCCCAGTAGTCGACCGCTGTCGCCAGGTCGACCCCGGGTGGGCTGCCCCACTCGTAGCCCTGGGCGCGCAGCATGGCATCGACCGGGTGCATCCGATGGAAGCCGTAGGTCAGGCCGGAGGTATGGGTCAGCAGGTGCCAGATCCGCACCGGTTCGGGGGTGGGCACCGTCATCGCCTTGACGTCCGAACCCCCGGTGTAGACCCGGGAATCGGCGAACGACGGCAGGTAGCGCGCGATCGGGTCGGTGAGCTGGAACGCCCCCTCCTCGTAGAGCATCATCGCCGCGACCGCCGTGATCGGCTTGGTCATGGAGTAGATCCGCCACAGCGTGGTGGCGGTGACCGGCAGGTCGCGCTCGACATCGCGTCGCCCGACCAGGCTGTTGTGCACCACCCGTCCGCGCCGGGTGATCACCAGGTGATACCCGGGTAGGTGCCCGGCGTCGACGTAGCGGGCCAGGGCCGCATCGACCCTGGCCAGCCCGTCGGCGTCCAACCCCAGTTCGGCGGGATCCACCTCGACGTGCAGTCCGGCCATCGCGAGCCTCCGATCGACAGCTGCGGCGCGCGCTGATCGATCAGCGCACCGCGCGATCAGAGCACAGCGCGATCAGAGCATGTTGGTCAAGCTCTGGTGGGCCTCGGATCGGACGGCGTCGAGGGCGTCGCGCGCCGTGCGGGCGTCCCGGGCGAGGGCGGCCAGCCGCTGGCACTCCGGCAGGCTGTGCGTCGACAACGCGAACCGCACCAGGCCCACCTTCGAGGGCGCCATCGACAGGCTCGACACCCCCATACCCACGAGCACCAGGGCGAGCAACGGATCCCCGCCCGCCTCACCGCAGACCCCGATCGGCTTGCCGGTACTCGCCGCTCCGGCGCAGGCCGCGGCGATCACGTCGAGCACGGCGGGTTGCCACGGGTCGAGCAGATCGGCGAGTTCACCCTGCATCCGGTCGGCGGCCATCGTGTACTGGGCCAGGTCGTTGGTGCCCAGGCTGGCGAAGTCGACCTCGGCGAGCACGTGGGCGGCACGCAATGCCGCCCCGGGCACCTCGATCATCACCCCGGCCTTGGGCAGGCCGTTCTCCCGGACCCGGCGCGCGAACCAGGCTGCCTCCTCGGCGGTGGCCACCATCGGTGCCATCACCCGGACGTCGGCGCCGGTCTCGCGCGCCGCGATGGCCAACGCCTCCAACTGGGCGTCGAGCAGCTCCGGCCGCTCGGCGGACAGCCGCAATCCGCGTCGTCCCAGAGCGGGGTTCTCCTCCGGGCCGAGATCGGCGAAGGCGAGCGGCTTGTCGGCGCCGGCGTCCAGCGTGCGCACGACGACCCGCCGGTCGCCGAACGGCGCGAACACCTGCCGGTAGATCTCGGTCTGTTCCGCCACGGTCGGGGCGCGCTCGGCCGACAGGAACACGAACTCGGTGCGGAACAGGCCCACCCCCTCGAGATCCTGCGCGGCCGCCTGGACGGCGTCCTCGACCCCGCCGATGTTCGCCAGCAGGGCCACCGGGTGACCGTCTCGGGTGCGTCCCGGGCCGTGGCTGTCGGCCAGCGCCTCGGCGCGCCGCTGCCGCCGGACGACGAGCTCGTCCACGTACGCCCGCGTCGGGTTGAGCGTGACCTCACCGGAGTCGCCGTCCACGGCGATCTCGGTGCCGGGCGTGATGCCGGTGGCGCCGGCCAGCTGCACCACGGCCGGGATACCCATCTGAGCGGCCAGGATCGCGGTGTGGCTGGTGCGTCCGCCGGCCTCGGTGACGATCGCGAGCACCAGGGATCGGTCCAGGGTGGCGGTCTCGGCCGGGGCCAGGTCCTCGGCCACCACCACACTGGGCGTGCTGAACACCGGGATGCCGGGAGCCGGAACGCCGAGCAGCCGGGCCAGCGCCCTCGAGCCCACGTCCCGCAGGTCGGTGACCCGCTCGGCGAAATACCCTCCGAGGGCGGTGAACTGGTCGGCGAAGTCCTCCACGGCGGCGTGCACGGCCGCGGCCGGACCCTTGCCGGCGGCCAGGTGTTTGCCGGCCCCCTTGATCAGTCCCTTGTCACGGGCGATCAGGGCGGTGGCGGTGAGGATCTGTTGAGCGGTGTCGTCCGCGGTGGCGGCCCGGGCGGTGAGGTCCTGGGCCACGCCCTCGAAGGCGGCCCTGATGCGCACCAGGGCGGCGTCGGTGTCGGTGGCAGCAGGTTCGCCGGCCGGCGGCCGGACCGGTGGTGCCACTTGCACCACCGGCCCGTACGCCGTACCCGGGCTGACCCCGATGCCCTGTCGGGTCTGCGGTGCACCCGGGCTCGATGGATCACCCATGACGATTCACTCCGCGTCGAGGTCGCGCGCCAGCAAGGCCACCAGCGAGTCCAGCGCTGCGTCGGCGCCGTCCCCCTCGGCGGTCAGTTCGACCTCCTGGCCGTGCTCGGCGCCCAGGGCCATCACGGCCAGGATGCTGGTCGCGTCGACCGGCTCCTCACCGACCTTGGCGATCTCGACGTCCAGGCCGGTTTCGGCGGCGGCTTGCACGAACAGGGATGCGGGCCGGGCGTGCAGGCCCACCGAAGAGGCGATGGTGACCGTTCGTCGTGCCATGGCGGATCTCCTTGTCTGAAGAGCGTTGTCCGGTAACGGATCTGATGTCGGTCGGTGCGAGCGCCGTCGAACTCGCTCGTCGCACCTCAGGCAGCGACGGGGACGGCCTCGCGGCTGTGATCACGCTGCTTCAGGGCGATCACGATGCCGGCCATGATCAGGACGCCGATGAGCAGCGCCAGCAGGAAGAGCAGGAACTGGCCGATCAGCGGCAGCACCCAGATGCCGCCGTGCGGGGCGCGCAACGTGGTTCCGAAGGCCATGCACAGCGCACCGGTGACCGCCGAACCGAACACGGACGAGGCGATGATGCGGATCGGGTCGGCGGCCGCGAACGGGATGGCGCCCTCGGAGATGAACGAGGCGCCCAGCAGCCACGCGGCCTTGCCGTTCTCGCGCTCGGGCTCGGTGAACAGCTTCGGTCGGACGGCGGTCGACAGCGCCATGGCGAGCGGGGCGACCATGCCGGCAGCCATGACGGCGGCCATGATCTTCAACTGCGGTGCATCGGTGGCGGCACCCGCTGCACCCAGTCCGGCGGTGGCGAAGGTGTACGCGGTCTTGTTCACCGGGCCACCGAGGTCGAAGCCCATCATGGCCCCGAGGATCAGGCCGAGCACCACGGCCGACGAGCCGGACATGCTGTTCAGGGCGTCGGTCAGGGCGTTCATCAGCGAGGTGATCGGCCGGCCCAGCACGGTGATGAAGATGCCTGCGGTGATCAGGGTCGACAGCAACGGGATGACCACGACCGGCATGACGCCGCGGACGCCCTTGTGCACCTTCCACCGCGAGATCCAGCGCGCCACGAAGCCGCCGAGGAAGCCGGTGGCGATGCCGCCGAGGAACCCGGCGCCCATGGTGGCCGCGATCGAGCCCCCGACGATGCCGGGCACGATGCCCGGGCGGTCGGCGATGCCGAAGGCGATGAAGCCACTCAGGATCGGAACCAGGAACCCGAAGGCTGCGGCGCCCATCACGAACAGCAGGGCGGCCCAGGAGGTCAGGCTGAGCAGGTCGAAGTTCTGCGCGATGTTGAAGGCCGCCTGGTCATCCTTGGCGGTCAGGCTGTACTTGACGATCTCGATGGCGCCCTGCTCGCCGATCGCGACCTGGGCGAGCATGAACGACAGCGCGATCAGGATGCCGCCCGCCGCGACGAACGGGATCATGTACGAGACGCCGGTCATCAGCCATTGGCGGATCTTGGTACCGGTGCCGGCACCGGCGTCGACCTTGGTGGTCAGGCCGCCGGCCGAACCGCCGCCGGCGGCGGCGGTGACGTTCACGCTGCTCGGGTCCTGGCGGAACTGCTCGGCCGCGGCGACCGCCTGGGCGATCAGGCCGGGACCGTCCGAGATGGCCTTCTTGACGCCGACGTCGATGGTCGGCTTACCGGCGAACCGGCCCCGGTCCTTGACCTCGAGGTCGTGGGCGAAGACCACGGCGTCGGCCGCGGCGATGACCGCGGGGTCCAGTGGGTCCGACCCGGCCGATCCCTGGGTCTCGACGATCATCTCGTGGCCGGCCTCGCGGGCGGCCACCTCCAGGGCCTCGGCGGCCATGTAGGTGTGGGCGATTCCGGTGGGGCAGGAGGTGACTCCGACGAGCTTCATCTCAACTCACGACCTCTCGCTCGACGATCTCGACGACGGTGGCGGCGTCGGGGGCGTCCTTCAGGGACTGACGGAACTCGGTGCGCATCAACTTGCGGGCCAGGGCGGCGAGGATCTTCATGTGCTCCTGGCCGCCGCCGTCCGGGGCCGCGATCAGGAAGATCAGGGTGGCCGGGCCGTCCTCGGCGCCCCAGTCGATTCCCGTGGCGGGACGGCCGAAGACGAGCGACGGCTGGGTGATGGCGGCGCTGCGGGCGTGCGGGATGCCGATGCCGCCGGGCAGGCCGGTGGCCATCTGCTCCTCGCGCTTGCGGACGTCGTCCAGGAACGTCTCGAGGTCGGTGCAGCGGCCGCTGGCGACCAGGGTCTGCGCCATCGCGCGGGTCGCGGCGTGTCGGTCTGGGGCGTCCAGGTCGAGCACCACCTGGTCGGTTGTGATCAGGGACATGGTCTTCCTTTCGTGGGAGTGGCGATCGGTCGGGTGGTGCTGAGGGGTGTTGATCGAATCAGTGCAGGAGTCGGTCGAGATCGGGGTCGGCGGTGCAGATGACAACGATGTCTTCACAATCCGCGGACGACGGCACCCGGCTGCCGGGCAGGCGAACCGCGGCGGCTCCCCAGGTGACGCCGGCGATCAGGGCGGTCGCGGCGTCCTGGTCGCGTGAGAGGGCGTCGAGCAGGCCCGCCAGCAGGCAGTCACCGGCCCCCACCGTCGACAGCGGGTCGTCGATGGTGGCGATCGCGTGGGTGCACCCGGTGGCGTCGACCAGCAGGGCACCGTCCCCGCCGAGGCTCACCACGACGCGTTCGATGCCGTCTGCCACCAGGGCCGCGGCGGCATCGCGGACGTCGCGCAGGGTGGTCATCGGGGTGCCGACCAGTTCGGCCAGCTCTTCGTGGTTGGGCTTGATCAACTGGGGCCGAGCCGCCACGGCGGCGGCCAGCGGAGCCTCGGAGGAGTCGATGGCCACCCGCACGCCGTGCTCGCGGGCGCGCCGCACCAGCGTGGCGTAGAGGTCGACGGGGGCGCCCGGGGGGAGTGAGCCGCAGCCCACCACCCAGGTGGTGGTGGCATCGACGGCTGCCAGGGTGCCGTCGATCAGGGCGTCGACATCGTCGCCGGTCAGGGTCGGGCCGGGCTCGTTGAGCTTGGTGGTGGTGCCGTCGGGTTCGACCACGGCGACGTTCATGCGCAGCGTGCCCTCGACGGGCACGGTGTAGCGGGGGACACCGGCGGTGTCGAGCAGGGCCTCCATCAACCGGCCCTCCGGGCCACCGCTGGGGAAGACGGCGACGGTGGGGGTGGACTGGGCGGTCAGCGCCCGCGAGACGTTGATGCCCTTGCCGCCCGGGTCGATGCGGCTGGAGGTGGCTCGGTGCACCTCGCCTCGGTGCAGCTCGGCGATGGCGATGGTGCGATCGACGCTCGGGTTGGGGGTCAGGGTCAGGATGGTCATGCCCGCACCACTCTCGGTCCGGCGGCCTCGAGTTCGAGCGTCAGCTCGTCGTCCAGGTCGCTGTCGGTGATCAACAGGTGGATGTCGTGCAGCGTCGCGAACCGGTGGAAGTGGGTATCGCCGGCCTTGCTCGAGTCGCTCAGCAGTACGGTGCGCCGGGCGGTGGCGATCATCGCCCGCTTGGCGGCGGCCTCGCTCTGGTCGGGGGTGGTCAGCCCGCGGGAGACCGAGAACCCGTTGGTTCCCATGAACGCGACGTCGACCACGACCCCGTCGAGGGCTGCGGTGGCCCAGTCGCCGACCGTGGCGCCGGTGCGGCCCCGCACCCGCCCCCCGATCAGGTAGAGCTCGACGCCCGGGTGGGTGATCAAGACGGACGCTGCGGTGATCGAGTTGGTCACCACGGTCAGGTCGATGTCGGGCGGCAGCAGCTCGACCAGGGCCAGGGTGGTGGTTCCCGAGTCGAGCAGGACGGTGCCCTCGCGGGGCAGCTCGTCGAGGGCGCGGGCGGCGATGCGGCGCTTCTCCGCCGTCAGCCGAGTGGTGCGAGCCGCCAGCGTGGGCTCGAGGTCGAGTCGCTCGACCGGGATGGCCCCGCCGTGCACCCGGCGCAGCGAGCCGCGCCGTTCGAGGGCGGTGAGGTCGCGGCGAACGGTCTCGGGAGTGACGTCCAGCAGCTCGGAGAGGCTGCTCACCTCGACGCGGCCGGCATGGCGGGCCTCGGTGAGGATCCGCTGTTGACGCTCTTCGGCATACATCGGCAGGAGACTCCTTCGTCTCTGGACTCGTCTCGGTGCTGGCTGGCTGTGCTGGTCGGTGCTGGCTGGGCTCGCTCATCCGGTGTGCGAGGTGTATCCCTTTCGCACCTGTATCAGATCACGGCTTCCACGCTATGTAAAGAGATTCGGGCATCCGAATTTCTGTGATTACGTCTGTTTGAGTTGGAAACTCAGGCGTTCGGATCGTGCCGGTGGGGAGGGGTGGTCGCCGGGGAGCGGTACGACAGACTCGGCGGGTGTCTCGTCGCGGATGGGTGCTGTTCTCGGCCATGTCGGTCATCTGGGGCGTCCCGTACCTGTTGATCAAGGTGGCGGTCACCGACCTGTCGCCGGCGATGGTGGTGTTCGGGCGGACAGCCCTGGCCGCGGTGGTGCTGCTGCCGCTGGCGATTCGCCGCGACGAGCTCGGTGCCCTGCGACCGGTGGCGCGGTGGGTGGTGCTGTTCGCCGTCATCGAGATCAGCGTCCCGTGGATCATGTTGGGCTACGCCGAACTGCGCCTGAGCAGTTCACTGACCGCGCTGTTGCTCGCGGTGATCCCGCTGGTGGCCATGCTGTTCAGCCGGATCGCCGGCCTCGAACGCCGGATCGGTCGGGGCCGCTGGCTGGGTCTCGCCGTCGGACTGGCCGGGGTCGGCGCGGTGGGCGGGCTCGATCTCGGTGGTGGGGACGTGGGCGCGGTACTCGCCGTCCTGTGTGCCGTTCTGGGGTACGCCGCAGGGCCACTGTTGATCGCCAAGCGCCTCTCCGCGGTGTCCGGTTCGGCCGTCACGGCGGTGGCGATGACCCTCAACGCCCTCGGCTACCTGCCGTTCGCGGTGTGGACCCGGCCCGAGATGCCTGGCCAGGTGCCACTACGGGCGTGGCTCGCGGTGGTGGCGCTGGGGCTGATCTGCAGCGCGTTGGCCTTCGTGGTGTTCTTCCACCTGGTGGCCGAGGTCGGACCCGCGCGAACATCCGTGATCACCTACGTGAACCCCGTGGTGGCGGCCATCTCGGGCACCGTGGTCCTCGGCGAACCGGTCACCTCCGGGCTGCTGGTGGGGTTCCCGCTCGTGCTGTGCGGCTCCTGGCTGGCCACCCGCTCCACCCCTCGGTGATCACCAACGTGATGCGACCTTGTGCTCTCGTGTGAGTCCTGCATCGGGGGAGAGGATCGATGCGGGACCGTTACGGTCACGGGAGGTCACGTCATGAAGGTCCACGTCGTCTACGACTCCGCCTACGGCAACACCGAGGTGGTCGCGACCGCGATCGCCGATGTCCTGCGCTCCAGCCACGAGGTGGTGCTCTACCGGGTCGATCTCGCTGCGCCCGAGGCCCTCGTTCCCGGCGACGTGTTGGTCGTGGGTTCGCCCACCCAGGGCGGCCGCGCCACCCCGGCACTGGATCGCTTCCTGGCCCACCTGCCCGACTCGGTGCTCGAAGGGCTGTCCGTCGCGACCTTCGACACCCGGCTCGCGGCGCGTTGGGTCCGCATGTTCGGGTACGCCGCGCCCCGTATGGCCAAGGCCCTGGTGCTGCGGGACGCCGTGCCGCTGGCGCCCGCCGAGGGGTTCCTGGTCGAGGGGCGCGAGGGACCGCTCGTGGCGGGGGAACGTGAACGTGCCGCGCAATGGGCTGCGGGGCTGGCCCTGCCCGTCACGCACTGAGGGCTCGACGAGGAGCCCGTCCGCGACGCGCCTCGGGGGCAGCGTGCCTCAGGGGCTGGCGGGCAACCACTTCCGCCACACCTGGGGGTGGGAGTCCAGCCACTTCTGTGCGGCCGCCTGGGGGGTCAGCTTCTTCGCCGTGATGTCGCTGGCCACCTGGTTCTGATCGGCGTTGGTCCAGCTGAAATTCTGGATCAGTTCTGCTGCAGGGCTTCCCGAGTAGGCGAACTCTCGGTTGAGGATCTTGTCCAGGTCGTAGGGCTGGTAGTCGCACGCCACCGTCTTGGGGTTGGCGTCGCAACCGGGTGTGTACGGCGGCAGCGGGATGTGCGCCAGCTCGACCTCGGACAGCAACCACTGCGGCGAGTAGAAGTAGCCCAGCAGCGGCGTCTTGCTGCGCTCGGCGTCCCGGAACGCCTCGATCAGGGCGTCCTCGCTGCCCGCATAGACCACGGTGAAGTTCAACCCGAGGTTGCGCAGCAGCGCCTCGTCGTTGGTCACGTAGGTCGGGTCACCGGCCAGGAACTGGCCCTTGGCACCGGATTTCGGTGTTGTGAACAGCTCCCAACGTTCCTTCAGCTTCTTCCAATTGGTGATGTCGGGGTACTCCTCCACCATCCAGGGCGGTACGTACCAGCCGATCACTCCCTTGTTGCCGGTCAGCCCGCCCTCGACGGCGACACGATCGGTGTCGATGTACTTCTTCTTCAGGTCGTCGTGGCCCCAGTTCTCCAGGATGGCGTCGACCGATCCATCGGCCAGGTGTTTCCACGAGTCCGCTTCGGCCTCGGGGCGGACGGAGACCTTGCAGCCGAGTTCCTTCTCCGCCACCAGCTTCACCACGGCGAGGTTGGCGTCGTAGCCGGCCCAGGGGTTCGAGGCGAGCGTGACGGGACCGCACGCCGTCCGACTCACCCCAGGTGCGGGGACGAGTTCGGGGGCGGTACCCCCGCACCCGGACAGCGTCAGCGCAGCGAGCGCCGCGCCGGCGGCGAGCAGGCGACGTACGGGCTTCACAGCCGTACCTCCTGGTTCTGGTGGGCGATCGCTCGGGCGAGCACTTCCTCGATGAGGGCGACCAGGACATGTTTGACCGAGTCGCGGCGGCGGGCATCGCAATCGACCACCGGGACGTGGTCACTCACCCCGAGGGCCTCGCGCACCTCGGCGAGGTCGAACCGTGGGACGCCCTCGAACAGGTTGACCGCGACCAGGAACGGCACCCCGTGTTCCTCGAAGTAGTCGATCGCCGGGAAGCAATCCTCGATGCGCGAGGTGTCGAGCAGGATGACCGCGCCGAGGGCGCCGTGCACCAGGTCGTCCCAGAGGAAGGCGTAGCGGTCCTGCCCCGGGGTGCCGAACAGGTACAACCGCAGGTTGTCGTCCAGGCTGATGCGACCGAAATCCAGTGCCACCGTGGTGGTCACCTTGCCGGGGACGTGGCGCCGGTCGTCGACGCCGTCGGAGGCATCTGTCATGTCGGCCTCGGTCAACAGTGGCTCGACCTCGGAGATCGCGCCCACGAAGGTGGTCTTGCCGACGCCGAAGCCGCCGCTGATCACGATCTTGACCGAGACCAGATCGACCAGCTCGTCAGAGTGCACGGACACGATCCCGGATCCTCTCGATCAGGCGCACCGACAACGTTCCGGGCTCGACGGCGGTCACGACGCCGTCCGCGACCAGATCGCTGATCAGTACTCGGGCGACGCCGAGCGGAACCCCCACGGCGGCGGCGATCTCGGCCAGGGACGTCGGTGTCGCGCAGGTCTGGACGATCTGCCGCGCCTCGAAACGCAGGTTGGCCGGGGTGACGGCCTGCGCCTGGATCAGTGTCTCGACGCGCAGGTCGTCGCGGGTGGGGCGGGTGCGTCCGCCGGTGATCAGGAAGGGGCGGATGACCGGGGTGTCCTCGGTCTCGGTGTCGAGTTCCTCGGGCGACCCACGTTGGTGCGCGGTGCCTGGCGCCGGCCGGTCGGTGTTCATCGCGGCAGGTGCCGCCGCGACTCGGAGATCAGTGCCGGGGTCAGCATCGGGCCGAAACGCTCGGCCAGTGAGGCCGTTTCGTACCCGATCAGCCCCAGGTCGCCCTCGCCGTCGGCCACCACGCCGATGCAGCTACCGCCGGCGATGGTGGAGACCAGCAGGAATCCACGCACCATCTCGATCATGACGAGCTTGAGGCCCTCGAACTCGTATCGCCGCGCCGCGCTGCGGCCGAGACTGACCAGACTCGACACGATCGCGGCCAGATGGTCGGCCTCACTGCGGTTCAGGCCCGCGGAACCGGCGATCAGCAGGCCGTCGGACGAGACGGCCACCGCCTCGCGGACGCCGTCGGTGGTGCGGACGAAGTTGGCCAACATCCAGCCGAACTCCTGCCCTGTCGTGGACGGGTGCGCACTCATGACTCGACCTCCGGCTGATGCTCCTCCTGCCCCCGACGGACTCCTGCTCGTAGCGCGGTGAGCCGTGCGCTCACGCTGGACGGTGCCTGGTCCAGCCGGGCACGTTCGGCCGCAGCGAGGTCGACCACGCGGGTCGGCTGGGGGCCGGCCGACGGGCTCGACGTCGTGGCACGGACCTCTCGGGGCATGCGCTTGGGCAACCCGTTGCGGGTACGTGCCGGATCGTTCGTCGCGACCGGTGCGGTCACCCCCTGCGGCGGGGTGTCGTCCCACGCGACGCGACGCGCGTCGTCCGGCCCGAACCGGATCGTCGCGGCGGGCGGCACCGAGTGCCCCACGCTCGCCGCCGCCGGGCGTTCGAACAGCGAGCCCTCGGGACGACGCAGCTCGGGCGGGGCCAGTGCAGACGCCACCGCCGGCGGGATGGCCTCGACCTCGACGTCCTGCACATCGACCGTGACCACGACGGGGGCGTTGTCCCGGGCGAGGCGGAGGGGCGGTGGGGTGTCGTCGTCCGGTCGCGGGGCCTGGGCAGCGAGCACGGCCGGAGAGGGTTGCCCGGTGGTCTTCTCGTGCGCCGGAGGTGCCGACGAGGGCAGTTCGGGCTGCACGGACAGGACGGCCCGCGGGAGGGTGACGCGGGCGGTGACGCCCACCACGGGGGAGGGGAGCAGCTCGACCTCTGCCTCGAGCAGACGGGCGAGCTCACCCACGACGAAGTGACCGAGGAATCGGGTGTGGGCCGAGATGAAGTCGCCCTCGCCGCGCAGGCGCGAGTTCGCCTGGCGCAGCTCCTCGGTGGTCATGCCGACGCCCTGGTCGGTGACCGCGATGAGATATCCGTCGGGCAACTGGCGGCCCTGCACCTCGACCTCGTACTCGGGTGGCGAGAAGGCCAGGCCGTTCTCGATCAGCTCCGAGAGCAGATGCGCGACGGCGCCGACGGATCCGCCACCGACGAAGGCGTCGTCGACCCGGCGCAGCGTGACCCGGCGGTATTCCTCGACCTCCGACACGGCGGCGCGGATCACGTCCGCCATCGGTACCGGGGTGGCCCACCGGCGTGAGCTGGCGGCACCCACCAGCACGAGCAGGCTGTCGGCGTTGCGGCGCATCCGGGTGGCCAGGTGGTCGAGTTCGAACAGGTTCGACAAGGCCTGGGGGTCGATCTCCTCGCTCTCGAGCTTGGTGATGAAGCCCAATTGGCGGCGGATCAGACCCTGGTTGCGCCGCCCCAGGTTGGTCAGCGACTCGATGGTGCGGGTGCGCTGGATGGTCTGCTCGATGGCCAGGTCGTAGGCGGCGCTCTGCATCCGATCGAGGGCCACCGCCACGGATTGGATCTCGAACGAGGCGCGTTGCGGAATGCGCACGGGCTCAGGGGGTTCGGGAGTCTGATCGCCCCGGCCCGCCTGCACCAACCGGACGGCCTCCGGCAGGCGCTCGGCCGCCACCGCCTCGGCCTCGGCAGCCAGGGCGGCGAGCGGGCGGGTGATCGAGCGTGAGACCAGCATGGCGAGGTAGAGCGAGGCGAGCAGGGTCAGCAGCACGCCGGCCGTCAGCAGGCCGAGCCGCTCGGCGGCGGCGCTGCGCAACTCGAAGGCCCGGAACTGGATCTCCGAACCGATGTGCAACTGGAGTTGGTCCAGGTCGCCGAGCACGGTGGTCAGGCCGGACCACCAGGCCTGGGGATTGACCACCAACGGCCGGCCGTCGGCGCCCTCGACCGCGACGCGTTCGAAGTACTGGGTCGTGCGAGCGGCTCCCGTGCCGAGGGTGAAGTCGAGGGCCTTCAGCTGGGTGTCGGTGGCCGCCTCGCGCAGCCGGGTGGCGGCCGTTTCACGCGTGGCCCTCATGGCGGCGAACTGGACGAACTCGCCCTTGCCGAACCCGCCGGCCGAGAATACGCCGTTCAGGAATGCCCGCTCCTGGGCGATGGCCTCGGACATGTCCTGCAGCGCGGTCAGTGCACCGACCCCGCGACGGAGTTGCTCGTCACCGGAGCGATCGAGCCCCAGGCTGCTGCTCCCGAGCCGGGAGATCAGGTTGGTGAAGTAGGAGAACGTGGCGGCGCGTCCGGCCGAGGTGCTGTCGGCGGCGGCTCTCACGGCGCTCAGTCCATCGAGCTGGGCCAGCGCGCTGCGGACCTCGGCGTCGGCGTCCCCGTCGCCGCTGACCAGGCCGGCCAACGCGGTACGTCTCTGATCCACCTGCCGGCGTGCCGGGGTGAGCTCGGGCGTGAAGCTCTGGTTGCCGCCCAGGACGGCCGCGGTCAGGCCGCGCTCGGTCTGCAACGCCTGCACCAGGTTCTGGACGCCGAGGGTGAGATCAACTGCGCGAGTAGTGGATTGCGCCGTCCGGTAGTCGCGGACCTGTTGCGTGGCCACCACGCCGAGCAGGATCAGGACGACCGCCGCGGGGAGGGCGAGGATGCGCGCCAGGCGGCTGCCGATGCTCCCGCCGCTGAGGGCTCCGCTGTGCCTGCCTCGGCTCACGATGGCAAGCTCCGGTGGCTGCGGGTGAACGTGAGGGACAGCACGTGTCTCGGACCCATTCTCGGCCCCATCCTGCCGGTGATGGACGAAAGTGGCGAAGCGACGCCATTGATGCGTGTCGACCGCGGAGGTCGAAACGTAGCAGAACGAGCGCCGACGAACCCAACTCGATCATTACGTAAGGATTAAAAGGCGTCACTGTCCGTAGAGCGAATATGCGCATTTTTGGGATGATTTGTCCGATCAAGCGGCGCCGTCGACCTGGAAGCGGCTGACCATGCCGGCCGTCAGGTGATCGTTGACGTGACAGTGGAAAAGCCACACCCCGGTGTTGTCGGGAACCATGTCGGCGGTGACCATGGTCGCGGGCAGCAGGCTCACGACATCCATGCGCATCCCGGCGACCAGGGCGTCGTTGCCGTGCCAGTGCGGGGTGTGGAGGTCGACCTCGGTGCCCATGCTCATCAGGTACCAGCGCACGCGTTCGCCCTTGTGCACCACGACGGTCGGCTGGTTGCCGTACAGATAGCCGTTGATCGAGTGCATGAGATTCGACTCGCCGAACCCCTCGTCGTCCTCGAGGTCGCGCCGGTGTCCCCTGGGCAGTCGGTCGATGTTGGCCGCCAGGTAGCTGCTCTGGTTCTCGTCCATGACCGCGAAGAGCTCGAAGACCTCACGGTCGACGTCCTGCGGGCTGCCGTCCGCCTTCGCCATGCCCTGGGCGGTGATCGCCATGAACCCCTGCAGCCCGGCGTAGGTGTCGGAGACCTCGTCGGTGTGTGAGTGGTACATCCACATCACCGAACTGCCGTCCTGGGGGCCGGGCCCGGCACGGTCGGGCACCAGCCAGGTGTAGGTGTGGGTGGCGCCCTTGGCGACCCCGTCGTCCATGGTGTCGGTGCCGGAGGTGTTGTCGGCGTAGGGCGCGCCCTCGGAGGCCTTGAGGTAGAAGACGCCGTGCGGGTGGACCGAGACCGGTATGCGGCAGGACCGGTTTCGGAAGATCACCTTGATGGTGTCGCCGACCTCGCCGCGGATCACCGGGCCGGTGAAGCCCAGGTAGGCGTCGGCGGCCGGGCGCGGGGACGGCGTGGTGAAGGTGGCGTCGGTGTAGGCGTGATAGAGGCACTTCAGATAGCGGGGGCCGTTGCGATCCGTGCCCGGTTGGACGAAGACCTGGGCGTCCTCGTCGAACGGCCTGCCGGTGATGAGGTTCTTGCCGCTGGGGGTGTAGTCCCAGACCCGCTCGTCGGCGCCGAGGTAGTACGTACGGGTGCGCCCGGTGGGGTGGTAGCCACCCTGTACGGATTGCCAGTAGGCCGGGCCGCTCATGCCCGCCGCGCCGGCCGAGGTCATGCCGCTGTGAATCTCGGTCTGCTGGGCGCGCATGGTGAGGAACCAGGTGCCGGCGACGAGCAGAACGCCCGTCAGGGCCATGGCCAGGGCGATGCGGGTCAGGCCCGGGCGGCGCGCGGGGGGCGGGCTCTGGGTGAAGAAGGTCTCGGGGGTCGGCGGCGGGCCGTCGGGCGCCGTCCCGAAGGGCATTCCACCGGCCCCGAGGGGAATGCCGTCCTTGTCGGATCTGTGCGACACGAGGGTCGAGATTAGCCTCTATAAAAGGTAAGAGGAAGGTCATTGCCAGGTAATCGCTCGCGCGCCGCTGCCGAGGCCGCGGATCAGCTGAACGGCCGCGATCGACGTCGCGCTGCAACCGACAGGCTTCGGCAGGAGTCCAGGAGAACAGCCGCGCGCCGGAACGCCGGCCCGTGGCTTCGGAGAGGAACGTCATCATCATGCGGGCTCGAATGACAGGTATCGCCCTGCTCACCATCGTGGTGAGCGCCTGTGGCGGCACGGCGACGACACCGGCCGGCTCGGTGCCGTCCGTTGCGCCGACCATGCCCTGGGGCTGAAGCTCGTCGTGGAGACGACCAGCGGCATGAACGACCCCTGCTGGCAGTTGGCCCTCGGATCGCCCACCTCGGGCATGACGGTGCTCACCGAGGGTGGCCGCAAGGGCAAGGTCGCGCGCTACGACCTCCAGGGGTACGGCCTGTCCGCGGCGAAGCAGGCCGCACTGCCGCGGACGGCGGCAGGAGTGGGTGTCGGCTCGACCAAGGCTCAGGTGCTGGCGGCCTATCCGGGCAAGGTTGCGGCGACGCCGCACACCTATGTCGAGGGCGGGCAGTACCTGCGCGTGCTCGACGGGCAGGGCCACGCCATCGTGTTCGAGACGGACGAGAAGGGCCGGGTCACCCTGCTACGGGCCGGTCTGGTGGGGCCGGTCGACTACATCGAGGGCTGCCTGTAGTCGCCTCGGTCGCCGGGTCGCCTCAGCTCAGGCAGAGACAGAAGGGATGACCCGCCGGGTCGAGGAAGACCCGGAACGTGGTGCCCGGCTGGTGGTCGTGCCTGGTCGCGCCGAGTTCGAGGACGGCGACCTCGGCGGTGTCGAGGTCGTCGACCACGACGTCGAGGTGCATCTGTTGTGGCTGGTCCTGGCCCGGCCACTGGGGTGGCCGGAAGTCGTCGACCTTCTGAAAGCCCAGGGAGTCGCCGTACTCGGCGCGGATGAGCCACCAGCTGTCGTCCTGGTCGTCGCCCTGCTCGACCTTCCAGTCGAGCAGGGCGCCGTAGAACGCAGCCAGTGCCTGGGGGTCGGGGCAGTCGAGCACCACGACCGGGAATCGTGCGATGGCCATGACCAGCAATCTAGGACGCGACGCGTCCGGCCGCGGATCGAGTCACGTCACTCGTTCGGCTCAGTGGTGGTCAAGCAGACGGGCCTCATCCTTCACATGGGCTTAGCGCACGTTGTCATCGGCGTTGCCTAGGCTCCTCTCGTTCGCTGTACCCGATCGGGAGAGAGAGTTCGTGTCCAAAGGCCGTCATCGCGCGGAGCCTGTCAGACAGACCTCGGCTCGTCTCCCGCGTCAGCTGACCCGCCCGGCCGCCGGGATCGGTGCGGCGCTGTTGGCCTCTGCCCTCGTGGTGAGCCTCTGGCCGGACGCCCGATCGACTGTCGGCGACACCGCGGTGATCGTGGCCGACGACCTGCGTCAGGACGACGCGGTGGCTGCCAATGCCCTCCGGGCCGCTGCGGCGATGCGAACGGAGGAGCGGGTCAGTCGGCGACGGAGCGCACCTGCCCAGCCGGCGTCGTCCGCCGTCACGTCGGCTTCGCCCACACCGGCTGCCACGACTCCCGCATCGTCGGTTCCCGAGGTGGTGGGGCAACGCTGGGCGACGACCGGTATCACCATTCGCTCCGGCCCGTCGGCCGAGCGAGACCGCATCGGTGCCCTGGAGGCAGCGGCCGGCATCGGCATCACGGGTGTGACCGAGAGCGGCTGGACCCAGGTGGTGACCGACGGACGGGTCGGGTGGGTCAAGTCGACCTACCTGGCCACCTCGAAGCCGAAGGTCGCGAGCGTGCCGTCTGGGGTGTCGGACGCCAAGTGCTCCATCAGCACGAGCATCGAGTCGCACCTGACCTCGCGAGCCCGCGCGGTGTACCGCGCGGTGTGCGCCGCCTACGGCGATTCCGTGTCGTCCTTCGGTGGTTACCGTGCCGGGGACGACGGCGACCATGGCAACGGCAAGGCCATCGACATCATGGTGTCGGGCGAGCCGGGCTGGGTCATCGCCCGGTATGTCCAGGCTCACGCCCGCGAGCTGGGTGTCTCGTACGTGATCTATCGGCAGCAGATCTGGATGGCCGGCAACCCGACCAGCCAGTGGAAGTTCATGGAGGATCGCGGTGGCACGACCGCGAACCACTACGACCACGTGCACGTCAGCGTCCAGTAGCGCTACAGGGCGATGCCCTGAGCTGTCGTCAGCTGTCGCCAGAGTCGCTGCCTCTCCTAGATCAGGACGATCGTCAGGACGACGACCGCCGTTGTCGCCATGACAACTCTGGCCCACAGGGGAGCCAGCGAGTACGCGACGAGGGATGCCGTGAACAGCTGGCTGGAGAACCCGAAGACCACGACCGTCGACGCGGCGAGCAGGCCGCCGATGTTGTGACCTGGGCATCCCGGCCGGCGGCCTTGACGATGATCGGACCCAAGCTCATACACAGGGATGCCAGCAGGGCGGCGAGCTGTTGCTCGCGCCTGCGTAGCCGCTGCCTACTGGCCTCCGAGAGAGACCCTGCGCGCACGGCCAAACGACGGACCAGCCGCACTCATCTATCAGCACGCGATAGTGACCGCAGACCGTGCAATCGCAAGGGCAGGCGATGCGGCCCCGATTTGAGAGGGTTGTTCAACCTAGCGAGACGCTGGCGCTTCGCGCGCACGACCCAAGAGCCAGAGGGTCGATCCCGACCCTCTGGCTCTTATAGCGGGCCCGGAGGGATTTGAACCCTCTACCTACCGAGTAGCAATCGGCTGCTCTATCCCTTGAGCTACGGACGCCATGCGCATCGGCAACGCCACCGCCACACCAAAGGTCATTCACCCGCACGGCCCCATGGCCACCAGCAAGCCATCCGGTGGGACCCTTTCGCCAGTCGTCCCCGTAGCCTCCTCGTACCTATAGTCGCGGGCAGCCTCGATGGCGTCGGAGAAGTAATCGGTCACTCCAGTCGATGTCGTACTCGATGTATTCATCCACCACGCGGATCTGAGACTGCCAGACGCACGTGCCCAGCGAAGTGACCGGTCGTTGCGGCCAGCCATCGACCAGCAGTCTGATCGGTTCCCACCGTGGCACTCGTGGTGCCGCAGATGGCCGCAGCCACCGTCAGCACGAGTGCTGCCAGCCGGGACCGATGGATCTCATGCTCGAGCTTGTTGGCCGTCTGGGACCATGCCGACTGCTCATCCCAGACCTGCTTGACGACATCACAATCACTCGCGATGACCTCTCCGCCCGACCCGATCGAGAGTCGTGCACCCGCCAATGGGTTGATCGGGTAGTTGGGTCGGCCCGCGGCTTGCAGCACCTTCACGGGTCTCGATCAGGGCGATGTCGTGATGCCGTTCGACCTGCCACGGCAACTCGTCCTGGCTGGTCTGGATGGGCGGTGTGGTTGATCGGTAGCGTTCGGTCATGGCTGATGAACGGTGGCGGGTGTTCGTGAGCCATACCTCCGAGTTGCGTGACCATCCGGTCGGTGGCTCGTATGTCGCGGCGGTCGAGCGGGCGGTGTCGGCGGCCGGGCACGTGATCGTGGACATGGCCGACTTCCCGGCCGCCAGTCAGGCTTCGGCGCAGGAGTGCATTAGCGTGTCCGGGGTTGTGATGTGCTGGTCGGGGTGCTGGGCACCCGGTACGGGTCTCCGGTCCGTGATCAGCCGGACGTGTCGTATACGGAGCTGGAGTTCCGGACCGCGACCGAGGCCGACAAGCCTCGGCTGATGTTCCTGCTCAGCACCGAGACGGTGGTGGAGGGCATTCCACCGGCCAAGTTGATGGACCGGGAGTACGGCGACCGGCAGGACACCTTCCGCCGGTCGGTGAACGACAGCCGGCTGACGACGAAGACGTTCGCCAGCCCTGACCAGTTGGGCCAGTTGGTCGAGCGTTCTCTGCGGGAGCTCGCGGCGACCAGGCAGCGTATGGCGAGTGCTCTGGCCCGTGAGCAGGTCCCGGCGGAGCCGGAGCCGGTTCACACCTCGAAGTTCCTGAACCCGCCGCCGTTGACGGCGCCGTCCTGGTTCGCCGGTCGGCACATCGAGACCGACCTGTTGGCCCGGGATCTGGCCGACCCGGGGACTCGGATGGTCCTGCTCAGCGGTCGGGGCGGGATCGGCAAGACCACTCTGGTCTGCCGGCTCCTCAAATCTCTGCAAGCCGGCCGTCTGCCCGATCCACCGACTCACCGGTCCCAGGCCGGGGAGGGCAGTGCCTCCCGGCTTGTGGGTGGGGTCATCTACCTGTCCCCGGTCGGTGCTCACACCGTCCGGTATGCCACGCTTGTCGACGATCTGCTCCGGCTGGTGCCCACCGATCAGGCGCGCCCGCTGGCGGCGATGTTCGCTGACCCGGGCACCACCCCGACGGTGATGATGCGCGCGGTGCTGCAGGCCTTCCCGGTCCGGGAGGAGGCCGGCCCGGTCGTGGTGTTGCTGGACAACCTCGAAACCGTCATCGACGCCGGCACCGAGTCCCTCACCGAACCCGCGCTGCAGGAGGCGCTCACGACGCTGCTGACCGCCCCGGCCCATGCCGTGACCGTGGTGGCCACCACCCGGGTGGTCCCGGCCGGGCTGTTGAAGGTCATGCCGGGGGTGCAGCGGCACCGGCGCCTGGACGCCGGCCTGGACACCGCCGATGCCGCCACCGTCCTGCGCGCGCTGGACGACGACGGCCGGTTGGGTCTGCGCGAGGCCCCCGACACGGTCCTGGCCGGGTTACGCGAGCACACCCGCGGTTTCCCCCGCGCCCTGGAGGCGGTCAAGGCCATCCTCGAGGGTGACCCCGGCCTGACCCCGGCGGACCTGCTCGACAGCACCCGGCAGTTGGGCGAGGACGAGGTCGTCGAGGTCCTGGTCGGGCAGGCCTACCGGCTGCTGGACCCCAGCGCCCAACAGGTCATGCAAGCCCTCGCCGTCTTCCCCGGCCCGGTCCCCGCCGTCGGTGTCGACTACCTCCTGCGAACGGTCAACCCGACCATCGACGCCGCCCCGATCCTGACCCGGCTGCTGCGCCGGCAACTGGTCCACGTCCAAGACCACCGCTACGGACTACACCCCATCGACCGCGCCTACGCCCTGACCCAACTCCCACCCGGCGAGCCCGGCGGCAGCCCGAGCGAGTTCACCCGGGCAGGGCTGCAGGCCCGGGCCGCGGACTACTACCAGCAGACCCGCACCCCCCGCGAGTCCTGGCGGACCCTGACCGACCTGGCCCCCCAACTGGCCGAGTTCGACCTACGCTGCGCCACCCACACCTTCGACACCGCCGCCGCCATCCTCACCGACATCTCCTTCCACTACCTGCAACGCTGGGGCCACACCCGTGAAGCCCTCGACCTTCACCAGCGCCTCGACGGCCACCTCACCGACCCCTGGGACCGGGCCGCGAACCACACCCACCTCGGCCTCTGCTATGCCGCCCTCGGGCAGGTCGCCACCGCGATCGGCCACTATCAGCAGGCCCTGGCCATCTTCCGGGAGATCGGCGACCGGCTGGGCGAAGCCGCCGCCCTGAACAACCTCGGCCTCTGCTTTGCCGACCTCGGGCAGGTCGCCGCCGCGATCGACCACTACCAGCAGGCCCTGACCATCCACCGGGAGATCGGCGACCGGCTGGGCGAAGCCGCCGACCTGGGCAACCTCGGCTCCTGCTACGCCGCCCTCGGGCAGGTCGCCGCCGCGATCGACCACCACCAGCAGGCCCTGACCATCCACCGGGAGATCGGCGACCGGCTGGGCGAAGCCGCCGACCTGGGCAACCTCGGCCTCTGCTATGCCGCCCTCGGGCAGGTCGCCACCGCGTTCGACCACCACCAGCAGGCCCTGACCATCTACCGGGGGATCGGCTATCCCTATGGCGAGGCGCTGGCCCTGGTCGGCCTCGGCGAGGCCGCAGACCAGACCACGCCGTCAGGGGCCGCTGACTGGTACGGGCAGGCTCTAGAGATCGGGGAACGTACGGGCAACGCTCAGGTCCGCAGCACCGCCGGGACGGGGCTGGCTCGCCTGCATCTGCTCACCGGCGACATCGACGCGTCTCTGGCGATCGCCGCCACCGCGACCACGGTGGGCCATCCCCCGGACCAGGCGATGCTCGCCCTGCTCACCGGCCTGGCCCATCGACGAAACCACCAGGCCGCCACCGCAGTCGACCATCTCCGCCGCGCCCTCACCCACACCGGCACCCGGCTCACCGCCAATCCCGACGACTACGCCGCCGCCGACATCCGCGCGCTGGCGTTCTGCGGCCTGTCTCTGACCGAACCCGACGCCGCACCAGCACACCTGCACGAGGCTGTCTGCGCGTTCCGGCAGGCCCGCCGCATCACGGCCGCACCCGGAATCGTCGCCCGCACCCTGCACCTGTTCGACCACCTCACCGACCACCCCACCCCGGCCCTGCAGCAGGCACGAACCGCCGCCAGCACCACCATGTGATCCGGACACGCCCGCCACCCATCCCCGAGACCCTGGGCACCACCACCACGCAGACCCGAGCATCGACGACCAGGTGGTCGACCGTCCCTCAACGCCCCCACCCGAGCGGTGAAGTGCACGGTCCCAAAGGATCAGCGAGCCCAGACCGGATCCGTCGCCGATCGGTGAACGCCACACCTGACAGACCGGTGAGCCGGGTGACTCACGACCCTGCGGCGAACGACTCAGGACCCGGGCCTATCGCACGCCATCGCACGTCCGGCCCCGAACGATTCTCACATGAAACGTGATCATGGCTCTGACCAGGGGGATTGTGGAGCGGGTGACGGGAATCGAACCCGCACTGTCAGCTTGGGAAGCTGATGTTCTACCATTGAACTACACCCGCGTGATCACCCGATCGGCCGTTGTCGCGAGCCTGATCGAGGTGCCGGGCGTCATCGTAGCAAGCCTCATCCGTGCTCTGCTGCCCCCTCCAAGGTCCATGATCACCGTTAGATCGCAGTTCCCTCCGGTTGAAGCGGAGCAGACTGCGATCCAACAGTGATCATGGGCGTTTCGGCGGGGTTCGGCGGCGCTCGGTAGGGCGCGCGCAGGGTGGGAAGGAGCGCAGCGCTGACGAGTGGCCACCCCTCGTGGTCGGCAGGCGAGCCTGCGTGGCGCGGCGGGTGAGCATGACGGCATCGTGGCGGCGACCCCTTCGGGAACGGGCTACCGTGGGCGGGTGCTGCTGTCCGACCGTGACATTCGTGCCGAACTCGAGTCCGGACGCGTCGTCCTCGACCCCTACGACGCGGCGATGGTGCAACCGTCGAGTGTCGACGTCCGCATGGACCGCTTCTTCCGGCTGTTCGACAACCACAAGTACCCGGTGATCGACCCGGCGCAGGAGCAGCCCGACCTGACCCGCTTGGTCGAGGTCAAGCCCGACGAGGCGTTCATCCTGCACCCCGGCGAGTTCGTGCTCGCCTCCACCTTCGAGGTCGTCACGCTGCCGGACGACGTCGCCGCCCGGCTCGAGGGCAAGTCCAGTCTGGGGCGCCTCGGCCTGCTCACCCACTCGACCGCGGGCTTCATCGACCCCGGCTTCTCGGGCCACGTCACGCTCGAGCTCAGCAACGTCGCCACTCTGCCGATCAAGCTCTGGCCGGGCATGAAGATCGGCCAATTGTGCTTCTTCCGCCTGTCCAGCCCCGCCGAGCACCCGTATGGCAGCTCCGCCTACGGATCGCGCTACCAGGGCCAGCGGGGCCCGACGGCGAGCCTGTCGTACCGCTCCTTCCACCGCACCACCGTCTGACGGCCTGCGGCCATGGCTCGTCGACGCAGTGCCCCCCTCACCGGCGTCATCGTCACCTACCCGGACGGCGGCCCCGCCGGTCTGCGCAACCGGCACCTGCTGCTGCTGCCCACCACGGTCGGGCCGCGCGACGTCGGTGAATTGTTGCGCTCACGCGTGCCCGACGCCCGGCTCGAGACCCAGGGCATCGCCCGGCTCGGCCGCCACTGCCGGATCTACGGCCCGTTCGAACTGACCATGGAGGACGCGGTCGACGCCGGCGTCCCGATGCCCTGGACCCTCGCCTACGCCCTGGACGCCCCGATCGAGCGCGACCTGCCCCCGGCGCCCGGTGAGGACGACCGCGACGGGTTCGCCCGCGCCTTTCCCCAGGGGTTGCCCTGGCGGGAGGAGGCCCGGGCGCTGCAGCTGATGGTGGGCCTGGCGCGGCGGCTGCAGGGCGCCGTCCGGGTTCACGGCTCCGGGGTGCTGATCCAGCCCGACCCGCACCGGGCCGTCGACCTGTTGCTGCACTCGCCCACCTGGCTCGACCCGCAGGTGGTGCACGGCATCGTGGCGCGCGTTGTGCCCGGTGCCGAGCTGGCCGTCGCCGGCAACGACTGGGGCGGCCCGGGCGCCGACGCCTATGGCGGCGCCTACACCGACGGACTGGACGACCCGCTCTCCCCCGCCGAACTCGAGGCCCTGCACGCCATGGCCGATCAGGCCGATCTGGCGGCATTGCGCTCGCGCGACACCATCGACGCCT
Organism: Kineosporiaceae bacterium; assembly: GCA_016713225.1. Classification (NCBI taxonomy): domain Bacteria; kingdom Bacillati; phylum Actinomycetota; class Actinomycetes; order Kineosporiales; family Kineosporiaceae; species Kineosporiaceae bacterium. Next base: position 515,752 of record JADJPO010000001.1, read on the forward strand.
ACGCCGTCGTGGCCGAACTGGCCGGTCTCGCCGCACTGAGCTACGGCGTCCGGCCGCTGCCCGGTGGTCACGCCGGCGGCCAGCAGGACGGCGGCATCGAGGTGCTGGTGCACGTCTCGGCGCCGGGTGAGCCCTCGGTGGCCGATCAGGACTGGGGCGGGTCCGCCTTCGTCACCTACGAGGTGCGCTGGGCCTGCGCCGAGCCCGAGGAACGGGAGCGCCGGCTGCCCGCGTCGTCCTATCTGGCCAGCCGGGAACGGGTGCGGCCGGTGGTCAACGCCGTGGCCCGCGCGCTGGTCGAGGCCGTGGGCGGCGTGGTCACCGACGAAGAGGGCTTCCCGGTCGACCGCTACCACCTCTGAGTCGCGGCGCGGGACGGGCGGGGGTGCGGCGGCAACTCCCGGACGGGGACTCAAGGTGTGACGCCACAGGCCGATGCATACCTCGTCCCGTTCGGCGAGGAGGCACCCTGTGGATGCGATCGACGAGATCGTTGCCGAGTTCTTGGTCGAGAGTCACGAGAACCTCGACCAGCTCGACCGCGACCTACTGGCCCTGGAACAGAACCCGAATTCTCGGGACCTTCTGGCCAGTGTCTTCCGCACGATTCACACCATCAAGGGCACGAGTGGCTTCCTGGCCTTTCATCGCCTGGAGAAGCTGACCCACGTCGGTGAGAACCTGCTCAGTCGGCTGCGGGACGGCCGCATCGGGCTCACCGAGGAACGCTCCACGGCGCTGCTGGCCATGGTGGACGCCGTCCGTTCGCTGCTCGGGGACATCGAGCAGTCCGGCGTCGAGGGCGACACCGACCACAGTGAGCTGATCGAGACCCTCTCGTCCCTGCTCGAGGACGGCGCCGCCGCGCCCGCGCCGGCAGCCGAAGCCCCCGCGCCGGCAGCCGCGGCGGCTGTGGCGGCCGTGGCCGAGCCGGCTGAGCAGGCCGAGCAGGCACCCGCCATCCAGGCGTCGCAGGCCCCCGAGGCCGGCGCCGGAGCCACCAAGACCGCCACCAAGCGGCCCGCCGCCAAGCGCACCGCCAAGAAGGCCACCGGCGGGGACGGCGGGGACAGCGTCGCCGAGACCCCCGCCTCCGAGACCCCTGCCGCAGCCGGCGCAGGCTCCCCCACGACTCCTGACGCCCCGCCCATCGGTGAGGTGCTGGTCAAGTCCGGCGCCACCACCCCGGACGCCGTCGAGATCGCGCGCATGGAGCAGTCGCTGGGCGACCAGCGCCCCATCGGTAAGATCATGGTCGATCACGGCACCGCCACCCCGGCCGCGGTCGAGGGTGCGCTCGAGACCCAGAGCGCTCACCGCAGCGTGGTCGACAGCTCGGTGCGGGTCGACGTCGAACTGCTCGACTCGCTGATGCGCCTGGTCGGTGAGCTTGTGCTCGCCCGCAACCAGCTGGTCTCGCGCCTGGACGACGAGCGCGACACCGCCAAGGACTCCGCGCTCGCCCGCTCGGCGCAGCGCCTCTCGCTGGTCACCAGCGAGCTGCAGGAACAGGTCATGAAGACCCGGATGCAGCCGGTCGACGCGGTCTGGTCGAAGATGCCGCGCGTCGTCCGCGACCTGGCCAAGCAGTGCGGCCGCAAGGTGCGCCTCGAGATGGAGGGCCGGGAGACCGAGCTCGACCGCAGCGTGCTCGAGGCCATCAAGGACCCGCTGACCCACCTGGTGCGCAATGCGGTCGACCATGGCATCGAGACCCCCGAGAACCGGGTCGCCGCGGGCAAGACCGATGAGGGTGTGCTGCGGCTGCGGGCCTATCACGAGGCCGGCCAGGTTCACCTCGAGATCATCGACGACGGCGCCGGCATCAACCCGGACAAGATCGCCGCCAAGGCGCTGGAGCGTGGCCTGATCACGCAGAACCAGCTCTCGACCATGACCAAGCGCGAGATCCTGCACCTGATCTTCCTGCCCGGATTCTCGTTGGCCGCCAAGGTCACCAACGTCTCGGGTCGCGGCGTCGGCATGGACGTGGTCAAGACCCGCATCGAGGCCATCGGCGGCGCGGTCGACGTCACCAGCAAGGTCGGGCAGGGGTCGACCTTCCGGCTGACCATCCCGCTGACCCTGGCGATCATCCCGGCGCTCACGATCGGTTGCGCCAAGCGGCGTTACGCGGTTCCGCAGGTGAGCGTGCTCGAACTGGTGCGGCTGTCGGGCGAGCACGCCCGCGGCGGCATCGAGCTCATCAGCGGCGCCCCGGTCTACCGGCTGCGCGACATGCTGCTGCCGCTGGTGCGCCTGGACGAGCAACTCGGCCTGGTGCCGATGGGCAGCGCCGACGGACTCACCTCCGCCGACGACCCGATCGACGGCGAGCGAGGTGGTTTCATCGTCGTCCTGCATGCCGAACAGCAGCGCTTCGGCCTCGTGGTCGACGATGTGCTCGATACCCAGGAGATCGTGGTCAAGCCGCTCGGTCGTCACCTGAAGGGCATCCCGGTCTACGCCGGCGCCACGATCCTCGGCGACGGGTCCGTCGTCCTGATCCTGGACGCCGCGACGCTGGCCCGGCGCTCGAACGTGTTGGCCAACAACCTCGGGGTCACCACCGAGGACCACGGCAGCGAGGTCGAGCCGATCGACCCGGTGCTGGTGGTCGAGGTGGCCGGCGACCGCCGGGCCGCCATTCCGCTCGAGATGGTCACCCGGCTCGAGGAGATCCCGGCGACGTCCATCGAGCGCGTCGGCGGTCGCGAGGTCGTGCAGTACCGCGGGCACATCATGCCGTTGGTGCGGTTGTCGACCCTGCTCGGGGCCTACGGTGACGTGGGCGACCCGGACGCCGGCGTCCAGCTGGTGGTCTACACCCGCGGCGAGCGCAGCGTCGGGTTCGTCGTCGAGCGCATCCTCGACATCGCCACCGAACGCTCGGGCACCCGCAGCGACATCGACGACCACGCCCTGGTCGGCTCGGTGGTGGTGGGCGACAAGGTGGTCGAGCTGGTCGACATGCAGAGTGCCGTGCTGGCCGCCGACCCGCACTTCTACAGCTCCGCCGGTTCATTCGACACCGGTACGGTCACCAGCCAGTTCGAGGAGGCGCTGGTATGAGCCAGCTGTCCACGTTCCACGTCGGCAAGTACCTCTTCGGGGTGGACGTCGCCCTGGTGCAGGAAGTCGTCCGGCTGAACCAGATCACCCCGGTGCCGTTGGCCCGGCCGGAGATCGCCGGTCTGATCAACCTGCGGGGTGCGGTGCTGACCGCCATCGACCTGCGCGCCCGGTTGGGCCTGCCGCCCGCCGACGGCACGAGGGAACGCGTCAACGTCGTCGTCCGGGTGGACGACGAGCCGGTCAGTCTGCTGGTCGACGAGATCGGTGGCGTGCTCGAGGTCTCGCAGGTTCCCTTCGAGTCCACCCCGAGCACGGTGGACGAGAAGGTCCGCGATCTGCTGCTCGGCGCCTACACCCTGCCCGACCGTCTGCTGCTCGCCCTGAACGCCGAACGGGTGCTCGACGTCCCGGTCGAGGCTCGTGCCTGAAAACCACTGCCAGTCCCAGGAATCCGTCCGTCGATCGGCTGCCGTGCCGACGGCAAGCCACCCAAGGAGCACCATGTTGGCACTGGTTGTCGACGACTCTCGGGCGATGCGCTCGATCCTGACCCGCTTGATGACCAACCTCGGGTTCGATGTTGCTCAGGCCGGGGACGGCGCGCAGGCCATGGCCGTGTTGGACGCCGGGGCGCGTCCGGACGTCATCCTGGTCGACTGGAACATGCCGGTCATGGACGGGCTGACCTTCATCAAGAAGGTGCGCGAGCGCGAGGACCTCCGGGAGATCGCGCTGATGATGGTCACCACCGAGAGCGAACAGGGCAACATCGTGCGTGCCCTGGCCGCAGGAGCCCACGAGTACGTGGTCAAGCCGTTCACCGATGATGTGATCGCGGACAAGCTCAACCTGCTCGGGTTGGTCCCGGCATGAGCGGTCCCGCCCGGAAGATCCGGGTGTTGATCGTCGATGACTCGGCGGTGATCCGCAAGCTGGTCACCGAGGCCCTCACGGCCGATCCCCAGATCGAGGTCATCGGCTCGGCGCAAAACGGACAGCTCGCGGTCGAGCGGGTCGCCCGGCTCAAGCCGGACGCCGTCACGATGGACATCGAGATGCCCGTCATGAACGGCATCGACGCGGTCCGGGTGATCCGGCGGACCAACCCGCGCTTGCCGATCGTGATGTTCTCGACGCTGACCGAGCGCGGTGCCTCGGCCACCCTGGACGCGTTGCAGGCGGGGGCGAGTGACTACGTCACCAAGCCGTCGAACGTGTCCGGGTTCGCCCAGAGTCAGGCCAATGTCCGCGAGCAGCTGATCCCGAAGCTCAAGGCGCTCACCGGAATCGGCATGCGGCCGTTGGCCAGCGCGCCGCGTCCCCCGGCGCCGCGACCCGCCGGCCCCAAGGCTCAGCGCACCGGCCCCTACCAGGCCGTCGTCCTCGGGTGCTCGACCGGTGGACCCGATGCGCTGTCCAAGGTGCTGGCCACCATGCCGGGCAACCTCGCGGTGCCGGTGGTGATCGTGCAGCACATGCCGCCGGTCTTCACCCGCCTGCTCGCGCAGCGGCTGGACATGATCTGCCCGTTGCGGGTCACCGAAGCCGTGGAGGGCGACGAGGTGGTGCCCGGGCGCGTGTTGATCGCCCCTGGCGGCAGTCACCTCGAGGTACGTCGTCGCGGCACCTCCGTGGTCGCCCACCTGACCGACGCCCCACCGGAGAACTTCTGCCGCCCCGCGGTGGACGTGCTCTTCCGGTCGGCGGTCTCGGTGTACGCCGACCGGTTGCTCGCGGTGGTCCTCACCGGGATGGGGCGGGACGGCGAGAAGGGGGCGCGGCTGGTGCGGGACGCCGGCGGCGAGGTGATCGCCCAGGACGAGCCGACGAGCGTGGTCTGGGGCATGCCCGGGGCCGTCACCACCTCGGGACTGGCCGACAAGGTGGTCCCCCTCGACAAGGTCAGCGCCGAGGTCGTCGCCTCGTTGTCGCGCGGGCCGGCGCCCGTGGGGGTGGGGTAATGGGCATCTCCGCAACGGACTTCACCTTCGTCACCAACATGGTGCGGCAGCGCAGTTCGATCGACCTGCAGCCGGGCAAGGAATATCTGGTCGAGAGCCGCCTGGCTCCCCTCGCCCGCACGATGGGTGCCGACCTGGCCGCCTTGGTGGCCAAGCTGCGTGCCGGCGACGACCGGTTGCGTGATGCCGTCGTCGACGCGCTGACGACCAACGAGACCTCGTTCTTCCGTGACGCCAGACCGTTCGACACCTTCGTCGAGCACCTGCTGCCCGATGTCGTGAAGACCGCCAAGTCGCGTCAGATCACCATCTGGTCCGCTGCCTGCTCCAGTGGGCAGGAGGCCTATTCGCTGGCCATGTTGTTGTTGGAATGGCAGGCGAAGAACCCAGGCTGGACGGCGCGCATCGTCGGTACCGACATCTCGCCGAGCATGGTCGAGCGGGCGCGGGCCGGCAAGTTCTCTCAGATCGAGGTGAACCGCGGCATGCGGGCGCCCTTCCTGGTCAAGTACTTCGAGCAGGTCGGACGTGATTGGGTGATCAGCAAGCAGGCCAGGGACCTGTGCCGGTTCGAACGGGGGAACCTGGCCCAGCCGGCCGTGAACGTCCCGCAGTGCGACATCGTCTTCCTGCGTAACGTGCTCATCTACTTCGACCTCGACACCAAGCGCACGGTGCTGTCCCACGTGCGGCGTGTGCTTCGCCCCGGGGGGTTCCTGGTCCTCGGCGGCGCCGAATCCACCCTCAACCTGGACGACTCCTTCCAGCGGACCGAGCTGGGCAAGGCCGTCGTCTTTCGCCACACCGGAGGTACCCCGTGAGTGTGACCGACGAGTTCGAGGAGCACCGGCAGGATCTCGAGGATCTGCTCGTCGAGGTGCTCGCCTCGCTGCTGGGTGCCGACGAGGTCAGCCCCGGCTGGGACGAGGCGATGGACGACACCCCGGTGTTGGCCTCGCAGCTGGCGATCTTCGACCGATCGGACGAGTCCTTCACCATCGTGGAGATCCAGGCTCCGTTGATGGTCGGCCGCATGATCGGCTCACAGCTGCTCGGAGACCCCAACCCGTCGCCCGAGGACTTGTTGGACATGGTTGCCGAGCTGGGAAACATCTTGGCGGGCAACGTGAAGTCGCTGGTACGCCACTCGTGCCGGCTCTCGCTGCCCACGGCCGATGCCCACGAGAGGCCACGCCCGTCCGCGGGTGGTGTACGCGTCACGGCGTATGTCCTCGGCAGCACCATCGAGCTCACCGTGCGTCCCGCGGGCGCCGGCGAACCCGGGCCGGACGTCTGCTGGCCCGGATCGAACACCTACGACGAGCTTCTGGAGACTCAGCCATGAAGATCCTGGTTGCGGATGACAGCAAGGCGATGCGGATGATCGTGATCCGGACGCTGCGCCAGGCCGACATGGCCGGGCACGAGATCCTCGAGGCCGAGGACGGTGCCCAGGCCCTGGCCATGGCCGGGAGCCAGTCGCCGGACATCATCCTGTCCGACTGGAACATGCCCAACATGACCGGGATCGAGCTGCTCAAGGCACTGCGCGGCCAGGGCTCGCAGATCCCGTTCTGCTTCGTGACCTCCGAGGGCTCGGAAGAGATGCGTACCCTTGCCGCCTCTGCCGGCGCCCTCGGTCTGATCGCCAAGCCCTTCACCGCAGACCAGTTCACGGAGATCCTCGGAACGGTGGTGTCCTGATGGCCGAGACCATGACCTCGCCCCTGCCCAGTCGGCACGCGGTGCGCTCCCTGCTCGAAGGCCTGATCGGGCGTGACGTCGAGATCAGGGACGGGTCTCCGGTGCCGCCGAAGACGACGAACATCGTGGCCGTCTTCGTCACCGACAAGCTCGCCGTCTCGGCGATCGCGGTGGCGAACATCGAGGCGGGCGCCCGGCTCGGTGGCGCCCTGGCGATGCTGCCCAAGGGTGGTGTGGACGACGCCATCGACAGCAAGGAGCTCTTCCCGTCACTGCGGGACAACTGCTACGAGGTGCTGAACGTGCTCTCGGCGGTGTTCAACGTGCCCAACGCCCCCCACGTGCGGCTCTACGAGATGCTCGGCCCCAACGGGTCCGTTCCGGGCGACATCGCCACGCTGAGCGCCTCGGCGGGTAATCGCATGGATGTCGAGATCGACGTGGCCGGGTACGGCAAGGGCCTGATCTCGCTGATCTGCCGCTGATCGGCCCGTCTCGCCCCTGATCGCCGAAGGAGCCACCATGTCCGCACACCTGGTCGAGCCACCGCGCTCGGACCTCGTGCGTCGCACCCGCGTGGGCCGGCAGGCGATCTACGATGCCGAACGCCACGTGGCCGCCTACGAGATGTTGTTCCACGCCGGCGCCTCGGGCGGGGAGGAGGTGGCCGGTGAACAGGCCACGTCACAGTTGATCGCGACCACGTTCGGGACGTTCGGGCTGGAGGCTATCGCCGACGGCCGGCCGGTGTTCATCAACTTCACCCGGGCGTTCCTCACCGGGGTGATCCCGATCCCGGTGGAACCCGAGAACGTCGTGGTGGAGCTGGTCGACACCCTGGCCGTCGATCACGAGCTGCTGCTCGGCCTGCGGACCCTCAAGGACGCCGGGTATCGACTGGCCCTCAAGGGGTATCGCGGGGAGGCTGCCCACGGGATGCTGATCGACCTGGCCGACTTCGTGGCCATCGACGTCGCGGGGATCACGGGTCCGGCGTTGTCGGAGGCGGTGGCCCAGGCACGTTCGGGTGGGGCCACCCTGCTCGCCACCGACATCGAGAATGCGGCCACGCTGAACAGTTGCGTGGCACTGGGATTCGAGCTGTTCCAGGGGAGCCATCTGCAGCGGCCCAGCGTGCTGGAGGGGCGCACCCTCTCGCCGCTCCAGCTGGTGTGCGTGCGCTTGTTGAACAGTCTCGGGGATCCCGACGTGCCCATCGAGTCCATCGAGCAGATGGTGGGCAGTGACCCCGGACTGACCCTTCGGTTGCTGCGGACGGCGAACTCGGCGTCCCACGGGCTCGCCGCGGAGATCGCCTCACTGCACCAGGCGATCGTGTTGCTGGGGCCGCGCCGGCTGCGCTCCTGGGTGGTGCTCACCCTGCTCGAGGGCGGTGCGGCCCGAGGTCGCTCCGATGATCTGTGGAGCGTGCTGGCCCGGGCCTTCGCCTGCAAGCGTCTGGCCAGTCACGAGGGCGATCTGGCGTACACCGTCGGACTGCTGTCGGGGTGTGCCGACCTGCTCGGCGGTGACCCTGCCGAGGTGGCCGCGGGCGCCGGGATCGGGGCGCAGGCCCGTGCCGCCCTCCTGGACGGGGACGGCGAGGCCGGGCGCGCGCTGACGGCGGTCCTGGCCCACGAGCAGGACGACATGGATGCCATCGCGGCGACCGGGTTCATGCCCTTCGACGTCTCGCGTGCCTATCTCGAGTCACTGAGCGAATCGCTCACCGTCGTCCACGGCCTGACCCAGTCCTGACCCACCCCCCAACCGTGATCATGCAATTCGTGCACGCTCGTGAATTCATTCACGAGCGTGCACGAATTGCATGATCACGGGGTTGGGGTCAGGCCCCGTTCGATGGCGGCGATGAGCTCCGGGCGAAGCCTCGAGGCAGGGATGATCGCGTCGACCGAACCCACCTGGACCGCGCGCTCGATGGAGTGCACCGCGTCGAACTCGGCGGCCACCTCGCGCAGCTTCTCGGCCCGCACCGCGGCCCGCAGTTCGGACAGCTCCCGGCGCTGCAACGCCGCCTCGGCCTCGCCGGCATTGGCCAGGTAGCGCTCCACCGCTCGCACCCGGGGGTCGGCCGAGGTTCGGGCATCGACCTCGCCGGTGAACACCACGCCGGCTGCGGGGGCACCGCCGATGACCGAGGCGAACGAACCCTCGACCGCCAGCACCTGCATCCGGTCGTTGAGCGCCTTGGAGAACACCACGAACGCCCCACCGTGGTAGCGCGAGATCACGCAGAACACGATCGGGCCGTCGAAGTTGGTCACGGCCCGGCCGATCTCGGCGCCGTATTCCAACTGCAGTCGACGCATCGACTCCGGCGAACCGTCGAAGCCCGACAGGTTCGCCAGGACGACGACCGGCCGGCTGCCACTGGCCGCGTTGATGGCGCGGGCCGCCTTCTTCGAGGACTGGGGGAACAGCGTCCCCGCGGTCCAGGTGTCCGGGCCATCGGTGGGCGGGAATCCCCGTCGGGCAACGGATCTGGACTCGATGCCGAGGAGACAGACCGGGTGCCCACCGAGGTGGGCATCCATCACCACGCAGGTGTCGGCCTCGGCCGTTCCGGCCCAGCGTTCCAGCGGGGCGTGATCGGCGTCGGCCACGGCGCGCAGCACCGTGCGGATGTCGAACGGCTTCTTGCGCTCGGGATTGACCACCGCCGAGAAGATGTCGCCCACGGTGCGGAAGTCCGGGGCAGCGCCGTCCACGAGGGGGTGCGGGTAGTCGCACACGTCGCGATCGCGCGGGTCGGTGCTGGCCACCGAGCGGGCCACCCGCTCCCCCGGGGCGACATAGCTGTGCGCGTAGTGCGCGAACAGGACGTCGACGGCCCCGGCCAGGTCGACGGCCCAGTACTGGGCCTGCCCGTTGGGACCCATCACCCGGTCATAGCCACCGATGCCGAAGTTGTCCTCGGCCGAGACGCCACCGGAGTAGTCGAGGGAGGCCTTTCCGGTCAGCACCATGGCGCTGTCCGGAGTCATCACCAGAATGCCCTTGGTGTGCATGAGCATCGTCGCTTCGGCGTTCCAATACGGTTGCGCCCCAACGGTGATGCCCGTGACCACGACGTTGATCTCGCCACCGGCCTGGGTGAACTCGATGATCCGGCGCAAGGCACGAGCCACCCAGTCCATGTTCTCGGTACCCGAGGTCATCGAGATGCGGGCGCCCGCCGAGAGGGCGAACCACTCCACCGGCAGGCCCTGCTGCTCGGCCAGGTCGAGGGCGGCCATGATCCGCAGGCACTCGGCCTCGGCCACGGCGCCCAGCGCCTTGGTGGGGTCGCCGATCAGGACGACGCGACGCAACCCCTCGGGGAAGCGCACCGTCGGGGTGCTCACCAGACCGACCACCACCCCGGCGGTGTTCCCGCCGGGAGGTCGCTCGACCGGCACGAGAACGCCGTCGCCGCCGACCAGGTCGTGCTCGACGAACGAGCCGCCGCCCTCGAGCAGCAGCTGGACCAGCTCGTACGGGTAGACCGTGCCTCGACGCCGTGAGCGCAACACCTTCTGCGCGTAGTCGTCCAGGGGTTCGAGCCGAGCCTTGGGCGGTGGCCCGACACTCGCCTCGACGCCCGAGCCCGGCTGATACGAGAACCGGGCCGCGATCTGGGTCGGCTCGCCGGCACCGAGGGCGATGCGCCCCTGGGCCACCACCTCCTCGACGCCGGCACCGACGGTCAGCGGAGCGAAGGCGCGCCGCAACGCGGTCAACTGGTCGACCTCGGCGTCGATCACGGGCCAGATGTAGAGCCAGATGTGGTTCATGTCCAACGTGATCCGGCGTCCTCGGCGCTGTTGCTCGGCCGCCCGGGCCCGACGGATGGCGTCCATGCAGTTCGCCAGCGCTCGCTCGGCCTCGGGCAGCGAGTGCACCCGGCCGTCGGCATCACGGTCGATGGTGAGTTCGCGCACCTGGGCGATGGCCACCAGGCGGACGTCCGCATCATTGTCCGGCGCGACGCACCGGTAGAGCAGCACGTCGCTGGGTGAGTCGAGTCGGGTGAGCTGGAAGCTCCTCAGCCGCCACAGGTCGAGCCGCCGGCCCACCATCGGGTGGACGCCGCGCACCAGGGCATCCTCGACCACGTCGCCGGGCACCACGGCCCCGGTGGCCGCCGAGGTCCGATCGCTGTCGGAGGCACCGAGTCCCTGTGGGCGGAACGTGATGTGGCGGACCGCGTCGGCGGCCGAGCAGCTCACCACGGTGAGCCGGCGCACCCGGCGGGCGACGTCGAGCCCGTTGACGATCTGGTGCAGCTGCTCGGCGGCGGCCTCGGACTCGGGCATCCCGGGCCAGACCAGGTACAGGTCGATCACGGTCTCGTGTCCGGCGGGCGCGGCGTCGACCCGGGTCTGCAACAGGTCGACCAGTACCGACCCCGGCGTCAGCTCGACCAGATCGGCGACCGTGGCCACCAGGTGTGAGGGTCGGTTGTCGATCACGTAATCGGCGGTCACCAAGGCGCGGCCGCCGATGTCGTGCACCTCGAGCCGGTTCAGGGTGTGATCGCGATAATGGCGGCGCACCAGCACCTCGAGCATCGGCTCGACCGGGGCGCCCGTCGTCCGCAGCCGGTCGGCGAGGAAGCGCACCAGCGGCTCGGGGCTGGCCACCAGGGCGTTCACCCGCTCGTCGTGATCGCCGGCATCGGGGTGGGCGGCCAGGTGGGCCAGGTGGGCTCGCACCTCGTCGTAGGCCGCTTCGCGGGCCGCCTCGGTCAGGGGCGCCTCGAACCATCGGTACCGGGCGCTGCGGGCCAGGTCGCCGATGGTCGGATACCGCAGCTGAGTGGCCATCACCAGCCGGTCGAGCACGTCGCGGGCCCGGCGGGCGAGTCCGTCGAACGGCATGGGACTCGACAGCCAGCGCTCGAGCAACTCGGCGACCGCCGGCACCTGGGACGGTGTCAGTTGCTGGGCGAGGAACACCCGGTAGACAGCCTCCTCGAGATGTGGCGTGCGGTCGAGGGAGTCGATGCCGTAGTGGCCGAGCATGCGAATCAGCTTGCTGCGGAAGTCGTCCGGCAACCGCTCGCGGTCGGCGTCCAGCGAGTGCAGGTAGACGTGGAAGTACTCGCGCGGGCTGTGCACCTGCTCGCCGGCGACCTCGCCGACATCGCCCGCATGGGGGCGATTGCGGGTCAGCTCGCACAGGTCGGCGAAGACGGTCAGGACGTCGAGTTCGGCCTCGAGCAGGGCGCCGTCGAGCGCCGAGCCCGCGGCGCTGCCGGCCGAACTCACCTGTTCATCGCACAGCGACCGGTACTCGGCCACCAGCGGGCGGCCCTGGTCGGGGGCGATGTCGAAGCCCAGCAACAGGTTTCGCAGGTCGGCCAGGGCGCTGAGGGCCTGGTCGCGAGGGGCCAGCTCGGCCGAGGGCAGCGGCAGCTCGACCGGGACACCGGGGGCCTGTGCGGCCGCGGCCGCCTCGTCGCCCTCGTCCTCGATCGGCTCCAGAGCGAGCAGCGGATGACCCGCGCCGACCTGATCGCCCTCGCCCACCAACAGTTCTCGCACCCGCGCCGCATACGGCGCCGGGATCACGGTCTCCATCTTCATGGACTCGAGCACGATCACCGGTGCACCGGCTGCGACGACGTCACCAGCGGTCACGGGCAGCGCCACCACCAGCGCCGGTGCCGGCGAGGGAACCACGCCGCCGGAGTCCTTGGTGATGCGGTGCACGGCGGCATCCACCTCGACCAGGTGGGACGCCGCATGCGTGGCCATGACCACCTTGTGGGTGCTGTCCTCGACGGCCAGGCGGCCGGTGAACGGGCCGAGCCGCTCCAGGGTGGCCTCGACCACGTCGCCGTCGACGCTGACCCGGTACCGGTCCAGGCCGACCTGGGCCACGGCGAGGTCGTGGGTGGCGCCGCGCAGTCCGAGCGCGAACTCGCGGCCGGCCTCGTGGCGTCCCTGGGGCCGCCCGCCCCAGGCGGTGGCCAGGAATCGGTTCCGCTCGGTGCGCTGTGCCTCGTCGTACGCGTCGATTCCCGCTGCCACCAAGGCGATTCCGGCGTGCCGGTGATTGGTGAGGCCGCCCGCGGCGCGCTCCCGGTCGATCCAGCCGGTGTCGGCGCTGCCGGTGCGCACCTCGGCTCGGGTGAGCAGGTCGAGGATGAACGACTTGTTCGTCGTCCCGCCCTCGATGACCACCGTGGTGTCCTCCAGCGCCCGGCGCAGGCGGGCCAGGGCCTGCTCGCGATCCGCGCCGTACGCGATCACCTTGGCGATCATCGAGTCGAAGTCCGCCGGGATCAGATCGCCCTCACTGACGCCGGTGTCGATCCGTAGACCGGGCCCGGTGGCCAGGCGCAGCAACGAGATCCGTCCCGGTGCGGGGGCGAAGTCACGGTCGGGGTCCTCGGCATTGAGTCGGGCCTCGACGGCATGCCCGGACTCGCCCGGCTGCTCGCCCACCAGCTCGGGCAACGTGAGGCCGCCGGCCACACCGAGCTGCAGGGCGACCAGGTCGAGTCCGGTGGTCATCTCGGTGACCGGGTGCTCGACCTGCAGCCGGGTGTTGACCTCGAGAAAGGCAAAGGTGCGCTCGTCCGGCTGGTAGAGGAACTCGGCCGTCCCCGCACCGCGGTAGCCCACCGCCAGGGCCAATCGCGCCGCCGAGTCCTTCAGCAGCGCCACCTGCTCGGCATCCAGGGCCACCGAGGCCGATTCCTCGATCACCTTCTGATTGCGCCGTTGCACCGAGCAGTCGCGTACGCCGAGCGCCCACGCCGCCCCCTGACCGTCGCCGATCAGCTGCACCTCGACATGCCGGGCGCCGGTGACCAGCCGCTCGAGGAACACCACGTCGCTGCCGAAAGCGCGCAGCGCCTCGTCGCGGGTGCGGTCGAACACCTCGGTGAGCTCGGCGTCGCTGCGCACCACACGGATGCCGCGGCCCCCGCCGCCCGCCGCGGCCTTGAGCATCATCGGGTAGCCGATCCGGGCGGCGTGCTCGAGCGCGGTGGCCAGGTCGGGCAACGGGCCGTCGCTCCACGCCGCCACCGGGACGCCGGCCCGCTCCGCAATGATCTTGGAAGCGATCTTGTCGCCCAGGTCGCGCATCGCCGCCGGGGTCGGGCCGACGAAGGTGACCCCGATGCGTTCGCAAAGTTCGGCGAACGTGGCGTCCTCGGCGACGAAGCCCCAGCCGACCCAGGCGGCGTCCGCCCGGGTCTCGCGCAGGGCACGTTCGAGCACGGCGTGATCGAGGTAGGGCCGGGCCGAGGCCGGGCCGAGGGCGTAGGAATGGTCCGCCTCGCGGACGAACATCGCCGTGCGTTCGCCGTCGGTGTGCAGGGCGATGGTCTCGATCGGCTCCCCGGTGCGGGTCGAGAGCTCCCGGACGGCGTGGATCAGCCTCATGGCCGCCTCGCCCCGGTTGACGATCGCCACGCGCCGTAGCTGTGTCATGCCCCACTCTCCGCCAGAGGTCGTTTCGCCCCGTCAGGGTAGGAGTGACCGGCCGGTAAGGACACCGCCTCGCCGCAGGTCAGGGCGCGATGGCCACGCTAATCCGGTTTGTCGCCCTCAGGGGGTCGAGGCGCGTCGTTGGCGGCCATCATCTTGGCGACCGTGGCGGCGAGTTGGGCGTCGTCCTCGGCCTGGCGGGCCTCGGCGGCCTGCCGGCGTCGCAGGCGCTCCTGTTCGACGGCGTAGCCGTCGGCGATCTTCATGATCCATCGGGCGCCGAGGGCACAGGCCAGGGCCACCACGGCCCCCCGTTCGAGGGCGGCGGTGGCCTCGAGCTCACCCCGCGCAACCATGGCATACAGGGTCGGCCCGGCGATCAGTGTCGCCAGGCCGACTCCTGCAGTGGTCGGGTTCATCAGGCTGGGTGGGCCGCCTCGAGCTGGGCGCACAGCAGGGCGGTCCAGGTCAGCCGGTCGATCGGGATGCCGTCGAGTCGGGTGATGGGCACACCGAGCTGCATCATCAGCGCGGGGGTCGGGCTGGTGCTGACGCCGTCCAGGGCGATGGCATCGACGTCACCGAGCGAGAACAGCCAGCGGCGGGCCTCGGCGATGTCGTCGTGGGCGTCCAGGACGACGATCACGGCCCCGGGCGCGATCCGGCCCAGGGGCTCGAGCACCTGGGAGTAGTCGCCGCTGCCGTCGGTCTCGATCGTGACCACGCAGTGCGTGTGACGGCCGATGAGTGCCGGCAGATCGAGCATCGCACCGGCCGGCACGTGGACGACGGGCCGCGGGGAGTCGCCGATGGCCAGGTCGACGGCCACTCGGTGGCCCTCGAGCAGGACCGCCTCGGGCGCGCCGATCACGGCGACCAGCGGCACGTCGGGGTCGATCTCCGGCACCGGCAGGTGTTCGAGCGACTGCCAGACGTCGGCGTACCGGTCACCGCCGTGCATCCGCTCGACGAAGGCCGAGGGAACGCCCAGTCCCCGCAAGGTGAGCTGGTCGACGATGAGCCGCCCGGCGTCCCGCATCACGGTGGCGGTCAGGTCGGGGGTGTCGGTGACAACCGTGTCGTGGGTGTCGTGGGTGTCGTGGGTGTCGTCCAAGTACGGGACGGCGGGCATCTCGTCCGCCTCCGCGCTGCCGTCGGCGTTCACCTCGGCGATCACCTGGTACATCACGCCGGCCGGCTCGGCGAGGTCGTCGCCCGGGTCGGGGTCGTCGTCCGAAGCGATCGACGGTGTCACGGAGCGTTCGGAGATGGTGCGCAGCGACTCGCGCCGCGGCATCGGGATGGCGGCTGATGCGCTGTTCGTGCGCATCGCGTCCTCGACCAGGCCGGCGGTGCTGTAGACCTCGTCGATCGCCGCCTGCGCCTGCCGCCGGATGCTCTCGACCATGTCGCTGCCCAGCGCCGTCTTCTCCCGCCCGGCGGCCGATCCGGCGGCCGGTTCGGTGGCCGGTGCCTCGGCCGGCAGGTCGTCGGGGGTCTCACCGTGCCCGTCGAGCTGGTCCACGACGTTCCGCGCGACCTCGGCCGCGATGGGCTCGGGGATCAGCTCGTCGAGACCGTCGCTCGGCGTCCAGGTGCTCTCCCGGGCGCTGTGACGGCCGTCGGAGGCCTCGGACGCAGCCGGGGACCGCAGCTGGTCGAGCAGCGCGGTGAACTCGGGCCGCGACCCGGCCTGGTTGCGTCCGGCGTCGGCGGTGCTGGAGTCTTCGATCACCATGTGAGCAGATGTCGGCACGAAGCCCCAATGACCTGATGGCACGGGCGTCCCCCATTCGGACGAATGCCGGGGCGATCGGTGCCAACCTTCACCGGCCGGGGGTAGCGGTGGGACCACGCCGTGACGGCCAGGTCGCGCATCGGATCGCGCATCAGCTGGACCGGCCAGGGCGGCATGCCCGGACGCGACGGGCTCGAACACCGCCGGCCGGAACGACGCCTGCGACGGCAGCGGCCCGAACAGCGGGTCGTCCACGAGGTGGGGAGCCGTCTCGACGGCCACCGCCGTGCTGCCTCGCGAGGCGAGGCGCAATCCCTGGGATCCGGCGATGCCGTCCTCGTGCACGCTGGCGTACACCGCGGCGTAGGCGGCGGTGTGGGCGGCGAGGGCGAGCTCGCGCTCCCAGTCGATGTCCCGGCGCGGCGCACGATCGGGGTCGAAGCCGGGCACTGGAACCTGGAACACCAGGTCCTGGGCGGCCGACAGGGGTTGACCCGCCACGCTGCGGGCGGCGACGCGTTCGACCGCGAGCACCGGGTCGAGCATCTCGCTCAACGCCGGGCCGGTGTCGTCCAGCGCCCGGCGGCGGCTGTGGCGCGCCGGCGGCGGGATGACGGTCGGCACCGGACGGCGCGCGGCGGCACCGAGCGGCACGGTGAGGATCTCGGCCGCTGGAGCGGGTGCGGCCAACGTGCAGCCGACCACGGTGTCGGGGGCGACGGGGGCGGCCGGGGCCTCCAGCGAGGCCGCCGACCGGATGTCGAGCGGGCTCACCAGGGTCTCTGCCGACCGGATCGGGCGCGCCGTGGCCGATTCGGCCGCGAACGGGGTGGCGAACGGGTCCTCGAACCCGCCACCGGCCGGGAGCACCGGGGCGACCGGGTCGATTCCTGCGTTGACCTGCTCGGGGGGCATCGGGACGACCTTCTGGTCGGGATGGTCCGCGGCGACGACCGGTTCGGGCGTGGCCGTGGCGTGTTCGTCGATCGGAGCCGGTTCGATCAGCGCCGGTTCGAGCTGAGCCGCTTCGATCTCTGCTGGTTGGGCGTGCGCCGGCTCGTCCACGGTGGGTGCGAGGGGTGACGGTTCGAGGGCTGCGGGTTCGAGAGTCGAGGTGGTGCGCTGCTTTCGGGCCCGGAATGCGGGCCGGGTCAGCGACTCACGGGCCTGGGCCTCCTGCACCACGTCCCCGAACTCCTGCAGGGCGGCTTCGAAGGTCGCACCGAAGGGGGTGAAGCTGGGCCGCTCGGGGTCCGGTACGGCCGGATCGACCGGCGGGGCCGGGGCGTTCAGATCGGCCACGGTGACCTCGGCGGTGTCGACCAGGCGATCCTGGAGCCGGTCCAGCAACGCCTCTACCGGGGCACGGTCCTCCCCGGCGGCCGGGTCGGGTGCCGCGACGCTGGGCGCGCCGGGGGCGTCGTCCGGGATCTCGAGCGCGACCTCGTACCCTTCGCGGGCGAAGAAGCCCATCACGCCTCCGTGACGGACCTTCTCGGCGCGCACGATGCGGGCATGCGGCCCGCCCTCACGCTGCGCCCGGAGGAGCAACTGCTCCAGGTCGTCACCCTCGAGCAACAAACTCGCCACGGCTCACCTGCCCGACGGTCTCGATGGATCCGATCCCCGCCGTCTCGCCGAAGGCGATCACGGGGAGTTGGGGGAAAGCGCCGCGGATCAGCCGGCGAACCGGCAGTCGCAGCGGGCCGGCGGTGAGCAACACCGGGCTGAGGCCCACGTTCTCGGCGCCGCTCACCAGGGCGCCCAGGTCGGTGACCAGGCGGTTCGCCGACATCGGGTCGAGCGCGATCACCACGCCCTGCTCGCTGGCGCGTAGTCCCTCGGCCAATTCGGCCTCCATGTGCGGGTCGAAGGTGATCGCGTGCAGCACGCCGTTACTGACGTACTGCGAGGTCAGGGCCGGCCCGAGGGCCATCCGGGCCGCTTCGAGCAGGGCATCGGCATCGGTGGTGGCCCGGGCGCGCTGGCCCACGCCCTCCAGCACCCGGCCGAGGTCACGGATCGAGACCTGTTCGTCCAGCAAGGCCTGCAGGACCTTCTGGAGCGAGCTCAACGGCAACAAGGCGGGCACCAGTTCTTCGACGGCAGCCGGACGCTCCGCCTTGAGCACCTCGAGCAGTTCACGCGTGTCGTCCAGCGACAACAGGCGTGAGGCGTGACGCCGAACCATCTCGGCGAGATGGGTGGTGACCACGGCCGCCCGCTCCACCAGGGTGGCCCCGGTGAGCTCGGCGGTGGCCCGGTACTCGGCCGGCACCCACACCGCGGGCAGGCCGAAGACCGGCTCGGTGGTGCGGCGCCCGGGCAGGTGCTCGCCGACGTCCCCGATCGCCAACAAGTGACCGGACGGCGCCTCGCCGGTGGCGACCGGAACCCCGCCGATGCGGATCTCGTAGCTGCCCGGGGGCAACTGCCCGCCGTCGCGAGTGCGGACCGGCGGCAGCACCAGGCCGAGGTCGAGTGCGGTCTTGCGGCGCAGCGCGCGCACCCGGTCGAGCAGGTCGCCACCGCGGGCCGGGTCGACGAGATCGACCAGGTCGGGAGCGAGCATGAGCTCCAGCGGGTCGACCTTGAGCGAGTCGCTGATCGGGTCGGTGGCGGCCTGCGCGCCGTCCGGGGGCAGGCCACCGGCGGCGGGCAGCGGCACCGCACCGGGCGCCGGCGTCGCCGGGCCGGCCGACTCGTCGGTCGAGCGGGTCGAGGCGAACAGCAGGAAGCCGCCGGCGACCAGGAACGGCATCTTGGGCATGCCGGGCACGAAACAGAGGGCGATCAGGGCGCCGCCGCCGATGCGCAGCGCTTCACGGTGCTGCGACAGCTGACCGACCAGGTCGTTGCCGACGTCGCCCTCGCTGGTCGAGCGGGTGACGATGACGCCGGTGGCAACCGACATCAACAGGGCCGGGATCTGCGAGACCAGACCGTCGCCGACCGAGAGCAGGCTGTACTTGTGGATCGAGTCGGACGGCGAGAGCCCCTCGCTGATCATGCCGACGGCGAAGCCACCGATCAGGTTGACCAGGGTGATGATCACCGCGGCGACGGCATCGCCCTTGACGAACTTGGTGCCACCGTCCATCGCGCCGTAGAAGTCCGCCTCGGCGGCGACCTCCTTGCGGCGGCGGCGCGCCTCGTCCTCGTCGATCAGGCCGGAGTTGAGGTCGGCGTCGATGGCCATCTGCTTACCGGGCATGGCGTCGAGGGTGAATCGGGCGCCCACCTCGGCGACCCGGGCGGCACCGTTGGTCACCACGGTCAGCTGGATGATGACCAGAATCGCGAACACCACCAGGCCGATGACCAGTGAGCCGCCGATGACGATGTGGCCGAAGGCCTCGATCACGTTGCCGGCGAAGCCGTCCCGCAGGACCAGGCGGGTCGATGAGACGTTGAGCGCCAGCCGGAAGATCGTTCCCACCAGGACCAGGGTGGGGAACACCGCGAATTCCAACGGTTTGCGCACCTGCATGGCCACCAGGAGCACCAGCAACGACATCGCCAGGTTCGAGGCGATCAGGATGTCGAGCACGGTCGCCGGCAGCGGCACGACCATCATCACGACGACGATGACCACGATGATGGGGACGGCGAGGCGGGCCGCTCGGCTGGACGCCATGCGCCGACCTCCACAGGGGCTCTGGCGCGTGAGGGTCCGTGCGCCGGGCAGCCGTCCGTGGCTTCGTTCTGCATCGGCAGCCGGGGCGCTCGGCTTGAGCGGGCCGCTCGGGTGACGGTTCCCGGGGCGGGGTCAACCTCGAGCTCTGATCGACCGATCTCAGATACGACCGAGGTGGGCTGTCCCCGTCCACCCAGAGCCGGAGGAGTCGTGTGACCAGCGTCCACCCCGCGCCGGCCTCGGGGTCAGAGCTGGGTCGGCGCCGACGGCGCCTGCTGATCGCCGCCGTGCTGACCGCACTGCTGCTCACCGCGGTGCTCGTCAACGAACGCACCCGTGCGGCCTTCACGGCCAGCACGGCCAACCCGGCCGACCAATGGGCCGCGGGCACCGTCGTGCTCGGGGACGACGATGCGGGCTCGGCGCTGTTCTCGGCCACCGGGCTGTTGCCGGGGGACACCGGCAGCAAGTGCATCAGGGTCAGCTACACAGGGTCGATCGCGGCCACCGTGAAGCTCTACGGCGGGTCGTCGACCGGAACCCTCGGCCCGTACATCGACCTGGTGGTGCAGGAGGCGACGGCGCTCGGTAACAACGGCACCTACGCGGGAGGGTGCACCGGCTTCGCCGGCACCCAGATCTACTCGGGAACGCTGGCCGGTTTCACCACGGCAGCCACCAACTACGCCACCGGCGTCGGTGCCTTCGCGCCCGCCGGGGCGGGCGAGTACCGGGTCTACCGTTTCGACTACACGCTGAATGCCGCCGCTCCCAGCGGCCAGCAGGGCGCCTCGGCCGGGGCCACCTTCACCTGGGAGTCACGCAGCTGAGCCGAGGCTCGCCAACGCCTCATACCCGCACCCCCTCGACCGACCGGGGGATGCGAGGAGGCGGTGATGATCGGGGTGCGGCGGATCGGTGCGTTGGCCATGCAGTTCGTCGCCATCGTGTACCTGACGGTGGTGGTGAGCCTGCTGTTCTGGTCGCACGCACCCTCGCTGATCGGATGGCAACCGCGGGTGGTGCTCAGCGGATCGATGATGCCGACGATCGCCCCGGGTGATGTCACGGTCATCGCGCCCGCCAGGGTCGGACCCGCCACGCTGCCGCCGGGCCGGGTGGTCTTGGTGCGCGATGCGAGCAAGGCCAGCGGCTACTACCTGCACCGGTTGGTGAGCTACGAGGCCAACGGGGTCGTGATCACCAAGGGCGATGCGAATCAGAACAACGACTCCGACACGGTGGCGCCGGAGTCGGTTCGGGGTGAGCTGCGCCTGGTCGTGCCGATGGTGGGGCGGCCGGTGATCTGGATGCAGGAGCACGACTACCTGGCGCTGCTGCTCGTGGCGCTGGGCACCTGGGCGAGCCTGAGCATCGTGTTGGGTGGATATCAGCGCTCGTACGCCGCCGCCTGAAGCTCGAGCGCGGGCCTAGGTTTCCGGTCAGGACCCGCCGGGTGCTTTGAGTGGTTCAGAACGGCGGCGGGTTGCCCTCGGGACGGCGCGGTGGCGGCAGGAGCGGCCAGGCACCGGGCAGGTCACCCTCAGCCGCCAGGGGTGGTGGGGTGTCGGGTGGTTCGCTGACGTGGTGTCCGGACGGCGTGCGCCAGGTGACCTGTCCGGTGGTCGGGTCGAGGGTCGGGGTGAACCCGGCGTGGTGCTTGAGCAGGTGGTGGAACCGGCACAGGGGGGCCAGGTTCTTCTCGTCGGTCGCCCCGCCCTTGGCGTGGGCGGTGACGTGGTCGAGGTCGGCCTCGATGGCGGGGCGTCCGCACCCGGGGTGCGAGCAGCGCGGCCGGGCAGCCTTCACCAACGCCTTCACGAACGGCGACGGCGTGTATCCCGGGTCGGTGGCGGCGCGTCCGATCGCGATCAGGGCGCCGTAGGTCGGGGAGTCGGGTCGGTCGTCGAGCACCTGGCAGTGCCACAGGGCGCGTTGGCCGTACTTGTCGAGGATCGCGGCCAGGGCCTCCGTGGGGATGGGTCCGTGGCCGGTGGTCTCGACCCATCCGGACCCGGTCGGTGGCGGTTGCCCGGCCCACAGCGCGGCCAGGACCTGGAACGGGATGGTCACGTTCAACGACACCCTCGGTTCGACCCGGATCCCCGGGCAGGCCGGTGCCGGGGCGCTGACGGCCCCGCCGCCGAGCAGGCCACCACCGGTCACGCCGCCACCGGTCACGCCGCCACCGACCACGTCGTCACCGGTCGCCTGTGCCGTGGTCTCGGTGTCCGGGTCGCCGACGGCGGGTAGCAGTGGGGTGATGGTGTCGGGGTCGGTGATCAGGTCGAACATGATCTGTGCCATCGAGGCCGCCTGCTGTTCGCCGCCCCGCCGACCCACCCCGGTCGCATCCTGCCCGACCGGTGCCCGCGGCACCCCGCCCCGCCGTTGGGGCTGGTGGTGGTGCCGGTGCCGGGGCAGGTCGCGGCCCGGACCCGGTGCAGCAGCGCAGCGTGCAGGTCGGCGATATTGGTGATCGAGCCCCGATACGTCGGTGATGGGCCCGCCCGTAGCCCTGCTGGCTGACCTTGACCGTGTCCTTCTCCGCTGCGGCGTCGTCCAGGATCCGCCGATACGCCACCGCATCGGCTTGGGCGATCAACCGCTCGATCCGGTTACGCAACCCCACGGCGCCGAGCTGTTCGGCGACGGGCAGGATCATCTGTTCCACCCAGTCCCGCGCCCGACCCGCCGCCAGACGTCCGGTCTGGCGGGCCACCTCCCGCGCCCGGGTGGTCGAGATCGTGCCGTCGAGCAGTGCCCGGTACAGCCGGCCGTGGTCCTCGGGCCAGGTCGCCAGCATCTCCACCCGCGCCCGCAACCCCGACGGACTGATCCGCGCGACCGCGGCGACCTCCTCGATCGCCGCCGTCAACGCCCGCTCCTCGGGGTCGCGGACCCACGCCGGCAGGTTCACCTCGACATCCAGGTCCAGTTCCTCGGGATGCCGCGCCTGATACCGCCACGCCAGCTCGCGGGTCAGCTGGGCTTGGGTCAACTCGATGTGGGTGATCGCCTGCCGGCACGCCACCGCCGCCGAGACCACCTCCGCATCCGTGAGCCCCGACGGCTGCGACTGCGCCAACGTCACCGCCGCCACGGTCACCAACGAGGGCTCCACAGTTCCCGGGGTCAGGAACGTCCGGCAGATCCGCCCCGCCACCGCATCCCGCTCGTCCTCGTTCTCCGGTCCGCCGTCGGTGAACCAGTCCCACACCGCCTCCCGCGCCGACAACCGTGCCGAGCCGCGGTCGAGCTGTTCACGCTGGACGGTGTTCTGCTCCCGGAGTGTCTCGACCTGCGCCCGCAACGCCTCGTTCTCGACGCTGAGCCGAGCCACCTCGGCGTCCGCGTCGTGCAACAGGTCGGGCGTGAACATGCCCCGATTCTACCGGAACACCTGTTCGAACGCCATTGGGCAGGCCGTCGAATCCGTCTACCCCGCAACGGTTTTCACGCCAACCCAAGCCGGGTGGAGGGTCGCGTAGAGGGTGGGGGTGGGTGGGGTTGTCGCGCGCGGCTGGCTGGGTCTGGCGGGAGCGCGAGCCTGCGAGCGCGGATGGATCGCCGCGCGCGACAACCCCACCCACCCCACCCGACCACCAACCCACACCCCGAACCCCAACCGACCCGAGACCCGTCAAACCCCGGTCGAAGCCCGATCACTACGTGTCTGCCGCGCCCGACGTGCCCGCATCTGCGAGCGGGAAGGCAACTCCGGCAACGGCGTTGCCTGGCTGGGACGCCGCACCCCCGCACTGCGTGTCGGCTTACCGGCGGCCATCACGAACGCGAGGATGCGGGCCACGGCCATGTACAGCTCGCCCGGGATCTCGTCCCCGAGGTCACACACCCGATAGAGCAGGCGTGTCAACGGCTTGTCCTCGACGACGGGAACCCGTGACTCGCGGGCGATCTCACGGATCTTCAGCGCCAGTGTCCCCGCTCCTCGGGCAACCACACGGGGTGCTCCTCGGTGAGGCTGATAGGACAGGGCCACCGCGTAGTGGGTCGGGTTGACCAGGACCACGTCCGCCTCGGTGACGGCGCTGAGCATCCGGTTGCGACTCATGGCCATCTGGCGGGCGCGGATCGCGCTCTTGACCATCGGGTCGCCTTCGCTCTGACGCATCTCCTGCTTGACCTCGTGAGGGCTCATCATCAGCTGCTTCATCACGGTGTGGCGCATGTACCCGTAGTCGAACAGGGCCAGGATCAGGCCGGTCACCACGGTTGCCCACAGCAGCGTCGTCATGCCCGCACGGGTGCGCTCCAGCGTGACCGCGAGAGGCATCAGACCGGGTGCGATCAGTTGCGGTATGAGGGTCTTGGCCAGCGAGTACACCACGATCGAGATCACGGTCACCTTGGCCACCGCCTTGGCGGCCTCCCAGAGGGCCTTGGTGCCGAACATCCGCTTCAGGCCCTGCTTGGGACTCATCCGGTTGAACTTCGGCTTCATCACCGATGCGGACGGGTGCACCCCCTGGATGGCGGCGCCCAGAACGGCTCCGGTGGCAGCGGCCAGGCACAGCGGGCCACAGGCGAGCAACACCGCCTTCGGGACCTCGGCCAACGCCGCAAGGGCTTGGGGCGTGTCGGGTTCGGCGCCGACTGCGGACAGTCGGGCCAACAAGCGCCGGAACTGGTCGCCGATGGCGGCCACGGTGTACGGCAGCATGGCCGCACCCCCGGCGATTCCCAGCCAGGTGGGGGCGTCCGCCGTCCGCGGGAACTGACCTTGCTTTCGGGCGTCCTTGAGCTTCTTGGCCGTGGGCTTCTCGGTCTTGCCCGCGTCATCCGCCACAGGTCACCCCCCGCCGGCAGCGTGCACCAGATCGACCACCGTCAGGACGGCGTGGTCGACCCGGGTGTGCACCACCTGTGGCAGCCGGGCGATGATCAGCCCGGCCAACAGCAGCGTGAAGCCGATCTTGAGCGGAAACGACAGGGCAAAAGGGTTCAGGGCGGGGGCGGCCCGGGTGAGCAATCCGAGCGCGACGTCGGCCACGAGCATGGCGGCGATCACCGGGGCGGCGATCTGGATCGCACTGGTGAACAGCCCCGCCACGTCGGTGGTGACCGCTTCGGCCATCGTCGCACTGTTCGGCACGGCGGTTCCGGCAGTGCCCATGGTTCGTGAGAGCCCTCGGAGCACCACCAGATGGCCATCGGAGGCGAACAGCAGTGTCACCGCGGTGAGTTGATGCAACCGCCCCATCACCGAGGTCTGAGCCATCAACAGGGGGTCCATGGCTGTGCTCATCGTGAAACCCCCCACCACGTCGAGCAATTCGCCCACCGACTGCACTGCGGCCACGGCGAGCAACACGAAGAAGCCGAGACTCAGACCGGTGAACGCCTCTGCCAGGGCGCGCAGGTACAGCGAGGCCGAACCGAGCGTGGGGGTGGCGACCTGGGTGGCGGACAACGGCAGGGCGAGCGCCACGGCCAGCCCGACCCTGGCCCGGGCCGGCACACTGCGAGTGTTGAACGGCGGTGTGATCAGCACGAACCCGGCGGTCCGGGAGAGGGCGAGCAGATAGGCGGCGAAGGCTGTCTCGCCGATCCCGACCGTTGCGCCGTCCACCCGCCGCCGGCCTAGGAGACCAGTGTGCTGTGAGTGGGCAGCACCATGGCGAAGGCGCCGACGACGGCCTGGCCGGGCTTGCGCTGGTTGAGGCTCGCCTCGACGCCGACGAGTCCGACGATGCGTCCGGAGTCGTCCAGGGCCTGCAGCAGGGCATCGGTGTGGCCGCCGCCCGTGGCACTGATGCAGGTCGATCCGGGCTGCTCGGTCTGTTGCACCGAACCGGTCTGGTTGTTCCAGAACACCTTACGGCCGTCTCGCGTGGGGTTGGCGGCCCAGTACGAGCTGAACCAGGTGCGCTTGTTCGCCGATGTGACGTTGGTGCCCTGCATGCACAACCCATTGCTGCAGAGGCGATATCCCTGGTACGCGAATCCGATGTGGGCCATGGTGGTGGCCGAACCGTAGGAGTTCTGCGCCAACGGGCCGTAGAAACGTTGGGCCGCGTAGATGGTGCGCATGCCGACCGCCCGGGTGAGCGAGGCATTCGATCCGATGGCCCAGCCGTGGACCTGTGGGCTGGAACTGATCAGCGAGGCGGAGGCGACCCCGCTCATCCCGGCACCGATACGCCAGTGTTCAGCGGTTCCCTGGCCGAACCGGATGGTCAGCGTCGAACCGCTCATGGACCACTTCCCGACGATCACCGTCCCGCGGCGCCCCGACTGGAACCCCACCGGGGTGCGGATCGGGCAGGGGCGCAGGCACCCGGTGGTCTTGTAGCCGCTGAACGGTTTGGCCCAGCTCGCGTTCCCCTTGCCGGTGATTCGGTCCTGGCGCCAGGCCCAGTACTCCTGGACCACGGTTCCGTCACTGCGGAAGGCGTAACTGGCCAGCCGAACACCGGTGGCGTTGACCGTGCCGCCGATCACGCTCACCACATAGTTGGCCTTGCCGCCGGGAAGGGTCGCGGCGGAGGCCGGGGTGGCCACCGCCGTGGACCCGGCCAGCACGAGCACCAGAGCCGTGGCCAGGCGAACGATGACCCGCAGACGGGGCAGCACTCGAATTCGGGCAGGGGGCAGAGCACGTTCCGCAGCCGGCATGAGCACGACGTCGACAGCTGCCCCGGCCGTGTTGAGCAGGCAATCGGGTGAACTCGGTCGGTCGGTGCGTCGTACCGGTCCGAGACGTCAGCCGGTGCGCAGCTCCGCGGGCAGCTGGGCGATGGCGTGCGGTGCCAGCAGCCGGGCGTACTCGAGCGACACGTGGTTGGCATCCCGGTAGACCGCCAGCGACCCGATGCGGGCGTAACACCATGAGGTGTCACACAACCGGTCGGTCAGGTCGATCACGGACATCGGCGCCTTCCAGGCAGCCCGGGCGACCTGACGCTGGTCGTCACGCTGCAGCGCGGCGTCCCGGCGAACCGCACAGGCCAGCACGTCGTCCGGATGCTTGAGCAGGCAGGTCGGCACGCTGGTGCCGATGGTTCGCGGCGTCCCGGAGATCAGGTGCAACCGCCGCCCGCCCGCAGCCAACTCGCGCCACGCGGCGGTGAAGCCGTCGACGCCGGGATCGTTCAGTGGCCGTCCGGGCATCGACGTCCAGGTGTAGGCACCGGGTTTGGCGGCGAGGAAGATGTCGGTGATCTCGGGGTGGGCCGCGATGTCGGCCAGGGCCAGACGGGTGAAGGACTCGCACGCCACCTGCCGGGCATCGCCGTTCTCGCGGGGCAGGATCCGCCGGGCCAGCGTCATCGGGCACGAGCCCTTGACGTGCACCAGGACCTTCCAGCGCAGCTGCTTGCCCATCTCGTCGAGCAGCGGTGTCCATTGCGCGGCATGCGAGTCACCCAGGAGCGCTACCGTGCGCCGCGCGCCCTCGGTGGCGCCGACCACGCAGGTCTTGAGCAGCGCGGAGACGAGCGACTGCTGGCAGGACGTGAGGATCGCGCTGTGGCCCTGGTCGGCGACCTGGGCCGCCGGCACGACCAGGGGGCCGTCGCCCTCCACCGGGAGGCACCGTGCCCCGGGTTCGAGCGTCTTCGGCCCGAGGCAGGCAGCCATGCGGGCCGCATTGCGTTCGGCAGCGAGTCGATCGGCCCGTTCGCGGCTGTCGAGCTCGCGGTTCACCCCGACATACCCCACGGTGAACACGAGCATGCCGGTCACCGCGAAGGCGAACGCCCGGCGAGGTGCCGCGGCCAGCCAGGGCCGGGTGCGCAGCGGATCCTCGACGAAGGTCTTGCTGGCCCAGGCGAGCACGACGGTCAGGGCCAGGACGAGAAGCTTCTCCGGCCAGCGCAGCTTGTGCCCCGTGACGTAGGGGAAGAGCACGATCAACGGCCAGTGCCACAGGTAGATCGAGTACGAGATGTCCCCGATGAACGTGGCCGGCCGCCGGCCCAGCCACCAGCCGGGAGTGTGGCCACGACCGGCTCCGGCGAGGATCACGGCGGCGGTGCCGAGGACGGGCAGTGCCGCGATCCAGCCGGGGAACGGGCTGCGTTCGGTGTACATCACGCCGGCGATCAGGACGGCGACCAGGCCCACCCAGCCCAGCGCCGTCCGGATCGGGCCGTCGGGGGTCCCCGGGCGTCCGGGAATCAGGGCGATCAGCGCCCCGACGGCGAACTCCCAGGCCCGGGTGAAGGTGCTGAAGTAGGCCACCGGCTGATCGGCGGCCGTCATCACGACCGAGGCGATGAACGAGGCCAGTGCCACGACCCCGAGCGTGCCCGCCACGGCGGCGCGGCGCCGTCCCAGGTCTGCCGGGGTGCCGGCGCCGCTGCGTGCGGTGAGGTCGACCGTGGCCCGGTGGCGCTGGGCGGCCAGCCACAGCGCGCCGACGACGAGCAACGGCCAGACCGCGTAGAACTGCTCCTCGACCGACAGCGACCAGTAGTGCTGCGCCGCGGTCGGCTCGTTGTCCTGCGCCATGTAGTCGACCGCGTCGGTCTGCAGCACCCAGTTCTGCACGTAGAGCGCGCTCGCCGTGATCTGGCGGATGGTGGCGGCCCACACCGTCTGGGGTGCCAACGCCAGGGTGCCGACGGCGCCGAAGGCCAGCACCAGGAAGCTCGCCGGCAGCAGCCGGCGGATCCGGCGAGCCCAGAACCGGACGACGTTCACGCTGCCGGTTCGGGCGACCTCGCGGAACAGGTGTGAGGTGATCAGATAGCCCGAGATCACGAAGAAGACGTCGACCCCGACGTAGCCGCCGCCGAGCCGGCGTGGCCACAGATGGAAGAGCACCACCAGTCCCACGGCGACCGCGCGCAGCCCCTGGATCTCGGGGCGGAAGCCGTCTGCCGACGGGGCGGTCTCGTGGCGCGGGGGACCGGCGGTCGCGAGGATACCGGGCGACCTGCTCATCGGCTGGGGAGCCTACCAGCGGTGGCTCGGAGCTCAGAGCTCAGAGCGGCGTCACGCCGTGGGCTGTCAGGTGGGCCTTCAGCTGCGCCCGGGTGTCGGGGGGCACGGTGGTGAACTCCACGCCTGCCTCGTCACCGCCCGCCCCGGGCCGCTGGATCGTGATGCCCTCCGCGGTGACCGGCGCTCCGCCGAGGGTGAAGCGGATCCGGACGGCGGTCCCCGCGGCCAGGTGGCCCACCCCGCTGCACCGCAGCCCGCTCTCGCTGACATCGAGCAACTGCGCGTCGACCGTGCGCCCCCCGGCACTGACCTGCACCGTCCCGCCGGCGGGAACGCGCTGATGCCGGCGACGTTCCAGCCGCGTGGTCAGGTTGGTCATCGACTCGACACGCTCGACGGCGCCCCGTACCTGCTCCTGCAGGGTGGCCACGACCGAGAACTGCTCGGCCGCCACCTGCCGGAGCACCCCGGTGGCATCGTTCACCCCGCTGATGCCCTGGCTCATCTCGGTCAGTGTGCTGGCGACCGCACCGGCATGGTCGGCCAGGGTTCCGATGGTCGCGGTGATCGCCGTGGTCGACCGGGCGGTCTCGACGGCCAGTTCCTTGACCTCGCCGGCCACCACGCTGAACCCGCGCCCGGCCTCGCCGGCCCGGGCTGCCTCGATGGTGGCGTTGAGCGCCAGCAGCTTGGTCTGGTCGGCGACATTGGCGATCAACTGGGCCATCGTGCCCACCTCACGCAGGCTCGCCTGGAGTTCGCCGACGACACGATCGGCGTGCCCGGCGCGCTCGACCACGGCCCGGGTGACGGCCTCGGTCGCGCTCACCCGCTCGTCGATGGTGCCGGCTGCGTCGCGGACGCGTTCGACCTGGGCGCCCAGCTCGTTCAGGTCGGTGGTCACCGACCCGGCGGTCTCGTCGATCACGGCCTGGGCGCGATGGCGGACCTGCACCTCGGCGGCGCGTTGCTGCTCGAACGAGGCCGCCAGGGTCCGTTCCCGTTCGGCTGCGGCGGTCGCGATCTCGGCGTCCTGGGCGGCCAGACTCTCGAGCACGGTGTTGAACGCCGTGCCCACCTGGGCCACCTCGTCGTGGTCGTGGCGGTGGCCGTGGATGGCGATGCGGGTCGATCGGTCGGCGCTCCCCGAGGCGATCGCCACCATGGTGTCCCGTACCCGGGTCAGGGGAAGGATCACGAAGATCCGCGTACCCAGGGCCAGGGCCAGGATCATCACGGCCACGATCACGCCGGACGCCACGGACAGCAGCCGCAGCACGCCCTGGCGAGCCTCCACCACCTTCAGGTCCGCCGCGGCGTCCGCAGAGGTCAAGGTGGTGGCACGGTCGAGTGTGGGCATGATGTCGTTGGAGGGCTCCAGGTTGCCCCGGGTCGACAGGTAGACCGCCCGCCGGACGTTGCCCGCCTGGGCCGCGGCGCGGGTCTGGTCGGCAAAGCCGTTGTAGCCCTGGTAGTCCGTGCGCAGCCGGGTGAGTTCGGCACGCAGCTCGGCCGACGTGGCCAGGGCCAGCGCGCTGTCGAGGTGCTTGCCCATGGCGGTGCGTGCCTCGACCGCCTGCTGATAGGTGGTCTCGGCCAGGTCGTCCCCGGTGGTGTCGCCCGCCAGGACGGCGACGTACATGTTCATCTGGTCGTCGTAGTTGTAGAAGTCCGACCGCAACGCCCACATGGTGGCGTCCAGCTGGGCCGACCGGTCCCGGTACCGGGAGAGCGCCGACGAGGACGAGTGCGCCATGAGGAACACGCTGATCGAGGCCGTCAACGTGACCAGGAAGACGGCGGCGAAGCCGATCACGGCCCGACGTGCCACGCTCATGGTGCCCCCTCGCAGCCGCCGGCGATGTGGGGTCGGCCGACGACGAGTTCTGGTGACCGGTCGCCATGAGGCATCGGTGCCCTGGCGCCGAGGCTTGATCGAGCAGCGGCTCAGGCCCCCGAACGGGCGAAGCGACCGCGTGCTCAGCGCCGGGTCGGGCGGGGGCAGGTCACGAGCCGGCGGAGAGCAGGCCCGGAACCATGCGCATCAGCTCTCGGGTGAACGCGATCAGCGTGCCCAGGCACCAGGACCCCGTGACCACCAGGGCGACCGCGGCGACCGCGAGTTTGGGCAGGAACGTCAGGGTCTGCTCCTGGATCTGGGTCGCCGATTGCACGATCGACAACAACAGGCCGATCACCAGGGTCGACACCAGGACCGGCCCGGCCACCTTGGCAGCGGTCAGCAGGGCCAGTGCCACGATGTGGATCACGCTGTCGGACACGGGATCTCCCGTCTACCGGTAGGTGCCGAGCAGGGTGGTCACGATCAGACTCCACCCGTCGACCATGACGAACAGCAGCAACTTGAACGGCAGTGAGACCAGGGCCGGCGGCAGCATGACCATGCCCAGGGACATCAGGATCGCGCTGACCACGAGGTCGACCACCAGGAACGGAATGAAGATCACGAAGCCGATGATGAAGGCGCTGCGCAACTCGCTGATCACGAAAGCCGGGATCAGCGTGCGGAGCCCGACGTCGTCACGAGTCTCCGGCCGCTCCTTGCCCTCGGCCTTGGTCATCAGCGCCAGTTCGGCATCGCGGGTGTGCTCGAGCATGAAATCGCGCAGCGGCGGGGTGCCGGCCTCATAGGCCTGCGAGATGGTCTTGCTGCCGTTCAGGTACGGCGCCACCGCGGCGTCCTGCATCGCATCGATGGTCGGCCCCATGACGAACAGCGACAAGAACAGGGCGAGCCCGACCAGCACCTGATTGGGCGGCACGGTCTGCGTGCCGATCGCGCTACGGGTGAGCGACAGCACCACGACGATCTTGGTGAACGAGGTGCACAACAGCAACAGGGACGGCGCCACCCCGAGCACCGTCACCAGCACGATGATCTGGACGACGCGACTCGGCTGCCCGGGGACCGACACCGTGATGTTGGGGTCGGCGGTCACGCTCGGCGCCGTGGGATCGCTCGGCTTCGGCACCGGTGTCGGGGCGGCGGGTGCCGAGATCGCCGGTGGCCCGGCGATCGACCGGGTGGCCGACGCCGTGATGGTCAGGGGTCCGGCGTGGGCGGCCGGGGCGGCCAGCACCATGGCGCCACCGCAGATCGCGGCGGCGAGCAGCATCCGGACGAGGCGTGCCATGGATCAGCGCCGCGCGGTGAGGTCGCGCAAGGCCTCGAGGCCCTGCTTCCAGGTGCGGGGGTCGAGTACCGAGCCGGTGCCGGCGCGTCGCGTGCCCGGAATGTCGAGGCCGGGGGTGGTGCCGGGAGTGTCACGGTCCGGGCGGGGCAGGCTCGCGGCGTCCAGGGTCGTCAGCAGGCTCACCGACTGGGCCGTGATCCCCAGCACCAGGGCGGCCTCACCCACCTGCACCACGGCCAGGCTGGCCTCGCGGGACAGCCCCACTCGATCGATCACCCGCAGTCCGGCGCCGGGTCCGCGGACCCCCGACCGGCGCACGAACCGGGCCAGCAGTACCGCGATCATGGTCACCACCAGCAGCGACAGCACGACCCGGCCGAGCAGGGCCAGATCGTCGGCGGTGTTCACGGCATCCTCGCGAGTCGATGTGAGTTGGGTGAGTTGGCTGGGGCTGGGTCGGTGGGGCGGTGCGTCAGGGTCAGATGGCGTCCTGGGTGACGATCTCGGTGATCCGCAACCCGAAGCTCTCGTCGACGACGACGACCTCTCCGCGGGCCAGCAGCGTGCCGTTGACCAGCAGATCCGCGGGTGCCCCGGCCAACCGGTCCAGTTCGACGACATCGCCCGGGGCCAGGGCCAGTAGCTGACGCACCGTCATCCGGGTGCGACCCAGCTCGCAGGTCACCTCCATCTCGACGTCGCGCAACATGTCGATGCCCCAGCTCTTGCCGGCCACCGCGGCGGTGGTGGGCCGGGCCGGGGGCGGGTCGTCGAGGGTGACGCCCACGAAGGCGGCCACGGCGTCGTCCAGCATCAGCGGCACCAGCACGGTGATGCCGCCGGTCAGCACCTCGAGACAGTCCTCGACGCCGATGCCGGTCGGCTCGCCGTCGAGGCGGCTGCCGAGTGCGCCGGCCAGCGACTCGAAGGCGGGCTTGAGCGCCTGCGCCGGTTCGACGGCCCCGAACGGGGTGCCGGCCAGGGCATCGACCAATTCCTGCCCGACGACCAACAGGGCCTTGCCCTCGGAGCCGCTGCCCAGGTAGCCGGTCACGGCGGCACCGGCGGGGTCGGGCAGCACGGCGGCTGCGACGTCCGAGGCCGGCTCGCCGACGACCAGCGGTGAGGCGCTGGGGATCTGTGGCAGCGCTTCGGTGACCGCGGCGATCACCCGTTGCGCGGTCCGTGCCCAGGCGCCGGCGTCCGCGGCGGGCGCCTGGGCGTCCGGGACGAGCGGTGAGGCGGAGAAGCTCATGGGACGGCCTCCTGGTGGGTCGGACGTGGGATCGGTCAGCGGGCAGAGACGATCAGGACGGCGAGTTGCCGTCCCGAGGCGCCGGGGATGGCGTGGGCGAACACCGTGGACGCCGACGTCACCGCCATGGGGGTGGTCGTGCGGTGCGGAAAGGCGAGCACATCGCCGACGGCGAGTCGGCCGATGGACTGGGACGACATGCGCAACGGCTCGAATCGGATGGCGACATCGACATCCACGTCGGTGAGACGCCGTTGGGTCTGGAGGGCCGCGGTGGTGCGGACGCGGGTCTGGTCACCGTCGTCGTGGTGGGTGGCCAGATCGAGCGCGGGGGAGAGCATCGCGTACGGCAGGCACAGTGACAGCTGGCTCTCGCGCTGGCCGACCGCCAGGTCCATCGTCGCCACCACGACGGGGTCGGTGCTCGCCGCGGCCTGGACGAACCGGGCATCGGCCTCGAGGGTGAGCAGTTGTGGCCGAACGCCTTTGGTGATCGGCTCGAGTGCGTAGGCGAGTTCGTTGAGCAGGCGGGTGATGAGCTGACGCACCAACGCCTGCTCGATGTCGGTCAGCGGCCGCTCGGGCTGCTTCTCGCTGCCCATCCCACCCAGCTGGTGGTCGATCATGGTCAGCAGCGTGGCGAGGTCGAACGTCATCAACGCCTTGCCCGACCAGGGCTCGAGATTGAGGACGGCGCACACCGAGTGGTCCTTCATGCTGGACAGGAACTCGTCGTAGCTCAGTTCCTCGATCTGGGGCGCCCCGATCTGGCACACCGCGCGAAGGCTCGTCGTGAGCACGGTGGTGGACTGGCGACCGAAGGTCTGCATCGCCACCCGCAGCAGGTGCGCGTGCTCACGGGCCAGCCGGACCGGCCGCCGGAAGTCGTAGGTGCGTGCCTCGCCCCGCCGGCGTCGCATGTTGCTGGTCGGGCCGGTACTCACATCAGCAGGCATCGGATGGCCCCGAGCGGGTCTTGAGCCGGGCGGTCACTGCATCACGAACTCGGTGAAGTAGACGTCGTAGATCTGGTCCTCGTACAGCTCGGTGACTTCCTTGACGAGCTCCTTCTTCGCCTTCGAACGACCCTTGGCGGGGATGAGCTCGTCCATGGTCATGTTGCTGAACAGGGCGATCGCGGCGTCCAGCGCCTTGGCCCCGGAGACGTCCTCGGTCACCTCGGCCGTTGCCTGCAGGGCCAGGCCGAGTTTGAGGAAGTGGCCACCGCTCAGGTTGATCGAGATCGACTCGAGCTGAACCACGGGGCCCGGCGCGTGGGACACCGACGGCGAGGGCTTCGCCGCTGCTGCGGCTGCATCCTCGCTCGGCTTGAGGAAGAAGAAGGCTGCGCCACCGATCACCGCCACCAGGGCGATGATGACGATGAGCTTCTTCTTGCCGCCGCCGGCCTTGGCGTCGTCCTTGGTCTCATCCTTGTCGGCCATGGTGCTCCCCTTCGTCAGCCCTCGTCACTACGTCGGCTGATTCGGGTGCGGCCTTGATGTACCGGCCGGCGCTCAGGGGTTGTCGAGGGTGGGGCCGGCCTCCTCGGTCGGTGAGGGCTCCTCGCTGGGCTCGGCACTCGGTGTCGCGGCGGACTCGTCGTCGGGGGTGGCCTCCTCGTCGATCGACTCCTCGCCGGTCGGCTCCTCGTCCTGCGACGTCTCGTCCGTGGCCTCCTCGTCGGCGGCGGTGTCCTCCGTCGCATCCCCGGGTGTGCTCTCCTCCGGCGTGTCCTCGTCCGTGGCGTCGGGTTGGTTGGCCGCAGCGGCCACCGCCCGCCCGGCGGAGTTGTCGATGGAGGCCAGAACGACGATCTCGACCCGGCGGTTCACCCGGAGGGCCTCGATACCCGTGCCCGCCTGCAATGGGCGGGTGTCGGCGAATCCGGTGGCCGACATCCGGTCCACCGGGATCTTCTGGGCCAGGTGGCGCAGCACTCGCGTGGCTCGGTCGGTCGACAGCTCCCAGTTCGTCGGGTACTGGGCGGTGTGGATCGGGATCGAGTTGGTGTGCCCGTCGATGCTGATCCGATTCGGCAGGGCCGCCAGGGTCGGGGTGACCACGTCGAGGATCTGCTGGCCCTTCGGCTGCAGGACGGCGCTGCCGTTGTCGAACAGCACCTTGTCGGTGGCAATGGTGACCACGAGCCCGCGCTCGTCGATCCTGAATGTGGCGCTCTTGGACAAACCCGCTGCGGCAAGGGCCTTCTCGATGTCCTTCTGCGCCTTGGTCAGCTTGGAGGCCTCCTTGGCCGCGGCCGCCTTGGCCAGTGAGTTGACCAGCTCGGCGACCTTCTCGGGCGATACCTGCGGCTCCTGATTGGCCGTGCGGCTCTCGCCCTTGGCCGATCCGTCGAGGTTGACGCTGTCCGGAGCCACCGCGCCGCCCGGGTCGAGCAGCTGGTCGCCGCCGTGCAGGATCGCCACGGGTGCACCGAACCCTGCCTTGAGCCCGTTCTTGAGCGCGGCGAACTTCTTCATGTCCACCTGGCTGACGGCGAACATGACGATGAACAACACCATGAGCAGCGTCATCATGTCGGCGTAGCTGACCAGCCACGCCTCGTGGTTCTCGTGCTCTTCGTGCTCTTCGTCGTGGCCACCCCGGCGTTTGCCGTGGCCGCCGCCGTGACCACCGTCGCCGCTCATGCCGCTTCCTTGGCCTCAGGTGGTCCGCCGGGCACGTCCGCCACGATCTTCGCGCGCAGCTTGGTGGCCACCACGCGGGGGTTGGCCCCGGCCTGAATGGCGAGCACGCCGTCGATGACGATCTCCATGCGGTTCGCCTCGAGGGCCACGAGGGCCTTGATGCGCTTGCTCCACGGCAGGAAGATCACGTTCGCGGACAGGATTCCCCAGAAGGTGGCGAGGAACGCCGCCGCGATCAGACCACCGAGCTTCTCGGGCTTGTCGAGCATTCCCAGGGCGTGGATCAGGCCCATCGTGGTACCGATGATGCCGATCGTCGGGGAGTACGCCCCGGCCGCGCTCCAGTAGGCGCTGCCGGCGGTGCCGGCGGCCTTGCGAGCCTTGACCTCCGCCGACATGATCTCGTACACATCGTCGGGGTCGGTACCGTCCACGGCCAGCTGGAGGCCGCGTTTCATGAACTCGTCCTCGACCGACTCGATCTCGGATTCCAGGGCCAACAGGCCCTCTCGCCGAGCTTTCTCGGCCAATTTGACCAGGGGCTCGATGCTGGCGTTGAGATCGACCTTCTTGGCGGTGAGGTCGTAGATGACCCACTTGAAGGCGCCGATCGCCCCACCCATGGTGGTCGAGGCCGTGCTCACCGCGAAGGTGCCACCGAAGATCAGCACCAGCGCCGCAGGGGCGAACAGGTGCAGCGGATTACCACCTTCGAGCACATTCGAGACCATGATCGCCGCGAAGGCGACACTGAAGCCGATGATGCCTGCCGGGTCCATGGTTCACTCCCCCCGCTGCGGCATGCGCAGCACGCTGGCGAGTGAGGCGTCGAGAGACGCGCACTCGCCCATGGCTTCGTCGACGCCTTCGCTGGTGGCCCGGTTCGACGTCTTGAACAGAGATGGGTGGCGGCTGACGGCCCGCGCGGCCGCTCGATCGCGACAGAGGTCGTGGGCCTCGGCCACCACGGTGGCCCGCCAGGTGCGCACCAGCTCGACCACCTCGACCAGCGGCTCGACCACCATGATCTTGTGGCCGTCGACCATGGTCAGCAAGGTGTCCGGCGTGCTCTCGGCGCGCTCGATCAGGTCGGGGTTCACGGCCACCTCGTGGCCGCCCAGGCGGGTCAGGATGATCACGGTATCCGTCCTTGGATCCTCGGGAGGCCGTTCCGTGGCCTCATATCTCGCATCGGCAGCCTGCGGCCAGGTATGAGCCGGCGGGGCGCGGTGATCGCCGTCGGATCGCGCCATCCCACCCCGTAGCGGGGGTGGAGTGCGATCAGACGGCGATCACGCACGATGCGTCATCGCTTGAGGTCCACCAGTTCCTGCAGCATCTGGTCGCTGGTGGTGATCACCCGTGAGTTCGCCTGAAACCCGCGTTGAGCAATGATCATGTTGGTGAACTCCTGCGCCAGGTCGACGTTGCTCATCTCCAGGGTGGAGCCGAGCAGCGTGCCCCGGCCGCCGCTGCCGGCGATACCGATCTGAGGCAGGCCGGAGTTGGCCGTCTGGACGAACGCGGTGTTGCCGACCTTCTCGAGGCCACTCGGGTTGGTGAAGTTCGCCAGCGCCAGCTTGCCCAGCGACTGCTTCTGCTGATTGCTGAAGACCCCGATGATGGTGCCGTCCTGGTCGATCTGGAACTGCTGCAGACTGCCGGCAGCGGCGCCGTCCGTCGCGGTGACCGAGAGCGACTTCGGGCCGCCGTAGAGGCTGGCGCCGTCCATGTCGAAGTCGATCAACGTGCCGTCGTCCAGGGTCAGCGACGCCGCCGTGGAGTTGGGGTCGTCATAGGCGCCGGTGCCGTCGAAGGCCAGCGTCCCGGCGCTCGCGATCGACGAGGCATCGGTGAGGTCTGTGACAGTCACGGAAAAGCCGGTGCCCGCAGGGCTCAGCAGGATCGAGATCGAGTGCGACACACCGGATTTGTCGTACACGGTGGCGCCCAGGGTGAGGGGGGCCGCGGTGGCGTTCGTGATGTTGCCCGCCATGGTGACCTTGGTCGACGGGGTGGGCGGGATCATGGTACCGGCCGGCACGATGATGTCATCCAGCGGGCCGTCGGGGTTGATCAGGCCGTTCACCCCGGGCCAGCCCTGTACCCGCATTCCCTCGGAATTGACCAGCCGGCCGTTGGTGTCGAAGTTGAACGCGCCGGCGCGAGTGTAGGCCTGCGTGCCGTTGCTCACCACGAAGAACCCGTCACCCTGGATCATCAGGTCGGTGGTGCGCCCGGTGCTCTGCGCCGAGCCCTGCCGGAAGTTGGTCGTGATGCCGCCCAGTTGAACGCCCAGACCGATCTGGGCCGGGTTGAGACCGCCCAGGCCGGGGGTGGGGGTGCCGGCGCTGCGCACGATCTGGCTCAGCGTGTCCTCGAAGGTGGTGGCACTGCCCTTGAAGCCGGTCGTGTTGACGTTGGCGATGTTGTTCGACGTGACGTCCATCAGGGTCTGGTGTTGGCGCAGACCGGTGATGCCGGAGAAGAGGGAGCGAAGCAACGGGTCCTCCAGTGACGGGACAATCCAGAAGTCGGCGTCCGTGCCGGAAGGCCCGAGAGGCATCGTGCCGTCGGGGTGGTGCACGGTGACAGGTCGACGCTGACCTGCCACCGAGATCGAGGAGCGGTCAGCTTCCGCTGGTCGAGTTGCCGGATGAGGTGCTGGACGACGAGGTGCCGGTCGGGGTCGTCGACACCCCGGTGACGGCGGTCAATTCGATCTTCAGGCCGTCGATCGTCAGGTTGGGTGTGGACGAGCCCAGCGTGGCGGCGGTGACCAGGCCGCTGCGGCTGATGCCGGAGGCGTCGGTGTAGGTCACCGTGCGCCCGACCAGAGAGGTGGCGGTCTGGCTGCGCGAGGAGTCCAGCACCTGTTGCTGCAGTTCGGTGAGCTGCTGCATCTTCTCCACCGCAGTGAACTGGGCCGTCTGCGCCATGAACTGCGAGGAGTCGGTCGGGTTGCTGGGGTCCTGGTACTGCAATTGGGCCACCAGCAGTTTGAGGAACGTGTCGGTGCCCATCGCGGTGCGGTCGGCGCCGGCCGAGAACGTCGTGCCATCGGATCCGGTGATCGTGGGCGTCTTCGCAGTGCCGATACCTGTCACGCTGCTCATGCGGCTGCACTGTCCCTTCGCTGACCGTGGCCGTCGGCTTCCCGTCGGCCGGTTGTGGTGGTTATCAAGGTGTTCGACGGATCAAACCCGTACATCGAAGCCCTCCGTGGTCGAGTTCACCCGGGTGGCCGACCCGGCCTCGTCCCGGTCGAAGCGCGAGGTCGTCCGTTCGGCTCCCGGCTGCTGGCCGGACCGGCCCCGGGGGCCGCCCGTGTCGCCGTCGGTCTCGCCGGCGCCCGGTCGGCGCTGCGGTGAGCCCTCGGTGGCGCTGTCCTGCAAGGCCACCGACGCGAGGTCGAGGCCTGCCTCGGACAGTTGGTCGCGCAGGTGGTCCATGCCCTCGCGCAGGGTGGCGATGGCGGTGATCTCGCCCGACATCGACAGCTGCACGCTCGCCCCCCGGACGTCGACCGTCACGGTCAGGTCGCCGAGGTTGTCCGGCGACAGGTGCATCACCGTGCGATGGGTACCGTCGCGCAACGTCCGCAAGCCGCTGACGTGCTTGACGACCTGTGCGGCCAGATCCTGGGGACTGCCTGGGGTGTGGGGTGTCCGGGCGGCCTCCGGGCCGGTGGCGGGCTGGTTCGCCGCCGACGCCTGGACGCCGCCGGCGCCGGCGACGGGCGTGGTGGTGGCCGGTGTGGCCTCGCCCGAGGCCGCGGCAGGTGTCGAGGCGCCCCCGGACGTCGGCGACCCTGCCGACGGGGAGTCGCCGGCCTCGACCGAGCCGGTGGACTCGAGTCGTCCGGTGGGCTGGGGATCGTCCTCGGCGGCGGGGGCGATCGGCTGCGCAGCAGCCACCGGTGGGGCGACGTTCGTGGCAGGGGCGTTCTGCGGCAGCGGAGTCGGCGTGTTCGAGGGCGCCGGGGCGGACGACGGCAGGGCCGTGGCCTGCTGACTGTCGACCGGGCTCTCCGAGCCTGCCGAGGCGGGCACGCCGTCGATCCCCGAGGCGGTGCCTTCCCCGGTGTCGGCCATCGGGGTCTGTTGTGCAGCTGTCACGCGGGGAGCCGAGGTGGCCGCCTGCGCTGTCGCCACGACGGTGCTGGTCGCCGGGTCGAGCAGTGCGGCCGCGATCGCGGCCGCCGGGGCGGTGGCTGCCGGGGTGGCCTCGGTGGGGGAACCATCGGTCGGGGAACCGATCAGGGAACCATCGTTCGGGGCCGGACTCGTGGCGGCTACCGGTGTGGCGGCGACGTCCGGTGCGGTGGGGGTTCCCGACTCGGCCGCAGAGGCCGAGGTGGCCAGGGCGGCAGCGAACGACACGGAACCCTCGGTAGGGAGGGAATCGACTGTCCCGGTGGCGGTCTCACCCGCCGGTGTCGGTGCCGCGGGGCCGGCGGGCTGGGTGATCGGGCTCGAGGCGGTACCGCTCGTGCGGGCCGCGCCGACCCGCTCGGTGGGCGTCGCCGTCTCGACCGCGGCCTCGGATCGGTGGCGGCCGGGGGGTACCCGCGTCGGTGCCTCGGGCCGGGCCTGCTGCGCTGCCGGGGTGGCGGCCGGCGCCGGGGTCGAGGTGGCGGCCTCGGAGGACGGATCGCGCGGCGGACGGGTGCTCGCCGGACGCCGCACCGGACGCCGCGCGCGGTTGCCGGCCCGTTCCTGCGGTCGCTCCTCGACGCTCGGGCGAGCTCGTTCCGGCAGATCCGGACGGGTGTTCTGCGCTGCCGTCGACTGCCGGGCGGCCAGCATCAGTGCCTGGTGGAACGCCGCCACGGTGGCCGGGTTCGGGGCTTGTGCCTGGCTCGGGTCGGCGCCGATCAGTTCACCGACCGTGGCAGCGGTGGTGCGGTTCGTGGTCACGGTCATCGCAAGGCCTCCTGGTACTCGAGCACACGTCGGACGTAGGTCTGGGTCTCGGAGTACGGCGGGATGCCGCCGTACTTGCGCACCGCTCCGGGGCCGGCGTTGTAACCGGCCAGGGCGAGGTCGACCCGGCCGCCGAACTGCGACAGCAGGTCCTTCAGCAGTCGGGCGGCGCCGTCCACCGCCTCGGCCGGGTTGTAGGCGTCGACGCCGAGCGATCGTGCCGTGCCCGGCATGAGCTGCATCAGGCCCCGAGCCCCTGCGCCACTGACCGCACGGGGGTTGTACCCGCTCTCGGCCTTGGCCACTGCCGACAGCAGCGACGCATCGACCCCGTGGCGGCGGCCCGCTGCCGTGAACAGGGCGGCGTAGGGGCCGGTGACCGAACCGGCCGTGGCGGCACTCACGCGACCGAGCGCGCCGGTGCCGCTCACCCCGGACGCCACGGTCGCCCCGGCTGCCTCGTCCACCGCCGGGGTGACCCGGCGGATCGACGAGGGGGTACCCCACAAGGGGTGCACGCCCACGGTCTTGCCGGTACGGGGGGCATCGATCATCTTGCCGTTGCCGACGTAGATCCCCACGTGGTGAGCCGGTTTGCCGAAGAACACCAGGTCGCCCGGACGCGCCGCCGCCAGTGAGGACACGGCCTGCCCGGCTCGGGACTGATCTGCGGCCACCCGCGGCAGGTCGATCCCGAGCGAGCCGTAGACGTACTGCACCAGTCCGGAGCAGTCCACCCCCGTCGCGGGATCCTCTCCGCCCCAGACGTACTTCACCCCGGTGTACTGCTGGGCCTTGGCCACTGCGGCGGCGCCGAGATCGCCTCTGGGAGCCGAGGTGGCGCCGGCAGCGGCGGTGACCCCGGTCGCTCCCGTCGATCCCGACAACCCCGCCAGGGCCTGCACCAGGGCGGTGGTGTCGGAGGTCGAGGTGCCGTCCTGCGAGCCCATGGCCTCGGCCAGCAACGAGGCGAACCCGGCTGCGGTGCCCGAGGCAGATGTGCCGCTGCCCGACCCGGCGTTCGTCCGCCCCGACCGAACGCCCAGCAGGGACTGCAACTCCCCGATCCGGGCCTGCATCGCCCCGAACGACTCGGGAACCGGAGCGGTCATCGGGGCTCACCTCCCGCCACGACATCGGTGCCGACCGGGCTGCCGAGCAGCCGTGGCATGCCGGCGGCCAGGTCGTCGATCAGGCGCTGCTCGTGACGGGCGTCGGACTCGGCCAGGGCGAGGCGGTGGCGGTCGTGCAGCGCCTCGACGGCCCGCAGTCCTGCCCGGGCGGTGTGCCAGGCCTCGACGGCGGCGGCCACCTCGCTCTGCCGGGTGATCACGACGGCGGCTGCCTGATCGGCGCGCTCGCGCAACAGATCACGACGCAACCCGGCGGTCACAACGTCCTGCGAGTCGGCCAGTGCCGCGGGAACGCAGGTCAGGACGGCCTGCTGCAACGCCGCATGCTCCAGCTCGGCATCGATCAGGGCTCGCCGGGCAGCGCCGAGCTCCTCGGCTGCGGCGTCCAGCCGGACGGCGCGCAACCGCTCCAGCGTCTGCAATCGGAATCGGCGGCTCATGTGGTCTCACCCGGCAGCTGGCCGCCCAGCGCCTGAGCCAGCTGAGCCCAGGCCTGCTCGGCCGGTACCGCGGTATCCGGACGCTGCCGCAGGAAGTCCTCCAAGCCGGGTCGCAGCGCGATGGCCAGGTCGACGTCGGGGTCGCTGCCCGCCGCGTAGGCGCCGACCTCGATCAGCTCGCGCGCCTCGCGGTGGGCAGCGAGCAGGCGGCGTGCCATGGCCGCCAGACCCAGCTGGTCCGGCGTGCACACGGCCCGCTCGACCCGCGAGATCGACTCCAACACATCGATACTGGGAAAGTGCCCGGCTGTCGCGAGGCGTCGCGACAGCACGATGTGACCATCGAGGATGCCGCGTACGGTGTCACCGATCGGGTCCTGCAGATCGTCGCCCTCGACGAGCACGGTGTACAGCGCGGTGATGCTGCCGTCCGCCCCCGGCCCGGCTCGCTCGAGCAGCCGGGGCAGCATCGCGAACACGCTGGCGGGGTAGCCGCGGGTGGCCGGTGGCTCACCGGCGGCCAGAGCCACCTCGCGCTGCGCGAGTGCGGTGCGGGTGATCGAGTCGACCACCAGCAGGACGTCGAAGCCCTGGTCGCGGAACCACTCGGCCATGCGGGTGGCGGTGAACGCCGCGGTGAGCCGCAACATCGACGGGTCGTCCCCGGTGGCCAGCACGATCACGGTGCTGGCCCGGGTGACCTCGTCGAGGGTGTCCTCGAGGAACTCGCGCACCTCTCGCCCTCGCTCGCCCACCAGGGCGACCACCCGCACCGGCGCCGAGGTGCCGCGCACGGCCATGCCCAACAACGTCGACTTGCCCACGCCGGAACCCGCCATGATGCCCACCCGCTGACCGGCCCCGACCGGGATCAGGGTGTCCAGCGCGCGCACGCCCGTGGCCAGGGGGGTGTCGACCCGCCTGCGGTGCAACGGGTTCGGCGCCGAGGCCTCCAGCGCCACCGGGACGACGTCGCGCAGTGGGCCGGCGCCGTCCATGGGGCGGCCGAGGGCGTCGACCACCCGACCGAGCAGCCCGTGGCCGGCCGGCACCAGGGCGGGTCCCCCGGTGGACACCACGGCGCATCCGGCACCGATACCCGCGGTGGTGCCCAGCGGCATACAGGTGGCACCGGAGCGATGGACCGCGACCACCTGGGCCGGCACCGAGCCGGCATCGCTGAGCACGTGCACCAGGTCGCCAACGCCGGCGCGAATGCCCTCGACCCGGATGCCGAGCCCCACCACGTCGGCGACCAGGCCGTGCACCGTGGGCCTGGCGACCGGCAGGGCGGCGGTGAAGCGGTCGGCGAGCAGGGTCGTCAGCGATTCGATGGCGGCCCGATGGCTGAGAAGGTGCTGTCCGGTCACCCGCGCAGCACCTCCTCGGCGGCGGCGATCGCCCTGGGCAACGACACGTGCAACCGTTGCGTGGGGGTCAGCGCCAGGACATCGCCGACGGGCACCTCGGCGTCGGCGACGATCCGGACGTCGTCCGGGATCTCACCGGCGAGAGCGGCCAGGTCGGCGGCGTCAGCGGGGTTGAGCCGCAGCGACACCACCTGGTCGCCCTCCGCGAGCAGCCGGATCGCGGTCCGGACGGCCTCCAGCACCGGCGGTGTCACGGAAGAGAGCTCGCGGTCGAGTACGGCCCGCGCGATCGCGATCGCCCCGTCGGTGAGTGCGTCGGCCACGTGGATCCAGGCCGGGTGCGTGGTGCGGTCGAGCGCGTGGACGGCCTGGGTCAGTTGGTCCAGCACGGTGCGGATCCGGGCGGCCTCGGTGGCTCGCTCGGCGGCGCGCAGCTCGGCCCGGCGGGCGCTCTCGGCGCCCTCGGCCTCGGCGGCGGCCCGGCGTCCCTGAGCCCACCCGGCGGCGTACCCCTGCGCACGGCCGGCCTCGCGCCCCTGCTCCATCGCCTGGTGCACCAGCCGCTCGATCTCGGGGTCGATCCAGGCCATGCCGCCGACCCCGGGCACCAGCGGGCGGTCGAATCTCATCGCCCGCACGATGGGCTCGCTGCGATCCGGGTTACTCGACGAGGGCTTCATCGTTACCCCGCATGATGACGATCTGCCCGGACTGCTCGAGCGCACGAATCTCGGTGACGATCTTGGCCTGGGCCTCCTCGACCTCGGACAGGCGCTTGGGACCGAGCAGCTCGATCTCCTCGGCCAGGTTCTCGGCCGCGCGGGTCGACAGGTTGCGCATGATCTTCTCGCGCACGGCCGCGC
Source organism: Kineosporiaceae bacterium (assembly GCA_016713225.1). NCBI lineage: Bacteria > Bacillati > Actinomycetota > Actinomycetes > Kineosporiales > Kineosporiaceae > Kineosporiaceae bacterium. The sequence goes on from JADJPO010000001.1 coordinate 560,014, forward strand.
TGGTGCCCTTGAGCGCCAACGCGAGCGAGGAGCTCTCGACGTTGCGCAGCACGAGCTGAATGGCCTTGTCGTCCAGCGTGACGATGTCCTCGAAGATGAACATCTGTGCCCGAACCTGTTCGGCCAGATCGGGACTGAGGGTCTCGAGACCTTCGAGGATCATGCGCTCGGTCCCGCGGTCGGCACGGTTGATGATCGCGACCAGCGGCCCCACACCGCCGACGGACGACAACTCCTGCGGCCCGATGACGGTGGACATCCGGCGGTCGAGCTCGCGCTCGATCAGCCGGATGACGTCCGGCGAGGCGCGCTCCATACACGCGATCCGATGGGCGATGTCCGCCTGGGTGCCCTGATCGAACCCGGAGAGCACCAGGGCCGACTGCTGCGGCGACAGGTGCGCCAGGACCAGCGCGATGGTCTGCGGGTGCTCGTCGCCCAGGAACGTGATCAGTTGCCGCGCATCGGATTTGCGCATGGACTCGAACGGCATCTCGGCCAGGGTGGCCCCGAGCCGCTCCATGATCTCTTCGGCGCGCTCCCGGCCCAGGCTCTCGGCCAACAACGCCTTGGCCAGATCCAGCCCACCGCGGCCGGCCGTCTCGTTGGAGTGCAGCGTCTCGTGTGCCTCGCTCAGGACGGCGCTGGCGTCGTCCACCGAGACGTCGCGCAGCCGCACGATCTCTGCGGTCAGGTCCTCGACCATCTGGTCGGGCAACATGGCGAGCACCTTGGACGCGCGTTCCTTGCCGAGCTGAACCAGCAGGATCGCGGCCTTGCGCAAGCCCGACAGGCCGACGGTGGCAACGGTCATCGTCAGTTGCTCCGCTGCTCGAGCCAGCCCTGAACCAGCTGGGCGATGTCATCGGGCTGGCTGTCGACGAAGGAGGCGACCTCTTCACGCAGCTTCTCGCGCTCGATGATCGGGCTGAGCGCCTCCTGCTCGAGGGCACCCAGCTCACCGGCCGGACCGGCGCCCAGCTCGCGCATCCGGTCGGCGCCGATGGCCTCGAGCCGGGAGGGCACCAGCAGGCCGTCGGGCAGATCGGTCGCGGTGGCATCGACGGTCGGGGTTGCGGCCTTGCCCTTGCGCTGCTTCAGCATCAGGATCACCGCCGCGATCACGATGAGCAGGCCCATGCCGCCCTTCTTGCCCAGGTCGATGTAGCCGGCGGTCTTGGCCTCGGCCTCGGCCTTGGCCAACTCCTTGGCGGTCTTCTCGGCAGCCGCCTTGTTGAACGGCACCGCGTTGACCTGCACCACGTCACCCCGGGTGCTGTCGATCCCCACGGCACTGGCCACCAGGGCCTGCACCGTGGCGGGGTCGACGCCTTCCGCCGCACTGGAGTCGAGCACCACGGCCACGCTCAGCCGCTTCACGGCGCCGGGGGCGGCCTCGGCCTCGACGATGCTCTTGCCGATCCCGTTGTTCCGGGTCGTGCTGTCCTTGTAGTACTGGCCGGTGCCCATGGCGCTGGACAGCGGGGTGGGGGTGATCACGCCGAGCAACCCGCCAACGCCGCCGGGGCCGGGATTGAAGGCCTCCCGGGAGGTCTGCTCGCTCAGCGGCAGCGCCGGCGAGGGCAGGTAGCTCTCGGTCGTGGAGTGCTTGGCGTCGAAGTCGAGTGCCGCGCTCACCCGCACCACGGCACTCCCGGCGCCGAGCACCTGGTCGAGCATCTGCTGGGTCTTGGCGGCCACCCGGTCCTCGAACTGGGCGGTCTGCTCGTCGGTGTCGTTGGCGTTGGCCGCCGCGGCACCGCTGCTGCCGTCGTTCGGCGCGGTGAGCAGGGTGCCGTTGCCGTCGCTGACGGCGACGTTCGCGGTCAGCAGGCCCGGAACGCTGGTCGCGACCAGGTTGGTCACCGATCGCACCTGGCTCTTGCTGAGGGTCGTGCCGGGTGCCAGCGAGAGCAGCACCGACGCCGTGGTCTTGTCCTTCTCGGTGACGAACACGCTGTCCTTGGGGATGGCGAGCTTCACGATGGCGGTGTTCACCCCGGCGATGGCCTCCAGGGTCTTGGCCACCTCGCCCTCGATCGCTCGCTGGTAGGCGGCGTTCTGCTGGATCTCGGTCGCGGTCATGCCCTGCTGATCGAAGATCGCCCAGCTGCTCGAATCCGAGGTGGTGGACGGCAATCCCTTGGCACCCACCGACACCCGCAGGGCGTAGAGCTGGGACTGCGGCACCATCACGGTGTTGCCGTTTCCGCCGAGCTTGTACTGGGCGCCCTCGGCCTGCAGCTCCTCCACGATCTTCTGGGTGTCCGCGCTCGAGGTCTCACCGAACAGCGGGGTCCAGGTGGGCTGGGCCACCCACCGGGTCAACGCGAAGGCCCCCAGGATCAGGCCGAGCGCCGCCACCAGGATGATGCCGCGCTGACCGGGCGTGAACCCGCCGGCGAGCCCCTTGGCGCGCCCCATGGCCTGGTTCATGCGAGCGTTCACAGCGGCATCCTCATGATCTCGTTGAAGGCCTCGAGGGCCTTGTTGCGAACGGTCGTGGTGATCTCGGTGGCCGTCTGCATCTGGGTGGCGGCGATCACGTAGTCGTGCACGTCGGTGAGGTCACCCGTGGCTGCCTGCACCGCCTTTCCGGCGGCCGAGCGGTCCATCGACTCCAGTGAACTGATGCCGTTCGAGACCGCCTGCCCGAAGTCGGCGCCCCGGTTGCCCGCCGCCTCCGCGATCCGTCCGGCCGGTGAGGTCGGTGACGTGGCGGTGAGTTCGGCGGCCTGCCGCTGGTAGATCCGGCTGATGCGGTCGAGGTTCGCGGCGCTCACCCCACCGATACCGCTGACGGCCATCAGCGACCCATCGCGATCGCGGCGTCGTAGCACGCCTTGACCCGGGTCAGGTTCGACGCGCTGACCTGGTAGCCCCGCTGGGCCATGATCATGGTGGTCATCTGCTCGCCCAGATCGGTGTCCGGCAACCGGACCAGGCCGTCCTTGTCGGCCATCGGGTGGTCGGGGGAGTACACCAGGCGGCCCTCGGCCTTGCCCAGCTCGATGCCGCGCACGCCGACCCCGCGGCCGACGCCGCCGTCCTCGAGGGACTGCGCCAGCACGTACCGGGCGCGAAACGCCTCTTCGCTGGTGGGGCGAACCGTGTTGATGTTGGCGATGTTGTCCGAGATGGCGTCCATCCAGGTCTGGTGGACGTTCATCGAGCTTCCGCTGATCCCCAGGGCCTCGAACATGATCAGGCCCCCCGGACGGCGCTGCGGTAGAGCGAGAACCGGTCACCGGTGGCCCGTACCGCCAGCTCGTAGGCGAGTTGGGTGTTCATCGCGGCCACGACGGTGTCGGCCAGGTTCACGTTGTTCCCCGTCAGCCCGCCGGGAGCGTTGGAGTACTGCACCTGGGGCCGCGTCTCCAACGGGTTGTCACCGCCGGCCACCGCATTCTTCAGATCGCCCTCGAAGCTGACCGAGCGGGCGCGGAAGTAGGGCGTGTTGACGTTGGCGATGTTGTCGCTGAGCGCCCGCTGGCGAGCCGACAGCCCGTTGAGGGCTGCGTGCAGCGTGCTGATCGAGACGTCGTCGAGCATCTGGACCCCTTGTCCCCGGTGCGCTCACGTGAGTGATCGCCGTAGGCGTCGTGTCATGCGGTGCGCCGTTCCGTGGCGCTGCAGAGCGGTCCGTGCTCTGCCTATGACCTCGTCCGGGAGCCGTTCTCGCTGAAGGAATCCACGGCCGAGCGGGGTGACTGTCCGCCGTCCGGCCCAGCCGGCGACCGCGGGTTGCTCACGCTCTGTGGCGGGCTCACCCGGTGGTGTCGGCCGGCACCGGATCAGGTGCCGCCGAAAGGGTGCCGACCAGGTCGGCCACCCGCCCGCCGGTCTCACCCACTCGGCGCAGCTCGATGAGCAGGTCGGTGACGAAGGCGCCGGTCGAGGCCGCCAGATGGGCCGCCAGCTCGCTCTCTCGGCCACGCCACAGCCGCAGCAGGAACTCCGTGTTGTCGTAGTGCGGCCCGAACTGCGTCAGGCAGTCGGCCAGCACCTCGCGGGCCTCTTCGATCAGTCCCTCGGCACCGGCGTAGATCACCCGGGCCAGCATCACCGATTCCAGGGGGAGCCGATTGCCCACCGGTTCGATGATCTCGTCGATGCCGCGCAGCAACTCGAGTGCCTCGGGGCGCCGTCCGATCCGTGCCAGCCCCTGCGCGGCGAGCCAGTCGCAGAACTGCGCTGTGGCGAAGCCACAGCAGCGCAGCTCGTCCACCAGCAGCAGAGCGGCCTCGTCGTGACCGCCGGTGTCCAGGAGTGTCTGGGCCAGCAAGGCGATCGCCTGCGCTTGCAACACGCCGCCGGCCGCCAGCTCGCGGACGGTCTCGAAGGCCTCCACCGCCTCTTGGCGGCGTCCCACCATGAGCAGCGAGCGCCCCAGATCCAGGACGGCGCGGCTGACCGCGTTGAGGTCAGGGCTGTCAGGGTTGTCAGGGCTGTCGGGGTTGTCAGGGCGGGCGGTCGGATTCTCGTTCAGGCCGGCGACCAACTCGTCCACCTGGGCCTGGGCCAGCTCGAGGTTGCGGACACCCTTGCTGCGCCGGACCTGCTCGTCGTTGTACCCGGTGTGCCGGATGTGCAGCACCCCGGGGGCCAACCTCAGGATCCGTCCGATGCCGGGTTCCTGGCCGGGCAGCTGCATCATCTCGTGCACCCTGCCGTGCCAGCGGACGCCGTCTCGGCGGGCGATGCGCAGCGACAGCAGACTGTGACGCTCCTCGTCGGTGGCCGACACGTTGAGCACCCGCAGTTGGATGAAGTCGATGGCCCGCACCGGTGGTGCGCCGGGGAACGCCCCGGTGTCCCCGCTCAGATAGGCCCGCAGCGCGGCGGCGTTGCCGACCACCCGGTCGTCGCCGTCCACGATCAGGACCCATTCGGCGCGAGTCAGGTCCAGGGCGGCATTGCGGGCGCGCGAGAAGTCGTTGTCCCAATGGCCCAGGTGCACCCGGCACCCCGCGGCGCGGGCGATGGCGACGGTGTCGTCGGTCGACCCGGTGTCGTAGACCACCACCTCGTCGACCACCCCGACGAGACTCGCCAGGATGTGCGGCAGGTTCTCCGCCTCGTTCTTGACGATCATGGTGGCGGCCAGCAGCGGACGACGGGGCCGGCGCGGTGCTCGGGACTTGGTACGGCTCACCGGGTTCTCATCGGCTCGCCGCGGCCCGGGCTTCACCCGATCAGCTCATCTGCTGCTCCGGCGGGCTCAGCTCATGACGTCGAGCTTCTCGCCGGCGTGCACCATGTCGTACCCCGTGCTGCGCACCTGCTGGCGAGGCAGCGTGGCCAGCCGCTCGGTGACGGCGTCGCGGTGCTCGCCGAGCATCATGCTCACCTGCTCCAGGAGTGCGGCAACGACGGTCCGCCGGGGTTCCACGGCGGCGGGCGGGGGCCCGGCGGGCAGGTCCAGGGCCGGCATCTGCGGGGCACGCCCCGCGAGCAGGCTGGCCTTGACGTCGAGCGCAGCAGCCTCGACGGCGTCCAGATAATCGATCCACGTCGGCGTCATGTGGCGCCTCCCTGTACAGCGCCTCCCTGCGCTCGGTATTCCTCGGTGCTCGCACTGGGCGGAGCACCCCCGCTGGCAACGTGCCAGGCGTCTCGCAGCGGGACCACCATGTCTCGACAGGTGGCCACTCGCTGGGGGTCATGGTGTAGCCGGGCCTGGATCAGCTCCTGGACCAGCCACAGGTACAGCGCCGCCAGGGATTCACCCTGCGGCCAGATCTCGGTGTCGAGCGTGGAGTGCAGCTCGAGGATGATGTCGCTGGCGTGGCTCAGCCGCTCGCCGGTCATCGCGATGTCGCCCCGCAACATGGCGTCGTGGGCAATGCCCAGGTCGACCACGAGCCGGTCGTACAGCATGGTCAGCAGTCGTGCCGGTGAGACGGTCTGTGAGGCATCGGAGGCATACCGCGCCTGCGCGTGTGCGAGTGCGTACGACATGCCCCACCTCCTCAGCCTTCTTGGTTACGTCGGACGTGCGTGGTCCGGCCTGAGTACGCCGATGGGGTTGTCCTGCCCGTACGGCCGGCCCCCGTGTCGGTATCAGCCGGATGAGGACGACGAGGCGCTGCCGTAGCTGCTCAGGAAGCTCGATTGGGTCTTCAGCGCCGCCAGCGTGGTCTCCATGGCGGTGAACTGCGCCTGCAGCGAGGCCCGGTAGGACGACAACCGGGTGTCCCAGTCGTCGATCTGATTCTGCAGCGTCTTGACGGAGCTCTCGCGACTGGACTTGGCCGTGCTGAGAATTCCTGTGCCCGTGGCGGTTTGCTGCTGCACCAGCTGGACGAAGCGCTGCGCCAGCCCGGGCGCGTAGGTCACCGAACCGACGTTGCCACCGGAGCCGGTGACGTCGGCCGCGCTGAAGGACGTGTCGACGGAGAGGCCGACCGCGCCACCGGTTCCCCCGGTACGGGTGAGCACGGTGCCGATGGCTTGCGCCGCTTGCCCGTCGATGGTGCCGGCGACGTCGGCCCCGGCCACGTCCCGGGTCTGCGGGGTGCCGTCCACGCTGGCGGTGAAGGCCGACGCGGCACCCACCGAGCCGGCGGTGAACTCCAACGTGCTGCCGTTGACTCCGGTCTGCACGCTGAGGCCCGCGGTCTGGGCCGCGGCATTGAGTCCGGCGGCGATGGCCGCCGGGGTGTCGCCCAGGCCCACCGTGTAGCTCGCGGTGACCGACCCTCGGGTCAGGGCGATGGTCTGCCCGGACAGGTCGCCCGAGGCGTCGGCAGACCACTTCTCGGCGGCGGCCGCCGAGGTGATCTTGACCGCGTAGCTGCCGGCCCGGGTCGACGAGGTGGCTGACGAGAAGGTGGCGCTGCCGGTCACTCCACCGGCGGCGGAGAACGTGGACGTGGCACCGAACGTGGCCTTGACGGCGTCCGGATCGGCCACGAAGGCGGCCGTGAACGCTGCCTTGTCGAAGGTCACCCGGCCGTTGCGGTTCAACGAGACCCCGGGCGCGCCGGCGGAGCCGACCAGGCTGAGCAGTGACTGCTGCAGCGTGCGGGCGGTGCTGTCGCCCACCAGGGCGCCACCGGTGTTGGTGGTGGCGTTCCACGCGGTGGCGGTCTCGATGGTGCCGAGCACCTCGTTGGCCGTGTCGACCAGGGACTGCAGGCTCGTCGCGACGTCGCTGCCATCGATGGTCGAGGCGACCGTGACCCCGGTCTCGACCCGGCTGACCGTGAACGACAGGCCGGGGACGACGTTCGTGAAGGAGTTCGTCGACGAGGTGATCGTGTAGGCGGTGGCCGGATTCGAGCCGATCTTGATCTGGGCGTCGCTGCCCTGGGTCAGCACGTCGGTGCCGGTGAAGCCGGTCAGGCCGGCGACGGTGAACTCCGAGCCGGCTCCGCTCTTGCCGGCCGTGAGCTGCAGTCGGTACTGCCCGGGCGAGGTCTGCACCGCCGAGGCGCTGACCCCGGCCGTCGAGGCGTTGACCGCGGCGACGACATCGGCGAGCGAGCCGGAGCCGGTCGGGACGGTGACGGTCGACCCGTCGCCCTTGGTGAAGGTCAGCGGACCCCCGGCCACCTGCGTGCTCAGCGAGCCCACGGCCTCGTGGGAGACCCGGGCATGGGCGCGAGCGACGGAGGTGACATCGAAACTGAGAGAGGCGTTCTGGGTGCCGGTGGCGCTGGCGGCGACCCCGGTCGAGCTGGACGACGCGATCGCGCCCTTCCAGGAGCTGGTGTCGGTGAGGGCCTTGGCCTTGGTCGACAGTTTGCCGAGCGAGCTGATCAGCCCGCCGAGCGTGTCGACGGCCTTCTGCTGCTGGCTCTGCTGGGTCTTGAGCAGCGCCTGCTGGTTCTGCTGTACCGACACCAGGGAATTGATGAGGGAGGCCGTATCGATCCCGGATACGGCTCCGGAGATGCTGACCTGGGACATGGCGTCCCTCCTGGGGACCCCTCGCGGTCGGCGAGGTGGGTGGACGGGTGCGGGGAGTGCGCGACGGGCCGGGTACGGCGGCGCGCGGGTGGCTGCGGATCCGCGGGGTGAGGTGGGCCGCGGCCGCGAGGGTGGCGGTCCCCGGGGGGACCGCCACCCTGCCAGGATCAGCCGAGCAGCTTGAGCACGCTCTGCGGTGCCTGGTTGGCCTGCGCCAGCATGGCGGTGCCTGCCTGGGACAGGATCTGTGACCTGGTGAAGGACACCATTTCCTGTGCCATGTCGGTGTCTCGGATCCGGCTCTCCGACGCGGTCAGGTTCTCCACCGCGACGTTGAGGTTGTTGATCTTGTGCTCGAGCCGGTTCTGCGACGCACCGAGGTTGGCGCGCGTGGTGCTGACGGTGCCGATCGCCGTGTCCACGGCGGTGATGGCCGCCGAGGCCGCGGTGGTCAGGTCGAGAGAGCCCAGGCTGAGGCCGGCGCTCGTCATGGCCGAGACGGCAACGGACAGGGTCTCGCCGGCCTGTGCGCCGACCTGGAAGGTGCCGGAGTACGAGCCGTCCAGCAGCTTGGTGCCGTTGAAGGTCGTCTTGCCGGCGATGTCGTCGAGTTCCTTGATGAGCTCGCCGAACTCGGCGTTGGCCGCGCCCTTCGATGCGCTGCTCTGCGCACCGTCGTTGGAGGCCTGAACCGCCAGGTCACGCATGCGCTGAAGGATCGAGTGGGTCTCGGTCAGCGCACCTTCAGCGGTCTGGACGACGCTGATTCCGTCCTGCGCGTTGCGGACGGCGACCTTCAGGCCACCGATCTGGGCGCGCAGGCCCTCCGAGATCGCCAGACCTGCAGCGTCGTCGGCGGCCCGGTTGATGCGGTACCCGCTGGACAGCTTCTCCAGCGACTTGCTCATCTGCCCGTCGGTGACCGACAAGTTCCGGTACGAGTTGAACGCTGCGATGTTGTTGTTGATGCGAAGACCCACGGTGTCCTCCTTGGTCAGGGTCCCTTACCGGTCCATCCGTGGACCGGCGTGTGCTGTACCTATCGGCGCCTGGGGAGCGGTGTTGAGCCGTTTCTCATGCGCCGAGTGGGTGAACCCCGGCGCCCGAGGGGCGTCGGAGCGTCTGGGGGGCGGCCTCGGCCGAGCCACTGCGGCTGCCGGGCAACGCTGATCCTGCGAGGTAGGCCGCGACGTCGGCTCGCTCGCGTACCGAGGAACGGTGCGCCACGGCATGGACATAGGCATCGCGGCGGCGGGCGCGCACGCCGTCGTGGTCGCCGTGCCGTCCACCGTGGGGCGAGCCCACGCTGCCGGCACCCGAGCCGGCGCGGGAGTCGTCGGTCAGCAGCTTCGAGAGCGCCTCGTGCAGCAGTTCCAGCCCCTCGGCCCGCAACTGCGAGGCCCGGGACTGCGTCACGCCCAGGTCCGCGGCGAGCTCGGTCAGCTGGCGGTTCTCCAGGTAGTACCCGGTGACCACGTAGCGGGTGCGTTCGGGCAGCTCGGCCAGGGCATCACGCAGGTACCCCATCCGCTCGGCCGCGATGAGCGCCTCGTCCGGCCGGGGCCCGACATCGGCCAGGCCGGCCCCGAGGCCGTCGTCGTCCTGGGTCACCGGGTCCAGGCTCAGCAGTGCCGCCCGGTCGGTGCTGTGGGCCACCTCGCGCACCTCGGATGTCGACATACCGCTCGCGGCGGCCAGCTCGGCCTCGGTCGGGACGCGTTGCAGTGCCCGGGTCAGTTCCTCGGTCACGGTGGCCAGGGCGCGTGCCCGGGAACGGACCGAGCGGGTGGCCCAGTCGCGCTGGCGCATCTGGTCGATCATGGCTCCGCGCACCCGCGTGGAGGCGAACCGGGCGAACGGAACGCCGAGGGTCGGGTCGAAGGAGTGTGCGGCCTGGACCAGGGCCAGCGCGCCGGCGCCGACGAGGTCATCGGTGTCCAGGTGACGCGGCAGCCGCGCAGCCGCCTCGCGGGCCAGATGGCCGACGAGGGCGAGATGCGACGTCACGAGCGCGTCGACGTCCACCGTGGGTTCAGGCACGGATCAGGCATCGGCCGTCGTCGCCGTGGGCTTTCGCGATCCTGGCGTTCCGGAGGCTCCTCAGGCGGGCGAATCACACGTGCGGCTCAGTTCTCGCGCAGGTGCAGTGACCCGAAAGGGCTCAGGTCGGGCCCGCGGATGCCGACAAGTGCTTCCAACACGCGACATCGATCGGCACCCCCGATCGAGCACCACCAGACCCCACGAGACCCCCGAGGGAGCGGCGCGATGAGCCTGCCTGATCTGGCCGCCGTGCTCTGGCGACAACGCGAACTGCTCGAGCGCCTGGTGTACCGGCTCGAGTGCGAGCAACTGTTGCTGGCAGCCGGACGAACCCGCTTCCTGCCTCTGGCCACTGCCGAGGTCGAGGCACTCATCGACGACCTCAGCGTCGTCGAGATGCAGCGCGCCGCGATCGCGGACGCCGTCGCCGTCGAGGTCGGGCTCGATGCGGGGGCGCGGCTGGAGGAACTGGCCGCCGCCGCCGAACCGCCGTGGACGGGTGTGCTGATCGACCACCGCAACGCGCTGCTCACCCTGACCGGGGAACTGACCGTGCTCGCCGAGACCAACCGCCACATGATGGCTGCCGGCCTGGCAGCCGTGGAGCAGGCGATGGCCGGGCTCGGCCTGCGCGACGGGCGCACCTCCGTGGGCTATGACGCCCAGGGCCGCCAGGACGTGATCGCCGGTGCGGCGGCCACCGTGGTGGACAGGAGCCTGTGATCTCGCGATGAGCACCTTCAGCACCCTCAACACCGCGGTCTCCGGACTGTTGGCCAGCCAGCGCGCGATGGACACCGCGGGACAGAACGTGGTGAACGCCAACACGCCCGGCTACTCGCGCCAGCGGGTGCTGTTGTCCGCCGTGGGGGCACCGCCGAGCGCCTCGTTCCACACCGGCAGCGCCACCCCGCTGGGCGGCGTCCGGGTTGATGCGGTGACCCGCATCCGGGACGCCTACCTCGAGGCCACCCGCGCCGCCGCCGGTAGCCGGCAGCAGGCCCTGGCCGCTCAGGACGACACTCTCACCACCACCCAACTCCTGTTCTCCGAGCCCGGCACCAACGGGATGCAATCGAGCCTGGACGCGTTCTACTCGTCGTGGCACGACCTGTCGCTCAACCCCACGAACGATGCCTCGGGCTCGGTCGTCCTGCAGCGGGCGCAGGGTTTGGTCGACCAGGTGCACACGGTCAGTGGTGGCATCGCCGCCGAGTGGGCCACGGCCCGCAGTCGGCTGGAACAGGTGGTGGCCGAGACCAATCAGGCCGCCGGGGACCTGGCCTCGCTCAACTCGCAGATCCTCGAGGGGGTCGGGGCGGGGCGTCCGGTCAACGAGCTGCTCGACCAACGCGACATCCTGGTTCGCAAGCTGGCCGACCTGGTCGGCGGGTACGCCGTCCGCGCACCGGACAGCACGATCTCGCTGGCCGTGAACGGTGTCACCATCGTGGCCGCCGGGACGGCGCAGCAGCTCACGCTCACCGGTGCCACGGATCTGCAGGCCGCCGCCGGATCGCCCCCGACGATCAGCTGGGGATCGATGGCGGTGCCGGTCGAGTCGGGAGCCGCCGCGGGGTATCTGGCCGCGCTGCGGACCGACCTGCCGTCGTTGTCGACCGCCGTGGACGACGTGGCCAACGCCTTGCGTGATGCCGTGAACTCGGTGCACGCCACCGGTTTCACCCTCGGCGGCGCGGCCGGCGGCCCGTTCTTCAGCGGCACCGGGGCCCACGATCTCGCGGTGGTGCCCACCGATCCGGCCCAGCTCGCCATCTCGTCGGCGAGCGGCACGGTCGATGGTGGCGTCGCCTTGAAGATCGGCGACCTGGCCAGCGACGTCAATGCCTCGGCGGCGCTCGGTGGCGCTGCCGGACCGTCCTCGCGGTGGCGGTCGGTGACCACCGCCCTGGGCACTCAGCTGCAGAGCCTGAAGGCCGCGGTGGCGGCGCAGGACTCGGTCGTCACGGCCGCCGACGACGCCGTGAACTCCGACTCGGGGGTCAACCTGGACGAGGAGATGACCGGGATGATGCTGTTCCAGCGGGCCTACCAGGCCTCGGCCCGGGTGATCACGACGATCGACGAGATGATGGACACCTTGATCAACCGCACCGGGACCGTGGGGAGGTAGTAGCCGATGACCAGCCGAATCACCCAGGCGACCACCACCACGGTGGCGCTGCGCGGACTTCAGGCCAACCTGGGGCGGACCCAGGCGTTGCAGGAGCAGTTGTCCAGCGGCAAGCGGATCTTTCGACCCAGCGACGACCCGGCCTCGACCTCGGCGCTGATGCAGTTGCGCTCGTCCCAGATGGCCGACGAGCAATTCCAACGCAACAACCAACAGGCCAAGGGCCGGCTGACGGTGACCGACTCCGCGGTGCAGAGTCTGAGCGACCGGGTGCGCGCCGTCCGCGAGCTCATGGTCGCCTCGAACAGCGGTGCGCTGAGCACCGACGGTCGGGCGGCCCTGGCGGTGCAGGTGGATGCCATCCGCTCCGAAGTGGTCGGCCTCTACAACACCACCTACCTCGACCGCCCGGTGTTCGGCGGCACCGTTCCCGGCCGGGAGGCCGTCGATCCCACGACCGGTGCCTATGTCGGCAACAACGCGCCGATCGAGGCGCGCATCTCCACCGACGCCGTGCTGCGCATCGACGTCAAGGGCACCGACGTGGCAGCCGACACCCTTCCTGCGGCCCTGAGTGCCGTGTCGGCGAACATCGTCACCACGGGGGCCACCCCCACCGACTTCACGGCGATCGACTCCGCCCTGTCGGCCCTGCAACGGGCCATCGGGGACGTCGGCGCCCGCACTGAGCGGCTGGACACGACCAGCGCCCTCGTCGAGTCCCACCGACTCGACCTGGTCTCGCGGATCAGCGAGAACGAGGACGTCGACCTACCGGAGACGATCATGAATCTGCAGGCGCAACAGGTCGGCTATCAAGCGGCGCTCGGAGCGGCCGCCAAGGTCATGCAGCACTCACTGATCGACTTCTTGCGGTGAGCGGTCCGATGACCGCTGACGTGGTCGAGGCGACGGTGTCCGCATCGTCGAGCGGTGCGGAGCTGCCCGCGCTGACGTTCGTCCGCCCGCTGCCGGGATTCCCTGAATTGAGCAGCTTCGCCCTGGTTCGCCTCGACCACGCCGATTCCGGCGACGAGGCCGAGTCGGACGACTCCGAGGCGGCCGAGGGGGAGTCGGCCGAGGACGAGGATCTCGACCCGGTGGTGTTCGAACTGCGCAGCCTCGAGGCCCCTGACGTGCGGTTTCTGGTTGCAGCGCCCAACGCGTTCTTCCCGGACTACTCCTTCGAACTCGATCAGGACGCCCAGCGCGAGCTCGGGCTGAGTGCCGCCGAGGACGCTCTCGTGCTGGTGGTTCTCACGGTTGGTGCTGACGCAGCGTCAACGACCGCTAACCTTCTGGCACCGGTCGTCGTGAACGCCCGAAATCGATCCGCCGCTCAGGTGATCCTTTCCGGGACGGATTGGCCGGTTCGCGCCGCAGTCGTCTAGCGGGTCCTGCCAGGGGGGCCGGCGTCTGCGTCGGGATCCATGGAGGGAGCCCGCTGTGCTGGTGCTGACCAGGCGAGCCGGGGAGAGCATCGTCATCGGCGACGACGTACGAGTCGTCGTCCTGGATGTGCGCGGTGACACCGTGCGGCTGGGGATCGAGGCTCCCCGCAGCGTCCAGGTGCATCGAGCCGAGGTGTACGCGGAGGTGCAGGCGGCCAATGCGGCGGCCAGCGCGGCCGCCGCCGCGGATCTGGGCACTGTGGCCGACCGATTGCAGCGCATCGCCCGACCGCGCCCACCGGGCAGTCGCGGTACGCGCCCCGGGCCGGCCACGTCGTCGGTGCCCAAACCGGCGCCGCCCTCGACTCCCGCAGCCCCGCCCGCGCCGACGCCACGCGATCCGGACGCCGAGGACTGACCGAGTCAGCCGGCGGCGACGCTCTCGGCGTCCGGCCGGCCCCGACGCACCGCGGCGAGCAGCATCTGCGCGACGTCGACCACCTCGACATCCGTGGCCGCCCCGCCGTCCCCGGCCTGGGCGGCAGTGAGCCCGTCGGACAGCATCACGCGGCAGAACGGGCAGGCCACGGCCACCTTGTCGGCTCCGGTGGCCAGCGCCTCGGTGGTGCGGTTGGTGTTGATCCGGCTGCCGAGCTTCTCCTCCATCCACATCCGCGCCCCACCCGCGCCGCAGCAGAACGAGCGCGTACCGTGCCGCGGCATCTCGGTCAGGCTCACGCCGGGCAGTGCGGCGATCAGCTCGCGCGGCGGGGTGTAGACCCCGTTGTGCCGACCGATGTAGCACGGGTCGTGGTAGGTCACGGTCGACCCGGCGCCGTTGCCCGCAGGGATCTCGCCGGCCGCGTTGGCGACCACCGTGGTGCCCTTGGAGATCGGGGCCACCGGGGTCAGCCGCCCCTCGCGCACCAGCCGGTTCAGCAGCTGGGTGTGGTGCACCACCTCGTAGTTGCCGTCGAGCTGGGGGTACTCGTTCTTCAGCGTGTTGAAGCAGTGGGCACACGTGACGACGATGGACTTCGCCTTGGCGTCGTTGAGTACCTCGACGTTGGTCATCGCCAGCGTGGTGAACAGGAACTCGTTGCCGGCCCGGCGGGCCGAGTCGCCGGTGCACGACTCACCCTCGCCCAGGACGGCGTAGCTCACCCCGGCGGTGTGCAGCAGTTCGGCGACGGCGCGGGTCGTCTTCTTGGCGCGGTCCTCGTAGGCACCGGCGCAGCCCACCCAGAACAGGTAGTCGACCTCGGTGAGGTCCTCGACGTCGACGCCGACCTGCTTGACCTCGAAGGGCAGGTTCTTGGCCCAGTCCAGCCGCAGCCGGGCGTTCATGCCCCACGGGTTGGCGTTCTTCTCCAGGTTCTTGAACAGCCCGCCCAGCTCGGCGGGGAAGGCCGACTCGATGAGCACCTGGTAGCGGCGCATGTCGACGATGTGGTCGACGTGCTCGATGTCGACCGGGCACTGCTCGACGCAGGCGCCGCAGGTGGTGCACGACCACAGCACGTCCGGGTCGATCACGCCGCCGGCCACGGGGTTGTCGACGTCCACCGGGGCCACCAGGGTCCGCTCCGCCTCGGCCTTGACGGCGTCGTCCAGCTGGTCGCGCTCGCCCTCGGCGGTGAGCAACCACGGGGCCTTGGCGTGGGCGTGGTCGCGCAGGTTCAACATGACCAGCTTCGGCGACAGCGGCTTGTCGGTGTTCCAGGCCGGGCACTGCGACTGGCATCGGCCGCACTCGGTGCAGGTGGTGAAGTCGAGCAGGCCCTTCCAGGTGAAGTTCTCGACCTGGCCGACACCGAGAGCGGGCTCCTCGTCCTCGAGCTCGTCGAGCTTCTCGAAGTCGAGCACCTCGCCCTTGATCCGGATCGGCTGCAGGGCGCCCAGGGACGGCGCCAACGCGGAGGAGTCGCGGCCCTCGGTGGCGCCCGGGTTGCGCTTGAACCAGATGTTCACGAACGCCAGGAAGCGGTGCCAGGCCACACCCATCGTGGGCTGCAACGAGATGGTGATGAACCAGGCCATCGACACCACGATCTTGAGCGCGGCAACCGCCAGGATGCCGTGCTCGAGCGCCGTGGCCGAGGCTCCCGAGAACAGATCGCCGATCCAGGCGGTCAGCGGGAAGTGTGCCAGGGACGCCGGGTGGCCGGCCTCGGGCTCGACCGTGCCCAGGGCGTATTCGAGGCCGCGCAGGGTCAGCACGCACAGCGCCACGGCGGCGATGGTTGCCTCGACGTAATAGGCCTGCCAGAACGAGGATCCGAAGAACCGCGACCGGCGTCCCGCCTCACCGGCACTGCGTCGCGGGTGGTTCTTCTGCCGGATGAGGATCAGGGTGCCGATCGCCACCAGCGTGAGCCAGCCGATGATCTCGGTGATCCACTCGTAGACCACCCAATGCCCCACCAGTGGCAGGGCGAATCGCGGATTGCCGAGCTGTCCGTACGCGGTGATCAGCGTGAAGAACAGGGCGCCGAAGCCGACGAAGACCAGCCAGTGCATGATGCCGACCAAGGGCCAGCGGCCCAGCCGGGCGTGCCCCAGCGACTCGGCGACGAGCGAGTAGATGCGCTCGCCGGTGCGCCCCGATCGGGTCGGGTCGGGCTGGCCCAATCGGATCACTCGCGCCAGGTTTCCGACGGTGCGGGCGAAGAGGGCGATCCCGACCACCGACAGTACGGCGATGACGGTGATGACGGTGATCTGCAGCCCGGACAGTTGCATGGCTACGACTCTCCTGTGGGTCGAGCGGTGGCGCAGGATGGGCGACGGTGGTGCCTGTCACACGGTAGAGGGCGTTGGCCGGACGGCGAGCCGATTCGACCGGTGATCCCATCTTCCGCGGCGACGCCCACGGAACCGTGCAGTGACGCTACGCGGCCGGACGCAACGCCGTCCAGGCTCGTCGATGCGGTCAACCCCATAGCGGAACGCCACGCTGCGCCGGGCGGTCCACCTAGTCTGGAGAGGTGACTGACGACGACCTTGCCGGGATGTTCCGGCCATCGGGAGCGCCGAGCCTGGGGGCGATCATCCGGCGCCAGCGTGAGCTGGCCTCGCTGTCGATGCGTGCCCTGGCCGACACGGTCGGCATCTCCAATCCCTATCTGTCGCAGATCGAGCGTGACCTGCGGGCGCCCTCGGAAGCAGTGCTCAGCGCCATCGCCGAGACCCTGCAGACCACGGCCGACGACCTCTACACCCAAGCCGGATTCGTGGCGGCGGACGACGAGGAGAAGGCCCCAGGCAGCCTGCTGGCCGCCATCGAGGACGCCACCGAACTCAGCTCCGCCCAACGCAAGGCCCTGATCGAGATCTACCGGGCCTTCCTGGCCGCGAACACCGTACGCCGGCGCCGCGAGCCGTCCTGACCCCGAGGTTCGGACGACGCGCCGCGCCGGCGCACGGTGTGTTGCGGGGTCTGTCAGGGGTGTTCGGTCTCGATGAGCGACTGAGCGGCCATGTCGGCGAAGACCGGCTTCCAGTAGTTCCGCAGCGCCTCGTGCCCCATGAAGATGCCCAGGTGGCCACCGCTGGTGGTCAACTTGGTGACCTCGTCGGCCGGGGTGGAGACGAAGTCGGCCAGGGCGAAGACCTGCGCCGGCGGCGTGATGTGGTCCTTGGCGCCGGCCAACAGGTACAGCGGGCAGTGGATCTCGGCCAGGTCCACGTGCTTGCCGCCGACCTCCAGGGTGCCGTGCAGCAGTTCGTTGCGCATGAACAGGTGCTCGACGATCCACAGGTAGAAGTTGCCCGGGATGGGCTGGGTCCACTGGAACCAGTCCTCGAAGCGGCGGAACCGCTCGACGTGGCGCTTGTCGTGGATGTTCGCCAGCAGGGCCATCTGGCGCTGCATCTCGGCCTCGGGCTGCATCAGCTTGAAACCGGTGAGCAGGAAATCGCCGGGCAGCATGCCGCCGTTGGCCTGGACCGCGGCCTTGTAGAAGTCCATCTGGCCGATCGGTGAGACCACCTGGACCCAGTCGTGGATCAGCGGTTCACCGGCGTGGAAGTCGATCGGTGAGCCGGCGATCGACAGCGTGTGCACGGTGTCCGGGTGCATGGCGGCGTAGATCGTCGCCAACCAGCCACCCTGACAGTCGCCCACCAGGTTGACGTGCCCGCCCAGGGTGTCGATCGCCGCCTTGATCGTCTCGATGTAGTCCTCGATCGTGGCGTCCTTGGTCTGCTCGTCGGCGCCGATCCAGTCCATCGAGTAGACCCGGACGCAGCCCGCCTCGAGCGCCGTCTGCACCTGGGACTGGCCCGGGGCGTAGTCGACGATGCAGGAGTCGTGACCCGCCTGGGGCGGCAGGATCAGCGTCGGGATGACGTCGTGCGGCTCGTCCGGGCCACTGAAGTCACGCAACCTGGCCACCGGCCACTCGGCGGTGATCGAGTGCGGGCTGGCCCAGGTGGGCTTCTCGCGCTTGTTGACCTCCTTGGTCCACTCCATGACGTCGCGAGCGGCGTCCAGCGGGGTGGCTCCGCGCTCGAGCAACCCGGTCCAGTAGTCGACGCCACTGCGGATCATGGACCCGGCGATCTCGTAGACCGAGTCGACGCCGCCGTCCACGATGCCGGGTGGGCACTGGACGATGTTGCGCCGGGCCCGCACCGCCGGGGTGGCTGTCGGCGTGGCGTTGCCTGCTTGCCGACGAGACAGCGTCCGCAGGTGCGTGTGCGTCGTCTTCAGATTCGGCAACGCCGTGTGCTGGATCTCACTCATAGTGCACTCCACCCCATGTCCATCGAAACCGCCATACCGGTCAGGGAATTGCTGTGCGGGCCGGTCATGAACAAGGCCATCTCGGCCAGGTCGTCCAGCTCCACCATCTGCTTGACCGCTTGCCGCGAGAGCATGACCTCGGCGACCACGCGGTCCTCGCTCATACCGTGCGACTTCGCCTGGTCGGCGATCTGGGCCTGCACCAGGGGGGTTCGCACGTAGCCGGGGCAGATCGCGTTGGCCCGGATGCCGCAGTCGGCACCCTCCAGCGCGATGGTCTTGACCAGGCCGAGCACGCCGTGCTTGCCCGAGACGTAGCCGGACTTGAACGGCGAGGCCGACAGGGCGTGCGCAGAGGCGATCACACAGACCCTCCCCGCCCCGGACTCGACCAGGTGTGACCAGCCGTACTTGGTCAGCAGGAAGGGGCTGGTGAGCAGGACGGCCAGCAAGGCGTCCCAGCGGTCCTCGTCGAAGTCGGCGATGGGGGACACGTGCTGGAAGCCGGCATTGGGGACGATGATGTCGAGTCGCCCGAAGCGTTCGACAGCCGCCTCGACGGCGGCCTTGTTGCCCTCTCGGGTGGTCAGGTCGGCCGCGAAGGGGACACCCGGGGTGTCAGGGCCGGGCCTCAGATCGACCGACAGGACGTCGATGCCGTCCTTGAGGAACCGTTCGGCGATCGCCGCCCCGATCCCGCTGGCGGCGCCGGTCACGATGGCCGCTCGTCGTCCACCACTGCTCTGCCCAGATGTCGCCATCGTGGGAACCTCCCGCTGTTCTCGTCGTCGAGTCGCGTTGCTTCGTGCACCTGCTGAGTGAGTTCGAGCATGCGCCCTTCGGCGATGCCTGTGCAGCTCAGACGTGTGTCGTTGCTGACATTGGGCACCCGATCAGGGTGGCCGCGCCAGGGACTTCCGGGGGCGCGTGAGCGCGATGGTGGGCCACGGACGACGAGTGGCGGACAGGGAGGTGTCCACCTGTCCGCCACTCGTGTCTGTGACCGTCCCGAGGGACGGGGTAGGGCTGGGTCAGCCGAGAACCTCGCGTGCAGCCTTGGTGTACGCCGCGCTGACGTCCTGCACGAAGCTGGCGTGGGTGGCGGCCAGAGCGGAGACCCACTCCAGCTGGCTGGCGCCGGCGACCTTCTGCTCGAAGTCGACGAGGCTCTTCAGGGCCTTCTCGTAGGCGTCCAGGGAGGTGAGGCCGGTGGCCTTCATGCTCTCGAGGATGCGCTCGTTGAGCTCGCGGACGCGGGTCGCGGCCTCTTCGTACGGGCCGAGGTCGAGGCCGAGGGGGTTGGGGATGGTCGGTTCGGGCTTGGTGGCCATGGAATTTCGCTCCTCGCGATGGTGGTTTGGTGGACCTGATTCGGTGTGTCGGTCGTGCCTGAGGAAGACATTAGCAGCTCTAGTGCTAACTAGCTAACGATCGATGCGTAGCCTGCGTCACACCTCGGGTGCCGTTGATGCGAGGCACACGACGAGAGGGCGGTCCCACCCCGTACGCCGGGGTGGAACCGCCCTCTCGTCGTGATCAGTGCTCACTGCTGCTCACGGCAGGGCACTCAGTGCATGTCCAGACCGCCGTTGACGCCCCACACCTGACCGGTGATGTACCCGGAGGCGTCGGCCGACAGGAAGTGCACCACGCGGGCGATCTCGTCGGGCTGGGCCAGCCGGCCGACCGGGATCGTGGCCTTGATGCCTTCCATGACCTTCTCCGGGATGTGCTCGAGCATCTCGGTGGCCACGAAGCCGGGGGTCACGCAGTTGACGGTGATGCCGATGGGATTGGCGTCGGCGTGCTTGCCGGCCCGCTTCAGCTGGAACTCGACCTCACGCGCGAGGGTCTTGGTCAAGCCGAACAGGCCGGACTTGGACGCCGCGTAGTTGGCCTGGCCGATGTTGCCCATCTCGCCGATCACCGACGAGACCATGACGATGCGCCCGGTGCCCTGGGCGATGAAGTGCGGCAGCACCGCCTGGGACAGGTAGAACGCGCCGGACAGGTTGACGGCGATGACCTTGTTCCAGTCGTCGTCGGTCATCTTGGCGACGGTGCGGTCGATCGTGATGCCCGCGTTGTTGACCAGGAGGTCGATCCGGCCGTGCTGGTCGACGACCTCCTGGACGGCGCGCCGACAGTCGTCGCCCACGCCGATGTTCCCCTTGTGCAGGGTGATCTCGCCGCCACCGTCCAGGTGCTTGGCGCGGAAGTCCTCGGCGAAGGCGTTGGCCGCCTCGTCGTTGCTGCTGTAGCCGGCCGCGATGGCGGCACCCTGGCTGGCCAGGCTGCGACAGATCGCAGCACCGATGCCGCGGGTCCCCCCGGTCACGAAGGCCACGCGGCCTTCCAGCTTTCCTCGATCCACGTGCAACGTGTCGGTCATCGGTGCGCTCCCTGTGTCGGTGACGGTTCCATCGGCGTCCATCGGCGGTGGCTGCCGTTTCCTGCCCGGGGCGAGCGGGTGCTCGCCCCGGGGTTGTCTCGTACTTACCTAGTGGATGGTGCGGTGGTTCGGATGTGACCTCAGTCGCTCGGGGCGTCCCGCTCGGCGAGCCAGCCCGCGATCTCGGGCCAGATCTGGTGGCGTGCCTTGGATCCGGCCATGAGGCCGATGTGACCGCCCTTGCGATCGAAGTGGGTCAGATCCTTCGACCCACACATCCCCAGGAAGGGCACAGTGCCCTCCCGGGGGGCGATGTGGTCGGCACTGGCGGTGACCACGAGGACCGACGGCTCGACGATGTCCGCGAAATCGACATGCTTGTCGCGGAGCCGCATGGTGCCGCTGATCAGCCGATTCTCCTTGTACATCCACGTGATCCAGTCGCGGTAGGACTGGGCCGGGAACGGTGGATTGTCCTGCACCCACTTCGACATCGACTGGTAGGAGACCCGATCCAGGGTTCCCGCGCGCACCTGGTCGAAGACCTTGCGCTTGGTGGTGACGAAGTTGGTGACCGGCTTGAGCATGCGGTTGGCGATGTCGATCGCTGCCCCGGGTAGCCCGCCGTTGGAGATGATCACATCCAGGTCGAACGAGGGCCGGTTGACCCAGTTCTCGTACACGCTGCCCTTGGTGTCCACCGGCATGGTGAGCACGGCCAGGTTGCGCACCTGGTTGAGCTCGGCGTAGATCGCCGTGTACATCGCCGCCACGGTGGCACCGATGCACCAGCCGATCATCGACAACTGGTCCGCCCCGGAGCGGCGCAGGGTCTCGCGCACCGCCCAGTGCAGCTCGTCGCAGACGTAATCGGCCACACCGAGGTCGTCGTCCTCCTCGCCGGGTACGCCCCAGTCCACCAGGAAGACGTCGAACCCCTCGCCCAGCAGGAACTCGACGAAGGAGTTGCCCGGCCGCAGGTCGTAGACATGGGGCCGGTTGATCAGGGCGAACACCAGCAGGATCGGGGTCGCGTGCCGTCGCTGAGCGCTGTGATAGCGGTACAGCGTCGTCTTGCGATGGGTCCAGACCACTTCCTTGGGAGTGACAGCGATCTGGGCGTCCTCGACGGTGAGCATGACCTCGGCCGTCTCGAGCAGCGCCCTCGGGATGCTCATCAGGTTGGCGACGGCGGACATCCCCGGGATCGTGGTCGGGTCGGCGGACAGGTTCAGGTACGACAGGTCGGGGGCACCCTCGCGGGGTGCCCCCGTTCCCGTCGTCATCGCCCGTCTCCGGCCTGACTGGTCGACCGCTTCGCAGCCGGCCGTTTGGCAGCCGGCTGCTTGGCGGTGGCCTGCTTGGCGGCGGGCTGCTTGACGGCAGCCCGCTTCACGGCAGCCCGTTTCACCGTAGCCCGCTTCACCGGTCGGGAGGCCTCACCCGGCGAGGTGACCGGCTCGGTCACGGAGACCGGCGCCGGTGCTGCGGCGGCCGAAGCCGCCGCAGCACTCCTGGAGGCAGTCCCGTTCGACCCGGCGGCACCGCTTCCGGTGTCGGCCAGCCGGTCCTCGATGGCCTCGATCGCCTGCAGCATCCGCTCGAGTTTGTCCTCGGTGCGGGCGAGCTGTTTCGCGAGGGAGGTCACGTCCTGCCGAGCAGCGAGCCGGGTGGCCCGCACGACCTGGTCGATGGCGTCGTTCGCCATCTTCGTCGCCGCCATCATGGTGGTGGCGGTGGTCGTGAAGAGCTCGGCGAACCCGTTCGTCGCCACGAGCTGGTCCATGGCCGTGGAGAGCTTGGCCTCGAGCTGCTCGTAGGCGGCGTACGCGCCGGCCAGTGGATCGGTGGGCTGACTCATTCGATCACCCGCGCTCGAAGATCGCGGCAATACCCTGACCGCCGCCGATGCACATGGTGACCATGGCGTACCGGCCACCGCTGCGCGCCAGCTCGTAGAGCGCCTTGACCACCAGGATCGCGCCGGTGGCTCCGATCGGGTGACCGAGGCCGACACCGCTGCCGTTGACGTTGGTCTTGTCATCCGGCAGGCCGAGGTCACGAGAGACGGCCAGCGCCTGGGCGGCGAAGGCCTCGTTGACCTCGAACACGTCGATGTCGTCCAGCGTCATGCCGGCCTTGTCGAGCACCTTCTTGACCGCCGGCACCGGGCCGATGCCCATGTACTTGGGCTCGACGCCGACGTGGCTGTAGGCCACGAGGCGACCCATCGGGGTCAGGCCGCGACGCTCGGCCTCGCCCCGCTCCATCAGGACGACGGCTGCTGCGGCGTCGTTGACACCCGAGGCATTGCCGGCGGTGACCGAGCCGTCCTTCTTGAACGCCGGCCGCATGGCGGCCATCTGCTCGATGCTGACGTCGGCACGGATGTGCTCGTCGGTGTCGATGAAGACCGAGCCCTTGCGGCCCTTGATCTCCACCGGCACGATCTGTTCCTTGAACCGGCCCTCGGCGCGTGCCGCCGCGGCCCGCTGGTGGCTCTGCACCGCGAGGGCGTCCTGGTCCTCCCGCGAGATGTTCCACTTCTCGGCCACGTTCTCGGCGGTGATGCCCATGTGCACCTTGTCGAACGGGTCGTTCAGCGCGGCGACCATGGCGTCGACCAGGGCGCCGTCACCCATGCGCTGGCCCCAACGGGCACCCGGCGCCCAGTACAGCGACCGGGTCATGGCCTCGGCGCCACCGGCCACGGCGACGTCGCAGTCACCCAAGGTGATCGCCTGAGCGGCGGACACGATGGCCTGCAAACCGCTGCCACACAGCCGGTTCACGTTGAACGCGGGGGTGTCGATCGGCAGACCGCCGTTCAGGGCGGCCACGCGCGAGAGGTACATGTCGCGCTGCTCGGTGTGGATCACGTTGCCGAACACCACATGGCCGACCTCGGCCGGTTCGACCCCGGCGCGCGAGACGGCCTCGCGTACACAGGTGGCGGCCAGATCGGCCGGTGGAACGTCCTTCAGTCCGCCGCCGTACTTGCCGATCGCCGTCCGCACAGCAGACAGGACGACGACTTCACGGGGGGCTCCGCTTGTCTCGTTGGTCACGTTGAGGCCTCCTTCGTCTCATTGCTGAGACTTGGCGGTTACCGGCAGTTAATCAATGGCTCGTAGGCCGACGGTCTACATCCTTCGCCCAAAGGCGCGCGAGACGCTAGGCGCCGAACCGTGCCGATCCCTCGGATCTCTCGTCGGATCGGTGGGCGGTCGCCGCCCGGCCCGAGCAGCGATGGGTCCTTCGGCCCTTCCTCGGGGGTCGACGCGGATCGTCAGCCGTCGAGGGCGACCGGTCGTTGTCTCGGCACGACGTGCCGCGGCGGTTCGCCCTACGCCCGTCGAGCGGTTTTGTTGCGCATGGTGCGTTGAATTGCGTATGACGCTAGACCCGGGCGCTGTGGAGGGGTAGCGTCCGGGACGTTGGACCCCTCCTGCGATGTGAAAGGCCCCGTCGATGGGTTTCCCCTCCGACATCGAGATCGCCCAGAGCGCCACGCTCGAGCGGATCGGTGCCATCGCTGACCGCCTGGGCATCCCCGACGAGGCGGTCGACCCCTACGGACGGTACAAGGCGAAGATCAGCCTGGACTGGCTCGACGCCCAGCCGGCCCGGCCCGATGCCCATCTCGTCCTGGTCACTGCCATCTCGCCGACGCCCGCGGGTGAAGGCAAGACCACCACCACCGTGGGGCTCACCGACGGGCTTCGCCGGATCGGCGAGAACGCCATCGCGTGCCTGCGCGAGCCCTCGCTCGGCCCCGTGTTCGGCATGAAGGGCGGCGCCGCCGGCGGCGGCTACGCCCAGGTGGTGCCGATGGAGGACATCAACCTCCACTTCACCGGCGACTTCGGCGCGATCCAGCTCGCCAACAACCTCCTGGCCGCGTTGATCGACAACCACATCCACCACGGCAACACCCTCGGCATCGACGTCCGGCGGATCACCTGGAAACGCGTGGTCGACCTCAACGATCGCGCGCTGCGTCAGATCACCGTGTCGCTCGGCGGGCCGGCCAACGGCTACCCGCGCGAGGACGGCTTCGACATCGTGGTGGCCTCCGAGGTGATGGCGATCTTCTGCCTGGCCACCTCGCTGGAGGACCTCAAGCAGCGCCTCGGCAACATCGTCGTCGGCTACACCCGCGACAAGAAGCCGGTCACCGCCCGCGACCTGCAGGCCGAGGGGTCGATGGCGGTGTTGCTCAAGGACGCCTTCCGACCCAATCTCGTCCAGACCCTGGAAGGCACTCCCGCCTTCGTCCACGGCGGGCCGTTCGCGAACATCGCCCACGGCTGCAACTCGGTCGTGGCCACCAGCGCCGCGCTCAAGCTGGCCGACTACGTGGTCACCGAGGCAGGGTTCGGCGCCGATCTGGGCGCGGAGAAGTTCATCGACATCAAGTGCCGCAAGTCCGGGCTGAGGCCCAAGGCGGCGGTGATCGTGGCGACGGTGCGGGCGCTGAAGCATCACGGCGGGGTCGCCCTGGCCGATATGGCCACCGAGAACCTGGACGCCGTGCGGCGGGGTTTCACCAACCTCCAGCGGCACATCGACAACGTCACCGGCGTCTACGGATTGCGCACCGTCGTGGCGCTCAACCGGTTCGGCACCGACACCGACGCCGAGCTGGCCCTGGTCGCCGAGCTGGTCGAGCAGGCCGGCGCCACCGCGGTGGTCGCCACCCACTTCGCCAACGGCGGGGCGGGGGCCGAAGACCTGGCCCGGGCGGTTGTCGCCGCGTGCGAGAAGCCGTCCGAGATGACCTTCACGTACACCTCGACGATGTCGCTGTGGGACAAGGTGACGGCGATTGCCACCCGGGTCTACGGGGCCAGCGAGGTCACCGCCGACAGCTCGGTGCGGGCACGGATCAAGGAGCTCCAGGAGGGCGGCTACGGCGAGTTCCCGGTCTGCGTCGCCAAGACCCAGTACTCCTTCTCCACCGACCCCAAGTTGCGCGGTGCGCCGTCCCACCATGTGATCAACATTCGCGAGGTGCGGCTCGCCGCGGGCGCGGAGTTCATCGTGATGATCTGCGGCGACATCATGACCATGCCCGGTCTGCCCAAGGTGCCGGCGTCGGTCAACATCGACCTGGTGGACGGCGCAGTCATCGGCCTCTCCTGATCACGTCCTGATCACGTCCCGATCACGGCGAGCGACAACCGCGCGGTGCGCGGCCTGTCGTGGTTCGCGGATGCCGCGAAGCAGGCGACGATGACGTCCATGGATCCTCGCCCGCATCCGGCGCTGCGCCGCGCCGTCCAGGTCGTCTCGCTGCCCGCCCTCGCCGCCGTGCTGCTCGCCGGGTGCGGGGCGGGCGGGTCGACACCGGTGGCCACCGCCTCCGCCGACGTGACGGAGTCCGCCGGGTCGAGCCCCCGGAGCACCGCGAGTGGCTCCGCCCTGCCAGGGCCGTCGGGCACGTCCATGGCCCAGCCTCCGGCGGCCACGGCCACCGCCCAGGTCGTCGGGAGCGCCGCGCCCGAGCCGTCGGGTGAACTGAAGGCGGCGGTGGTCCGCGAGATCCGCACCGCCGATCAGGGCAACTTCGACCGGGTGGTGATCGAGTTCGAGGGCACCTTCGGCCCCTACCAGGTCGGCTACGTCCCGGCGGTGACCGAGGACCCCACCGACGAACCGGTGGCCCTGCAGGGGGCCGCCTTCCTGCGCGTCGTCGTCCAGAACGCCACCTTCGACAACGTATTCCAGGCCGAGGGCAGCGTGCCCCACCTGGCCTACACCGGGCCGCGGCGGCTGACCGCAGCACTTCCCGTGGTGCAGGAGGTCGCCGACGCGGGTGATTTCGAGGCGGTGATCTCGCTCGGTATCGGGCTGAGCCGTCAGGCCGGCCTGCGGGTTTCGCGGCTGGAGGGTCCCAGCCGGTTGGTCATCGACGTCGCGCACTGAGGGGTGCCCGCGCATCGGTCCTGTCGGGTGAATGCCGGGTGCACCGCGCGTGCCCATCACATGGCACGCGCACGAATTCGTTCTCGTGATCATGACGGGCCGTACGTCCCGTTGACCCGAATGGGTCACAGTCGGGGAGAGCCCGATCACTCAGTGGGGTCCGAAGGTCCTAGGGCCTGCTCCGGGCTGTCGTCCTACGGTCGAGCCGAATCACCCTGATGGGCGGCAGCGTCGCCGCCGGATTCCGGGGTCATCCACGTGCGACTGCTGGAGCTCCTTGATGAAGATTGTCGTCCCGGTCAAGTACGTCCCCGAGCCCACCGCCACGTGGAGCTTCGGAGCTGATCTGCTGCTCGACCGCGGTGCGGTCGAGGGCCGACTGTCCGAGCTCGACGAGTACGCGGTCGAACAAGCCGTACGCCTGGTCGAGGGCGGCCTGGACGCCGAGATCGTCGCGCTGACGGTGGGGCCGGCCAAGGCCACCGATGCCCTGCGCAAGGCCCTCGCCATGGGTGCCACCAGCGGGGTCCACGTGCTGGACGACGCCATCCGCGGCTCGGACGCCATGGCCACCTCGCTGGTTCTCGCCAAGGCCATCGAACACACCGGCTTCGATCTCGTCGTCTGTGGCATGGCCTCCACCGACGCCGAGATGTCGGTGGTTCCGGCCATGGTGGCGGCGCGGCTGAACGTTCCCCAGGTCACCTTCGCCGCGGTTCTGAGCGTTGCCGACGCCGTGGTGACGATCCGTCGGGACGGCGACACGGCCACCGAGCAGATCACCGCTCCGTTGCCGGCCCTGGTCTCGGTCACCGACCAGACCGGCGAAGCCCGCTACCCGGCCTTCAAGGCGATCATGGCGAGCAAGAAGAAGCCGGTCCAGACGCTGTCGTTGGCCGACCTGGGTATCGCCCCGAATGAGGTCGGATTCGACGCGGCGGCATCCCGGGTGCGCTCGCTCAGCCCGCGTCCCCCGCGTCAGGCCGGCACCGTCGTGGTCGACGAGGGCGAAGGGGCCTCTCAGATCGCCGACTTCCTCGCCGCGCGCGGCTTCATCTGACCGATCGGGCCGGCTGTCACGGCCCACCGACCCGCCTGATCCTTCTCGAAACCTGCAGGAGCGCAACGTGTCTGAAGTGCTTGTCTCGGTCGAACGGTCGGACGCCGGCGTCCGCAAGGCATCCCTCGAACTGCTCACCGCCGCTCGTCGCCTCGGTACCCCCGGAGCCGTGGTGTTCGGCGGCGCCGATGCCGCCGTCCTGGACAAGCTCGGGGAGTACGGCGCCGCGACGGTGTACGTGGTGGACGACACCGAGGTGGCCGACTGCCTGGTCGTTCCCAAGGCCGAGGCGCTGGCTCAGCTGGCAGCCCGAGACGGCGTCAGCGCCGTCCTGGTGACCTCGGGTCCCGAGGGCAAGGACGTCGCCGGGCGAGTGGCGGTGGCGCTCGGTTCGGGCATCGTGACCGACGCCGTCGACGTGGCGCCCGGAGCGGATGGCCCCTCGGTGACCCAGACCGTGGTGGCAGGCGCCTGGGTGGCCGTCAGTGACGTCGTCCGAGGCGTTCCGGTGATCACGATTCGGCCCAATGCGATTGCTGCGGAACCGGTCTCCGGCGCCCCGGCCCCCGTTGTCGAGAACGTGACCGTCGCCTTCAGCGACGTGGCCAAGGCGGCGAGGATCGTCTCTCGCGCACCGAAGCAGGCGTCGGGTCGTCCGGAGCTGCTGGACGCCGCGGTCGTCGTGGCCGGGGGCCGCGGAGTGGGCTCGGCCGAGGGATTCAGCGTCATCGAGGGGGTGGCCGACGCGCTGGGTGGCGCGGTCGGCGCCTCACGCGCGGCAACCGACCTCGATTGGTACGCGCACGAACAGCAGATCGGTCAGACCGGCAAGACCGTTGCACCGCAGCTGTACCTGGCGGGCGGGATCTCGGGGGCGATCCAGCATCGGGCGGGTATGCAGGGATCGAAGACCATCGTCGCGGTCAACAAGGACCCCAAGGCACCGATCTTCGCCATCGCCGACTTCGGCGTGGTCGGAGACCTGCATGCGGTGCTGCCACAGCTCACCGAGGAGATAGCCCGCCGCAAGGGCTGATCCCCACCAGCGCCCTGACCGGGGAGCAGAGGAAAGGACGAAGCATTGATCGTTCGGATGATCCTCGGTCTGGCGATGACGGTGGTGGCTCTCACCGTCGCCGGCCGGCGTGTCGCCTACCTGATCCGACTCGCCACGGCCGGGCAACCCGCCGAACCGGATCGCCGCATCGGCGGTCCGACGCGCAGCGTCGCCTCGGTCGCCTCGGCAGAGGTCGCCGAGGTGCTGGTGCAGCGCAAGTTGCTGAAGTGGACCGTGCCCGGACTGGCGCACCTGGCGGCCTTCTGGGGCTTCATGTTCCTGCTGGTGACGGTGATCGAGGGATACGGCGCGCTGTTCTGGCGCGACTTCGCGATCCCGGTGATCGGTCGCCAGGCCTGGCTCGGCTGGCTCGAGGACACCATGGCCCTGGCCACCGCCGCGTCCGTGGTGGTGTTCGCGATCATCCGGGTCCGCAATGCCCCGAAGAACCAGGGCCGCAGCAGCCGGTTCTTCGGCAGCCACCTGGACGCGGCCTGGCTGGTGTTGTTCATGATCTTCAATGTGGTCTGGACGCTGCTGCTCTACCGGGGTGCCCAGATCAACACCGGCTACTTCCCGTTCGAGCGCGGCGCCTATGCCTCCGAGGCGGTCGCCCGAGCGCTGGAGCCGTTGGGTGAGGACGCCAACACGGTCATCGAACATGTGGGCGTGCTGCTGGCGCTCGGCGTGATCTTCGGCTTCCTGGTGCTGGTGGTGCACAGCAAGCACATGCACATCTTCACCGCCCCGATCAATGTCGCCGTGGCGCGACGTCGGCCGGGAGGTGCGGGCGCCCTGGGCGCCTTGCAGCCGGTGTACTCCGCCGGCGAGCCGGTCGACTTCGAAGACCCGGGTGAGGACGACCTGATGGGGCGCGGCGCCATCACGGACTTCACCTGGAAGGGCGTGCTGGACATGCTGAGCTGCACCGAGTGCGGCCGCTGCCAGTCGCAGTGCCCGGCCTGGAACACCGGAAAACCGTTGTCACCCAAGCTGGTCGTGATGAATTTGCGTGATCACGCGCTGGCCCGCGCGCCGTACACCCTCGCGGCGGACGACGAGGCCCGGGCCGCGCTGCCCGAGGCGGTGCGCGCCGAGGGCGAGCGGGTGCTGGTGGCCCCGGTGGACGAGGCGAACCCGGCGGCCGGCGGCGTGATCGATCCTGACGTGCTGTGGTCGTGCACCACGTGCGGCGCCTGTGTGAACCAGTGCCCGGTCGACATCGAGCACATCGACCACATCGTCGACATGCGTCGGTACCAGGTGCTGGTCGAGGGCGCCTTCCCGGACGAGGCCGGAGTGATGCTGCGCAACCTGGAACACGCCGGCGACCCGTGGGGCCGCGGCGCGAGCGCGCGGCTGGAATGGACGACGGGTCTCGACTTCGAGGTGCCCGTCTTCGGTGCGAACGGCGAGGACACCCTGCCGGAGGACGTGGAGTACCTGTTCTGGGTCGGGTGCGCCGGTGCCCTGGACGACAAGGCGCAGAACACCACCCGGGCCGTCGCCACCCTGCTGCACCAGGCCGGCGTCACGTACATGGTGCTGGGGGACGGCGAGACCTGCACCGGGGACGCCGCCCGCCGGATCGGTCACGAGTTCTTGTTCCAGATGCTCGCTGCGGCCAACGTCGAGACGCTGAACTCGGTGGGCGCCAAGCGGATCGTGGTGACGTGCGCCCACTGCTTCAACACCATCGCCAACGAGTACCCGCAACTGGGTGGCCACTACGAGGTGGTGCACCACTCGACCCTGCTGTCGCAACTGGTGGCCGACCGTCGGCTCACCCCGGTCACCGCGCTGGACTCGACGATCACCTACCACGACGCCTGCTACCTGGGCCGCCACAACCAGATCTTCGCGCCGCCGCGTGCGGTGCTGGGCGCCGTCCCGGGTGCCCGGGTGATCGAGATGGCCCGCACCGGGGAGCGCTCGTTCTGCTGCGGCGCCGGCGGCGCCCGGATGTGGATGGACGAGACCCTCGGGGAGCGCATCAACACCAACCGGGCGCGCGAGGCGATGGACCTGAAGCCCGACGTCGTCGCCGCTGCCTGCCCGTTCTGCATCGTGATGCTCAGCGACGGCGTGCGCGCCGTGGACGCCGAGAACGGCGCGGACGGCGCGGCCGATCCCAGCGTCGAGGTCGCGGACATCGCCGAGATCCTGCTGCGCGCCTGCGCGGCGCCCTCTCCCGCCACAACGCCGTGACACCCAGCCCCATCGTCAGACCGATCGAGCCGCCCGTATGCGTGGAAGGAACCACACGATGACCGACACCGCCGCCTCGACTGCTACCACCGGGCATGTCTTCAGTGGCGAGGGCCTCGATCTGGGCACCCTCACCCTGATGCTCGAGGCACTCGACGACTTCGTCGGCGCCGCGCTGACCCCCGAGCGTCAACTCGAACTCGACCACGAGGACGTCTGCCCCGAGGACATCGTGCGGGCGATGTGCAGCGACGAGCTCGGCGTCCAGCTGGTGTTCGTGCCGGAGGCCTACGGCGGCATGGGCGGTGGGGCGTTCGACTCCTACCGCGTGTGCGAGATCATGGCGCGTCACGACATCGGTCTGGCGACGGCGGTGTTCGCCACCTTCCTCGGCAGCGACCCGATCCTGGTGGGCGCGACCGAGGAGCAGCGTGCGTACTGGCTCGGCCGGATCGCCGAAGAAGGCCTGGTCTTCGCCTACGGCGCCACCGAGCCGGATGCCGGCAGCGACCTGGGCGCGATGACCACCACCGCGGTGCCGATCACGGACGAGTCCGGGACCGTCACCCACTACAAGATCAACGGGCGCAAGCAGTGGATCAGCAACGGGTCCATCGCGGATGCCACCACGATCCTGGCGCTGGCACCCGGCGGACCGACCTGGTTCGTCGTCGCGCGAGGCACCGAGGGGTTCACCGCTGCCACGCCCGAGGACAAGCACGGCATCCGGCTGTCCAACACCGCCGCCCTGTTCCTGGACGACGTCGTGGTGCCGGTGGAGAACCTGATCGGTGGCGTCGAGGGCAAGGGCCTGGTGCAGGCGCAGCAGGTCTTCGGCTACACCCGGGTGATGGTCGCCGCCTTCGGCATGGGGGGCGGCTGGGAGGCGCTGGAGCGGGCGATCGACTACTCCCAGAACCGGGAACAGGGCGGATCGGTGCTGGCCGAGAAGCAGGGTTACACCCACAAACTGATCGTGCCGCACGTCGTCCGGCTGGAGTCGGCGCGTGCCTTCCTGGAGGAGACCTCGGCCCGCCTCGACGCCGGTGAGGGCACCAACGGGGCGCTGAACACCGAGGGCGCCATCGCGAAGCTGATGGCGAGCGAGTTCGGCAACGCCGCCGCCGAGGCGGCGATCCAGGCGCACGGCGGCTACGGCTTCACCCGCCCCTACGTCGTGGAGAAGGTCAAACGTGATGTCCGCATCACCACGATCTACGAGGGCACCTCGGAGATCCTGGAGATGACCATCGCTCGTGACCGGTGGCAGACCCACCTGAAGTCGCGTGGTCAGCACTACCGTCAGGCCGCTGCCGGGCTGAAGGCGCTGCACGCCAAGAACTCCGGGGTCGGCGCCGATGCGGCCGCGCTGGCCAACGAATGCCTGGCGGCGGTGCTCGACGCCTGCCAGGCCGGCCGGCTGACCCGCAATCAGCACGTGCTGTTCCGCCTCGGTGAGCTGATCGCCTGGGCCGAGACCGCCGGTGCGGCCTCGCGTCGCGCCGCTGCCGCGGCCGGTGGCACCGCTCACGAGAAGACCGACAAGCGATTCGGTGCCCCGGCGCTGGCCGCGATCGCCCGGGTGTTCGCCCGGGACGCCGCGCTCAAGGTCGCCGACGACGGCCTGCGGTGGGTCGTCGGTGCCGCCGACGGCACCTCGGCTCAGGCTGCCGCGCTGGCAGCGAGCCTGCCCTTGGACGCCGTCCGCGCCGCTCAGTCCGGGCTGCTCGCCGACATGAACGCGGTCGCCGCCGTGATCTATGGGAAGGACCAGTCATGAATGCCCCGGGGAGTCGACAGGTCGCCATCGTCGGAATGGCGGCGATCATGCCGGATGCCCCGGACGCCGAGGCGTTCTGGGGCAACATCACCGGTGGCCGGTACTCGATCAGTGACGTCCCGCCGGAGCGCTGGGATCCCGAGCTCTACTACGACCCCGATCACCACGCGCCCGACAAGACCTACTCCAAGATCGGCGGCTGGGTTCGGGAGTTCCCGTGGGACCCGATCGCCTGGAAGCTGCCGGTGCCGCCGATGGTGGCCAAGCAGATGGACGAGGGCCAGCGCTGGACGATCAGTGCGGCCCGCGCCGCCCTGGTCGATGCCGGCTGGCCGGCCTGGGACATCGACTCCGACAAGGTCGCGGTGGTGCTGGGCAACGCCATCGGCGGCGAGAAGCACTATCGCTCGAGCATGCGTATCGAGATGCCCGAGTTCCTGCGGGCGCTGACGAACTCACCCGCCTTCGCCGCGCTCGACGGTGCCACTCGGGAACGCGTTCTGGCCGAGGCCAGTACGAGCTACCTGGCCAACTTCACCGAGATCACCGAGGACACCATGCCCGGTGAGCTGTCCAACGTGCTCGCCGGTCGGGTGGCCAACCTCTTCAACTTCCGCGGGCCGAACTTCACCACCGATGCGGCCTGCGCCTCCGGGCTGGCGGCCACCTGGGCAGCGGTCGACGGGCTGATCGAAGGCCACTACGACGCCGTGATCACCGGCGGCGTCGACCGCAACATGAGCGTGTCCGCGTTCGTGAAGTTCTGCAAGATCGGTGCGCTCTCGGCCGACGGCACCCGTCCGTTCGACGCCGGGGCCAACGGCTTCGTGATGGGCGAGGGCGCAGCCCTGTTCGTGCTGCAGCGCCTCGAGGACGCCGAGAAGGCGGGCCGGCGGATCTACGCCGTGCTCACCGGTCTGGCCGGATCCAGCGACGGCAAGGGCAAGGGGATCACTGCGCCCAACCCCGTGGGCCAGAAGCTCGCCCTGCAGCGGGCGTGGGCGATGGCCGGCGCCGACCCGGCCTCGGCCGGGGCGATCGAGGCGCACGGCACCTCCACCAGCGTCGGCGACGCCGCCGAACTGTCCAGCCTCACCGCGATCTTCGGCGCGGCCGGTGTCGCACCCGGGTCGATCGCTCTCGGCTCGGTGAAGTCGAACATCGGCCACCTCAAGGCCGCTGCCGGTACCGCAGGCCTGTTCAAGATGGTGCGCAGCCTGCACGAGAAGGTGCTGGCGCCGTCCCTGAACTTCAACGTCCCCAACCCCAACGTCGATTGGGCGGCCACCCCGTTCCGGGTGAACACCGAACTGCGCGACTGGCCGGCGCCGGCCAACGGTGATGTGCGCCGTGGTGGGGTGAGCGCTTTCGGGTTCGGCGGCACCAACTTCCACGCCGTGGTCGAGGAGTACTCGCCCGGTCGGTACTCGCACGAGCCGCGGGTGTTCGCCGCGGCGGCGGTGCCTGCGGCTCCGGCAACCGCTGTCGTGACCGCGGCAGCCAAGCCCGCTCGCCCGCCGTTGCGCGGTGCCCTGGTGATCGGTGGCGCGGACGACGCGTCGATCGTCGCCCAGGTACGGGAGCACCTGGCCCAGGCCAAGGCCGGAACCGGGGTGGCGGCCGCGCCTCCCGTGGCGCCGGACCCCACCCTGGCGAGTGCCGCCGTCCGGGTGGCGATCGACTACGCCGATGCCAAGGATCTGGCCGGCAAGCTCGCCAAGACCCTGACCGCGTTCGAGACCGCGGCGAGCAAGGGCGCGGCGGCCGCGACAGCGTTGTGGCGCATGCTGCGTTCGCAGGGCGTGTTCGTCGGGCGTGGCCCAGCGCCCAAGGTGGCCTTCCTGTACACCGGCCAGGGGTCGCAGTACGCCAACATGCTCAGTGAGTTGCGGGCGGCGGAGCCCGTTGTGGCGCAGACCTTCGATCGTGCCGACGCGGTGATGACCCCGTTGCTCGGGCGACCCCTGTCGTCCTACATCTTCATCGACGGCGCCGACCCGGCAGCGGTCAAACAGCTCGAGAACCAGTTGCGCCAGACCGAGATCACCCAGCCGGCCGTGCTGGCCACCGACCTGTCACTGCAGGCGCTGCTCGCCGAGTACGGCATCGTGCCCGACATGGTGATGGGCCACAGCCTGGGCGAGTACGGCGCCCTCGTCGCCGCCGGCAGCCTGACCTTCGAGGCCGCGCTCGAGGCGGTCAGCGCCCGTGGGCGCGAGATGGCCAGCCTCGAGGTTCCCGACAAGGGCGCCATGGCCGCGGTGTTCGGCCCGCTGACCGAGATTCAGCGGATCGTCGACGAGACCAGCGCCACGGGTGGCTACGTCGTGGTGGCGAACATCAACAGCACCAGTCAGGCCGTGGTCGGTGGTTCGACGGCGGGGGTGGAGCAGGCGGTGGAGAAGTTCGCCGCGGCCGGGATCAATGCGATCCGGATCCCGGTGAGCCACGCCTTCCACACCTCGATCGTGGCCCCGGCCAGTGAGCCGCTGGTCGGCCAGCTGCGTCGCCTGAACGTGCAGCCGCCCTCGATGCCGTTGGTGGCCAATGTGACCGGTGACTTCTACCCGGCGAACGCCACCGTCGACGACATGCTCGACATGTTGGGCAAGCAGGTCGCCTCTCCGGTGCAGTTCGTCAAGGGGCTCGACACGCTGTACCGAGCCGGAGCCCGGGTGTTCGTCGAGGTCGGTCCCAAGAAGGCACTGCACGGGTTCGCCGAGGACGTGCTCAGCTCGACCTACGACGACGTCCTGGCCCTGTTCACCAACCACCCCAAGCTCGGCGACGCCGCCTCGGTGAACCAGGCGCTGTGTGGTCTGTGGGCCAACGGTCTCGGACTCGCGGCCCCTGCTCCCGCACCGTCGTCCGGGCACGCTGCGTCACCCTCGTCGGTGCCCGCGGCGTCCGGAACGCTCGTCCCCGCCGAGCGCAATGTCACGTTGCACTCGCCAGACGAGCGTGACGTGACATCGCGCCCGGGGGCGGGGGATCCGGTGGCGATCACGGGGGCGGCGCTGGGGCTGCCGGGTGTGCCGCGGGTGTTCGATGATGAGAATGTGGCCCGGATCTTGGCGGGTCAGCAGTTCATCGAGGCGGTGCCGCACCGGGTGCGGCAGCGCATGGTCGACATGCGGATCACCCGGCTGGTCAAGAGCGAGATCGGTGGTCCGAGCTTCGAGACCATCACCGATGAGGCCGAGGTCATCAAGCTGGCGGGCCAGTACGCGCCGGTCGACGTGGTGGCCGAGTTCGGGGTGGACGCCGCGCGCGACGAGGCCCTGGACGACGCCACTCGGCTGGCCATCGGGGCCGGGCTCGACGCCCTGCGCGATGCGGGCATCCCGCTCGTGATGCGGTACAAGCAGACCACTCTGGGCACCAAGCTGCCGGAGAAGTGGGCGCTGCCGGACTCCATGCGTGACGACACCGGGGTGATCTTTGCCTCGGCCTTCCCCGGGTACAACAACTTCGCCAAGGACCTGGAGGAGTACTTCACCTCACGGGGCCACCGCGAGCAGCTCCTGGCGCTCGAAGCGGTGCGGGCCCGGATGACCGGTACCGAGGCCGCCGCGGTCGAGGTCGACCGGCGGATCGGCGAGCTGCGCCACGAGCTCGAGACGCACCCCTACAGCTTCGACCGGCGGTTCATCTTCCGGGCGCTGGCGATGGGCCATTCCCAGTTCGCCGAGCTGATCGGCGCCCGCGGGCCGAACACCCAGATCAACGCCGCCTGCGCCAGCACCACCCAGGCCGTCTCGCTGGCCGAGGACTGGATTCGCACCGGGCGTGCCCGTCGGGTGATCATCGTGTCGGCCGATGTGGCCACGGCAGAGCACCTGATGCCGTGGATCACCAGCGGATTCCTGGCCTCCGGAGCGGCGGCCACGGACGACATCGTGGCCGATGCGGCCACGCCGTTCGACCGCCGTCGGCACGGCATGATCGTCGGGATGGGCGCCGCCTCTTTGGTGATCGAGAGCGCGGATGCTGCCGCTGAGCGGGGTATCGCCCCGATCTGCGAGGTGCTGGCTGCCATCACGGCCAACAGTGCCTTCCACGGCACCCGACTGGACGTCGAACACATCGGCGGCATCATGGAATCCCTGGTGCGCCAAGCGGAAGCGCGCGGCATCGCCCGCGCAGAGATCGCGTCGTCCACCATGTTCGTCTCGCACGAGACCTACACCCCGGCTCGCGGGGGCAGCGCCGCGGCGGAGATCAACGCGCTGCGCCGGGTGTTCGGCCCGCAGGCCGACCAGATCGTGATCACCAACACCAAGGGGTTCACCGGTCACGCCATGGGTGCCGGCATCGAGGATGTGGTGGCGGTCAAGGCCTTGGAGACCGGCGTCGTGCCCCCGGTGCCGAACTTCCGCGAGGTCGACCCCGGTCTGGGCTCGTTGAACCTGTCCGTCGGTGGCAGCTACGACGTGCGCTATGCGCTACGCCTGGCGGCCGGGTTCGGCTCCCAGATCGCCATGACCCTCTCACGCTGGATCGCGCCGCCGACCGGACGGCGTCCCCTGCCCAACGATCTGGGCTACCAGCACCGGATCGTCGACACGGCGGCCTTCCACCGCTGGCTGGACGGTGCCGCGGGGCACTCGGGTGCTGAGCTCGAGGTGAACCTGCGCCGGTTGCGCGTCGTGGACGCCGGGGTGCCGACGGCTGCTCCCGCTGCCGTTGCAGCGATGCCGGCCGCCACCGTGACCCCCGTGCCGGTACCTGCTGCCGCCGCCGCGCCGGTGACTGCCGCCGCCGCCGCGCCGGTGACTGCCGCCGCCGCCGCGCCTGCCGCGCCGGCACCGGTCGAGGATCCCGTCACCACCACGGTGGTCGGCATCGTCGCCGAACTGACCGGCTACCCCGCCGAGCTGCTGGATCTCGATTTGGATCTGGAGGCGGATCTGGGGGTGGACACGGTCAAGCAGGCCGAGGTGTTCGCCGCGGTCCGGGAACACTTCGACGTCGAGCGCGACCCGAACCTGCGGCTGCGAGACTTCCCGACGCTGACTCATGTCATCGGGTGGGTACGCGACAAGACCGGCATCCAGCCGGCGGCGGCACCCGCCATGGCGCCTGCCGTCGCCGCACCCGCCGCGGTGGCGGCCCCGGTGGTCGCCACGCCCGCAGCGGAGCCTGCGCAGGACCCGGTGTTGGTGACGGTGACCGCGATCGTGGCTGAGCTGACGGGCTATCCGCCGGAGTTGCTCGATCCGGATCTGGATCTGGAGGCGGATCTGGGGGTGGACACGGTCAAGCAGGCCGAGGTGTTCGCCGCCGTCCGGGAGCACTTCGACGTCGAGCGTGACCCGAACCTGCAGTTGCGGGACTTCCCGACCCTGGCTGCTGTCGTCGGCTGGGTGCGCAGCAAGAAGCCCGAGTTGGCGGCCGCCGTTGCCGTGCCAGTGGCTGCAGCTCCGGTGGTTGCCCCGGTGACCGTGGCTGCCGCAGCGGCTCCTGCCCCGGCGCCCGCACCGGACTCGGTGCTGGTCGCGGTCACGGCGATCGTGGCGGAACTGACGGGTTACCCGCCGGAGTTGCTCGATCCGGATCTGGATCTGGAGGCGGATCTGGGGGTGGACACGGTCAAGCAGGCCGAGGTGTTCGCCGCGGTGCGCGAGCACTATGACGTCGAGCGTGATCCCAACCTGCAGTTGCGGGACTTCCCGACCCTGGCCGCCGTCGTCGGCTGGGTGCGCAGCAAGAAGCCCGACCTGGCCGTTGTGCCGGCTGCGGTTCCGGTGGTCGCGTCGGCGCCGGTTGCCACGACCCCGGACCCGGTTGCCCCGGTGGTTCAGACAGGTCAGGATCCGGTGCTCGCGGCGGTGACCGCGATCGTGGCGGAGCTGACGGGCTATCCGCCGGAGTTGCTCGATCCGGATCTGGATCTGGAGGCGGATCTGGGGGTGGACACGGTCAAGCAGGCCGAGGTGTTCGCCGCGGTCCGGGAGCACTACGACGTCGAGCGTGACCCGAACCTGCAGTTGCGCGACTTCCCGACGCTGGCCTCCGTCGTCGGCTGGGTGCACAGCAAGAAGCCTGAGTTGGCGGCCCAGGCGGCGGCCGTCGTTGCGGCAGTGCCGGTTCCCGCTGCACCAGTGCAGCCGGCTGCATCGGCTGAACCCGCAGCCGACGGTGGCGACGAGGTGGCGAGCGTCGTGGTCGGCATCGTGGCCGAGCTGACGGGCTATCCGCCGGAGTTGCTGGACCTCGATCTGGATCTGGAGGCGGATCTGGGGGTGGACACGGTCAAGCAGGCCGAGGTGTTCGCCGCCGTCCGGGAGCACTACGGCGTCGAGCGTGACCCGAACCTGCAGTTGCGTGACTTCCCGACGCTGAACCTGGTGATCGGCTGGGTCCGAGAGAAGACCGGCATCCAGCCGAACGTCGCCGCGTCGGTCGCCGCACCCGCTGTGGCCGAGGCGGTTCCCGCGGTGGACGCCTCGAGTCCCGGCTCGTCCGGCGACGAGGTGGAGAGCGTCGTGGTCGGCATCGTGGCCGAGCTGACGGGCTATCCGCCGGAGTTGTTGGACCTCGATCTGGATCTGGAGGCGGATCTGGGGGTGGACACGGTCAAGCAGGCCGAGGTGTTCGCCGCCGTCCGGGAGCACTACGGCGTCGAGCGTGACCCGAACCTGCAGTTGCGTGACTTCCCGACGCTGAACCTGGTGATCGGCTGGGTCCGAGAGAAGACCGGCATCCAGCCGGCTTCGGCGACGCAGAGTGTCCCCGAGGTAGCCGAGAGCTCGATCCCGGATGGGCGCGATGTCACATCGCACTCGTCTGGCGAGCGTGATGTGACATCGCGCTCGGTGGGCAGTGGGCTCGTACGAGGCGACCTCGGGGCCATCGATGGGTTGCCGCGGCGGGTTCCGGTGGCAGTGCTCCGGCCGGCGTTGAGCCTGTGTGCGCCGACCGGGATCGCCCTCGGTGAGGGGAGTCGCGTCGTCGTCATGCTCGACGAGGGTGGCGTCGGGGACTCCCTGGCGAAACGGCTGCGCAAGCTGGGCGTCGAGGTGCTCACCCTCGAGGCCGGAACCGCCACGGACGACCTGCTGACCCGGCTCGGCGAGTGGACGACCGACGCCTCGATCAACGGGGTGTTCTGGCTCGCCGGCCTGGACGACGAAGGCGCGCTCGACGGTCTGGACTTCGGCACGTGGCGAGAAGCGCTGCGCCGCAGGGTGAAGGCGCTCTACGCCACGATCCGGGCGCTCTACGACAGCACGCCCTTCCTGATCACGGCCACCCGCCTCGGCGGGTTCCACGGCTACGAGCCCGGCGGGGCGACGTCCCCGCTCGGCGGCGCGGTCAACGGGTTCGCCAAGGCCTATCAGCGCGAGTGCCCGGCGGCGGTGGTCAAGGCCGTCGACCTGCCGGCCAGTCGCAAGACGGCGGCGATCGCCGACGTCCTCATCGACGAGGCGCTGCGCGACGGTGGCTGCGTCGAGATCGGGCGCC
This sequence comes from Kineosporiaceae bacterium, assembly GCA_016713225.1. Classification (NCBI taxonomy): domain Bacteria; kingdom Bacillati; phylum Actinomycetota; class Actinomycetes; order Kineosporiales; family Kineosporiaceae; species Kineosporiaceae bacterium. The sequence continues at coordinate 600,135 of JADJPO010000001.1, forward strand.
CGGACGTCGAGCACCGCGGCCCGGCGCGAATCGGCATCGCGCTCGAGACGGTTCCATTCACCCCGCTGGGGGCGGACGGCAGCCCACTCGGCGAGGGCGGCACCCCGTTGACCGGCGACAGCGTCGTCGTGGTCACCGGGGCGGCCGGCAGCATCGTCTCGGCGATCACGGCCGATCTGGCCGCGGCGAGTGGGGCGACGTTCCACCTGCTCGACCTCACGCCCACACCGGATGCAGCCGACCCCGACCTGCAGACGTTCGCGACCGACAAGGACGCTCTCAAGCCGGTCATCGCGGCGCGGCTGAAGGAGGCCGGTGAGCGACCCACCCCGGTGGCGATCGAGAAGGAGTTGGCCCGCATCGAGCGCCGGGCCGCCGCGCTGGCCGCCGTTCAGGCGGTCGAAGCCGCGGGTGGCCGGGTGCGCTACCACAGCGTGAACCTGACCGACGCGGACGCCGTGGTGTCGGTGATGCGCGCCGTCCAGGCCGAATCGGGCCGGGTCGACCTGCTGCTGCACGCCGCCGGTCTCGAGATCAGCCGCACCATGCCCGACAAACAACCTGCCGAGTTCGACCTGGTCTTCGATGTGAAGGCCGATGGCTGGTACTCGCTGGTGCACGCTGTCCCGGATCTGCCGATCGGCGCCAGTGTGGTGTTCTCCTCGGTGGCCGGGCGGTTCGGCAACTCGGGTCAGCCCGACTACGCCGCGGCGAACAACCTGTTGTGCGCCATCAGTTCCAGCCTGCGCCGCACCCGACCGGGGATGCGTGCCATCGCGTTGGACTGGACGGCGTGGGGCGGTATCGGCATGGCCACGCGCGGCTCCATCCCCAAGATCATGGAGATGGCCGGGGTGCAGATGCTGCCGCCCGAGGCCGGCGTCGCCTGGATCCGGCGTGAACTCGCCTCGTCCGGATTCGCCGGCGAGGTCGTCGTGGCGGGTCGGTTGGGCCAGATGGCCGCGGCCCCCGATCGTGGCGGCAACACCACCGGCCTGGATGCCGACGCCGTTGTCGGCCAAGGGATCTCGGGCATCGCACCGGTGACCGGTGAGGTGAGTGTCGATGTCAACGACGGCGTCGTGGTCACCACGATGCTCGACCCGGCGGTGCAGCCGTTCCTGTACGACCACCGGATCGAGGGCATTCCGGTGCTGCCCGGGGTGATGGGCATGGAGTCCTTCGCCGAGGCCGCGTTGGCCGGAGCACGTCTCGCCGGGCTCGAGGTGGGCGGCGATTCCGGGTATCGGGTCGCTGAGATCACCGACGTGCGTTTCCTCGCGCCGTGCAAGTTCTATCGGGACGAACCCCGCGCCATCCGGGTCAGCGTCGTACTCGACCCGGTGTCGGCGCCCGATGCCGGCGACGGCCAGGATCTGGTGGCCCGCTGTGTGCTGACCGCCGAACGAACCCTGGCCGGCAGTTCGACGCCGCGTGTCGACGTCCACTTCACCGGCACGGTGCGCTTGACCCGCGCGCCGTGGCGTGAGGAGTACGAGGAGGTCCCTGCCTCGATGCACGCCGAACAGAACGGCGTCGCAGCCGGACAGGCGATCGGACGGGACCTGGTGTACCGGCTGTACTTCCACGGGCCGGCGTACCAGGTGGTGGACGTCGCGGCCCGTGCCGGGGACGGGACGGCCGCCCGCATGGCGAACCCGTTGCCGGACAACCACGTTCCGGACAGCCAGCAGACGGTCACCGGCCCACGGCTCACCGAGCTGTGCTTCCAGACCGCGGGCCTGTTCCAGGCTGCGGGCACCGGCGAGTTGGCGCTGCCCAACGCCGTCGGGGCGATGCACCTGGTGCGTGACCCCAACCATGTCGATGCCACCGGTCTGCACGCGGTGCTCCGGGCACGGGAAGGCGACGGCCCCCCGGTGTTCGACGGGCACGTAGCCGATGGGCAGGGGCGGGTGGTGTTGCGGCTCAGTGGTTACCGCACCATCGCTCTTCCCGCGCCGATGCCGCACGAGGTGCGCGACCCGCTGCGCGCCGTCCTGATCGGCTGACGGCACCGCGACATGCCGAGCTCCGATCCATCCGTCCATCACGAGTCCATGCGCCACGAGTCCCCCGGAGCGAGGGAAACGACTGTGTCCCAGAAGAGTTTTCGACGACTGGCGGTTCTTGATCGAGGCGAGGACGCCGTCCGGGTGCTGCTGTCGGTCGCTGAACTGAACCGATCCGGCACGGGCAACGGCGGCGTGCCGATGACCACCCTCGCGGTGCACGCCGAGCCCGCCGAGAACGCCTGGTTCGCCCGGGAGGCGGACGGCGAACTGGTACTGGGCGAACAGCTCTACACCGGTGAGCCGGACGGGCGGCGCTACTCTCAGCTGCTCGATCTGGACGCCGTGGTCGCCCTGCTCACCCGGGCCGGGGTGGATGTGGTGTGGCTCGGTCACAGCGTCGTCGGCGATCAACTGCGGTTCACCGAACGATGTGCCGCGGCCGGGATCGTCGTGGTCGGACCCGCCGCGGACACGGTGCGGTTGATCGACGACCGGGTCGCGTTCCGGACCGCGGTGGCCGCCGCCGGGCTGCCCTTGGTGCCCTGGAGCGACGGTTCGGTCAACACCCTGGACGGCGCCGCCGACGTGGCGGACGAACTGGGCTATCCGGTGCGGCTGCTGGCCGTCGATGCCAGTGGCCGGCGCGGCGTCGTCGCGGTGCCGGACGCTGCCGCGCTGCCCGCTGCCTTCGACGAGGCCCAGATGCGGGCGCGGCACGCGGCGAGCCATCCCACCGACAATCCCGAACTCCTGGTGGAGCGCCACCTCGGGCCGACCCGCAAGGTCGAGGTGGTGATCGCTGCCGACGACGCCGGCACGATCTGGACGCTCGACGTCCGGGACACCAGCCTGCAACGTGACCACCAACGCATCCTGTTGGAGTCGCCTGCGCCGGGTCTGTCCCACGAGCTCGAGGAGGCGTTGCGGGAGACGGCGGTCGGGGTCTGCCGCGCCGTCGGGTACCGCAACACCGGCACGGTGCGATTCGTCCTCGATCCAGATGGTGAGCGGTTCTACGTCACGGGAGTGGACGCTCGGCTGCAGCTGGAACCGGCTCTGACCGAAGAGGTCTGCGGCATCGACCTGGTCTCGTTGCGGCTTCGCCTGGCCGCCGGTGACCGGCTCGACGGGAAGGCCCCGGTCACGAGCGGGCACGCGGTGGAGGTGCGGTTGCACGCCCAGGACCCGCTCGATGCCTTCAACGCCACCCCGGGCCGGGTCGCCCTGGTGGAGTTCCCCGCCGGTGCCGGGGTGCGGGTCGAGGCCGGGGTGCGGGTCGGCGATCAGGTCTCGGCAGCGTACGAGCCGTTGCTCGCCACGACCATCGCCTGGGGGCGTGATCGAGCCGAGGCCTTCGGTCGGCTGCGCCGCGCTCTCGAACGCACCAGCGTGGTGATCGAGGGGGGTGCCACGGACAGTTCCTTCCTGCTGCGCGTGCTGGACGCCGAGCCGGTGCGAACCGGTGGGGTGGACGATGCCTGGCTGGACCTCTTCGTCGGGTCCGACGGTCATGTCCCACCGCCGGATCCGTTGGCGGTGGTGGCCGCTGCGATCGCCGCCTACGACCTGGACGCTGCGCAGGCCCAGACGGCCTTCCTGGCCCGCGCTGCCCGCGGTCGCCCGGAATCACCGGCCGAGGTGGGCGAGCGCATCGCCCTCAGCTATCGAGGCGCCACGTATCGCCTGAGCGTCGACCGCACCGCCGTCAACTCGTATCGAGTCGCCCCCGTGGTGGGGGTCGGCGTCGCTCAGCCCCCCGGGGTCGAGGTGTGGACCGAACGGGTCAATGCCTTCGAGCGCCGGGTGCTGGTCGGTGGCCGTCGTCACCTGGCCCGCGTGGTGCCGGCCGGGTCGTCGTTCCTGGTGGACGTCGACGGCGCGGGGCACGAGGTGACCCGGGCCGACGGAGTCGTGGTGGCCGCCCCCGGGCCGGCCATCGTGGTCTCGATCAACGTTGCCGTGGGTGACCAGATCTACGCCGGTGACCTGGTGGCGGTGCTCGAGACCATGAAGATGGAGACCCCGCTCTACTCGCCGGTCAACGGCAGCGTGATCGGGGTCGATGTGTCGCCGAACGCCCAGGTCGGTGCCGGCGCCAGCCTGCTGCGGGTGCGTGGCCACGAGGACTCGGACGCGGCGGTGGACGCGGACGGGGCGCACGTCGTCCTCGATCTCGCCGGGCTGACGTCGGCGGACGGGGCCGACACCGGGGTAGCGACCGGTGAGGTCGCCTCGCCGTGCCGGCGGCTGTACGCGCGGTTGAACAACTACCTGCTCGGCTACGACCTCGCCCCCGGAGCACTCAAGGCCCTTCTCGCCGAACAGAAGCGGTTGTCCACCGACTGCGACCCAGCGGACGAGTGCCTGTCCGACTGTGAGGACTCGCTGTTGGATCTCTACGCTGATCTCGGGGCGCTCTATCGCCCGCGTACCGAGTCGGCGGGCGGCGGTATGGACGACCCGACCTCGACCGGCACCCAGGAGTACCTGCACTCGTACCTGCAATGGCTGGACGCCGACCGCGCCGGGTTGTCGACGGCCTACCGTGACCGGCTGCGTCGGGCGCTGAGCCGATATGGCGTCAACGGTCTCGACCGCAGCCCGGACGTCGAGGCCGCCGTGGTGCGGTTGTTCCGCTCGGTCGGCCGGTTGCGCGAGATCACGCCGTTGGTGGTCGCCGTCCTGCAGCGCCGGCTCGCGGCCCGGGATGCGTTGGTGCAGACGGCTACCACGGAACGCCGGCGGCGCTACGACCGGTTGGCCGCGGCGACCCAGGGTCGCTACCAGGTCGTGGCCGACCTGGCGCGCGACGTCCGCTTCCACTTCTACGACGAACCCGTCCTCGAAGGCATCGTCAGTGGACTCGTCGAGCAGCTGGAGGGCGACCTGGCGGCTCTGGCCGTGGATCCGTCCGGCCCACAGCGGGAAGAGCACATCGCCGCGTTGGTCGACTGTGCGCAGCCGCTGCGTTCGCCGCTGTTGCGGGCCTGGTTGGATGCCGAGGGGCTCGACCCGGCGCGTCGTGAAGCCCTGCGCCAGGCCGTGCTCGAGGTGTACATCCGTCGCTTCTATCGGATTCGGGTGCTCGCACCGGTACGGCCGGTCGAGCAGGATGGATGGTCCCTGGCCGCCACCACCTACCCGTTGGACGACCGCAGGATCCATCTCGTGGTCGGCTATGCCTCACTCGACCAGCTGGTGGACCTGTCCCGGGCCATGGCAGCACATCTGGCGTCGGTGCCGACCGAGTCGGAGGTCGTGGTGGACATCGTGACCTGGCGGGACGGCGAGCGCACCGACATCGACGTCACCGCGGCCGAGGTCACCTCCTTGTTGGCCCGATGCGAATTCGGTCGGGTGCTGCACCGGCTCGACGTGACCGTCACCAGCACCGCCGGTGAGGGGCCGGAGCACTTCCGTACCCAACATCTCACGTTCCGGCAGGGCACCAGGGATGGGTCGTTCACCGAGGAGCGGGTCTACCGCAATCTGCACCCGATGCTGGCCAAGCGGTTGAGTCTGTGGCGGTTGCGCAACTTCGAGCTGGAGCGGCTGTCCTCGGCCGAGGACGTCTACCTCTTCCTCGGTCAGGCGCGGGACAACCCGAAGGACCGGCGGTTGTTCGCCCTGGCAGAAGTGCGGGATCTGACACCGGTCACCGAGCCCGAGACCGGGCGCGTCAGCTACCCCATGCTCGAACGGGTCGGGTTGCGCGCGCTCGCCGCGGTGCGGGACACCCTGGCGGCCATCCCCGATCGGCAACGGCCGGTGGCCAACCGGATCGTGCTCTACGTGCGACCGACCTGGACCGTTCCTCGCGAACACTGGCGCTTCCTGGCCAGGGCGTTCGCGCCGCTGGCCGTGGGCGCGGGGCTCGAGAAGGTGTTGTTGCGGGTGCGGATGCCCGCCGAGGACGCCGGCGGCGCCATTCGGGATGTCTCGCTGCACGTCGAGGGGTTGACCGGCGGCGGCCTCACGGTTCGGGAGGAGTCGCTCGGTAGCGCCGCGGTGGGATCGCTGACCCCCTATGCGCAGAAGGTGTTGCTGGCGAAGAGGTTCGGGGCTCCGTATCCGTACGAGGTGGTGCGCATGCTCGCACCTCCGCCGGGGACGACCGGGGCTTTCCCGCCCGGTGACTTCCTCGAGCTCGATCTCGACGAACCCGGTGACTGCCTGATCCCGGTGGAGCGGGAACCGGGGTTGAACACGGCTCACCTGGTGGTCGGACTGCTGACCTCCTACACCGACACGGTGCCGGAGGGCGTGACCCGGGTGGCGATCCTGTCCGACCCCACCAAGGGGCTGGGCAACCTGGCCGAGCCGGAATGCCGACGAGTGAACGCGGCGTTGGCGCTGGCTGCCGACCGCAAGTTGCCGGTGGAGTGGTTCGCCGTGTCCTCGGGTGCGCTGATCGCCATGGATTCGGGCACCGAGAACATGGACTGGATCTCGTTGACCCTGCGTCGGATCATCGAGTTCACCCAGCGCGGTGGCGAGATCAACGTGATCGTCACCGGGATCAATGTCGGTGGCCAACCGTATTGGAACGCCGAGGCCACCATGCTGATGCACACCCGGGGAATCTTGATCATGACTCCGGCCAGTGCCATGGTGCTCACCGGCAAGCAGGCACTGGACTTCTCCGGTGGGGTGAGCGCCGAGGACAACTTCGGCATCGGCGGTTACGACCGGGTGATGGGTCCCAACGGTCAGGGGCAGTACTTCGCGCCGACCTTCGAGGAGGCGTGCGCCCTGCTGCTGCGGCACTACGACTTCACGTATGTCGTGCCGGGGGAGCGGTTCCCGAGGCGGCGCGCGACGTCCGACCCGATTCAGCGAGACATCCGATCCAGTGAACACCGTGCCGTGCCGGGCAGCGACTTCACGGTGGTGGGCGATGTCTTCGAGGCCAACCCTGATCGGAAGAAGCCGTTCGACATGCGGTCGGTGATGCGTGCCGTGTCGGACGTCGATTGCGAACCGCTGGAACGTTGGCAACGCTGGGCCGACGCCGAGAACTCGATCGTGTGGGACACCACGGTCGGCGGGATCCCGGTGTGCATGCTCGGGCTGGAGTCGCGCAACACCCCGCGACGGGGCTACGTGCCGGCCGATGGGCCACTGGCGTGGACCTCGGGGACGCTGTTCCCGCAGGCCTCTCGCAAGACGGCACGGGCGGTGAATGCCACCAGCGGCAACCGGCCGTTGGTGGTGATGGCGAATCTGTCCGGATTCGACGGATCGCCGGAATCGATGCGGCGCTGGCAGTTGGAGTACGGCGCCGAGATCGGTCGTGCGGTGACCAACTTCCGCGGCCCGATCGTGTTCGTGGTGGTCTCGCGCTACCACGGTGGTGCCTTCGTGGTCTTCTCCAAGGCGCTCAACCCGGCAATGTCGATCGCCGCGGTCGAGGGCTCGTATGCCTCGGTGATCGGAGGTGCGCCCGCCGCCGCGACGGTGTTCGCCCGCGAGGTCAAGATCCGCACCGAGAAGGACCCCCGAGTGGTGGCCGCCCGCGAGGCCGTCGCCGCGGCGTCCCGCTCGGAGGCCCCGGCGGCGCGTGCCGCACTGGCCGAGGTGACGGCCGCGGTGCGTTCCGAGCGTCTCGGTGAGGTGGCGGACGAGTTCGATGGGATCCACACCATCGATCGCGCCCTTCAGGTCGGCTCGGTGGACGAGATCATCGCCCCGGAGCGGGTCCGGCCCTGGGTGGTACAGGCGCTGGAGGAGGGCATGGTCAACTTCGGCCATTGACGGTCCAGATGATCACGGGCCGGAGTGTGTGTCCGGTCACGATCGCCCCAGTGGTGGCGGCCGCGGGGTTGTGGATCCGACGCAAAGGAGTATGACTGGAGTCAGCACGGGATGACCCGGTCCACGAATGTGGCGAGGGGGCAGTTCCGACACCCAGGAGTGTCGGGACCGCCCCCTCGCCCATGTCTCCACTCACTCCCACCCCCTTCACCCCCTTCACCCCCCCAAACCCGCTCATGCTCCGCGGGTGACTGCTGATGCTCCGGTGGGACGTCGATGTGGCTCCCTTCTCGACCGAATCGCGTTCCGCTGCGGAGCATGAGGAGGGACGTCGTCGCGGTCGTCGCACCCGGGCTGGTCGTGGGCTACCTGAATCGCCTGCGTCCTCGAGCGGCGAGGTGGGCAAACGGAGGTTGGCCGCTTCGGTCAACTCCGTGTCGCCGGCGGGCCGAGGCCGCCTCGCGCAGGACCGTTGAGGTGGGACGATCAGCAGGTTGGGAGGCACGGTGGAGTCGCGGGTACGCGTGATGCGGGTCGGTCCGGGCGGCGTCCAGGATCATGAGGTCGACGAGCTCGAGGACCTGCTCGACCGGGTGAACAGCGCCGACGCCGACCCCGAGACCTTCGTGTGGATCGACGTCCCGTTGCCGGATGAGGCCGCGGCCGAGATGCTGCGCCGGGTGTTCGGATGCCACGAACTGGCCGTGCTCGACGTGACCCGTCGCAACCGTGTGCCGCGGGTGCACGTCTATGCCGACCACGTGTTCGTCATCTTGCACACACCCGAGTTGGGCAAGGCCGGCCACGTGCACTACATCGAACTCGATCAGTTCATCGGGGCGCGCTATCTGATCACCGTGCACGGTCCGCTCAACCCGGTGGTGCCCCTCGAGGTTGCTCAACGGGAGGTCGAGGCGGTGCGTCTGCGGATCGTGTCGGGCCGGTCGCGTCCGCGGACCCCTCACGAGCTCTCGTATGCGCTCACCTCGACCATCGCCCGGATGCAGGAGGGCTTCATCGAGCGGCTCACCGAGCAGGTATGGCGCCTCGAGCAGGAGGTGACCTGGCGGCAGCGCAAGGATGCAGAGGTCTTCCTCGAGGAACTGTTCCAGGTGCGTCACGGACTGGTCGCCGTGGCCACCATGACCGGGTTGGGCGCCGAGATCTACGGCCGGATCGTGGCCCTGGGACGCTCCGGGCACCGGCCGGGGGGCGAGCGGCTGGACGAGGACATCGTTGATCAGTTCGAGCGGCTGCAGCGCCTGGCCACCGGTCAGCGCGAGTACCTGCAGGGCGTGATCGACCACTACCGCACTCGGACGGACACCCAGATGTCCATCGCGGCCGAACGGCTGGCCGTCATCGCCGTGGTCACCCTGCCGATCACGGCGCTGTCGTCGGTGTTGGGCATGAACCTGATCGTCAACCAGGCCACGCGACCAGTCGGGCTGATCGCCGTCCTCGCGGTGATGGCGGTCGGCTCCGGTGTGCTCCTGACCTGGGCCAAACGCCGCGGCTGGTGGTAGCCCCGGCTCCACCCACCAACCCCATCCCAACCCGCCCATGCTCCGCGGGTGACTGACCATGCTCCGCAGGGGCACCGATCCGCCAGCCCATCGGCCGAAGCGTGCTCTCCCGCGGAGCATGAGTGCGAGAAGCGTCCGACTCGTGCGAGGGGTCCTCGACGCCCGACGGCGTGGACGGCGCGCGGCGTCGTCCGCGGGATGAGCCGGGCGCCCCACGCCCCACGGCCTTCATGATCACTCTGAGATCGCGGTGTCCACCGCGACAGCCGGGGCGGACTGCGACAAGGCGGTGATCATGGCGGTCTGGCGGGCGGTTCTGCGCGGTGTTCCCGCGGTCTCGAGGTGGATGCACACCCAGCGGCTCATGCTCCGCAGCTGACCGGGATGATCCGCCGAACGCCCCGATTCCGGTGCACCGGCGGAGCATGACGGGGCACCCGCGGAGCATGAGCAGGTTTCTGGGTGGGGGTGCGGTCACCAGGCGCGGGGGTTGGTGAGCCAGGAGTGGGTGGGGACGGCGCCGCGCAGGTCGGCGGTGTGGGCCAACATGGCCGGGGGCGTGGTAAGGGGTTGCTCCGCGGCGATGGTCAGCAGGAACACCCCGTCGCGACGCCACCAGCCGGTGAACACCCGGCCGGACGGCGTGTGGCGGACCTCGAGCGGTGACCACCCGTCGTCCCGGGCCGGGGTGGCGGTATAGCCCTCCAGCAGACTCACCTCGACGGTGCGGGTGTCGGCGCGCAGACCGGTGCGCAGCACCTTGAGTGCGGCCTCCTTGGCCGACCAGAACAGGTTCGCCGCGCCGTCCTGATCGCCTCGGGTCGGCAGCGCCCGGACGGCGTCCCGCTCGGGCGCCGTGAGGTAGTCCTCGACGAAGCCGTCGCTGCGGGGCTCGACGATCTCGAGGTCGATCCCGATGGCATCCAGCCGGTCGCCGGCACTGGCCGAACCCACCATGGCGACCGCCCATCCGGCTCGGTCGCTGATCGAGATATCACAGCCCAGCGGCACCCCGTCCACCTGCACGAAGGGGGCGCCGGTGGGGTGATTGCCCACCAGGATCCGAGCGAAGGAGTCGGTGGCGAGCCCGTGGTCACCGCTACCGTCGTGCCACCCCACGGTGCTGGCCACCGCCCACTTGGCCGTCCACCGGCGCAGCAGGTACTCGGTGCGGCGCTTGGTGAAACGCAACATGTCCAGCCGCGCCCGTTCGGCCGGCACCAGCCAGTCCAGCTCGGAGGGCATCTCGTGCTCGCCGCGCGCCAGCCATCGCATGCCCTCAGCATGACGGGTGAGTGCTCGGCGGTGATGGGGCGAGGGTCACCCGGATGGCTCAAGGCCCACCCCCTCGGCGCCGATAGAGGCGCCATGACCTCTGCCTCGCTGCGCCCTCGCGTGGTCGTCTGCCTGCCGGCGGACGATCCGGCTCGTGGCCGCACGGTGCTGGCCGGTGCGCTCTGTCTGTTCGGCAGCGGCGTCGAGGTGGCGCTCTGTCTGGCCGGGGTCGACCGGCCGACCGAGCAGCATGCCGATGCCGTGTTGGCTCTCTGCCGTGACCTGGCCCCCGGCGACGGCGCTCTGCCCGACATCGTCCTGCTGGGCGAGACCGAGCTGCGTGCCGCCGAGCACCTGCTGATGGTCGAGGCCACCGATGACCCGCGCCAGGGCGCGCGGGCGATCGCCCTGATGTCCCTGGCCGCCGAGCGGCTGTGGGATGGCGCGCCCCGGAAGGTCACTGATCAGGACGCCGAGCGCGCTGCCGTCGGCGGCGCGTTGCGCGCCACGGTGGCCCACATGACGGCGAAGCGGGACGCCGTGCGACGGGTCGACGTGCCGCCCCTGGTCGTCGCCCTGGTGCAGGTGCAGAGCACCTGGCCGTCCATCGCCGAGGTCTGCAGCCGGCTCGTGGTGCGAGCCGAGGCCGGTGAGATCGACTTCGAGATCGTCGCGTTCGACAGCGAGCACGACCCGCGCCCGATCAGTACGGCGGATTTCGTGCGCAGCCAGGGATTCGCACCGCGTGACCTGGCCTGGTTCACCGCCCAGGTGGACGACGAGCGCTCGGCTCTCGCGCTGGTGCTCACCGACAGCCCGTGGGACGGCCTGCGACCCGAGGCCACACACGCACTGCACCTGGCCGAACGCGGTGTGCGGCTGGCCTATCTGCCCTACGGAAACAACGTCGGCGGTGGCGCCAAGATGATGGCGATGGCCTACGACCTGCCGCTGCATCGACTGGCCTGGAGGGCGTTCGCCCGATCGCAGACCCAGCTCGGGTTGTGGCGCACCCACTGTTCGGTCGGCGCGGATCACGTCCGGGTGGTCGGTCTGCCCAAGCTCGACCGCATGCTCGCCCTGGCTGATGGCGATGCGGACCCCGGCTCGCCGAACGTCAACCGCCGTGGCGCCGGGCACCCGGTACGTGAACTGGCCGGCGATCGTCCGGTGGTGCTGTGGAACCCTCACTTCACGCTCGGGCCGGATGGGTGGTCGACTCTCGATCGCTACCTGGGTCCGCTGACCGATTGGGCTGCAACGCATCCCGGTGTGGTGCTGATGATCAGGCCACACTTCAGGCTGCTGCGCGACCTGCCGCTGCTGGGTGAGGCCGGACAGGCGCTGCTGGCGGCGCTGCACGCTGCGGCCGACACCCACCCGAACATCGTGCTGGACACCGAGACCGACTACCTGCCGGCGTTCACCGTGGCCGACGCCATGATCAGCGACATCAGCTCGCTGATCACCGAGTGGCTGCCGACGCGCCGTCCGATCTGCTATCTGCACCGGCTCGACGGCCCGGGGGCCAACGCGGACGCCGAGTACCTGTTCAGCCTGGACGTGGCGACATCGTGGGCGGGCGTTCGTGAGTTCCTCGACACGCTCGCCGCCGGCCACGACCCGGGACGCGACCGCCGAGACCTGGTGTTGTCCCGACACTTCGAGTGCCTCGACGGTCAGAGCAGTGCCCGCATCGCGGCGGAACTCGTCGACGGCCTGCGGGCGGAGTTGGGTTCGATGCACGACAAGGCGCCGGACGCCGTGCCGGCCGGAATGGGGACGCGATGACCGGTCAGAGCAGGGTCTATGGGCAGAACGTCGACATCGACCCGACGGCAGTGGCCGCCTTCTTCGCCGGCCGGGCACGGCGCGCCGCCTCGGCCGAGCCGCTCACCAGCGTGTTGTACCAGGACGGCAACCCCGAACTGGCCCGGGCGCGCGACCAGTACGAGAAGCAGCTGATCCTGCCCGAACTCGCGCTGGGCGAGCAGGATGCGGTGCTCGATGTCGGCTGTGGCATCGGCCGCTGGGCGCAACCGGTGCTGGACGCCGGGGCGCACTACTGCGGCACCGACTTCAGCGACGAGTTGTTGCACGTCGCCCGCACCCGCATCACCCACCCGAAGGCCCGATTCGTCACCTGCCCGGTCCAGGCCCTGAACCTCGAAACCCTCGACCAACCGGGCGGTTTCAGTCGAGTGATCATCGCCGGCGTCCTGATCTACCTCAACGACACCGACCTGTTGCGGGCGCTGACGGCAGTGGCGGCCTCGGCGGCCCCCCGGTGCTTGATCTACCTGCGCGAGCCGGTGGCCACCGGCGCCCGGCTCACGCTCGACCAGCACTGGTCCAGCGACCTCGAACAGAGCTACAGCGCCGTCTATCGCCCTGAGGCCGAACTGAACTCGGCCTTCGGCCGCACCTTGCTGGCGGCCGGGTTCGCGCTCCGGATGGCGGCCGATCTCTACCCGGCCGACCTGAACAACCGGGCCGACACCACGCAGCGCTACTACCTGCTCGAGCGTGGCCGGTGAACGGGGCACCGCGGTGAGCCCGTCCGGACCGGCGAGCACGGCCTTCGCGTTCGATCTCGATGGCACGCTGACCTGCGAGGAACTGCTGCCCGTCATCGCCGAGGAGCTCTCGCTCTCGCGTGAGATGGCCACCCTGACGCGGCTGACGCTCGACGGCACCATCGATTTCGAGGATTCGTTCCGGCTGCGCTGCGCGATCCTGCGCGCCGTCCCGATCTCGCGGGTGCGCGACATCGTCGCCGAGGTGGCCCTGACCGAAGCGTTGGCCGACTTCATCAGCGCCCACGCCGAGGACTGCTACGTGGTCACCGGCAACCTCGACGTCTGGATCCGCCCGATCTTGGACCGGCTGGGCTGCCGGGCCTTCACGTCGGTGGGACGGGCCGAGGGCGACCATTTGCTGGGCGTCGACACCGTGTTGCGCAAGTCGACCGCTGTCGCCGAGCTGAACACCCGCTACGACCGGGTGGTCGCCGTCGGCGACAGCGTGAACGACATCTCGATGTTCGAGCTGGCCGACATCGGGATCGCTTACGGCGGGGTGCACGATCCCGCCGATGATCTGATCGAGGTCGCCGACTATGCGACCTACCGCGAGGAGGCCTTGTGTCGTCTGTTGAACACGCTGTCATAGCGGCGGCCGGATTCGGCTCGCGGTTGGGCCGCGGTATGCCGAAGTGCCTGGTCGAGTTCCGTGGCCGGACCCTGCTGGACCGTCAGCTCGAGCTGCTGGCCGAGGTGCCCGACGTCCGAGTGGTGGTCGGCTTCCGCGAACGTGACGTGATCGCCCACGCGCGGGCGCTGCGTCCGGACGTCACCATCGTGCGCAATCCCGCCTACGCCAGCACCACCACGCTGACCAGCTACGCCCTCGGTGTGCGGTATCTGCGGTGGCCGGCGCTGGTGATGGATGCCGACATCGTCTTCGAGCCGGACAGCTTCGCCGCCTTCCTGGACGCCGCGGCGCAGGCGATGGCCCACCAGCCCTCGCCCGCCCTGTGTCCGCCGTTGATCGGCTACACCGATGCGAAGACCGAGGACGCCGTGTACGTCACCGTGGACGGCGCCGGGAGCGAGGCCATGATCACCGGCTTCGCCCGGCAGGTGGCGACCCCCCACGAGTGGGCCAACATCGCCCTGCTGCCGCCCGGATACTGCGAGACGGGGACCGGAGCGGTCTACGAGCGACTGAGCGGTGACCTGCCGCTGCCGGCGGCCTACGTGGACAGCTACGAGATCGATCGTCCCGGTGATCTGGACGTCGCACACGCCCGGTTCACCGGACCGGCGGTCGCGGCCGAACCGCCCTCGGCGCTCCCCCCACTCGTGCCCGGCCAGCGGCGCCGTCAGCCCCTGACGTCCGCCACCGGAAGGCCGTTCTCGAGGTAGCAGCAGCACTCGGCGGTCAGCGCCGAGGCGACCCGGCGGGCCACAGCGGGTCGCAGCAGGACGGTCGCCTCGGCCGGAGTGGCGAACCGGTGGCCCAGGATCTCCTCCTCGCACAGCGTGATGCCCGCCAGCGTGGCGTCGTCCAGGACGCCGCAGTCGAACAGCAGCCGCAGCTGCAGCGGCCGGTTCGGCCTGGCCGGTCGGGTGTCGACGGCCGCGAGGCGTCCGCGGGTCACGGTGAGTCCGCACTCCTCGAACACCTCGCGCCGGCAGGCCTCCCATGGGGTTTCGCCGGTCGGTTCCATGACGCCCCCGGGGATGGTCCACCCCTTCTTGTAGCTGGGGTCGACGATCAGCAATCGCCCGACACCGTCGAAGATCATCGCGCCGGCGCTCACCGGGATCCCCCGCGGTAGGTCGGTCGGGGCGGTCGGTTCGCTCACCGAATCAGCGTAGGTGGTGCCTTGCCCGCTCCGTCAGGAACGTACGGCCTACCGATCGATCGCACCAGAATCGTCCGAATCGGCCACGAGGGGCCTCGGTGGGCGGTCCGGGGGAGGTTGTGACGAATCCGGTGCGATCGACGCGGCGCTCCGGGCAGCGCGTCCGGCTGGTGAAGATCACGGTGAGCGATTCGTGCGCCACACGAGATCACGGTGAAGACGGCGTGTGCTCAGGGGTGACGACTCCCCGCAACGTGATCTTCAACGTGCTCGAGGGCGCGCGTCCCGCCGTGGTCCGGGGGCGCGACTTCTCGCTCACCAGGCCGGTTCGCGTCGGTGCCGCTAGCGTCCTGACATGTCCACCATTGCCGCGGTTCGCGGCGTTCTCCCGGGTCATCGCCAGTCACAGGACGAGATCACCGACGCGTTGGCCGGTGGTGTGCTCGGTTCGCGCGGTGGGACGGCCGACGAGCGGGTGCTGCGAGCGCTGCACGCCTCCTGCGGTGTCCGGACCCGGCACCTCGTGCTGCCGCTGGAGCGGTACGCGACGCTGAGCGGGTTCGGCGAGGCCAACGACGCCTTCATCGCGGCGGGCGTCGACCTCGGCGACCGGGCGATCACCGAGGCCTTGGCGGCCGCCGGGCTGGAGCCGCGCGACGTCGATCTGATCGTCTCGACCACGGTCACCGGGCTGGCCGTACCCACCCTGGACGCCCGGCTGGTCGGCCGGCTGGGCCTGCGGGACGACGTCAAGCGGCTGCCGCTGTTCGGTCTGGGCTGCGTCGCCGGAGTGGCCGGCGTGGCTCGGGTGCACGACTACCTGGTGGGCCACCCGGACGACGTGGCCGTGCTGCTGGCGGTCGAGCTGTGCTCGCTGACCATCCAGCGGGACGACGTGTCGCCCGCGAACCTGGTGGCCAGCGGCCTGTTCGGGGACGGCGCGGCGGCCGTGGTCATGCTGGGCGCCGACCGCGCGCGACGGCTCGGGCTGACCGGGCCGCGGGTGCGGGCCACGACGAGCCGGATGTACCCCGACTCCGAACGGGTCATGGGGTGGGACATCGGCGGTTCGGGGTTTCGGATCGTGCTGGCGCCCACGGTGCCCGACATGGTGCGCCGCTACCTGCGCGAGGACGTCGAGAGCTTCCTCGGCCGGTCGGACCTCGAGCTCTCTCACATCGATCCCTGGGTCTGCCACCCGGGTGGGCCGAAGGTGATCGAGGCGATCCGAGAGAGCCTCGACCTGAAGGACGATGACCTCGACCTGACCACGGCGAGCCTGGCCGCGGTGGGCAATCTGTCGTCGGCGTCCGTGCTGAACGTGCTGGCCGATACGGTGGCCCTCGGCCGGTTCACACCGGGCACGCCAGGACTGATGATGGCGCTCGGACCGGGCTTCTGCTCCGAACTCGTCCTGTTGGAGGGATGACCGACCATGAGTGTGGTGGCCTACGTCGGTCTGGTGGCGGTGGTCGCCCTGATCCGGGCGCTCGAGCTCGGGGTCGCCAAGCGCAACCTGCTCTGGGCCCGACGCCGCGGCGGGGTCGAGACCGGCGCCGAGCACTATCCGATCATGGTGTTGCTGCATGCAGCCTTCCTCGTCGGGTGCATCGTCGAGGTGTCGGCGCTCGACCGGCCGTTCTACCTGGCGCTGGGCTGGCCCATGCTGGTGCTGTTGATCTGCGCCCACATCCTGCGCTGGTGGTGCATCCGGACCCTGGGGCCGCAGTGGAACACCCGGGTGATCCGGGTGCCCGGCCAGCCGGTGATCACCGATGGGCCGTACCGCTGGCTGCGTCACCCCAACTACGCCGCAGTGGTGCTCGAGGGCATCGCCCTGCCGTTGGTGCACTCGGCCTGGATCACCGCGCTGGTGTTCACCGTGGCCAATGCCGCGTTGCTGCGCGTGCGTCTGCAGGTGGAGAACGCCGCGTTGACGGGATGAGTCGCGTGGCACCGGTCGACGTGCTGATCGCGGGGGGTGGCCCGATCGGACTCGCCACGGCCGTCGAGGCGGCGCTGGCCGGCCTGAGCGTCCGGGTGCTGGAGCCACGCCCGGCCCCGATCGACAAGGCGTGCGGTGAGGGCCTGATGCCGACGGCTCGGACGGCGCTCGCCCGGCTCGGCGTCCACCCGCGCGGCCGCGAGTTCGCCGGCATCAGGTATCTGAACGCCGCCGGGACCCGCCGGGCCGAGGCCCGGTTCCGGGCACCGACCAGGACGCCGAGGACGACCAGGACGGCGAGGACGGCGGAAACCTGGCACGGCCTGGGCGTGCGTCGCCTGGAGCTCTCCTCGGCGCTGACCGCGCGCGCGGTCGAGCTGGGGGTGGAACTGGTGGCCGAGCTCGCGCCACCGCCTCGGCCGGATGCCGGCGGGGGTGACGTCGTCCAGGTCGGCCGACACCGGGCGCGATGGTACATCGGCGCCGACGGACTGCACAGTCCGACCCGAGAAGCGTTGGGGCTCAACGGCCCGGGTCCGCGGCGCGAACGTCGGCGCTACGGCCTGCGGCAGCACTACCGGCTGGCGCCGTGGAGCGATCTGGTCGAGGTGTACTGGTCACCGCACGCCGAGGCGTACGTCACCCCGGTGGCCGACGACCTGGTCGGGGTGGCGGTGCTCTGTCCGGGCGGGGGCAGCTACGCGTCCTGGCTCGCCGAGTTCCCCGCGCTGCGTGATCGGCTGGACGGCGCGGCCCCGGCGAGCGCCGTCCGGGGGGCGGGTCCGTTGCGCCAGAACGTGATCCGTCGGGTCGACGGACGCACCCTGCTGGTCGGGGACGCCGCCGGGTACGTCGACGCGCTGACCGGCGAAGGTCTCGCGATGGGCCTGCGCAGCGCCCACGAACTCATCGCCTGCCTGCTCGCCGATCGGCCGCAGGACTACGAGGCGGCGTGGCGGCGCACCACGCGCCGCTACCGGTGGCTCACCGGGGGACTCGTCGCCGTCGCGGCCCGGCCGCCGCTGCGACGTGCCCTGGTCCCGGCGGCCTCCCGGCTGCCCGGGGTGTTCGCCACGATCGTCGACCAGCTCGGCTGACCCGCCTTCAGCCACGCCGTGGATCATGCAATCCGTGCACGAAACGTGCACGGATTGCATGATCACCGAGGTGGGTGGGTGAGCCTGTCCAGGCCCTTCGGCACCCGGCCGTGATGGACGACGGTGAGTCGCTGGGTGGGCCGGGTCAGGGCCACATAGAGGTCGTTCACCCCGCGGGTGGACTCGGCCACGATCGCCACCGGGTCGACGACGATCACCGCGTCGAACTCCAGGCCCTTGACGTCGTCCACCGCGAACACCTCGACCCGGTCGGCCAGCGTGCTGTCCCGGCCCGTCACGGCAGGCAGGACGTCGGCCAACGCCTTGGTCAGATCGGCCGCCGCCGAGCGGGCGGCCACGACCCCGATCCGGCCGCCGGCCAGCGCGGCGTCATCGGTCCCGGCGGCTCGCGCCACGGCCGAGGCCACGGCGTCCATCGCGCGGTCACTGCGTACCCCGACCGGCTCGTGATCCCCTTCGCGGGCGCTGCGGGCGGGCGTGACGTCGAGGCCGTGCGCCCGCAACAGCGCCGTCGCCAGGTCCATCACCCGGCGCGGGGTGCGGTAGTTGACCGTCAGCTCCTCGACCCGCCAGCGTGATCCGGCGAGGGGTTCGAGCACGTCCTGCCACGCGGTGGTACCCGCCGCAGAGCCCGTCTGGGCGACGTCGCCGACGATGGTCATCGACCGGTTCGGCACCCGGCGCGCGAGCACCCGCCACTGCATGGGTGAGAGCTCTTGAGCCTCGTCGACGACGGCATGGCCGAAGGTCCAGGTGCGGTCGTCGCGGGCTCGTTCGGCCACCGAGCGGGCCGGCCCCGAGCCGGCGAAACGGTCGACCAGCATCTCGGGGGTCATCATGGCGGCGGCCTCACCCGACTCGCGCAGCACCCGCCGTGCGAAGTCCAGGGCCTCGGATCGCTCCGCCGCGGCCCGGGCCGCGGCGGACCGGTCGGCCGTCATCGCTTCGATGTCCGGGCCGATCAGTTCGGCTGCCTCGTCGAGCAGCGGGACGTCCGAGATGGTCCAGGGAGCGCCGGGTTCGCGCAGCACCAACTGCTGGTGCGCCGGGCTCATCACCCCGCCGCCGGCCTCGGCGAGCTTGGCCGGCTTGCAGAGCAGATCGCTGATCAACCCCTTGGCGGTCAACGGCATCCAGCACAGGTTCACCTCGCGCCGCACGTCTCGCGAGTCGCGCAATTCGGCCAGCAGGGCGCCGCGTTCGTCGTCCTGGGCCTGCATCCGCCGCCGCTCGGCGAGTTGGTCGGCCAGGTCGTCCAGCACGATCCGCACGAATGTGGTGCGCGCCTCGTTGTGTGGGCGCCCGGATTGGCGTGCCCGGGCCCGCGCCTCACTGACCACCCGTGGCCGCAGGGCGATCTCGTCGCCGTCGATCATCAGGCGCACCGGTTCGGTGAGCAGCCGTTGCCGGCGGCGCACTGCGGCCTTGACCACCGAGGCCATCCGCAGCCCGCCCTTGATCACCGCCACGTCGTCGCGGTCGCGGGCCGAGGCCTCGACCCCCGGGAACAGCTGCCCGGGGGTGACCAGAACCACCCCGGTCTCGCCGAGTGAGGGCAGTACCTGCTCGATGTACTGCAGGAACACGGTGGTCGGCCCCATCACCAAGACGCCACTGCGGGCAATCCGGTCGCGGTGGGTGTAGAGCAGGTAGGCGGCGCGGTGCAGCGCCACGGCGGTCTTGCCGGTGCCCGGCCCCCCCTGCACCACGAGGGCACCGGCCAGTTCCGAGCGGACCACCCGATCCTGTTCCGCCTGAAGGGTTTCGACGATGTCCCGCATTCGCCCGGTGCGGTGGGCGGTGAGCGCCGACAACAGCGCGCCCTCCCCGGCGACGGTGGCCAGGTCATCGCGGCCGGAGGCCATCGCGGCGGCCAGGGCGTCGGCGTCCAGCACCTCGTCGTCCAGCGAGGTGACCGTGCGGCCGCGCAGCGCGAGATGACGCCGGCGCAGCACGCCGTCCGGCGCGGCAGCCGTGGCCTGATAGAAGGCGGACGCCGCGGGCGCCCGCCAGTCGAGCAGCAGCTGGTGCCGCTCGTCGTCCGAGAGGCCGAGACGGCCGATGTAGCGGCGGATCCCCTCGACCAGGTCGAGGCGGCCGAAGGCCAGTCGATCCTCGACGGCGCGTAGTTGGCGCAGCCGTTCGGTGTGCAGCGCGTCGAAGGCGTCTCGCTCGGCCCGGCCCGCGGGGGTGGGCACCGCGGGGGCGCGGCGTACCTGGTCGAGAGAGGTCTCGGTTCGGGCGCGCAGGTGGTCGAGGTGGGCATAGAGCCGGTCGACATAGACCTGCTCGGCGGACAGCTCGCCCGCCAGGTCAGGGCGCAGGCCGTTGCCGGTCACCAGACCTCCTCCCCGCCGGCCGTGGGGCACACGTCGAGGGCGGCTCGACCGTGCACAGCGGCCTACAAGTATGCGGGACGCGAGGCTGGTCTGTCTGTTCCGACCCCGGGTGGTGGGAAGGGCCACCACCCGGAGCGGCGACACCTGAGCCGTTCGGCTCAGGCGTAGCCGTCGAAATGCCCCTTGGTGGGCTGCTTGACCGCCTCGAGCATGGCCGCGGGCGGCAGGCCGCCCAACATGACCCGCATCTCGGTGGTGCTCAGGGTTTGATCGGTGGGGCCTCGATGGCTGGAGCCTTCGGCGCCTGCTGCTTGCCCTTGGCCTTGGCGTCGGTCTCCGCCTGGTTCTGCGGATGGGCCTCGGTGTGCGAGGTCTGTTCGACGCGTGGAATGGCTGTTGGGGTCGGCACTGGCGGCACCGAGCTGATGCCTGAGACGTTCATCGCCGTCCTCCGTTCCGGCAGAAACCCGACGTCCGTGTCGGTTCGATCCGCTGAGGGATCGCTGTAGGACGGGTATCGGCAGAACCGGCCGGGGCGATGAGCCGCCGATCGGGTGAACCTCGGGTCCGGCTCACGTCCGGCTCAGGTCCGGCTCAGGTCCGGCTCAGGTCCGGCTCGGTGTCCCACCGACCCGGCGGGTCAACTCGGCTGCCGCGGCGCGAACCGCCGGGACCCATCGGTCGGGCCCGATCATCGGGCGGGGGCGGGCATCTTCGTCCCTGTCGGCAGCTGTGGCGGCGGCATCAGCGGTGGCCGGCAGGGAATCGGTGTGGTGGTCGACGGGATAGGTCAGGGCCACGGCGGCGATCGGGTGGCCGGTGTGATCGGTGACCGCCGCCGCCACCGAGGCGAACCCGCGGGTGACCTCGCCGTCCTCGATGGCGAAACCGCGGCCCCGGACGCCGGTGAGTACGGCGCGGAGTTGGCGCACCGTCTGTGGCCCGAGCCCGGTGCGGTCGGTGAAGGCCGCTGCGTCCGGGAACAACGCACGCACCTGGGCCGCCGGCAGCGCGGCCAGGATGGCGCGGCCGCTGGCGGTGAGGTGGGCGGGCAGCCGGACGCCGACATCGGTGACCAGCACCGGGCGCCCGGGCGCGCGCTCTTCGACCACGTAGAACACCTCGCGGCCGTGCAGCACCACCAGATGGGCACTCTCGTGCAGCCGGTCGACCAATCGGGCCAGCACCGGCCGGGCCAGCCGCGCCAGCGGCGCCTGGCGTGAGTAGGCCGAGCCCAGTTCGAAGGACCCGGGGCCGAGGCCGTAGCGGCGTTCCTCGGGCAGGTGCACCACCAAGGCGTGCTCGGTGAGGGCCTCGAGTAACTGATAGACCGACGATCGGGGCAGGCCCAGGTCGCGGGCGATGACAGCGGCGGGTACCGGGCCGGCCTGGGCGGCCAGCAATCGCAGGACGGCGACGGCGTGGCGCGCCGCGGGGACGGTGGTCATCGACAGACATCTTGGGTCATGCCCCGCTTCGGCACGAGCTGCACGGCGCGGACGCCTGGCCTAGGTTGTGTGCGACGCATTCCTTCTGACGCCTGGGAGTCCGCATGACTGACGAGACCAACGAGGACGTGGTCGACCCGACCTCCGACGCAGCTGGTGACGGTGGCGCGGATGGCGGTGCCGATGGTGGTGCGGATGGCGGTGCCGATGGTGGTGCCGATGGTGGCGCTGACAAGGGCGCTGACGGTGGTGCCGACAAGGGCGCCGACGGTGGTGCCGACAAGGGTGCCGACGGTGGTGCCGATGGTGGTGCCGACAAGGGCGCCGACGGTGGTGCGGACGGCGGCGCGCACTGAGCACCCCTGATCCCGTAGCACCCCGGCGGCCCTCGGCGCTGCGCCGGTGCACTCATCTGGAACCGGATGAGTTCGCCGCGCAGATCTGGGGCCGTCGGCCCAGCATGAGCCGAGGCGCCGAGCTCGGGTCGGCGGTAGACCTGCTCACCCTGGCCGACGTCGACGAGCTGCTGTCGATCCGCGGGGTGCGCGCTCCGTTCCTGCGGGTGGCCAAGGCCGGTCGCACCCTGCCCGACGCCCGGTTCACGCGCGGCGGGGGTGTCGGAGCCGGCGTGGCCGACCAGCTCGACGACGCTGCCCTCGCTCGGTTGTACGCAGCAGGCCACACCCTGGTGTTGCAGGGCCTGCACCGGGTGCACCCCCCGGTGATCGAGTTCGCCCAGCAGTTGGCGCTCGACCTGGGGCACCCGGTGCAGGTCAACGCCTATGTGACGCCGCGCCAGGCGCAGGGCTTCGCCCATCACTACGACGTCCACGACGTCTTCGTGATGCAGACCGCCGGGCAGAAGCGATGGCTCATCCACCCGCCCGTCCACGTCCATCCGCTGCGCGACCAGCCGTGGACCGATCGTCGAGCCGAGGTCGAAGCGGCCACGAGTGCCCCGGACGCCGAGCCGCTGCTGGACGTCGTCCTGCAGCCGGGCGACGTGCTGTACCTGCCGGCCGGCTTCCTGCACGCCGCGCAGGCGCTCGGTGAGACCAGCGCCCATCTGACCGTCGGCGTGCACGTCTGGAACCGGGCGCACCTGGTCGAGCAGATCGTCCGTCAACTCGCCGAGGTCGAGGAACTGCGCGCCCCGTTGCCGCTGGGGTCGACGTGACCGATCCAGCGGTGATCGGTGCCGAACTCGCCGGTCTGATGCCGCGACTCATCGCAGCCCTCGACGGCGTCGACGCCTCGCTGGCCGCCGACCGATTGGCGATGACGGCGCGCGCCAGCACCCGGCCCGAGCCGGTGGCGCCGTTGGCACAGACCCGGCTGCTCGACGTCCTGGACGACGCGACACCGCTGCGACTGCGGCGCAACCTCACCGCGCGGCTGGCGGCCACGCCGGACGGCGGGACGGTGCTGCGAACCGCCGATGGTGATCATTCGGTCCCCGCGGACGTCGCGTCGGTGGTGCTCCGGTTGCTCGACGGCGCCACGGTGACGGCGGGGGAGTTGGGGCCCGAACTTGCCGCAGCGTGGGTGCAGGCCGCCGTGCTGCTGGCCGGGCAGGACCGCGCGTGAGCGCCGCACCGTCCCCGACCCGCTGCGCGGTGGCCGCCCGCGCCCGGCGTGACCCGCTGCCCGCCACGGCCGGTCCTGCGCAGCGTCTGATGCTGATCGAACTCAACGGGCCGTGGGGCCACGATGCCCTGCGCGACAGCCGGCTCGATCGCTATCACTCCGGGCGGCTGGCCGACCGGGCGGCGGCGGCCGGGGTGCGGGTCCAACTGATCCGGCGTCCGGGGCGCCACGCCGTTCCCGAGGCCGCGCACCCCACCGGTGCGCCGGGCGTGCTCGGAGCCGCGGTGGCACTGGCCGACCTGCGACCCGGGCACGAGGCGGTGGGTTGGCGGACCTGGCACGAGCCGCATCACCTGCTCGAGGTCGACCTCGCCGCACCGGTGATCGCCGAGGGTCCGCAGGACGTCGTGCTGGTCTGCACGCACGGTCGTCACGATCTGTGCTGCGCGCTGGACGGCCGACCCGTCGCGGCGCGCTTGGCCGAGCGGGGCGACGCCGACGTCTGGGAGACCTCCCATCTCGGGGGTGAGCGTTTCGCGGCCAACATGCTCGTGTTGCCCACCGGTGACCTGTTCGGCGGGCTCGACCCGGACGATGCCGCGCGCGTTCTCACCAGCTTCCGCGCCGGGCGGATCGATCTGGCACACCACCGCGGTCGGTTCGGTCGACCCCCGGTGGAGCAGGCCGCCGTGTTCCAGGTCATGGACCGGCTGGGTATCGACAGCCGCGACGTGGTGCGGGTGGTCGAGGTACGGCAGGTGGAGGAACACCGCTGGTCGGTCGACCTCGCGGTGGCCTCGCCGCAGCCGACCCATCGGGTGGTGTTGCGCGACCGCTGGTCGGACCCCGAGCGGTTGACCTGCGCTGCGGCGTCCCCGGGTCGCGTGCGGTTGTTCGACCCGGAGTCGTACTCGGCCCTCGGGTGAGCCGGGCGGCCGGTCACGGACTCAAGACGGCATCGTTCGCGTCCGATCATCCGCATGGAGCGCCATCGGGCCGCTCCGGGAACGGGAGAGGGCCGGCCACACCATGCTCAATCGGCTGCTGCAGGGATCGGACCGCGGGGCGCCGGACTCGGGTGCCCCGAGACCGGGCATCGACCAGAGCGCGTTACGACGTGTGCTGGGCAACACCGAGATGATCAGTTACGCCACCGAGGACCTCGCCGACTCGCTGGCCCAGATCGGCGACGCCTCGGCGACCTCGGAGGGGTCGGCGACCGCGGCCAGTGCGGCGACCGGGCAGGTGGCGGCCGAGGCGAACACGGTGGCCTCGGCGGCCGAACAGATGTCGGCGTCCATGACGGAGGTGTCCTCCTCGGCCTCCGAGGCGACCGGTGTCGCCCAGGAGGCCGGCAACGTCGTCCGCGACGTCGTCGCCTCGGTCGAGCGGTTGGCCACCTCCAGCGCCTCGATCGACCAGGTGGTCAAGACCGTCAACGGCATCTCGGACCAGACCCGGCTGCTGGCCCTGAACGCCACCATCGAGGCGGCGCGTGCCGGATCGGCCGGACGCGGCTTCGCCGTGGTGGCCGAGGAGGTCAAGAACCTCGCGGCGCAGACCAGCCAGGCGACCACCGTGATCGCCGGTCAGTTGGCGCAGTTGGTCGACGACAGCAATCAGGTGCGTGAATCGGTCACCCGGATCGACGAGGTGCTCGAAGCGGGTACTGGCCCTGCAGCAGACCATTGCGGCCGCGGTCGAGGAGCAGAGCGCGGTGATCTCGGAGATCACCCGATCCGCGACCTCGGTCGCCGGGGCTGTCGGCGAGCTCAACGAATCGGTCACCGAGACCGCGGACGCCGCCCGCTCGGCGCGTGAGGCGATGGACCGGGCTCAGCTGTGGATCAAGCGGTTGAAGGCCACCGAGGCTCGGCAGCGCTCCGACGTGGAGCGTCTGGCGGCGCAGTTCGAGACCCACCCACTGCGGGCTGCCGTCAAGGGTCACGCGGCCTGGAAGCACCGGCTGAACAAGGCCATCTCGACCCGGACGGTCCCGGACGGCGTCGATCTGGCCGCTGCCGGCCGGGACGACGCCTGTGCCTTCGGGCAGTGGCTGCACTCCGGTGCGGCGGCTGCCCTCGACCCGGGTCGGACGCGGGCCGTGACCGAACTGCACGCCACGTTCCACCGCTGTGCCGCCGAGGTGCTCGGTGCCGTGTCGCGCCGCGACATCGACAGTGCCGTGCACCTGATGCGCGACGGTGACGGATACAGCGGGGTGGCGCCGTTGCTGATGGACGCCCTGATGGACTGGCTGGCCGTCGTCGAGGGGTGAAACGCACTGCAGGCCCCACCCGAGGGTGAGGCCTGCAGTGGTGCGAGCAGATGCTCAGATGGCGCGAACGTTCGCGGCCTGCGGACCCTTCTGGCCCTGCTGGACGTCGAACTCCACGCGCTGGTTCTCTTCCAGCGTCCGGTAACCGTCGGCCTGGATGGCCGAGAAGTGAACGAACACGTCGCTGGCGTCGCCGTCGGGGGTGATGAACCCGTAGCCCTTTTCGCCGTTGAACCACTTCACAGTGCCCTGTGCCACTGCATGTCTCCTTGTTCGGAGGGTAGGCGGGGCGCGGCGGGATACCGGGCCCCGGGCTGCCCATGTCTCGCCGTCCCAGCCTCCGGACCTCACAGTGGAGGGGCCATCTGCAATAAACGCCCGCGGACACGTGCTCCGTGGGCGTTCGTGAACGTACGGGGATCTGCTTGTGCAACCGTGACGACGTTAACACGTGGGCCAGTTGTGACCAACCCCTTGTGCCCCCTTTTCGCACCTCGTGGCGGACTCGTCGTCGAGCCCTGAATGTGTCTGAGATACCAGACAGCTTCGGCTGTTCGGGGGTGTCGATCGAGGTCGCTGCAGTGGTGACCTGGGGGCATGACACACCTCCCCCCGATCGAGTCCGTGGTCGAGCAGGAGCCCGTGGCCGCCCCGGACCCCGCGCCGGGGCCCGTGATCGAGGTCGGGCTGCGGCCGTTGGCCCCGGCCGACGTCGTGGCCGTCGCGCGCCACGGGGCGCGGGTGCGGCCGGCAGTCGAGGCGATGGACGCCGTCGCCGCCTCGCGGGCCGCGATCGAGGCGCTGGCGGCCTCCGAAGCGCCGGTCTACGGCGTCTCGACCGGCTTCGGGGCGCTGGCCACCCGGCACATCGCCCCGGCCGACCGTGAACGACTGCAGCGATCGCTGATCCGCTCCCACGCGGCCGGCGCCGGCGAGTTGGTCGAGCCCGAGGTGGTGCGCGCGCTCATGCTGCTGCGATTGCGCACCCTGGCCAGTGGCCGCACCGGGGTACGACCCGAGGTGGTGCAGACCTACGCGGGCATGCTCAATGCCGGCATCACCCCCGACGTGCACGAGTACGGCTCGCTGGGCTGTTCCGGCGACCTGGCCCCGCTCTCGGCCGTGGCGTTGGCCGCCTGCGGTGAGGGGTGGGTACGCGATGGGGACGGGGTGCGCCGGCCCGCCGGCGAGGCCCTGGCGGCCGCCGGTCTGATCCCGTTGACCCTGGCCGCCAAGGAGGGGCTGGCTCTGATCAACGGCACCGACGGCATGTTGGGCATGCTGGTGTTGGCCCTGACCGACCTGCGGATGCTGTTGCGCACGGCCGACATCGCCGCAGCCATATCCATCGAGGCGCAACTCGGCACCGACCGGCCGTTCGCTGCCGACCTGATGGCCTTGCGGCCCCACCCGGGTCAGGGCGCGAGTGCCGCCAACCTCCGGGCGCTGCTGGCGTCGTCCGCGATCATGGATTCGCATCGCACCCCGGACTGCACCCGGGTGCAGGACGCC
Source organism: Kineosporiaceae bacterium (assembly GCA_016713225.1). NCBI lineage: Bacteria > Bacillati > Actinomycetota > Actinomycetes > Kineosporiales > Kineosporiaceae > Kineosporiaceae bacterium. Next base: position 627,301 of record JADJPO010000001.1, read on the forward strand.
TACTCGCTGCGCTGCTCGCCTCAGGTGCACGGGGCGGCACGCGACACCGTCACCCACGCGGAAGCCGTGGCAGCGCTGGAGATCTCGTCGGCGATCGACAACCCGGTGGTCACCCTCGACGGCCGGGTCGAGAGCAACGGCAACTTCCACGGCGCCCCGGTCGGCTACGTGCTCGACTTCCTGGCGATCGCGGCAGCGGACGTCGCGAGCATCAGTGAGCGGCGCACCGACAGGTTCCTCGACAAGGCCCGCAACCACGGCCTGCCACCGTTCCTGGCCGACGACGCCGGCGTCGACTCGGGGCCTCGTGATCGCCCAGTACACCGCCGCCGGGCTGGTCAGCGAGATGAAGCGGCTGGCGGTGCCCGCCAGCGTGGACTCGATCCCGTCCTCGGCGATGCAGGAGGACCACGTCTCGATGGGTTGGCACGCCGCCCGCAAGCTGCGCCGTGCGGTCGACGCGCTGGCCGCCGTCCTGGCCGTCGAACTGCTCGCCGGCACCCGCGCGCTCGACCTGCGCGCCCCGCTGGCCCCCGCGCCCGCCACCGCCGCCGTCCGGGATGCCGTCCGCGCCGCCGGCATCACCGGCCCCGGCCCCGACCACCACCTGGCCCCCGACATCGCCCTGGCAACGGATCTCGTCCGCTCAGGCCAGGTCGTGGCCGCCGCCGAGGCCACAACCGGCACCCTCGCCTGACCCCCCCCGTTCCCCCCCCCCCGCCCCCCCCCCCCCCCCCGCCCCGCCGCCGCCCCCCCCGAGCGCAATGTCACGTTGCACTCGTCCAGTGAGCGCAACGTGACATCGCGCTCGTCCGGGACGAGCGTGATGGCGCTCCGACCACCCGAACCAGCAACGCTGCGTCACTCAACTGGAGGTTTCGATGACCATCACTTCCGGTCCCCGTGAGGTTCGCGCCCCGCGAGGAACCAGCCTGACCGCTCGGTCGTGGCAGACCGAGGCGCCGCTGCGCATGCTCATGAACAACCTCGACCCGGACGTCGCCGAGCGCCCCGACGACCTGGTCGTCTACGGCGGCACCGGAAAGGCGGCCCGTGACTGGGCCAGTTTCGACGCCATCGTGCGTACCCTGACCACCTTGGCGGACGACGAGACGCTGCTCGTGCAGTCCGGTCGTCCGGTCGGGGTGATGCGTACCCACGAGTGGGCGCCGCGGGTGCTGATCGCCAACTCGAACCTGGTGGGAGACTGGGCGACCTGGCCCGAGTTCCGCCGGCTGGAGCAGCTCGGGCTGACCATGTACGGCCAGATGACCGCCGGATCGTGGATCTACATCGGCACCCAGGGCATCCTGCAGGGCACCTACGAGACCTTCGCGGCCGTGGCAGCCAAGCGGTTCGGCGGCACCCTGGCCGGAACCCTCACGGTGACCGGCGGGTGCGGTGGCATGGGTGGCGCCCAGCCGCTGGCCGTCACGCTGAACGCCGGGGTCTGCCTGGTGATCGACGTCGACGGGCGCCGGCTACAGCGCCGGGTCGAGACCCGCTACCTGGACGAGCTGGCCGACAACCTGGACGACGCGCTGCGCCGGGTACTCGCCGCCAAGGCCGAGCGTCGGGCGCTGTCGGTCGGGCTGGTCGGCAACTGCGCCACCGTGTTACCCGAGCTGTTGCGCCGGGGGGTCGAGGTCGACATCGTCACCGACCAGACCAGCGCCCACGACCCGCTGTCCTACCTGCCCGAGGGCATCGATCTGGGCGACTGGCACGACTACGCCGCCAAGAAGCCCGAGGAGTTCACCGACCGGGCGCGTGCGTCGATGGCCAAGCACGTCGAGGCGATGGTCGATTTCATGGACGCCGGCGCCGAGGTGTTCGACTACGGCAACTCGATCCGCGACGAGGCCCGCCTGGGTGGCTACACCCGCGCCTTCGCCTTCCCCGGCTTCGTGCCCGCCTACATCCGGCCGTTGTTCTGTGAGGGCAAGGGACCGTTCCGCTGGGCGGCCCTGTCGGGGGACCCGAAGGACATCGCGGTCACCGACCGAGCGGTGTGTGACCTGTTCCCCGACAACGATCATCTGCAGCGGTGGATGCGCGCGGCGTCCGAGAAGGTGGCCTTCCAGGGTCTGCCGGCGCGGATCTGCTGGCTCGGCTACGGCGAGCGTGACCAGGCCGGGCTGCGGTTCAACGAGTTGGTCGCCTCGGGGGAGGTCAGTGCCCCGATCGTGATCGGACGCGACCACCTCGACTGTGGGTCGGTGGCCAGTCCCTATCGCGAGACCGAGTCGATGCTCGACGGGTCGGACGCCATCGCCGACTGGCCGTTGCTCAACGGCCTGGTCGCGGCGTCGTCCGGGGCGACATGGGTGTCGATCCACCACGGCGGTGGGGTCGGCATCGGGCGCTCGATCCATGCCGGGCAGGTCAGCGTCGCCGACGGAACCCCGCTCGCGGCAGCCAAACTCGCGCGTGTGCTGAGCAACGACCCGGGCATGGGTGTGATCCGGCACGTCGATGCCGGCTACCCGGAGGCGGTCGAGGTCGCGGCCGAGCGTGGGGTGCGGGTACCGATGAACGAGGGCACGTCGTGAGCGTCACCGGCCTGCTCGCCGAGATCGCCGAGGTGGGTCGGCATCGCGACAGTGGCGGCTATCGACGGTTCGCGTTCACCGCGGACGACGCCGTACTGGGTGAGTGGTTCGCCTCGGCGGCAACGGGTCTCGGCGGCGACGTGACCGTCGACCGGTGCGGCAACCAGTGGGCCTGGTGGGGAGACCCGGATACGGCACTGGCCTCCGGAACATCCGGTGTGGTCACCGGCAGCCACCTCGACTCGGTGCCGGACGGCGGCCCGATGGACGGTCCGCTGGGTGTCGCCGCCGCATTGGTCGCGGTGAGAGCCTTGCGTGACAACGGAACTCTGGACGACGTCACGGCCGGGCGGAACAGGCCGCTCGGCGTCGTCCGCTTCGTCGACGAGGAGGGAGCCCGGTTCGGTCTGGCCTGTTCGGGCAGCCGGCTGCTCACCGGAACCAGCGAACCGGCGGCCGTGCTGGCGCTTCAGGATGCCGGCGGAACCAGCTATGGCGAGGCAGCGCGGGCCGCCGGGATCACGCCGGATCACCTCGGCCGGGACGACGAAACCCTGCGCCGGATGGGCCACTTCGTGGAACTGCACGTCGAGCAGGGGCGTGCCCTGGCCACCCCTGAGCTGGACGCCGCGATCGGGGTGGCCAGCCGGATCCGGCCGCACGGCCGATTCCGGCTCGACCTGATGGGCAGGGCCGATCACGCCGGGACCACCCTGCTGGCCGATCGTGACGATCCCATGCTCGCCCTGGCCACGGTGGTCCAGGTGGCCCGCGCCGCGGCAGCCGAGCACGGTGCTCTCGCCACGGTGGGCAAGGTCGACGTCCGGCCCAACGCCGTCAACGCCATCCCGTCGTCGGTGCGCGCCTGGCTCGACCTGCGGGCCGACACCGAGGAACAGGTGCGGGCCACCCTGGCCGACGTCGAGGCGGCCATCGGTCAGGGAGCAGTGCAGGAGTCGTGGACGGGCGCGACCGAGTTCCCCGGGGATCTCGCTCGTGAGCTCGCCGAAGCCATCGGGGTCGAGCTCGGCACCGGTCCGGTCCCCATCCTGCCCACCGGCGCCGGCCACGATGCCGGCGTGCTCGCCCAGGCCGGCGTGCCGTCGTCCATGCTCTTCGTGCGCAACCCGACCGGCGTCTCACACGCGCCCGACGAACATGCCGAGCCGGACGACTGCGAGACCGGGGCAGCAGCGTTGACTGCCGTACTCACCCGCCTGCTGTCTCCCAGCCCCACCTCGCGGTGAGATCGCGCGTCGCGGGCTGCTCGCGCTTCTCCACCCGCCTCGACGGCGTCCCTACTGCGCCCCGCCGCTGTTGTGGGGGGGGGGGGGCTGAGCCGTCGGATGTAGGCGTTCACCCAGCGAAGGGCGTCGTCGAGATCGGGGACGACGGGGAGATCCTTCGCCGCGGCGGCGTAGGTGCCGGGCCAGTCAGGTCCTGCTTCGACGACCGGGGGCCAGGCGTGTCGCCTGCGGAATGCAAACAGGCGTGAGCAGGTTCGCGCAACATGGGCATCGGTCAGCTCGCAACTAGGCTCGAGGAGCTGGAGGTCCACGAGGTCGTGGGCACGCTCGCTGCGCGCCTGGCTGAGGGCGTGAAGCTTCTGGGCGATCTGGTGGTCGTGCGCGACGACAGGGATCGGGTCGGGCGTCGGGAGGCCGATCGCGGTGAACAGGGGCGGGATGTCGCCGGCGAGCGCTGTGGGTGGATCGAGGGTGTCATCGAGTTCGTCGTGCCCGATTTCGAGGGTGATCGTCATCAGGTCCCGCCCGTTGTAGGAGACCTTGATCTCTCGCGTGGTCATGACGTAATCGGATGGCACGCCAGCGGGCCGAGCGATCTGACGTGAGGGTCGGATCTCGCCGGTGAAGCCGGCCCAGCCGCTGCGCAGGGATTGATCGTAATCGCTGAGGAAGTCCTCCAGTCCTGCTCGACGTGCGACGTCGAGGTCGGTGCTGAACCGTGATCCATCGATGCCTCGGCGTAGTTTCATGGCGGTGCCGCCCTTGACCGCGGACGGTGGGAGTAGCTGCCCGACAGCGACAGTGGCGATTGTGCGCAGAACGATGTTGGCACGTGCTTGGTCGCCTGCTGCGAGGTTCTCGATGCGCTTGCGCAGGGCGGCGACGTGGCGGGGCGGAGTGTCCGGCGCCTTCATGTCCTGGTCCTTGTCTTGGTTGGAGCAGCCCCAGTCAAGCTGGGCTGGGTCTTCCTGGTGGTTGCCGTGAGGTGACGTCGAATGCGGGCTGCCTCGCGCGGGTCGATGAGTCCGGCGTGACGGGCCTCGGTGAGGGCGTCGAGGAGGCGTTCGGTCATGACGGTGCCCTGGCTGTCGAGGATGGCTTGGCCGACAGTGGTGGCGCGGATCCCTCGGTAGGTGGTGATGTGCTCGGGCGGCAGTTGGCGCTGGACGATCTCGACAAAACCGGGATCTTTCGGTCGGGTTCGTCGGGGGGTTGCGACCTTGATCCGTTGGGGCTCGACCATGGCCAGGCCGAGTAGACCCAGGACGGCGTCGGCGGTGAGGTAGGCGTCTTCCCCGGTTCTGATGACGGCCTCGGCGTAGGCGTCGCGGTGGGTGCGGCGGGCGTCGGTGAACCGGTAGACCCCGCGGCTGACATGTTGGAGGGCGCCGCGGGCGGCGAGCTTGCGAAGCTCGACCGCGGGGATGTCGAGGTCAGCCGCGTCTCGGGTCGTGATGTATCCGTAGCTCTCGTTGGCAAGCTCTCGGAGCTGCTGCCGGTAAGTCATGGTCACACGCCTCGCTCGGTGAGGCAGAACAGTACCATAAGGAGTACGGTTCTGGCAGATCAACATAGGCGTTCATGGGCGTTAACGTACCTATTACGGTACGGAACTGTCACTAGCTGAGCACGCCTCTTGTCGAGAATGGCGTCTGCATCGCCGGAGCTGCCAGCATGCGACAGGAATCAGTGCCCTCGCCGGTCGGGTCTGCTCCGAGGGCGTGCCTGATCGTCGCCCTTGGCGTGGCCATTGCACGCTGACACGCCGTGATTGTCGGTGGCGCACGGTAGAAGTGACAAGATCGAACAACCTGGGGGAGGGGCGCATGGATGTTCTGCATTCGGTCTGGGGGAAGACCGACTTCGATCGGCAGGTCAACGAGCCACGATGGCTACCGGTCGCGCAGCACCTGGTCGACTCCGAGGCCACGGCCGCGTACCTGTGGGATCACTGGCTCACCCCCCATTTGCGCGCTCTCGTCGCCGAACCATTCGGCTCGATCGATCACGGACGCTCCGTCGCGGCGTTCCTGGCTGGAGTGCACGATGTCGGTAAGTGCACCCCCGCCTTCGCCATCCAGGCCCGCAAGAGCCACCCCGAGTTGCTCACGACGATGGCGCAGTTCGGACTCCGCGTTCCCGCACAATGGCCGCCCGCCATCTCGCGCGAGGTCCGGCACGGCCCCGCAGGCCAGATCGCGCTCGATGCCTGGCTCATCGAGCAGGGCTGGAGTTCTACCGACACCACCCAGGTCAGCACGGTCATCGGCGGCCACCACGGGTTCCCTCCCGCCACCACCGAGATCATCGCGGCGAGCCGGCGCCGCGAGTTGCTCGGCGGCCCTGCTTGGCAGGCCGCCCAACGCGAGCTGATCGACGGTGCTGCCCACCGCACCGAAACGACGGACCTCTGGACCGCCTGGCGCGACGTCCAGATCAGCCAACCGGCCCAGGTGATCCTCAGCGGGCTGGTCATCATGGCCGACTGGGTGGCCAGCAATGCCGAGTTCTTCCCGTTGATCGGGCTCGATCAGACCGCGATCACCGTCCCGACGCCGGTGCGAGTGAGCCAGGCCCATGATCGGCTGGCCCTGCCGGCAGCCTGGAAACCCCGCAGGAGTGCGGGTGATGCCAATGCCCTCCTGCGCCAGCGGTTCGTCATCGATGCCGCAGCTCGGCCGGTTCAGCACGAGGCGGTCGCCGCGGCCCAGCGCATGCGCCTACCCGGACTGCTGGTGATCGAAGCGGCGATGGGTGAGGGCAAGACCGAGGCAGCTCTGCTCGCCGCCGAGGTGCTCGCTGAGCGCAGCGGTTGCAGCGGTGTGATGGTGGCACTGCCGACTCAGGCGACCTCTGACGCGATGTTCGCCCGCGTCACCTCATGGCTGGAGCGAGTGCCGGATGCCGGGCTGGGCGCACATTCCCTGCACCTCGGCCACGGCAAGGCCTGGCTCAACCCTGACTTCTTGGCTCTGTTCCGCGCCGGCCGCCCGGCATCGGTCGGCATCGACGAATCCGATGACGCGGCGCCCGGGGGTGGTCCTGCGCACGAAACCTGTGTGCAGGCCTACGTCGACTCCTGGACTCGGGGCCGCAAGAAGGGCTGCTTGGCCGACTTCGAGGTAGCCACCATCGACCAACTGCTGTTCACTGCGCTGAAAGCCCGACACCTCGCGCTACGTCACCTCGGTGTGGCGCGCAAAGTGGTGATTATCGACGAGGTGCACGCCTACGACGTCTACATGAGCGTGTATCTGCGGCGAGCATTGGAATGGCTTGGTGCGTACCGAGTTCCGGTGATCCTGCTGTCGGCGACATTTCCGACAGCCCGTCGGCGTGAGCTGTGCGAGGCATACCAGTGCGGCGTCGACTCCCATCAGGCTCCCCTGCCGACGCGAGGCTGGCGCGATCGCGTGGCTGCGCCTGTTGCCACGTCAGCGGCCGACACCGTTGTCGTGCAGTCCATCCCGAGTAGCCTGCCCTACCCGGTACTCACCTTTCCGGTCGACGATGCCTGGCATCATCAGCCGGTGGCGGCGTCCGGCCGGTCGGGTCACGTACGTATCCAGACATTGGACGACGACCTCGACAGCCTGGTCGCCGAGCTGCACGACCGGCTGCGCGAGGGCGGGTGCGTGCTCGTCGTCCGCAACACTGTCGACCGCGCCCAGCTCACGGCACGTGCCCTGCGCGAGGCCTTTCCCGATACCCGGGTTCACCTTGTGCACGCGCGGTTCATCGGTCACCACCGTGCCCGCAATGACGCTCTGTTGCGTGAGCTGTTCGGACCGCCGGACGACACCTCGTGTCGTCGGCCGGAGAAGGCCATCGTGGTCGGCACGCAGGTCGTCGAGCAGTCTCTCGACATCGACTTCGACCTGCTGGTCACCGATCTGGCCCCGATCGACCTGATGCTGCAGCGGATCGGCCGGGTGCACCGGCACCAACGGGGTGAGGGCCAGAGCCGGCGGCCGGAACCGTTGCGTGAGGCGGTCTGCATGGTGACAGGGGTGGAGGACTGGCGCGCCGGATCGGAGAGTTCCGGGCCGCCGAAGCCGGTGGCCGGCTCGATGCGTGTCTATGGGCGGCACCTGCTCTACCGCAGCGCGGCGCTGGTGCTCGAGGCGTCCGAGTGCGGGGGCGCCTGGCAGCTTCCCGACGACATCCCGCGGTTGGTCGAGGACGTATACGGCGAGCAGCCGATCGGCCCAGCGAGCTGGCAGCGCGACCTCGAGGACGCAGCCCATGGCCAGCGACGACGCGACGCAGAGCGGCTCGGCCGTGCCGAGACGTTCAGATTGGGTGAGGTGCGTTCACCCGGTGCCTCACTTGCCGGATGGTTGAACGGGTCGGTCGGCGAAGCGGACGACGACGCCCGAGGCCGGGCGCAGGTGCGCGACGGTGACGACAGCCTCGAGGTGATCCTGCTGCGCCGAGGTGAGGACGGCGTGCTCCGCCTACCGGATGGCGGCTTTCGGCACGCGAATGAAGAGGCACCGCTGGATCCTGGTCGCCCTTTGTCCCGGACGCTCGCCGGCTGTGCGGTGCGGGTGCCGGCGTGGGCCACCAAGGGTGAGCGCGGCGTCCAGCTCATCACCGAGCTGGAACAGAACTACTTCGAACCGTGGCAGCGCGACCCGACCTTGCGCGGGCAACTGGTGATGGTGCTCGACGAAGGAGCACCCACCCGGCTGGCGGGTCTCGACATCTCTTACGACGGCAGCGACGGACTGGAGGTACACCGCGGTGATTGACCCCGACCGCTCGTTCGACCTGATCGACGAGCCCTGGATCCCCGTGCTGGCAGGGGATGGCACGGTGAACGAGGTTTCGCTGGCTGACCTGCTCCGTCACGCCGACGGATACGTCGGCATCGTCGGCGAGCTACCCACGCAGGGCTTCGCGCTCCTGCGGCTGGTGCTCGCGGTCTTGCATCGCACCTTGCGTCGCGATGACGGCGGTGCGGGCCCGGCGAGCATCAGCGAATGGGCGGACCTGTGGGAACAGTGGCCCGACGTGGCCGAAGCGGCCATCGGATACCTCGATGTCCACCGCGACAGGTTCGATCTGTTCCACCCCGACACCCCGTTCTTCCAGGTGGCCGACCTCCACACGGCCAAGAACGAGACGTCCGACCTCGATAAGTTGATCGCGGACGTGCCGAACGGGCTGCCGTTCTTCACCACTCGTACCGGCCCGGGCATCGAACGGATCACGGCGGCCGAGGCGGCACGCTGGCTGGTGCACGTGCACGCCTTCGACGCCTCCGGCATCCGCTCGGGCGCGGTCGGCGACAGCCGGGTGAAGGGGGGCAAGGGGTATCCGATCGGGCCGGGGTGGTCCGGGCAGATCGGCGGGGTGCACCTGGAGGGTCGCACCCTGCGCGACACCCTGCTGCTCAACCTGATCGCCTGGGGCGACCCGCGAACCGCCGAGCTGACCATCAGTTCAGGGCCGGACGACGTCCCGCCGTGGGAACGCCCTCAACTCACCGCCACCGAGGAGACCGTCGGCGGCCGGCAGGCGCGTGGCCCGATCGATCTGTACACCTGGCAGACCCGGCGGGTCAGGTTGGACGGTGATCGGGGTGGTGTCGCCGGTCTGGTGTTGGCCAATGGCGACAAGGTGCTGCCGCAGAACCAGCACACCCGCGAGCCGATGTCGGCTTGGCGGTACAGCGAGCCGCAGACCAAGAAGCACGGTCAGGTCACGTACATGCCGCTCGAGCATCGCGTGGAGCGTCAGTTCTGGCGCGGACTCGAGGCGTTGCTCGCCCACACGGGCGCGACGTCGTTGGGGCAGCCGGCGGCACGGCTGGCACCGGCATTGATGGGCTGGCTCGGCGCGGTGGATCGCCTCGTCGGCCACCGGGGGTACGGCCTCGTCACTGTGCATGCGGTGGGAATCGTCTACGGCAGCAACAACTCCGTCGTCGACGAGCTGATCGATGATCGGTTGCGATTGCCCCTTGTCCTGCTGGATCCCACCCGTCGGGAGTTGGCCGACGGTGCGGTACGTGCTCTGAGTCGAGCTGACGAGGCCGCAGCCGCTGCGGCGTCGTTTCGGCAGAACCTCGCCCGCGCTGCCGGGGCCGGATCCGACGAATCCGAAGGTCCTCGTGACCAGGCTCGGACGGCGGTCTATCACGCTCTGGACGCCCCGTTCCGCGCCTGGCTGCTCTCGCTTGGTGCCGAACCGAGTCTGCTCGATGCCGAGCATCGCTGGCAGAGCGAGGTACGCGACGTCGTCCAGCGACTCGGACGGGAGTGGCTCGGCGAGGCCGGGCCAGGCGCCTGGACCGGCCGCGCGGTGCGCGGCCACCGGCTCGACGCGGGCTTGGCCGACAAGTGGTTCCAGCGCAAGCTCCGCGAGGTGCTCCCCGCGGCGTACCACGATAGGGAGGTATCGGCATGACCGACACCCATGAACGTACTCAGGGCACCGCTGATGAGCTGGCTCAGTTCATCAGGTCACGGCTGAAACCTCTTCAAAGGCAATACCTCTCACCCAAGCGTAACGGGTCGGTCGACTCTCGGTTGGCCCAGCTGCGGCATGCTGTGACCGGTGCCCCGGGGGAGTCGGCCGCCATCTGGGATCTGACCCTGGACGGCGTGCCCCGGCCTGGGCGTACCGATGTGCCATCGGCCACCGAGCGGGCCGCGCACACCGTCTGCACCCTCTACGCGCTGCACCAACAAGCCAAGCGGACGCCTATGTTCGTGGATGGCATATCGATCGGCCATGCCATGCGGCGGCTGCTGCGCTCGCACAACGCCGGCGCCGATCCGGAGCGTGAGGGCAGTCTTCGGCTGCGGTTCGATGCCCTGCTGACCGCAGAATCGTATGAGGAACTCACCTATCACCTGCGTGGGCTGGTTCAGCAGTTCCGCGCCGCGGACGTGCCACTCGACTACGCGCGGCTCGCGCAGGATCTGGTGAGCCTCCAGCGTCCTCATCGGGTGGCAGGTGTGCGGATCCGCTGGGGGCGTGACTACCACCGCCTCCACCTGCCCGGCGCCGATCAGGAAGCCGACGGCGACACCACCGAAACCCCCGACACGACCGACCCCGAGGAGCTCTCGTGACCCGCACCATCATCGACGTCCACGTGCTGCAGACGCTGCCTCCCAGCAACGTCAATCGGGACGACACCGGCAGCCCCAAGACAGCCGTCTACGGTGGCGTTCGCCGTGCCCGGGTGTCGAGCCAGGCGTGGAAGAAGGCCACTCGCACAGCCTTCGAGACCACCCTCGATCGTGACGGCCTCGGGGTGCGTACCAAGCGCGTGCTCGAACTGATCGGTGAGGAGATTACCCGCCAGTCCTCGGACCTGGCTGAGCAGTCCATCGAACTGGCGAAGCAGATCATCACCACCGCGGGTATCAAGGTCAGTGCCCCGCGGCAGAAGGAACGCACTGTCGAGGAGTCGGGCTATTTGATCTTCCTGAGCGCTGCTCAGGTACGTGCGCTCGCTGCGCTGGCCGTCGAGTCCGCCCGGTCGGGGCAACCGCTGGCCAAAGCCGCGGTGCGGGCCAAGTTTGGTGAGGCCAACTCGATCGACGTCGCTCTGTTCGGCCGCATGGTGGCCGACGTCGCCGACCTCAATGTCGACGCCGCCGCTCAGGTCGCCCACGCGATCAGCACCCACGCCGTCAGCAACGAGTTCGACTTCTTCACGGCCGTCGACGACCGTAAGCATGGCGCCGACGAGGACGCCGGCGCCGGGATGATGGGAACGGTCGAGTTCAATTCCTCGACCCTGTATCGCTACGCCTGTCTCGACGTCGATCAATTGCAGCGCAACATGGGTGACACCGAGGCGACCGCGCGGGCAGCGGCAGAGTTCGTGCGCGCGTTCCTGGTCAGCATGCCGACCGGCAAGCAGAACACCTTCGCGAACAACACTGTGCCGGACGCGGTGCTGGTCACCGTTCGCGGCGACCAGCCGATCTCATTCGTGGGCGCTTTCGAGGAACCGGTGACGGCGTCAGGCTCGGCGGGTCAGTTGAGCGCCTCGGTCGATGCGCTCGTCACGCAGGCGAAGGACATCCATGACGCCTACGGGACGCCCGAGTCCTCGTGGGTGTTCGGGATCGGCGACAAGGCGCGGCCCGTCGAGGCTGGAGGTGAGCGCGTCTCGCGCGATCAGTTGGTCGACGGGATCACGCAGGCGGTGCGTGAGCGGCTCGGCGCCGTCCGATGACCACACTGCTGCTCACCTTGGCGGCACCGCTGCAATCGTGGGGAGTCGCCAGCCGGTTCCCCGTGCGCGCCACGCAAGACCATCCGAGCAAGAGCGGGGTGATCGGGCTGCTGGCCGCCGCCATGGGTCGCAGACGCACCGATCCGATCGAGGACTTGTTGGGCCTGCGGTTCGGGGTCCGCATTGATCAGGCTGGTGCCCTGGTTCGCGACTTTCAGACCGCCCATCGCGCGGACGGCGCCTCCGCGCCGATCTCCGAGCGGTACTACCTGGGGGATGCCGTGTTCCTGGCCGGCCTCGAGGGCGAGGCAAGTCTGGTGGCGACATTGGACGGCGCGCTGCGTCGTCCAATGTTTCCGCTCTACTTGGGCCGGCGGGCATGCCCGCCGGCTGGGCCGATCCGTGCCGAGGTGCACGACAAGCCACTGCGTACGGTGCTGGAGACCATGCCGTGGCGTGCTGCTCGACGGATCCGGCGCAAGGACGGCAGGGCCGAGGTGCCGGTGGACATCGTCGCGGATGCCGATCCAGTCGACGACACCCGGGGTGACGTGGTCCCGGCGCTGGTACGCGACGTCCCGCAGTCGTTCGACCCGGTACGCCGTGATTATGGCGTGCGGCGCGTCGTCCGGTACCGAACCTTGATCAGCAATCCGGACGGCGCCCGGCACGCCGAACCGGAGCGTGTGACCGATGCGATCGGCGGCCATGATCCGTTCGACGCCTTGGAGGCCTAGGTGTTCCTCAGCCGATGTGAGATCAACCCTGCGCGTCGTGGGGCGAGGCAACTGCTCGGTTCGCCGCAGGCGCTGCATGCGGCCGTGCGGTACGCCTTCCCGTCCACGGGTGAAGCGACGGGCGGCGGGCGCGTGCTGTGGCGGCTCGACAGTGACAGTCATCGCCACGTGTTGTACACCGTGAGCCCGCACGCACCCGACTTCAGTCACCTTGTTGAAGAGGCCGGATGGCCGTCGACGACCGGCTGGGAGAGTCGCGACTACGATGGCTTTCTGGGCGGCCTTCGTGCCGGGCAGACCTGGGCCTTCCGGCTCGCCGCCAATCCGGTGCACTCGGGTCGCCGGACCGCCTCAGCTGAGACCCAGCGGTTCGGTCACATCACTGCGCAGCAGCAGCATGCATGGCTGCTGACACGTTGTGGTACATGGGGTTTCGATATCCCAGAGGCTACGGGATGGGCCGATGGCGAAGATTCTCAGCGGGCGGTGCTGGTGCGGGATCGCGCTGTCCGGACGTTTCGCCGGGGTGAGGGCAGGGTGACCCTGAGCACCGCGGTGTTCGAGGGCACATTGCGGATTGTCGACGCGGAGGTGATGCGGGCTTCGCTCATCGCAGGGATGGGCCATGCCAAGGCGTACGGGTGTGGGCTGATGACGCTCGCCCGCCCCTCGCCGTGACCCGGCCGATGCCTGGGGCGCCGCCGTTGGAGCCCCGGGAGCTGCTGCGCGCCGAGGATCGCGTGTCCTTCCTCTACCTGGAGCACGCGGTAGTCCATCGCGACTCCAATGCCATCACCAGCACCGACGCCCGAGGGACGGTGCACATCCCGTCAGCGACCATCGCCACGCTGCTGCTCGGGCCGGGGACCAGCATCAGCCATCATGCGGTGATGCTGTTGGCCGAGAGCGGGGCAAACGTGGTCTGGGTGGGGGAGCGCGGCGTCCGGTACTACGCGCACGGACGGCCCCTGGCGCGCTCGTCCCGGTTGCTTGATGCGCAGGCGCGGCTGGTGAGTAACCGGCAGTCGCGCCTGGCGGTCGCCCGAGAGATGTACACGATGCGATTCGTGGGGGAGGACACCCGCGGGCTGACCATGCAGCAGCTCCGAGGCCGGGAGGGTGCTCGGGTCAAACGCACGTACCGGGAACACAGCGAGCGCACCGGGGTGGCCTGGCGCTCCCGGAGCTACGTCGCGGGCGATTTCGAGAAGTCCGACGCTGTGAACAAGGCCCTCTCGGCGGCGAACACGGCCATGTACGGCGCGGTGCACTCCGTTGTCGTGGCGCTCGGCTGCTCGCCAGGTCTGGGGTTTGTGCATACCGGGCACGACCGGTCGTTCGTCTACGACATCGCTGATCTCTACAAGGCAGACCTGGTGATCCCGACGGCCTTTGACGTGGCTGCAAAGGAGGGGGTGGAGGACATTGGAGCGCACACCCGCCGGACCATGCGAGACGTGATCTTCAGGGCCAAGTTGCTAGAGCGCTGCGTAGCCGACGTTCGGCGCCTGCTGTTGGGTGACACGGGGTCCGGCGGGGAGGAGATCGACATGGTCAGTCTGTGGGACGACCGCGCCGATGCTGTTGCTGCCGGCCAGAATTACGATGAGGTCGACTGGTGATTGTCGTCGTGCTGACGGCGGTTCCCGTGGGTCTTCGCGGGCTGATGACCAGGTGGCTCCTCGAAGTGGCGCCAGGGGTGTTCGTCGGCCACTTGCCGACCCGGGTGAGGGATCTGCTCTGGGACCGGATCGTCGAGATGGTGGGATCGGGTCGGGCGCTGATGATCCACTCGAGGTCGGGGGAGCAAAGGCTCGCTTTCAAGGTTCACGGGCACGACTGGGTGCCGGAAGACTACGAAGGTATCCAGCTGATGCTCCGCCCGAGCGGCACGGGTTCCGTACCGATGAAGCCGCCTCCGGAGGGCTGGAGTATTGCGTCGAGGCGTCGCCGGTTCGGCCGTGTGCTGCCCCGTGCGGAGAAGGCAGAGTGAAGCCAGTTCCCCGCCCGTCCCAGTAAAGTGCCAGGTCAGCAAGTGTGCTCCCCGCGCAGGCGGGGTGATCCCGGGAGGAGTGCGGGCCGTCTCATGACCAAGCGGTGCTCCCCGCGCAGGCGGGGGTGATCCCTCCGCCGGCGCGCTCGGCCCGATCTCGACCGTGTGCTCCCCGCGCAGGCGGGGGTGATCCCGCCACCCGAGCCGCCCCGGCGTGTGACCGGAGGTGCTCCCCGCGCAGGCGGGGGTGATCCCTTGTCGGCTCCTGTGCGGTGGGCCGGTCGGTGGTGCTCCCCGCGCAGGCGGGGGTGATCCCGCGGGGATGGCGCACAGCGACACCTCGCGGAGGTGCTCCCCGCGCAGGCGGGGGTCCCTTGACGGCGAGCAGGGTCACGACGGGTCCACCGTGCTCCCCGCGCAGGCGGGGGTGATCCCATGCTCGGGGAGTCGGCGCAACACCCGAAGTAGGTGCTCCCCGCGCAGGCGGGGGTGATCCGCTGGCGCCCTGACCGGCTCGCCGTCCGTGGCGTGCTCCCCGCGCAGGCGGGGGTGATCCCGTCCGCGCCTACCACTGAAGTGATCGCAGGAGTGCTCCCCGCGCAGGCGGGGGTGATCCCCACCAAGGTCTTCGTGTCCGAGGTCAAGTGGAAGTGCTCCCCGCGCAGGCGGGGGTGATCCCGGGACGGATCGCGGGTAGGTAACGCCCCGACCCGTGCTCCCCGCGCAGGCGGGGGTGATCCCACGGGCAACGCCGCGCACCTCGTCAGCGATGGCCCGGTGCTCCCCGCGCAGGCGGGGGGTGATCCCTTACCCTTCGAGCACCGACAGGACTTCCGGCGTGCTCCCCGCGCAGGCGGGGTGATCCCCCGACGGTGAGACCTGGGCGCCGAGCTCGGCGTGCTCCCCGCGCAGGCGGGGGTGATCCCCGACCTGCTCGCCCGCGTGACGCCGCGCGAGGTGCTCCCCGCGCAGGCGGGGGTGATCCCGAGGGGCTCCGGCGCGCGGGAACCCTGTCGCAGGCGTGCTCCCCGCGCAGGCGGGGGTGATCCCAGTCCGAGCCATGCGAGAGCGACAAAGACAACGTGCTCCCCGCGCAGGCGGGGGTGATCCCGGGCCGGCCACGACGGGGGATGTCGCTGCCTGGTGCTCCCCGCGCAGGCGGGGGTGATCCCTGGCCGTCGTCGTGCGAGCCCTGATCGGAGACGTGCTCCCCGCGCAGGCGGGGGTGATCCCTCGACGAGCGGGGCACGGCCACGGCCGAGCGAGTGCTCCCCGCGCAGGCGGGGGTGATCCCGGCGACACCTCAGGTCGACGTCGAACGTCCGGGTGCTCCCCGCGCAGGCGGGGGTGATCCCTTGGCGGCGCATGCTGTCTCCAATCCCGGTGCGTGCTCCCCGCGCAGGCGGGGGTGATCCCGATGGAAGACGACGCATACACAGTCACAGTCGTGTGCTCCCCGCGCAGGCGGGGGTGATCCCGAGCTCCTCAGCTACACCTCGACCGCCCTCGAGTGCTCCCCGCGCAGGCGGGGGTGATCCCTACCGGGGCGCCGGGATGGGCAACACCACCCTGTGCTCCCCGCGCAGGCGGGGGTGATCCCGATCCGCTGCCACCTTCGCAGCCCAGGCCGCTGTGCTCCCCGCGCAGGCGGGGGTGATCCCAGCACGCGGCGTGGGTAGACGCCGGGCGGGGTGTGCTCCCCGCGCAGGCGGGGGTGATCCCCGCAACCCAACCCACGAGGAGAACCCCGATGTGTGCTCCCCGCGCAGGCGGGGGTGATCCCCGCTTGTAGACGTCGAGCACGACCACATCATTGTGCTCCCCGCGCAGGCGGGGGTGATCCCCGCGAATGTCTGGGTGGTTCCGGTGCCGGTGAGTGCTCCCCGCGCAGGCGGGGGTGATCCCGGAAACGATGCGCCGGCACATGGTCGCCGAGCGTGCTCCCCGCGCAGGCGGGGGTGATCCCTGGTGGCTGATCGCAGCTCTACGTGAGTGGTAGTGCTCCCCGCGCAGGCGGGGGTGATCCCGGGTGGTGGTTCGGGTGAGTAGCCCTGACCTGGTGCTCCCCGCGCAGGCGGGGGTGATCCCTGCCAGGCGTCGACTGGGATCGGTGCACCTGCGTGCTCCCCGCGCAGGCGGGGGTGATCCCCATGGCCAGACCGCCACTAGCTGTCCGGGGCGGTGCTCCCCGCGCAGGCGGGGGTGATCCCGGTTCGCCGAGGCGGTGCCGGGCGGCCAGTACGTGCTCCCCGCGCAGGCGGGGGTGATCCCGGGTCGCCATAGCCGCGCACCCGCAGAAGATGGTGCTCCCCGCGCAGGCGGGGGTGATCCCCTGGGACTCGGTGTCGGGGTCGATGTGCGCGACGTGCTCCCCGCGCAGGCGGGGGTGATCCCAACTCGTCCACGTCGAGGAGAGCGACCTGCTGGTGCTCCCCGCGCAGGCGGGGGTGATCCCGCCGCCGCCCTGGCGAAGGCGCAGCTCGAGCTGTGCTCCCCGCGCAGGCGGGGGCGATCCCTACCCAACGCTGTCAATGCCTTCCGACGACACGTGCTCCCCGCGCAGGCGGGGGTGATCCCGAGGTGATCAGGCTGGCGGGGGTGACCTTGGCGTGCTCCCCGCGCAGGCGGGGGTGATCCCTGGCACGAGCTCTCCGAGGGCGACGAGGAGTGGTGCTCCCCGCGCAGGCGGGGGTGATCCCGCCACCGGGGACCGCAGAGGCGCCGAATCCTTGTGCTCCCCGCGCAGGCGGGGGTGATCCCGTGCAGATGTTCTGCAACGACGGCACTGGTACGTGCTCCCCGCGCAGGCGGGGGTGATCCCGGCCTGGCCTGGCTGATCCACCCCGGCGCCCCGTGCTCCCCGCGCAGGCGGGGGTGATCCCTGGTGCCCGCGATCCGCGCGGTGCTGCCGGTAGTGCTCCCCGCGTGTTGACCGTCGCTTCTGATGCCGATGAGCGGGTGGACTGACGTCGTTCTGGTTGCCGATGGCCGGGTGATCTTGGTGGTGTCGCCGGTGGGTGGTGGTCGGCGCCGTCGGTTGGCCGACGGGGGAACAATCGCGCCGACGTAGACGACGACGGCCCTCCCGCCGATGTGTCGTGGAGGACCTGCGCCGGGAGGGCCGTGCTGATGCACGGAGGCATCGTGGTGACGGTAGGGGCTGATTCGGTTCTGGTCGAGGCGCGGTTGTTCGGGGGGCAGGTCCCCTGCCCGGTGGTCGGGTGTCAGCAGCCGCTGCGGCCGTGGGGGTGGGCTCGGCGGCGGAGGGTTCACGGACTTGCGGGGTCGCTGCGTCCGCGGCGGGCGCGGTGCGGGTCGTGTCTGGCCACGCATGTGCTGCTGCCGGTGGTGGTGCTGCTGCGGCGGGCGTATGCCGCCGAGGTGATCGGTGCCGCGGTCAGGGCCCGTGCTGCGGGTGCCGGTCACCGCTCGATCGGTGAGCGGCTGCGGGTGCCGTCTTCGACGGTGCGGGGCTGGCTGCGCCGGTTGGGTGGGCGGCTGGGATCGGTCCGGGTGGTGCTGCTGCAGGTCGCGGTCCGCGCCGGTGTCGATGTCACGGTGCCTGCTGCCACTGGATCTGGGTGGCGGGATCTGCTGGCAGCGCTGGAGGCCGCGAAGGAGGCGGTGGTCGGCCGGTTCGGGCCGGTCGGTGTTCTCGGCCCGGGTGTCCTCGGCGCGGTGACGGCGTGGCAGGTCGCGGTGAGCTGCAGTGGTGGTCGGCTCCTGGCGCCGGGTTGGCAGGTGTCGTGACGGCTGCGTGTGGGCTGGCGGGCGCAACACGAGTTGCCTCTGACGGTCGGGGCGGTTGTTCGGAAACCTCGGAAGGTCACTGACCGGCGCCTGTCCTGGCGTGGGGTCATCCCTTTCGGAATAGAGGTTTTCGTGAGTTCAGAACACGATGACGAGGCTGCCCGGCGGGCGCGGGCGCAGCGGGTGGCGTTGTTCCGCTACCAGGTGATCTGCCCTGCCCTGGATCCGGGTCTGTCGACGAAGGCGCGTGGCCGGGTGGTCCGGGCGATCGCCGCGCAGTCCCATGCCGGCCCGTTCGGCGGGACGGTGTCCTTCTCCCGGGACACGTTGGACCGGTGGATCCGCCGTTACCGCCGCGGCGGGTTCGACGCGCTGGCCCCATCGGCGCGTCAGCCCGGCACCCGCATCGACGCGCCGGTGCTGGACATGGCGGTGGCGTTGAAGAAGGAGAACCCGGGCCGCACCGCCGCGCAGGTCGCCAGGATCTTGAAGGCCTCGACCGGGTGGTCGCCGTCGGAGACGACGCTGCTGCGGCTGTTCCACCGCCACGACTTGATCCGCGCGCCGGTCGAAGGATCGACGGCGGTGTTCGGCCGGTTCGAGGCCGGCGCCCCGAACGAACGGTGGGTCGGGGACGCCCTGCACGGGCCGCGGGTGGGTGGCCGCAAGACGTACCTGTTCGCGTTCCTGGACGACCGGTCACGGCTGCTGGCCGGTTACCGGTTCGGGTTCGCCGAGGACACCGTGCGCCTGGCTGCCGCGCTGCAGCCTGCGCTGGCCGCTCGTGGTGTCCCGCAGTCGGTGTATGTCGACAACGGCAGCGCGTTCGTCGATGCGTGGCTGTTGCGGGCCTGCGGCAAGCTCGGCATCCGGCTGATCCACTCCACCCCGCACCGCCCGCAGGGCCGGGGGAAGATCGAACGGTTCTTCCGCACCGTCCGCGATCAGTTCCTCGTCGAGGTCAGCGACAGCACCGCCGAGGACCTCACCGGGCGAGGACTGTCGCAGGCCGGGGCGCTGCTGGAGCTGAACGCGCTGTTCACCGCCTGGGCCGAGTCGGTCTATCACCACCGGGTCCATTCGGAGACCGGGCAGAGCCCGCTGGCCCGGTGGGACGAGGGCTGGCAGGCCGCCGGACACGGCCCGGCCATGCCCAGCGCGGAGGCGTTGACGCAGGCGTTCCTGTGGTCGCAATGGCGCACCGTGACCAAGACCGCGACGGTGTCGCTGCACGGCAACAGCTACGAGGTCGACCCGGTCCTGGCCGGCCGCAAGGTCGAGCTGGTGTTCTCCCCCTTCGACCTGGAAACGATCGAGGTGCACTACCGAGACAAGGTCTACGGGCGGGCGGTGCCACACCGCATCACCCGTCACGCCCACCCGAAAGCCCGGCCCGAAACCCTCGAACCGGAAACGGATCGGGCCCCGGCAACCGGGATCGCCTACCTGCAACTGGTCGCCGGCACCCACCACGAGCAGGTCGCCGCCGACGAACGGATCGGCTTCCACGCCCTCTACTCCACCGGCCAGCCGGCGCCACCAGAGACCGGCCAGCCCGGCATCGGCCAGCTGCCCGGGCAGCTGTCGATCGACGAGGCACTCCAGGACATCAGCAAGGACATCAGCGATGAGCGGGCGGAGGCCGGGAAATGAGTATCCAGCGTCTGCAAGCACATTGGGGTTTCACCCGGATGCCGTTCGGCAGAAGCCTGGCCCCCTCGATGCTGCACCGCCACGACGGGCACGCCGAGGCCGTCGCCCGGATCGGTTGGTGCATCGAGCAACACGCCCTCGGTGTGATCACCGGCGAAGTCGGTGCCGGCAAGACCGTCGCCGTCCGCGCCGCCGCCGCCGGCCTCGACACCTCCCGGCACGTGGTGATCTACCTGCCCAACCCCTCGATCGGAGTGCGCGGCATGCTGCACCACGTCGTATCCACGCTCGGGCAGACACCGAGTTTCTACACCGCCACGCTGGTCCCGCAAGCTGCCGCAGCTCTGGCAGCCGAACACGCTGAACGTGGCCGCACCCCAGTCGTGATCTTCGACGAGGCGCACCTGCTCGACAACGCCCAACTCGAAGCCGTCCGGATGCTGACCAACCACGACATGGACTCCGGTGCGCCCTTCGCCGCGCTCCTGGTCGGACAGCCGACCCTGCGGCACCGGCTGCGCCTGGGCGTCCTGGCCGCACTGGACCAGCGGATCTCGGTCCGCTACGCCCTGGCCGGGATGACCCCCACCGAGACCAGCGACTACATCACCCACCACGTCAAGATCGCCGGCCGCTCCGACACCCTGTTCAGCGATGACGCCATCACCCTGATCCACAACGCCGCGCGCGGTTACCCCCGGGCAGTCAACAACCTCGCCGTCAACGCCCTCACCTCCGCGTTCGCACGCCAGAGCACGATCGTCGACGAGAAAGCCGCCCGCATCGCGATCTCCGAAACCGGCGCCGACTGAACCCAGCCGCCCAGAAAACGATCGGCACCATCACCCCGCCGACCAACCCGGCGCCACACCGACCAAGGCCCCGTCCGCAACCAGCGGACGGGGCCCTTCCACAACAACTTCATCGGCATCCACAACAACGGCGTCATCGGCAAGATCAGCGACGGTCAACACCCGCGCAGGCGGGGGTGATCCCTGGCCGACCTGAACCCCGTACCGAAGCGGGTCGTGCTCCCCGCGCAGGCGGGGGTGATCCCGTGATCGTGCGCGGCACCTCGGGCACCCCGGTGTGCTCCCCGCGCAGGCGGGGGTGATCCCAGCGTGCTCGGCCCGGCGTTCTCAGCCGTGGCGTGCTCCCCGCGCAGGCGGGGGTGATCCCCGGGTGGGGAGGCATTGACTGTGCCTGCCCTCGTGCTCCCCGCGCAGGCGGGGGTGATCCCGCGTCGGCGAACGCCTTGCCGATCACGAGCGGGTGCTCCCCGCGCAGGCGGGGGTGATCCCCACCGACCTCAGGAGATGACCCACATGCCCGAGTGCTCCCCGCGCAGGCGGGGGTGATCCCGTGTTGAGTGCGTTGGAGCCGATCTCGGCGGCGTGCTCCCCGCGCAGGCGGGGGTGATCCGGTCGACATGGGCGACCCGGTTCGAGGAAGCGTGCTCCCCGCGCAGGCGGGGGGTGATCCCAGCCACGCGAGGCCGGCCACGGCCAGCAGGGACGTGCTCCCCGCGCAGGCGGGGGTGATCCCCTTCTGACCTGGCCCAGATATTCAACTTCCGAGGTGCTCCCCGCGCAGGCGGGGGTGATCCCGTGACGTTCACGTAGTCGTTCGACCAGGCGTTGTGCTCCCCGCGCAGGCGGGGGTGATCCCGCCCTCGGTGTCCAGCTCTGTGACGATGCCGCGTGCTCCCCGCGCAGGCGGGGGTGATCCCGGCTCGGCGTACACACTGGGCTCGGGCACCAAGTGCTCCCCGCGCAGGCGGGGGTGATCCCGGGCAGTCGAACCTGTTCAACGCGCGCGCCCTGTGCTCCCCGCGCAGGCGGGGGTGATCCCGGTGTCTGTGGTCGTCGACGATCCGAGTCCGTGCTCCCCGCGCAGGCGGGGTGATCCCAATCCGAGCCACGCGAGAGCAACAACGACAACGTGCTCCCCGCGCAGGCGGGGGTGATCCCGCCGAGATTCTGCGCGTGACAGCGCAATCCGGGGTGCTCCCCGCGCAGGCGGGGGTGATCCCCGGCTGGAACGCGGTTCGGTACGCGCTGACCTCGTGCTCCCCGCGCAGGCGGGGGTGATCCCCATCCGGTACGACCTCGCCGCAGCACACTGAGTGCTCCCCGCGCAGGCGGGGGTGATCCCACGTGGGTTGTGCTCGGCCTCGTCCTACTAGGGTGCTCCCCGCGCAGGCGGGGGTGATCCCGGAACGCGCTACGCGTGGTCGATGGGGAAGCTGTGCTCCCCGCGCAGGCGGGGGTGATCCTGAATCGACCCATGACGTGACGCGGTCGCCGTTGTGCTCCCCGCGCAGGCGGGGGGTGATCCCCCCACTGACCACGGGAGACCCCATGCCTCACAGTGCTCCCCGCGCAGGCGGGGGTGATCCCGGGAAACCCTCCCTCCCCACCAAGGGGACTCCGTGCTCCCCGCGCAGGCGGGGGTGATCCCACCCACAACCACAGCACGCTCAGCCAACCCACGTGCTCCCCGCGCAGGCGGGGGTGATCCCGCCGCGCCGCCGCGGCCGATCTGGTCGACCAGGTGCTCCCCGCGCAGGCGGGGGTGATCCCTGTTCCGTTCGGACCTGGTTCCGAACATGGCTGTGCTCCCCGCGCAGGCGGGGGTGATCCCGCGCCATGGCACTCACCATCAGGGAGATGAACGTGCTCCCCGCGCAGGCGGGGGTGATCCCAGCTCGAGCTGACGGAACCCGGCCTGCGGCCGGTGCTCCCCGCGCAGGCGGGGGTGATCCCGCCTGCAACAGGTTCACTCGGCGACACCCTCAGTGCTCCCCGCGCAGGCGGGGGTGATCCCTGACCTTGCCCTCGGCGCCCTCGGCGCCCTCGGCGACCTGGGTGCTCCCCGCGCAGGCGGGGGTGATCCCTGGTGGTGGGCACCGCATCAGGGCCGCGGCTAGTGCTCCCCGCGCAGGCGGGGGTGATCCCAGCTCCGCTCGATCAACGAGCTGGACTACAACGGTGCTCTCGCGCAGGCGGGGGTGATCCCACGATCGAGGGCGACCTCGCCAAGCCGTCGCCGTGCTCCCCGCGCAGACGGGGTGATCCGAGCGCAATCCAGGACCTGGTTCTTGCTGCGGCGAAGCGCCCTATGAGAGGAAGGCTTCGATTCACGGACTAACAAGATGGACTAGGTTAGTCTGATCGGATGGAGCGGATCGTCAAGGTGCACGAGGCGAAGACCAATCTGTCAGCCCTGCTGGCTGCGGTGGAGGACGGGGAAGAGATCGTCATCGCCCGCGGTGACACCCCGATCGCGCGCCTGGTCCCGCTGGCGCGGACCAAGGGGCGAGAACTCGGCTTCGTGCACTACCGGGTGCCGGAGAGCTTCTTCGACCCGCTGCCGGACGATGAACTCGATCACTGGGAAGTCCCCTCTCGTGGCTGAGGCACCGAGCGCGCCGCCGCCAGCGGTACTGCTCGACACCCATGCCCTGCTGTGGGCACTGACCGATCCGTCGCGGCTGGGCTCGGCCGCACGTGCCGTGATCGAGGACTCGGCGACCCGCCTGGTCGTCTCCGCCGCCACGGCGTGGGAGCTCTCGACCAAGCACCGACTCGGACGCCTCCCGCAGGCCGACCCGTTGCTGGCCGCCTACTCGCGTCACGTGTCCCGCCTCGGCGCGCAGGAATTGCCGGTGACCTCCGAGCATGCGCTCCTGGCCGGCGCGCTCGACTGGGCTCACCGCGACCCGTTCGACCGCATGCTGGCGGCGCAATGCCTGCTCGAGTCGCTGTCGCTGGTCAGCTGCGACAGCGCCTTCAGTGAGGCAGGGATGGTGCCGCGGGGGTGGTGAGCCACCGGCCGCGGTGCAGCACACGCCCCACGCCCGTCTCGGTGATCTCGACCAGATCGGCCGGCGACCCGATGGCGAGCTGGGGCACCGACAGGCCCAGCGCGCGGGCCGGGGTCGAGGTTGCGGCGCGCACCAGTTCGACCACCGGGACGCCGCGGCGCACCAGCCGACCGAACGCCTCGCCCACCGTCGTCGTGCTGCCTGCCAGCGCCCCCGCCGAGCCGTCTGAGGTGACCACCCGCGCCACGCCGTCCTGCACCCGCACCTGCGAGCCGGCCAACAGGTAGTCGCCGTCACCGAGTCCGGTGGCCGCCATGGCGTCCGAGATCAACGCCATCCGCCCCCGCCGCGGCCCGGACGACGTCGATCGCCTCGTCGGCCACGTGCTCGCCGTCCGCGATCACCTCGACGGTCAGCGTGGCATCGCTCAGGGCGACCCCGACCAGCCCCGGATCGCGGTGGTGCAGCGAGGGCATGCCGTTGTACAGGTGCGTGATCACCCGGGCACCGGCGTCCACAGCCGCATGCACGATGTCGGCCGGCGCCTGGCTGTGCCCCAGCGCGACGGTGACGCCGGCCTCGGTCAGGCGGCGAACGGCGTCCAGCGCCTCGGGCAATTCGGGCGCCAGGGTGACCATGCGGATCGTTCCGCCCGCGGCGTCCAGGGCCTGGTCGACCTCGGCCGGGGACGGCGTGCGCAGCAGCCGCGGGTCGTGGGCGCCGCAGCGGTGCACCGACAACCACGGCCCCTCGAGGTGTACCCCGGCCAGGGTGCCGTCGTGCACCAGCGGGGCCAGCTCGCGCAGCCGATCGAGCAACGCCGGCAGCGGCATGGTGGCGATCGTGGCCACCAGCCGGGTGACCCCGAGCCGGGCGTGGTGGGCCAGGCCGGGAGCCGGATCTGTTGCCAGGGCTCCGAAATCCACCCCGTCGGCACCGTGGCAGTGCATGTCGAACAGACCCGGGACGGCGAGCTCGATCGTGGCCTCGGCCGGCCGGGGTGGCGCGCCGCTACCGCGGGCGACCACGCGTCCGTCGTCCAGCTGAAGCCAGACCGGTCCGTCGAAGGCGTCCTCGACCAACCGCTCGACAACGATGGATGAGGGCAGTGCTGCGGGCTCTGAACTCACGCTGGGCACCCTAGTCCGGTAGGCCTGCCGGGCGGTTCTGATGCCCAGGTAGTGCGCTCGCGGAGCGAAACGGGCAGGATGCAACCGTGAACCGCACGTGGTGGTGCGCCCACGCCTGGTTGCCCAAGGGCCCGGCCGCTGGGGTGAGGATCAGTTCCGGCACGGACGGAACGATCACTGCCGTCGAGACGGACACCCAGGCCCAGCCGGGCGACACGCAGCTCGACCTGCTCGTTCTTCCCGGGTTCGCCAATACCCACTCTCATGCCTTCCACCGCGCGCTGCGCGGTCGTACCCACACCGACGGTGGCACCTTCTGGACCTGGCGCGACCGGATGTATGCGCTGGCCGACCGGCTCACCCCCGATACCTACTGCGAGTTGGCCACCGCGGTCTTCTCCGAGATGGTGCTGTCGGGTGTCACCTGCGTCGGCGAGTTCCACTATCTGCACCACGGCCCGGGGGGCGCCCGATACGGCGAGCCCAACGCCATGGGCGAGGCATTGCGCGAGGCCGCCGCGCGCGCGGGTCTGCGCATGACGCTGCTCGACACCTGTTACCTGCGTGGTGGCATCGACGTCCCGCTCGAGGGCGTGCAGCGCCGGTTCGACGACGGGGACGCCGAGAGCTGGGCGATGCGGGTGAGCGAGCTGGCCGACGGTGACAGCTTCCGGGTGGCGGCGGCGGTGCACTCGGTGCGCGCCGTCCCGGTCGACGAGCTGTCGGTGATCGTCGAGGCCGACGTGGGGGAGGACGGCTCACCGCGGCCGCTGCACGTGCACCTGTCGGAGCAGCCGGCCGAGAACGCGTCCTGCCTGGCGGCCTACGGTCGCACCCCCACCCAGCTGCTGGCCGACCACGGGGTGCTGGGTTCGGCCACCACGGCGGTGCACGCCACGCATCTGTCGGCCGAGGACATCGTGCTGATGGGCGCCTCACAGACCACGGCCTGCATCTGCCCCAGTACCGAGCAGGATCTGGCGGACGGCATCGGTCCCGCGCGCGAACTGGCCGACGCCGGGGCGCCGATCGCGTTGGGCACCGATCAGCACGTGATGATCGACATGATCGCCGAGTCGCGGATGCTGGAGATGCACGAACGCCTGGCCTCCGGACGTCGCGGCCGATTCTCGGTCGAGGAGCTGGTCACCTCGCTGACCTCGGCGGGGCATGCCGCGCTGGGCTGGCCCGAGGCCGGGCGGATCGAGGTCGGGTCGTTGTGCGACCTGGTCGGCGTCCGGCTCGATTCGTTGCGCACGTCGGGCGCACTGCCCGGCCAGATCCCGATGGTCGCTTCGGCCAGTGACGTCGACACCGTGGTCGTGGGCGGGCGCACCGTGGTCGAGGACGGGCGTCACCTGCCGCTGCGAGCCTCCGGCGGCGTCCCGCGGGCGCTGACGCGCGCCATCGCCCGGGCCTGGGGCGAGGCCTGAGCACCAACCTGCTCATGCTCCGCAGGTGACGCTCAACGTGGCATGTAAAGGTTTCCATCCGCTCCTCTGCGGAGTATGAGCGGTCACCCGCGGAGCATGAGCGGGTTGGCTGGGGTGTGACCGGCGCGACGTGGCGAGGGTCGGCCGGGCACCTAGGCTGAGCGCCATGCGGCCTGCCAAGGACTTCTTTCGTGCGCTTGCGGTTGGTGCCCCGCAGCCCCTGCGCGAGATCCCGTTCCGACCCTCTCGAATGATCCACTTCTTCGACCCGTCGAACGCCAAGATGGCGGCGAAGGTGCCGGAGATGACCTCGAAGGTCGACGTGCTGCTCGGCAATCTCGAGGACGCCGTCAAGGCGGACAACAAAGAGGCCGCGCGCGCCGGGCTGGTGGCCATCGCGGCGTCCACCGACTTCGGTGACACCCAGTTGTGGACCCGGATCAACGCGCTCGACTCGCCCTGGGTGCTCGATGACCTGACCACGCTGATCCCGGCCATCGGGCACAAGCTCGACGTGGTCATGGTGCCCAAGGTCGAGGGCGCCGAGGACATCCACTACGTCGACCGGCTGCTGGCCCAGCTCGAGGCCAAGGCCGGGCTCACCCGGCCGATCTTGATCCACGCGATTCTCGAGACGGCCCGCGGCGTGGCCAACGTCGAGGAGATCTGTGGTGCCAGCCCGCGGATGCAGGGTCTCTCGCTCGGTCCGGCGGACCTGGCCGCCAACCGCCGGATGAAGACCACGCGGGTCGGCGGCGGTCACCCCGGGTACCTGGTGCGCGAGGACCCGCCGGTGCTGGACGACGGCGCCGTGGGATACCAGGCCGACCGCACCGTGTTCCAGCAGGACCTGTGGCACTACACCATCGCGCGCATGGTCGATGCCTGCGCCTCGAACGGCATCTACGCGTACTACGGACCGTTCGGGGACATCAAGGACGTCGTCGCCTGTGAGGACCAGTTCCGCAATGCCTTCCTGCTCGGCTGTGTCGGGGCGTGGAGCCTGCACCCGGTGCAGATCGAGATCGCCAAGAAGGTGTTCTCGCCCGCCCCGGACGACGTGGCACACGCCCTGCGCGTGATCGAGGCGATGGGTGACGGCAGCGGCGCGGTGATGCTCGACGGGCGGATGGAGGACGACGCCTCGTGCAAGCAGTGCCAGGTGATGGTCGATCTGGCCCGTGCCCTCGCGGCGCGCGATCCGGAACTCGCTGCTGCGTACGGCTTCTGAGCAATCCGCACCCCCCAAGGAGAGTGTCGTGACCGACCCCAGTCTCACCCCGCGCCGCAGCGTGCTCTACATGCCGGGTGCCAACGAGCGTGCGCTCGAGAAGGCCAAGGCGTTGGACGCCGACGCGCTGATCCTCGATCTCGAGGACTCGGTCGCCCCGGACGCCAAAGCCGATGCTCGCGAACGGGTCTGCGTCGCGGCGTCCTCGGGGGAGTACGGCCGCAAGGAACTCACCATCCGGGTGAACGGACTCGACACCGAGTGGTTCGCCGATGACATCGCGGCGGCCTCGGCGGCCGGGCCGGGCGGGATCGTCGTCCCCAAGGTGTCGTCGGTGGCCGACGTCCGCACCATCGAGGCCGCGATGGACAAGGCCGGCGCGCCCGACCACACGTTCATCTGGGCCATGGTCGAGACCCCGGTGGCGATGTTGCACTGCGAAGAGATCGCCGCGGCGTCCGAGCGGCTGGCGGTCTTGGTGATGGGCACCAACGACCTGGCCAAGGAGCTCCGCGCCGAGCACGTCCCGGGTCGTCAGCCGTTGCTGACCGGCCTCGGCCTGTGTCTGCTGGCGGCCCGCGCCACCGGCAAGGCGATTCTCGACGGGGTCTACAACGACGTGAAGAACGCCGAGGGCTTCGCCGCCGAGTGTCGCCAGGGCGTCGAGATGGGCTTCGACGGCAAGACCCTGATCCACCCGGGCCAGATCGGGCCGTGCAACGAGGCGTGGGCGCCGTCCGAAGCCGCAGTCGAGGATGCCCGCGCCCTGATCGCGACCTTCGAGGCGGCGATCGCCGAGGGCAAGGGCGTCGTCGTCCACAACGGTCGCATGGTCGAGAACCTCCACGTCGACACCGCCCGCCGTACCCTCGCGTTCCACGCCGCCATCACCGCCACCCCCTGACACCGAGAGAGCGGGAACTGTACCGTCCAGACGGTACAGTCGGTGATAGCCTCCCGGCATGGCCAAGACCGCCGGACGCGACGCCGCCGCGACCCGTGACCTGATCCTGCAGGCCGCCCAGGACGTCGTCCTCGAGGACGGCGTCGCGCACCTCACCCTGGCGAAGGCAGCGGCGCGGGCCGGGGTGAGCAAGGGCGGCGTGCTCTACCACTTCGCCACCCGCAACGACCTGGTGGCGGCGATGGTCGAGCGCCTGATCGCGCGCTTCCAGTCCGGGCTGGACGACGTCCGGGCCGCTCACCCGCAGCACTCCTTCGTCCGGGTGTACGTCGAGGAGTGCCTCGTCGAGGAGCCGATCGAACCGGCCGCCGCCCGACACGAACAGCGCGTCGGCGCCGCCCTGCTCGCCGCCGTGGCCGCCGAACCCGAGTTGCTCGCCCCGCTGCGCGCCGCCTTCGACGACTGGCAGCACCAGATCGAGCAGGCCGCCGACCCGGTCGGGGCCACCATCGCCCGGTTGGCCGCCGACGGGCTCTGGCTGTGCGAGCTGTTCGGCATCGACGCCCTCACCCCGCAGCGGCGCGAGCAGGTGGCCGACCGGCTGCGCCAGTTGGCAGACCCCTCGTGAACGCCCTCCGCCGGTGGCTGCAGCCGGGCTATTCGTTGCTGGTGCTCGCCCTCGCGGCGGCCGTCTTCCTGCAGTGGACCGGCTCCAGCGCCGTCCTGCCGCTGCTGCCGATCTACCTGGCCGAGCGCGACAACCCGACCGGGTTGATCGGTGCCGTCATGGCCTCGTTCTTCGCCACCGGCGTGCTCGCCCAGTACCTGTCGGGCCGGCTCGGTGACCGGATCGGTCATCGCCGGGTGTTGCTGACCGGCTTGATCGGTTATGCCCTGGCCAGCGCCGGATTCCTGCTCGAGGTCAATGGCTGGGGCTATCTCGGGCTGCGCGGTGCCCAGGGGGCCGCAGCAGGCGCCGCGCAGGTCGCCTGCCTGTCCCTGGTGGCCCGTGCGGTGCCCTTGGCGGCCCGTGGCCGCGCCTTCGCGATCGTCAGCGGCGCCGAGTTGGCCGGCATCGCGGTCGGTCCGATGCTGGGTACCGCGGTCGGGATCGCGCACATGGGCACCCTGTTCGTGGTCTCGGCCGCGGCGGCTCTGGCGGCCTGCATTCCGGTGCTGCTCTCGCGCGCCGCCTCGGTCGACCTCACCCCGCATCCGGACGCCGCGCTGGCTCGCCTGCCCCGGCGTGGTGTGGCCGGCCGGGCACTGACCGGAGTGCTGCTGGTGGCCGTGATCGGTGGGGTGTTGACCGGCGTCTACGAGGCCTGCTGGTCGTTGCTGATGGATGCCCGGGGGGCGACCGACGCGCAGATCGGCCTGTCCTGGACGCTGTTCGCGGTGCCCTTCGCGATCATCGCCCCGTTCGGCGGGTGGCTGGCCGACCGGCAGGATCGCCGGGTCCTGGTCATGGTCGGGCTGCTCAGCGGCAGTGTGTTCGCCGGCCTGTACCCGTTCCTGCCCAGCGTGGGCTGGCTCATCGGGTTGGGCATGGTCGAGTCCGTCGGTTTCGTGTTCGCCGTCCCCGCGGCACAGTCCCTGCTCACCGAACACGTGCCCGATGAGGCAGCCGGCCGCGCACAGGGTCTGTTCACCGCGTTGCAGACCGCTGCCGTGGCCCTGTCGGCGGGTGTGTGCGGTGCGGCGTTCGGTGTGGCCGACTGGTTGCCGTTCGTCGGCGTCATGCTGGTGACCCTCGTGCTGCTGGCCGTGGTGCCCTTCCTGTGGCGCCAGGTGCCGGGTCGAGTCCAGTCGCCGACGGCCCCGTCGGAGGCGGCCGCAACTCGCGTAGCCTCACCGTCGTGAGGTTCCTGTTGCTGCTCGCCGCGTTCCCGGCGCTCGGGGCCGTGGGCATGGTGATCGCCGCGGTCCGGGCCCGACTGCACGAGCCGGAGTTGCGCCGCACCGGTGAGGTCGCCATCGCGACCATCGTCGACAGCCGCCGTGTCACGTCGGACGACGGCCGCGTCCTGTTTCACCCGGTGCTGAAGTTCGTCACCGAGCGCGGCAGATCCGTTCGCGCGGTAGGGGATATCTCATCCCCGCGGCCGTTCATCACCGACCGGACGATGGCCGTGGTCTATGACCCACGCAAGCCCCAGACGGTCCTGGTCGGCCCAGGGCGCTCGCGGGCCTACCTGGTCGGGGCCGTGGTCTTCGGCGTGATCTCGGTGATCCTCGTGGTCTTTGCGCTCATCTCGAGCTGAGCACCGTTCCGCTCAGGGCGGCGATGTCCTGCGGCCCGATCCGGCAGCAGCCACCGACCAGGCGCGCGCCGTCCGCGATCCACCCGGCCACGTCGGCGCCGTCCAACCCGGGCGCACCGACCCAGGCGCGTCGGGCGCCGTCCCAGGTCTCGCCGCTGTTCGGGTAGACGATCACCGGCTTGGCCGAGCGTTCGGCAGCCAGCCGCACCGCCGCGCCCGCCCCGGACGGCGCGGTGCAGTTCACCCCCACCGCCACCACGGACGACGCCGCACCCGCGAGTGCGAAGGCCTCGCCGGCGTCCTCAC
Source organism: Kineosporiaceae bacterium (assembly GCA_016713225.1). Classification (NCBI taxonomy): domain Bacteria; kingdom Bacillati; phylum Actinomycetota; class Actinomycetes; order Kineosporiales; family Kineosporiaceae; species Kineosporiaceae bacterium. Next base: position 658,530 of record JADJPO010000001.1, read on the forward strand.
CGAAGCGGGTGAGAACCCGGCCATCGTCGGTGGTGACCGTGGTGAGCGAGATCCAGGCGGGCGCGCCGAGCTCGTCCAACTCGGCGACCAGCGCCTCGACCTCGGCCAGCCGCGGGATGGTCTCGCAGGCCAGCACGTCGGCACCGGCGTCCAGCAACACCTCGAGCCGCTCTCGGTGGAAGGCTCGCAGCCCGGCCACCGTGTCCCGCGGTGCGGGGTAGTCGCCGGTGTACTCCTGGCCCTCGGCGAGCACGGCCCCGTACGGCCCGACCGACGCGGCCACCCAGGCATGGCCATCGAGGCCGCACTCGGTGCGTGCCCGGGCGGCCAGGGACACCGAGCGCCGCATCAGGGTCTCGGCCTCGCCTCGGTCGATCCCGGCAGCCGCGAAACCCTCGAAGCTGGCCTGGTAACTGGCCGTGGTGGCCACCCGGGCGCCGGCCGCGAAGTAGGCGGCATGGGTGGCCCGGATCTCGTCGGGGTCCTCACGCAACAGGGCGGCGGACCACAGATCCGAGGAGACGTCGTGCCCCCGGTGTTCCAGCTCTGTGGCCAGGCCACCGTCGAGCACCACCCGTTCGTGGGCGATGGCCTGCGCCAAGGAGGTCGATGCATCGATGCTCACGAGCACCGATTGTGGGTCATCCCGGCAACGACGGGGTCACCGGGGCCTGGGTGAGCTCTGCGCCGTCGGGCTCGGCCTGTCCGGCGAGGACGGCAGCCTTGCGGAACTGACGCACCGCCCGCACGCAGTCCAGGCGCCGGCCGAACCGGTTCGCCGAGACGGCACGGAGCCGCCCCGACACGAGCATCGCCCAATGCCATTCCCGACCCTCGTCGAACAGGTCGAACTGGGCACTGCCCGCCGCCTGGAAGACGGCGCGGGCCTCGCTCACCGCCCTCGCCCGGTCGGGCATCGGGTCGGGTCCGTAGGCCAGGGTGCGGTTGTTCGCGCCGAGCAGCCGCCAGAACCACCCCGAGTCGAGGTGGTAGTACTGCACGCGCATGGCCATGGGACAAACGGTGCCCGGCGGAGGTCACGGTGGGGTGCCCGTGACGCGACGGTGCGATGAACTCCGGGTGAGACTGCTCTGGCCTACCGTGGGGCCATGTCTGGGGTGGCGTCGTCCGTGCTGATCACCGGCATCGGTGAACTGGTGACCAATGATCCGAGGTGGGCCGTTGCCACCGATCCGCCGGACATCGCTCGGCTGGGCCTCCTGCGGGATGCGGCGATCGTGCTGGACGGCGGCCGGGTCGCCTGGGTCGGGCCCGCCGAACGCTCGACGGGTTCGCCGGGCTCCGTCGGCGCGGACCGGCGGATCGATGTCGCGGGTGCGGCCGTCGTCCCGGGGTTCGTCGATGCCCACGCGCACCTGATCTTCGCCGGCGACCGCGCCGCCGAGTTCGCCGCCCGGATGACGGGGACGCCGTACAGCGCGGGCGGTATCCGCACCACCGTGGCGGCCACGCGTGCTGCCTCCGACGAGGAGCTGCGGGCCAACGCCGCCCGCTTGGTGGCCGAGATGCGGCGCCAGGGCACGACCACGGTCGAGATCAAGTCGGGGTACGGGCTGACCACCCACGACGAGGCCCGCGCGCTGGTCGTGGCCGCCGATCTCACCGCCGAGACCACCTACCTGGGCGCTCACGTGGTGGCACCGGAGTTCGCCGAGCGGGGCGATGTCGCGGGCTACGTCGACCTGGTCACCGGGGCGATGCTCGACGCCTGCGCCCCGCACGCGCGCTGGGTCGACGTGTTCTGCGAGCGCGGTGCCTTCGACGCGGACGCCGCGCGCGCCGTCCTGAGCGCCGGCATGGCGCGCGGGCTGTTGCCCCGGGTGCACGCCAACCAGCTCGGCCCGGGGCCGGGAGTGCAACTGGCGGCCGAGCTGGGGGCGGCCTCGGCCGATCACTGCACCCACCTGGACGACGCCGACGTCACCGCGCTCGCCGACGCCGGCGTGGTGGCCACGCTGTTGCCGGGGGCGGAACTGTCGACCCGCTCGCCCTACCCGGACGCGCGGCGCCTGCTGGACGCCGGGGTGTGCGTGGCGCTGGCCACCGACTGCAACCCGGGTTCGTCGTACACCTCGTCGATGCCGTTGTGCATCGCGCTGGGCGTGATCGCGATGCGGATGAGCCCGGCGGAGGCGCTCTGGTCGGCCACCGCGGGTGGCGCGAGATCGCTGCGGCGCACCGACATCGGGGCGCTGACGGTGGGTGCCGCGGGCGACCTGGCGATCCTGGACGCACCGTCCTTCGTGCACCTGGCCTATCGGCCGGGTGTTCCGCTGGTGCGCCAGGTCATGCAGCGCGGTGAGCTGGTCAGCCCTTGACGGCCAGGCCCTTCGGCAGTGACCCGGAGGACTCGCGGTAGTAGGCGGCGGCGCGGCGGGTCGCCACCAACCGGGCCACGCCGATGGCGGCGCCCGACAGCACCGCCCAACTGATCGCCTCGCCCCAGTGCGTGTCGGGGTCCTCGGGGTTGACCGGGGGCTCCTCGCCGGTGGCGGCTCGCCACGCGGTGGTGATGCCCTTCTCGGCGAGCGAGGCAGCCAGTACGGCTGCACCGGTGCCGAGCACCTTCCAGACCAACGATCCCACGGTGAGCCTCCAGCAGCCTGTCCCGAGGAGCCATCACATCACGTTCGGCACTATCGTGGCAGTCGACGCGGGGTGCCGGGCAGCTGGCTGAGATCACACCCGTCGAACCTGATCTAGTTCGGACTAGCGAAGGGACGTCGTCATGACTCCTCCATCTGCCCTGTCGAGCGTGTCCGCCGAGGCGTGTGCCGAGGCCCTGGCTGCCGTGCGTGCGCAGGTGCCGCTGGTGCAGTGCCTGACCAACATCGTGGTGGCCGGCTGGACCGCGAACGTGGTGCTGGCCGTGGGAGCGGCGCCGGCGATGGTCGACAACCCTGCTGAGGCAGCGGGATTCGCCGGCATCGCCCGTGGGGTGCTGATCAACCTGGGCACGCCCTACCCGGAAACCGCCGAGGCGATGCACGAGGCCGTTGTCGCTGCGGCGACCGCCGGCACGCCCTGGGTGCTGGACCCCGTGGCCGCGGGGGCGCTGGCCTGGCGCACCGAGATCGCCCACGAGCTGCTCGCCGCTGCGACGCCCACGGTGATCCGCGGTAACGCCTCGGAGATCGGGGCGTTCACCGGCGGCGCGGGCGGTCGCGGCGTCGATGCGGTCGACACGGCGGAGTCGATGGCTTCGGCGGCAGTCGATCTGGCCAAGCACCGTGGCACGGTGGTGGCGATGAGTGGACCGGTCGATCACCTCACCGACGGCGAGCGGTTGGTGCGCGTGGCCAACGGCCACCCGTGGATGACGCAGGTGACCGGCGTCGGATGTGCCCTCGGAGCCCTGATGGCGGCCTTCGCCGGCTCGGTCGAGGACCCTCTGGTCGCCGCAGTGGCCGCCACGGCGACGCTGACCGTCGCCGCCGAGGACGCCGCCCGAGCCAGCCGCGGCCCGGGTTCGTTTGCCGTGGCCCTGCTGGACGAGCTGGCCTCGCTGACCCCACAGACGCTGGCCGCCCGCGTCGCCCTGAGCTGAGGGTCGTGATGCGTTCGGCTCTCGATCTGTCGGTGTACCTGGTGACCGACACCGCGCTGTGTGGCGACGTCGGGGTGGTGGCCACGGTGCGTGCTGCCGTGGCGAACGGGGTCAGCCTGGTGCAACTGCGCGACCCCGAGGCGGACGACGACACCTTCGTGGCGCTGGGCCGGGAACTGGTCGACGAGCTGCGGGGTACCGGCGTCCCGCTGATCGTCAACGATCGGGTGCACCTGACCGAGGCGATCGGCGCTGCGGGAGCCCATGTGGGCCAAGGCGATCTGGACGCCGTGCCGGCTCGCCGGCTGCTCGGGCCGGCGGCGGTGCTGGGGCTGTCGGTGCAGACCCTCGACCACGTCGAGGCCGCGCGAGAGCTCGGGTCGGTGATCGACTACCTCGGCGTCGGGCCGGTGTGGGCGCAGGACACCAAGCCGGACGCCGCGGCTCCCGGTGGCCTCGACCTGTTGCGAGACATCGTGATCGCCAGTCCCTGGCCGTGCGTGGCGATCGGCGGTATCGGCGGTGAGCGGGTGGCCGCGGTGCGGCGGACCGGGGCCGCTGGGGTTGCCGTGGTGAGCGCGATCTGCGGCCGGCCCGACATCGCCTCGGCGACAGCGCAGGTGCGACGTACCTGGGACCAGCCAGCCGATGACGAGACGGGAGCACGCTCGCGATGAGCAGACCGCCGGTGGCCCTGACGATCGCGGGCAGCGACCCGTCGGGCGGGGCAGGCATCCAGGCCGATCTCAAGACGTTCTCGGCGCTCGGCGCCTATGGCACGGCGGTGATCACCGCCCTGACCGCCCAGAACACCCGCGGCGTGACCGGGGTTCACGTGGTGCCGGCGGACTTCGTCGCCGAGCAACTGCAGACCCTCACCGCCGACGTCCGGATCGATGCCGTGAAGATCGGCATGTTGGCGACCGCCGAGATCGCCGATGCGGTGGGGGACTTCCTGCGCGCATTCGCCGGTGACGTCGTGGTGCTGGACCCGGTGATGGTGGCCACCAGCGGTGACCGGCTGCTGGCCCCGGACGCCGCGGCGGCGGTGGCGCGGCTGGTGCCGTTGGCCTCGATCATCACGCCCAACCTGCACGAGGCCGCCGACCTGTTGGGTGTCCCGGTGGCCACGGACCTCGCCGCAGTGCGCAGCCAGGCCGAGGCGTTGCTCGCCTCGGGGGCGAAGCGGGTGCTGCTCAAGGGCGGACACCTGGCCAATGCCGGCGATGGCACCGCTCGAGCGGTCGACGTCCTCGCCGAGTCGGTCGGTGCAGGCGTCGAACTGACCGAACTGACCGCGCCCCGCATCGCGACCCGCAACACCCATGGCACCGGATGCACGCTGTCGTCGGCGATCGCTGCCCTACGGCCGCAACGAGGCTCGTGGCCCGACGCGGTGCGTGAGGCCAAGCAGTGGCTCACCGCGGCCCTGGCCGCGGCCGACACCCTCGCGGTGGGGGGCAACGGCCGTGACGGTGATGCCGGCCCCGGCGAGGGCCACGGCCCGGTGCACCACTTTCACGCGCTCTGGCCGACCCTCGGCTGAGACCCGGCCGGCACGAACCACGCCAGCGCGGCGGCGACCACGAACGAGGTCAGGGAGGCCGACAGCCAGACGTGGCCCGTGGTGTGCAGGGCGGTGTCGATCCAGGTCCACAGATCGGCCCACCCGGGCACCGATCCGGGGTTGATCAGTTGGTAGACCACGAATCCCACGCCCCAGGCGAGCCACATGCCGGGCCGGGAGGGGGCGGCGTCCGAGGTGTCCCAGCCCCGGCCCCGGCTGCGCAGCCAGGCCCCGATCAGGGCGCCGGCCATCGGGATGAACACCCCGCCGATCAGGTAGAGGAAGCTGGTGTACTGGCTGATGTCGAGGGTGAGCGCGACCGCGGTGGTGAACGTGCCGATCAGCACGGTCAGCACGCGGCGGTCCCAGCGGGGCGAGATGTTCTGGATCGAGACCGCGGTCGAGTAGACGTTGGCGAAGCTGAGGTCGCTCTCACGCAGCACCAGAACAGCGACCGCCGCCGTGCCCAGTGGCATGGCCAGGAAGAGGTCGAAGATCCGGTTAGGGTCCTGCTGCACCTGAGCCAGGGCGAGGATGCCCATCAGCATGCAGAGCACCTGGGTGGTGCCGTAGCCGAGCACGGCGCCGAGGAATGCGCTGCGCTCGGTGCGGGCATGGCGGGAGTAGTCCGCCCCGAGCGGTACCCACGAGATGCCGATCGCCACGATCGCGTCGACCGCCAACCAGAAACCGCTCCACGACCCGGTGACTGACCCGGTGAGTCGAGGGCGTCTGCCGGACGGCGGGCCAGCCCGATCAGCAGCACCACCAGGGCGATCACGACCAGCACCGAGACGTAGCGGCGCAACAACCGGATCGCCCCGAGCGGGCGAATGGTCAACGCGGTCGTCACGATGCCGGCGATCAGGGTGGCGGCCCACACCGGGACGGCGCCTCGGGTCACCGCGGTCAGGCCCTGCGCGATGACGATCAGCTCGAAGATGGCCCAGCCCAGGCACTGGGCCAGGTTGAACGCGGTGGGCACGAACGAGGCCTTCGCCCCGAGCAGCCCCCGCAGCAGCACCATCGTCGGCATGCCGGTGCGCGTCCCCATGACCAGAGTGGTGGCCAGGGCGAGGGCACCGAGCGCGGTGCCGACGAGCAGGGCCGTGATGGCCGCGGGCAGGCTCAGGGGGTCGGCCCCGTACGGGGTGAGGATCGCCAGTGCTCCGGCGAAGCCCAGCATGCTGACCCCGAGATTGCCCCAGAAGCCCAGCTGATCGGCCAGGCCCAGGGTGCGTGGTGCCGGTTCGGTGAGCGTGATCGGTGCTTCGTCGTGGACGACGGACATCGGTGACCTCTTCCTTCGCCAGTGCTAACTGGATCAGGTTCAGGCGGTCAGCGCCGCACCGGTGAATCTGGTGCGACGCCCTCTCAGCCCGAGTGGGCTCCCGCGGGTGGGCCAAGCCTAACCGGCCGTGTCGCTGTCGGCTCCCGCGGTGTCGTGTGGCTGCCGCGGCGGACTCCTACCGGGTACTGCCCACCAGGAAGAGTCGGCGGAACGGCATCACCGTGCCGAACGGCTGCGGCGGGTAGGCGTCGCGCAACAGTGCGGCATAGTCGGCCTCGAACGCGGCCCGAGTGGCGTCGTCCGGCAGGGCGGCGAGCGTGGGCCGGGCGCCGGTGCCGCGCATCCACTGCAGGACGGCGTCCTCGCCGGTGAGCAGGTGCAGATACGTGGTCTCCCAGACATCGGCCGCGAACCCGGCCCGGGCAAGCGTCGCGAGGTAGTCGGCCGGCTCGGCGACGGCCAGGCGTCGGTCCAGACCGGGCGCGGCGTCCGGCCCGACCAGCGGGCTCCAGCGCGGCGTCCGGCGCAGCTCACGCAGCAGGGCGTGGGCCGGGGCATCGTGATTGCCGGGCACCTGGACGGCGAGCCGGCCCCCCGGAGCGAGCCGGCCCATCAGCGTGGGCAACAGGTCGAGGTGACCGGGAACCCACTGCAGCGCAGCGTTACTGGTGATCACATCGACCGGGCCGGGCGGCGTCCAGCTGCTCAGGTCGGCCTCGATGAAGCGCAGCCGGGCGGCGTCCGCCGGGGGCATACTGCGGCGCAGTCGCTCGGCCGAGGCGATCATCTCGGCGCTGGAGTCGACGCCGATGACGGACGCCGACGGCCAGCGAGTCAGCAAACCGGCCGTCAGCTCGCCCGACCCGCACCCCAGATCGACGACCAGACCGGCCGGCCGATCGAGGGCGACGCGCGCCAGCAGGTCGGCGAACGGACGCCCTCGCTCGTCGCTGAACCGGTTGTACTGCACCGGATCCCAGGAGAACTCGGCGACGTCGGCCATCGCGACCTCAGCCTCGCCCGGTCGAGAGCTCGACCAGCTTGGCGACGGTGGCCCAGTTGCGCGACGTCTGCCGCCCGCCGAGACGACGCAGCGCCTTGACGAGTGGCGAGTCGTGGCTGGAACGTGCGTAGGCCAGGTAGAGCGCCCGATCGCCGACCGCGAGTTCGTCGTCGCCGTGCCGGGTGCCGATCTCCGCGATGCGCGCGGCGTCCGGGGTGGTGTCGAGAAACGCCACGTGCAACTGCTTGGGGGTGGCGACCAGTTCGGGAAAGGGGTTCGCCGTCGCGAGATCCCTCAGGTCGGCCGGCGTGCGCGTGAACACGTCGATGTCGAGCCCGAACCGGTCGCGGATCCCGTCGTGCACCGTGGCGCCGAACGTCGCGTGGTCCCCGTCGATGTCGGCGACGGCCTGCCCGCTGGCCACGTAACTCACCACGTTGCGCCCGCCGAGGTCGGCCAACAGGTCGCGGAATGCCGGCATCGGCACCTTGTTGTGCGAGCCCAGGTTCACCGCGCGCAGCAACACGATCACCGTGTGGGCCGCCGAGGCGCGCTCAGCCAAGGCAGAACTCGTTTCCCTCCGGATCGGCCATGACGATCGCGAATGGCTCAGGGTGGGCGCAGTCGATCGTGATCTGAATCGGGTGGGCCATGGCGTGGCGGCGCCCGGGTCAGCGTGCGGTCGGCTGGCCGCGGTCGTCGCCGAGGGCCAGCACCATGACGATCTCCTGCTCGCCCTCGTGCCCGTGCATCGGCCGGCGCCGGTTACCCGGGCGAAAGCCGAACCCACTGGCGAAGGCGACGGCGCGGCCGTTGTCGGTTCCGACCCAGTACGACAGCTGGGTTCGGCCGCCGGCCAGCGCGGCGTCCACCCCGGCCTGCACCAACGCCGTGGCCACCCCGGTACCGCGAGCCGGCGGCGTGACCCAGAGACCGAACAGCTGGGCCACGCGTTCGTCGTCCTCGTCCTGGCCCAGACTCACCACGCCGACGGCGGCACCGTCGACCTCGGCGAGCAGTCGCGGCGAACGAACCATCCGGGCGCGCCACATGGCCTCGTCGAGTGCTGATTCCTCGGCGTGGCGGGCGACGAAGGCGTCGGGAGCATCCGCCAGGGCGGCGAGCCGAATGGCCCGGTACGCCTGCCAGTCATCCTCGCGGAGTGTGCGAACCCGGATCTCAGCCATCTGCGTACTCTCCCATGAGAAGGCCCTTGCCGTCCCTAGCTGTAACGGACGTTCACGCTGTGCATTCGCGGGCGGAACCGGATGGTCACTGGCAGGATGCCGGTTCATGACCGGGACCGCATCGTGACCAGCTCCGAGACCACATCCGAGACCAGCTCCGAGATCACCGACCTTCCCCGGGCGTTGCCCACGTGGATCGTGTTGATTCGCGACATCGGCGACTCGATCCAGATTCCGGACGAGCCCGAGGTGATCGCCGCCATGGTGCTCGACGCGGACACCGGGCTGGTGCGCGGCCTGTCGGTGGCGGCGTCCGGGGTCGAGGCCTGCGAGAAGGCGATGGTGTTGGCGCTGACGCAGCCGGCGGCCGAGTTGGCGGCGCTGCCCCCGAGACGGGTGGTGCACGGCGAGGCGGTCGCCGACGAGGTGCGGGCGGCCCTGGGCCGAGCCCGGGGCGAGGTGGCCGAGTCCGGCCCGGACCCCGAACTCTTCGTGGCCGACGCCATTCCCGAGGCGGAGGACATCTTCGACTCCTTCGTCGGGCGGCTGCTCGGGCGGCACCAGCCGATCGAGCCGCCCACGGCCGAGGACTGGCCACAGTTCTATGCCGTGGCCCACGACTACCTGACCGCCGAGCCGTGGCAACGATGGTCGGACGCCGATCACCTGCGGCTGCACGTGATGATCGACGAGGACACCGTGCCGTACGTGGCCGTGGTGATGGGTCAGGCCGGGATCCAGCGCGGCTTGGCGCTGTACCCGGGTGAGGACCTGCCGGCAGGAATGGCGGACTGGGCGCCCGGCGACGCGGTGGCGTTCCCCTCGGGCAGCGTGGTGATCTGGTTGGACGGGCGGGAGGATTCGCCGCCGGAGTTCGTGAACAAGGCGCTTCGCTACGGCTGGCCCGTCGAGGCCCGGGAGGTTCCGCTGCCACTGGCGGTGGACGCCGAGGGTCCGGGCGATCTCGATCAGGACGGCCTGCGGCTGCTCACCGTCGGGGCGACCGCGGTCTTGGCCCACGACCAGCGGCGGGGGCGTCCGGTGTCGAGTGAGCAGGCGGCGCGGGCCACCGGGGGATCGGTGACGTTCGCCGACGGGCAGGTCGTCGTCTATGCCATCGGCTGATCCGCGCCTGCTTCCGGCTCGCTGCCTCGGCCGCTAGGTTCGGAGAGCATGCGGGGCGATGTCGCCCGCATCGTCCAGGCGGAGAGGGGTCGGGGCCGATGTGCACCGAGCATGGTCTACATCTGGTGCAGGGCTGCGGGGCGGCCGACGTCTCGGCGACGGCCGGCTCCGGCGGGCACGGGCTGTCCCGGCGGTCGGCCTTGCTGGCGACGGCCGTGGCCGGAGTGGCGGCGATCGGTCTGGCCGAGCCGGCGCAGGCTGCCACCACCACCACCGCGGCGACGGCCGGCCCGGCCCGGCGTTGGACCCGGCACGGGGTGATGGATCTGACCTATGTTCTCGGCCCGACCACCCCAGCCTTCGAGCCGGGTGAGGAGGCCGCGCGCCGCACCGTGGCCGACCTGGCCAAGGACGGCTACTACATGCAGGAGTGGGTGATCATCGAGCACATCGGCACCCACGTCGATGCGCCGGCGCACTTCGCCAAGGGCGGCCGGACGGCGGACCGTCTCACCCCGGCCGAGCTGATCACCCCGGCCGTGGTCATCGACATCGCCGCCAAGGCGGCGAAGAACCGCGATGCGTTGGTGACCGTGGACGACGTCCGCGCCTTCGAGCGCCGACACGGGCGCATTCCGCACAACGCCGCGGTGCTGATGTACTCGGGCTGGGGCGCCAAGGTCGGCAACGCCAACGCCTACCGCGGCACCGATTCCGCCGGGGTGCTGCACTTCCCGGGGTTCGATCCGGACGCCGCGGCCTGGCTGCTGAAGAATCGCCGGATCCGCAGTGTCGGCGTCGACACGTTGAGCATCGACAACGGCCCCTCGACCGGTTTCGACACCCACCTGACCGTCAACGGGGCCGATCGGTACGGGCTCGAGAACCTGGCCAATCTGCACCGGATCCCGCCCACCGGCGCGAAGATCATGGTCGGCCTGATCCCGTTCCAGCAGGGATCGGGCGGCCAGGCGCGGGTCTTCGCCACCTGGTGAGCGACGTGTTCCCGGCCCAGCGCACGGCCGTGGTGACCGGGGCGGGTTCGGTGCGGGGTATCGGCCGGGCCACCGCCGATCGGTTGGCCCAGCAGGGTTGGTCGGTGGCGGTGCTCGATCTGGACGGCGAGGGCGCCCGGGACGCCGCGGCGCAGCTCGTCGTCCGGCACGGGGTTCGGGCGATCGGCCTCGCAGCGGATGTTGCGGACGAGTCCTCGGTCGGTGCGGCGATCGCCGAGGTCGAGGCCCAGCTGCCACCGATCGCCGCGCTGGTGAACGTGGCCGGGGTGAGTTCGCCGGTGCCGTTCCTCGAGCTGACCACGGCGGAGTGGGACCGGGTCGTCGACATCAACCTGCGCGGCACGTACCTGGTCACGCGCCGGGTCATCCCGGGCATGGTGGAGCGCGGATTCGGCCGGGTGGTCAGCGTGTCCTCGATCTCGGCCCAACGCGGCGGGGGTACCTATTCCAAGGTGCCGTACAGCGCGGCGAAGGCCGGGATCATCGGCCTCACCCGGGCGCTGGCACGCGAGATGGGTCCGCACGGGATCACGGTGAACTGCATCGCTCCCGGGCCGGTGGACACCGACATCATGGGCGGCACGCTGACGCCGGAGCGCAAGGCCGAGATGACGGTCGGCATGCCCGTGGGCCGGGTCGGCACCGCCGAGGAGGTCGCTGCGCTGATGGCGTTCCTGTGCGGCCCTGATGCGGGGTAC